>QCFZ01000005.1 GCA_003278255.1 Prochlorococcus sp. AG-363-O15
AGCCGCCGCCGCCGTAGCCGCCACCTCTTCGTGGAGCACTACCACGAGGTTCTGCTTTGTTGATACGCAATGGTCGACCCATCATTTCAGCTCCTTGAAGAGCCTCGATGGCAGCAGCCTCAGCTGCTTCATCAACCATTTCAACAAAGGCAAAACCTCTTTTACGTCCTGTATCTCGCTCCAATGGAAGAGAACAGTTGGTTACCTCACCAAAAGAGGCAAACAACTCAACGACATCTTCCTGCTCAGCGCGGAAGGGCAAATTGCCAACAAAAATACTCACTTGACTTGTGGACCTAAACAGTAATGGGCCTATTGGACCGGAAAAGTCACATGTGGATGACCCTTGAAAGAATCATTTCACTTAATGACTGCCATAGCGTAAACCGGGACAAGCCTTTAAATCATTATTTTTGGGAACCAAAGCGAATTGACCATGATTCCAATTGCTCCTGAACCCGACCAAAACCTGTACCACCTTCGGTATTTCTTGAGGCCACAACTTGGTTTGGAGCTAGTTTTTCATAAATATCCTCTTCTATGCCTGGATAAAAGTTTTGCCATTGCTTCAGTGTGAGCTCCCTCAATAAAATCCCTTCTTGCAGGCAATGCTTAACAACTCGTCCAACCATTTGATAGGCATCTCTAAAAGGAACTTGCTTAGCAACTAAGTAATCAGCAACATCAGTAGCATTAGAAAAATCTGATTCAACAGCTCTAGCTAATCGGTCAGAACAAAATTCCAATCCTTCTTCAAAAAGAATTGACATAGCCTCTACACAATCCCGTGTAGTACGAACTGTGTCAAAAAGAGCTTCTTTGTCTTCTTGAAAATCCTTGTTATATGCAAGCGGCAATCCTTTAATCATGGTCAAAAGTCCTTGTAAATGACCAAAAACCCTTCCACATTTACCTCGAACCAATTCAGGAACATCAGGATTTTTCTTTTGAGGCATCAAACTACTTCCAGTTGCACATCGATCGGTTAAACAAACAAATGCAAACTCTTCAGATGCCCAAAAAATCACTTCTTCTGACAATCTACTAAGATGTACCAAAATTAATGAAGCAGCTGCTGCAAACTCAACAGCAAAATCTCTATCACTTACTGCATCTAAACTATTTAGATAAATACTTGAAAAATCTAAAATTTTTGCAGTTTCACGGCGATCAATAGTAACAGAAGTACCTGCTAATGCAGCTGCTCCCAATGGAGATATATTAACCCTTGCTCTAACATCATGCAACCGATTTCTATCTCTTTGAATCATTTCAATATAAGCCAAAAGATGATGGGCAAGCGACAAAGGTTGAGCTCGTTGAAGATGCGTATAGCCTGGAATCAAAGTGTAAAGATGACTTTGAGCTTGATTTAATAGGGCTTTCTGAAACCTTTCAAGATCAATATCAAGAAGGTCAATTTGACTTCTTAACCAAAGCCTTATATCTGTAGCTACTTGATCATTTCTACTTCTACCAGTGTGTAATTTTTTAGCCACAGGACCCAATAAATCAATTAATCGCTTTTCAACAGCAAAATGAATATCTTCATCTGAAACAGTGGGTTGAAATTCCCCACACTCAAATTGCTTACGAATTTGCTCAAGACCTCTTTCTAAGTCTGTTGCCTCTTGATCAGTAATCACGCCACATTTCGCTAGCATTCGGGCATGAGCAATAGAACCATTTAAATCTTCCTCTAATAAAGCTATGTCAAAAGCAATAGAGGCATTAAAACGCTCTATAAAGGGATTCAAGCCCTCGTCAAACCTATCGCTCCAAGTCTCAGTCAATGCCAATATTCCTTGTTTGATATCTAAACTAATCAACCAAGAGGCTAATTGTCACGATCATGCCTCTTTAAGCCCAGGCAACAAAAGGTCATCATTAATTTTAAAAACAACCATCGAAGCATCATCTTCCAACTGATTATCTGTACCAACAAAGCGATCTAAACGGGTAAAAAGTTGATCAAGAATCTGTTGCGCACCTGAACAATTTCTAGATGATTCATCAAGATGACGAATTAACCTATCTTCACCAAAGCGCTCTCCAGTGATTCCAGGCGCCTCAGTCACTCCATCAGTGTAATACAACAAAACATCACCTGTTTCTAGAACAATTTCACCACATCCATATTCTGCTTCTAATTGCAATCCAATTAATAATCCAGGGGCATCTAATCTACAGATAGATTTTTGCTGTGCTTTCCAAAGAAGCGGAGGATTATGAGCTGCATTTGCATAACGAAGTCTACGAGTTCGCGGGTCATAATCAGAATAAAAAAGGGTAACAAACCTATGTGATTGTGCCAAATCTTCTTCTGCGAGCTGGTTTAAATCATGCAAAATTCGATCAGGTGGTAACCCACTTAAAACTTCTGCTCGCAACATTCCCCTAAGCATTGTCATCAACAAACCAGCAGGGACTCCTTTACCCATTACATCTCCGATCATCAAAGCCCATCTACCTCTCTGCCTTCTACGTCCAACTAATTCTGGTCGAGTAGGCATAAAATCGTAATAATCTCCTCCCACTTGAAAAGCAGGTCTACATCGAGCAGCCAACTGAGTACCTTCAATAATTGGACATCTATCAGGTAAAAATTGAGCTTGAATTTCAGCTCCAATACTCAGTTGGCTATCTACACCTTCATGACTTCGCAGCTCTTCAATGATTGAATCATTTTCTAATGCAACACTTGTGATATCAGCCACTAATTGCACATGCCTTCTATGAATATCACTCCATACAATTGATCCCATAGGGTTAAATAGATATAAACGGCCTCTTTGCCTTCCTCGAGCTACAAGTGAAGTAGCAAAAATTCCTGCATCTGACAAATTACGCTGTACCAAACAATCTAACTCAACTAATTGAGATTCTTCAAACCCAAATCCACGAGCCCTGCCAGATTCAAAAGCACCTAATTGACGTAAAAGTTCCTGACACATCTCTGGAGGAACAGCCTGAAGCTGTTCTCTCCAAATACGACCATCGTCATGAAAAGGAACTAATAAAGAACCTTGAACACCAACCAAACGAGAAACAACAACTGGAACCAGTTCTAAAAAACGATATAAATTTGTAAAACTTCTCAAAGCAAAACACAAAGATGCCAATAAATCTTGATTAGAACGTTGCTCATTGGACAAACTATCTAGAAGTTCCCGCAAAGATTCCAATGCAGTAATTGATTGCGGAATGCTATGAATTTTTGAAGATGGAGGTCGTCTAGGCGGGTTATTGCTCACTGCACTAGCAATGCAGAATTAAAAATGTAGCAAATTATAAGTAAAAGAAAAGCAAATTAACGCTTTGCTAAAAGAGCTTCAACAAATTCAAAGCTTTTAAAAGGTCTCAGATCTCGGATGCCTTCACCTGCTCCTATAAAACGTATTGGTAATTTAGCTTCTGAAGCAACGGCTAATGCAACTCCACCTCTTGAGGTGCCATCTAATTTGGTTATGACAACACCAGTTAATTTGGCTGATTTAGCAAAAGCCATTGCTTGACGTAAACCGTTTTGACCTTGACTAGCATCTAGAACCAACAAGGATTCAACATTTGCCTGAGGTGCTAATTTGTCAATTATGCGTCGAATTTTTTGAAGTTCTTCCATTAAATTATTTTTTGTCTGTAAACGTCCAGCAGTGTCTACCAATAACAAATCTGAACCTTTTGCTCGAGCCGCCCCAATTGCATCAAATACAACTGCTGCTGGATCGGCATTAATAGAAGCATTAAAAATTACAGACACACCACTTCTTTTAGCCCAAACTTGCAATTGTTGAACTGCTGCTGCACGAAATGTATCTGCTGCTGCTATTAAAGTAGAATATCCACTTCTTTCAGATAAATTAGCTAATTTTCCCAAAGTAGTAGTTTTACCAACACCATTAACTCCAACAATTAACCAAATATTTAAAGCGCCTCTTTTAGGTGCTAACAAATCAGACCCGCTTGCTTTGATTGGAAGATCAATAAGTTGACAAAGTTGTTCTTTCAAAAAACGTAATCCTTCTTTAGAATCTAATACCTCTTCATTTAATTTGCGTCTTAATACTTCAAGGACTTGATCAGTCGCCTCTACACCAGCATCTGAACGTAATAATAAAGTTTCTAATTCGTCTAGATCTTCTGGAGTTAAAGGGTCATCTCCAAGTTTATCTAAAAGTTGAGTAACAAAACCCTTGCGTGTACTTTCTAAGCCACGTCTTAATCTACCTAGCCAATCAATTTCTTCTATTGATACTTCATTGACTTCAAGTCCTTGTGCAGCAAGAACCTCAGCAGACCAAGTAAATGTATCATCAAAGCTACCAAGACGAGGTGCTTGATCCTCAAGAGAAGTATGAGGTAAAAGTTCTTTTGGGTTTTGTTGATATTCTTCTATTTGTTGAGATGGTTGAACATCTTTCACTTCAGATATTGAATCTAAAGGTAAAGAAATATGTCCATCAGTATTCAAATTTGAATCTTGTTTAGAAGTATAAAATTCTTTGTTAGCCTTGGCTGTATCAGCTTCTTGAGAAATCTGTTTCTGGTGTTGCTGCTGTTGTTTCAAACGTGCATATGCTTCTCTCGCCCATTCAAGAGAATTATCTGTTCCATCTGCATCTGTTATTTCTGAATCATTTGTCTCAGCAACTGAAACATCTGAAGTGTCAATATATTTACGAGTTAGCTCGTCGTATTGCATTAGTTTAGATTTCCGGGAAAGGCATTTTGTAATCTTCTCAAAACTCCATTAATCATTCTTCTTCCCTGATCATCACTATAGCGATTTGCAAGATCTACTGCTTCATTGCAAGCTACTGCAGGGGGGATATCTAGATTATGGAGATCTACTACAGCCAATCTCAAAATATCTCGATCAATGCGAGGCAATCGTTTCAAACGCCAACCTTCCATAACATCATCTAAGCGAGAATCAATAGTAGAACGTTGTTCCAAAACTAAAACAACCCTTTGCATTGTTCCTTTCTGTATTTCTCTTTGATCACTTAAAGCAAGCAATCTTGGAAGATCCAAGCTTGCCGACAGACCATTTAAAACATTTTCTGCTTCAGTTAATGAAGATTGCAAATGAAAGCGAACATTAACAAGCGAATTTTTATCATTGTCTTGAAGTTCACTATCAAATAAATATTGTTGTGCTAGTACAAGTTTTTCGGCTGAAGAGTCCAATCCATCACGCCAATACTGAACAAGGCTTTCTAAGGCTGTATTTAACAAACCTTCTAAAGAATCTAAAGTAAATTTTTTGGTTTGATCTTCTGGAATCTGACCCAAAATCAATAAAGCAAGTTCACGTGAAATTGATTTAGCCTGCATAATAATAAAGACTTATTCCAAACAAAATCAACCTTTAGAAGAGGTTGAGGAAGTAGTAGTTGTAGCTCGCAATTGAGCAAATAAACTCGAAAAACTTCGATTGACAGGTACTTCTCGGTCGTCTGGATTTACAATTCCTGCTGAAATGATGGTGCGAAAAGCATCCTCTACAGAAATATTTAAATCTTTAACTGAATCTTCTGGAACCAGGGTATACCAACCTGTTGTGGGGTTAGGAGCGGTAGGAATAAAAACACTGAGCAAAGATTGGTCTAATTCAGGCTGAAGAGAAGGCCCTACTACTCCAGTAACAAAACCAACACTAAATAAACCTTCTCGAGGGTACTCAACCAATACAACTCGACGAAAACGAGAGGAATTATCTCTCAAAAATGTTTCTAGCAACTGCTTCAAAGTTTTATATACAGATCCAGCCAAAGGAATACGAGTAAGAGTTCCTTCGCCAAATTCCAACAACCATCGACCAACAATATTTCTAGCCATCAAGCCAATCAACAAAATTCCCAACAAAGGGACTGTCAAACCCAAAGCAAGATTAATCAAATCCTGAAGAAGGGGATTAAGAGTAATAAATGGATTGAGTTGCTTTGGAATCGAAGTCAAAAAAGCCAGTACAAATCGACTGACAACGGTCGACAACCAAATAGTTGTGGCCAATGGTATGACCACCAACAAACCTGCGATCAGGTCATTTTTAAGATCTTGCTGAAGCCTTGCGGTAAGAGCTAGATCTGGTCTGGGAGTGGACTGCACCAATTAAAGATGTGATCCCTTTGGCTTAGGTTATTTAACCAAGTTAGCCAAATTCAGTCACAACAGGTGTTTTAAACCAAAGCTAGTAAAGCCAAGAAACATAAAACCCGAAGCAGCCGCAACTCAATAAAACAACCCAAGCAACTAACTGAACCCAACACTCAAACCTCCAAATCCATACCAGTGAAAGAGAAAAAAGCTCAAAACGAACTGAGTGAAAAGCTAAAAAACAAAGCAAAACTTGAAGGATTTAATCCTGTTGGTATTGCAACAGTTCCTGGAGGAGAACGAATAAAACTAAGAACACAAGCCTTACAAAGATGGCTGAATGCAGGAAATCAGGCAGACATGAACTGGATGAAAGCATCTAGAAGACAAAACATAGAAGAATTATTAGAAGGGGCAAAAAGTTTGTTAGCCGTAGGCTTGAACTACTACGTAAATGCTCGAAAGTCTCCAAAAACCCTTTCTATCGCTCGTTATGCATGGGGCAAGGATTATCACAAAGTGATAGAGACACGACTTAAACGAATTGGAAAATGGTTAGAAAGCCAACGACCAAACTGCAAATGGCGAATCTGTGTTGACACAAGCCCACTATTAGACAAAGCCTGGGCAGAAGAAGCAGGAATTGGATGGATAGGAAAAAACAGCAATTTGATTAATCGTAAAAATGGGTCATGGATGGTTATTGGTCATCTGTTAACCACAGAAGATCTAACTCCTGATCAACCCGCCAAGCCACTATGCGGGAAATGTGAATCCTGTCTAGACGCATGTCCTACAAAAGCCATACATGAACCATTTGTCATTGATTCTCGCCTTTGTCTGGCATATCACACTATTGAAAATAGAAATACATCCTTACCTCAAGAAATCACATCATCCATGGGTAACTGGGTGGCTGGATGTGACATCTGTCAAGAAGTTTGTCCATGGAATGATTACAAAATAGAAAGCAGCACAGACCCGGATGTCATTCCGAATGATTGGGTTTTAAATCTAACCAAAGACCAAGCAATCTCTTGGGATGACAGTCAATGGCAAAGACAATTAAAAGGATCTGCTTTAAAACGAATCAAACCTTGGATGTGGCGGCGAAATGCAATGGCAACAAACCACTACAAAACTATTCCTGGTATTGAAGAATAATGCCAATGCATTTTCAAATCAAAAAACTAAAAAATTCTGGACTATTATTAACAGGTTGTTTTATTGTTTTCACAATAATTTTTACAGAGCCATCAAAAGCGTTAGTTCCTTATGTATTTTTACCAAACACTCAAAATCTCAAAAATACAGGTATCAGTGTTGGAAAAACCGCAGCTCAATTAATTAAACTTGGACAAGCAAAAGAAGCCTTACGTTTAGGAAAACTAGCCGTAAAATTAAACCCAAAAGACTATCGTCTTTGGTCAATCCTTGCTGAAGCACAAATCAGAAACAAACAACTCTCAAAAGCAAATTTATCTCTTGAAAGAGCAAAAGAATTAAATCCAAATTTAGCAAGCATATGGTTTGCACAAGCATCTATCTCCTTAGAACAAAAACAACCCAAAGATGCATTAATATTCCTAAATGGTGGATTAAAAATTGAACCGAATAATGCTGGAGCCTACTTCCGATTAGGTAATGCGCATATAATGCTTAATGAATTAAAAAAAGCCGTAGAAGCTTTTAAAGAAGCATCAGATTTAAAGTCTACATTTTGGGAAGCGATAAACAATCAAGGAATAGTCTTATTTGAACTAAATAAAACACAAGAATCAATAAGGGTTTTAAGAAAGGCATTGAAGATAAGTAAAAATGCAGAACCAATGCTTGCATTGGCAGCAGCTTTAAATGCAAATGAACCAAAAAACACTGAATCCATAGAACTAGCGAAACAAGCTCTTATGCAAAACCCGAATTACGTTTCAGTGAAATATCAAAAAGAACAACTATGGGGTTTTCGCCTCCAAAAAGCAACCAAAAAGCTTTTTTCTCATCCCCAATTGGTCTCTGATATAGAAAAAGCGGTTGCAAACTCTGATTTCGCAGACGAGAATTAAGACATAACAGTGGTTGAAAAGAAATTGGTCAGTAGGCTGAACCTTATCCGACTTCTAATCCCCTAACTGGATGGCCAACGAGCGCCTCCAACCTATTTCTCTGCATCAAGAAATGCAGCGTTCATATCTGGAATACGCCATGAGCGTAATCGTAGGTAGAGCGCTTCCTGACGCAAGAGATGGTCTGAAGCCTGTTCAAAGGAGGATCCTCTATGCAATGCATGAACTTGGACTAACACCAGATAGGCCTTATAGAAAATGCGCTCGAGTAGTTGGTGATGTTCTCGGAAAATATCATCCACACGGAGACCAGGCTGTTTATGACGCTCTAGTTCGATTAGTTCAAAGTTTTTCTAGCAGATATCCAGTTTTGAATGGACATGGAAATTTTGGATCAGTAGATGATGATCCACCTGCTGCAATGAGATATACAGAAACTCGTTTGGCACCTATAGCTAATCAAGCACTTTTAGATGAAATAGGGTCAGAAACTGTAGATTTTGCTTCTAATTTCGATGGTTCACAACAAGAACCAACCGTACTACCTGCGCAACTTCCATTTTTACTTCTAAATGGCTGCTCAGGTATTGCAGTTGGAATGGCAACAAGTATTCCTCCTCATAATCTTATTGAAGTTGTAGATGGGTTGATTGCACTTATAAAGAACCCAGAGCTAAGTGATGAAAAATTATTATCAATTATTCCTGGACCCGATTTCCCAACAGGGGGAGAAATTTTAATCGGCAATGGCATAAAAGAAACATATTTAAAAGGAAGAGGAAGTATTCCAATGAGAGGAATTGCTCATATTGAAGAAATACAACCTGGAAAAGGCAAACACCGCAGAAATGGAATTGTAATTACTGAATTACCCTTTCAATTAAGTAAATCGGGGTGGATAGAAAAATTAGCAGAAATGGTAAATGATAACAAAATCGGAGGTATTGCCGATATAAGAGATGAAAGTGACCGTGATGGAATGAGGGTTTTAGTTGAATTAAGAAGAGACACAGATCCAGAAAAAATATTAAATGATTTGCATAGGAGAACTTCTCTTCAAAGTAATTTTGGAGCAATTCTTTTAGCCATTGTCAACGGGCAACCAAAACAGTTATCACTAAGGGAATTATTAGAGAATTTTCTTGAATACCGAGAGTTAACATTTATCAGAAGAACCAAGTTCTCTTTGAATAAGACATTAAATCGATTAGAAACATTAGAAGGTTTGATCAAAGCTTTGAACAATTTGCAACAGGTAATTGAGTTAATTCAGAATGCAAAAGATGCTCAACAAGCAAAAGCCAAATTAATGGTAAAACTTGATTTAACAGAAAAGCAATCCGAAGCTGTTCTAGCAATGCCATTAAGAAGACTTACAAGTTTAGAGAAATCAAACCTTCATGAAGAAGTTAAAGATTTAAGAATCAAAAAAAATGAACTTGAAATTTTATTAGAAGATAGAAGTAAATTACTAGAAGCTCTAATAATTGAATTTAAAAATTTAAAAAAATGTTTTGGAAATAAACGAAAAACACGTCTAATTGAAGGAGGTGATGAATTAGTAGCTGAAAGGAATGCTAATCAAAGGCCAAACGTTGAACTGCAACGAAAACAAGCTCTAGAAGCTCTCCCAATTGATGGAAAATTATTAATTCAAAATGACTATCAAGTAAAAGTCATTAGTCCTCAAATACTAGGAAGATTGCACTTAAATGCTAGTTGTGCAATCGGTGATGAACCAGCTCCAGCAATTCTAATTTGGCCTATTGAAAAAAAACCAAAGCTTCTAGCGATTACAGCAAGTGGAAGAGTTGCAATGGTTAAATGGGAATTTTCAGGTCAACAGCCAGGACAAATAGAACGATTCTTACCCGGAGGATTAGAAGGAGATAAGGTCGTAAATCTATTACCTCTAAATTCCAATGAAAAAGCTGACCTTGGACTACTAAGTAGCGATGGGAGATTTAAACGATTATCGTTAGAAGATGTTATAGACCTATCAGGTCGTGCATCAACAATTTTAAAACTAAAAGACGGTGTGATTTTAAAATCAGCTGTACTTTGTTATCCTGAAGGTGATGTAATACTCGCAACTAATATAGGAAGATTATTGCGATTAATAGTTAATAATGTTTCAATGCCCATCATGGGTAAACTTGCCCAAGGACCAATGGCAATTAGGTTATTTCCAGATGAATTAATTATAGGAGCTGTTTCAAATCAACCTAATGCCAATAAATCCTTATTATTAGGAACAGAAAGAGGGGTTATAACTAAAATATTAATAAAATCTATTAGAGCATGTGAAAGAGGCAGTCTAGGTGAATTGGCAATGGATTTAAAAGATTCAAAAAAAGTGAACGATAGGGTTATTGATATATGCAGTGGCGATCAAATTATTGGAATTGTAACTAATAAAGGTAGAAATGGACGTATTAATGCAAAAGAATTAGATATACAATCTTCCAAATACTCTCATAAGACTATATTACCACTTAAAGAAAATGAATTATTAGAACAATTAGTGCCGCTAATACAAGAAAATGACTATGAAGAATAAGATAATTCAACCCAATCAAGATATTCTTGAGTGATATTTCCAGTAACATAATGTCCTGTAAAGCAAGACATATCAAGTTCTTTAATATTTGTATTTTCCAGTATAGATTTTTCTAAATCAGATACTTCTTGATATACTAAATGGTCTACTAGTAATAAGTTTTCTATTTCCTTGATACTACGGTTATAGGCAATCAATTCACTACGATTAGGCATATTTATTCCATAAATATGTGGATAACGAACCGGAGGTGCTGCTGAAGTAAAAGTTACACTATTTGCGCCAGCCAAGCGTGCCATTTGAACAATTTCCTTTGAAGTAGTGCCACGAACAACAGAATCATCAACAATCAATATATTTTTACCTTTAAATTCTGTACTCATTGCATTTAACTTCTGACGAACTGATTTTTTTCTTTGCGATTGCCCAGGCATAATAAAAGTTCTTCCAATATATCGATTTTTAAAAAAGCCTTCACGGTATTCAATTCCTAATTGTCTTGCAACTTGGATAGCTGCAGGCCGAGAAGAATCTGGTATAGGCATAACGACATCTAAATCTCCTGTTCTAATATTTTGCTTAATAGTTTCCGCAAGATAATCCCCCATTTTAAGCCTTGCTTCATAAACAGATATTCCATTCATTATTGAATCAGGTCTAGCTAAATAAACATATTCAAATGAGCATGGATTAAGCTTTGGATTAGCAGAACATTGATGGGAATAAAAATGACCTTCATTTGTAATATATATAGCTTCACCAGGATCAACATCTCTAACAATTTTATAATCATTATTTTCTAAAACCAAGGACTCGCTTGCAACTATCCATTCCGACTTATTATAAATATTTTTTCTTTCACCTAAAACAAGTGGCCGTATCCCAAATGGATCTCTAAAAGCCAACATTCCATGGCCTGCTATTAGAGCAACAGATGCGTATGAACCTTCAACACGCTTATGTAAAGATTTCACAGTTTCAAAAATATCTTCAACGGTTAATTTTTTTCCTTGAATTTGAGATTGCAATTCTGTCGCCAAAACATTTAATAACATCTCTGTATCACTTGATGTATTTGTATGGCGTCTATCAATATTAAATAAATCTCTTTCAAGCTCGCGCGTATTGGTCAAGTTGCCATTATGAACAAGAATAATTCCATAAGGAGCATTTACATAAAAAGGCTGGGCCTCTTCTTCTCTATCAGCAGCTCCCTTAGTGGCATAACGAACATGACCTAGTCCTAAATTTCCTCGCAGAGAGCGCATGTCTCTTGTTCTATAAGCTTCGCGAACTTGACCTTGCGATTTATACAAATGGAATACACTTCCATCCATAGTCGCGATTCCTGTTGAATCCTGCCCTCGATGCTGAAGCAATAATAAGCTGTCGTATATCTGCTGATTGACCAGCTCCCTGGATACTATTCCAACGATGCCACACATGCCAATTAAATCTCCTTAAAACGAAATCTGATTAAAAATTTCATTAGAAAACAACTCTATGAAATTATTCGTCGAGGGATGGCAAATTCAAAGGTTTCTTTAAGAACAGATACAGATAAATCAATGAGTCTTTGATTTATTTGCGAAACAATTAAACCTGAATCCTTTTTTACTTTACCAAGATAACTAACTTCTACAGGTTTAGGATTATTTTTATTTGTAGAGTTCAATAAAGCTTTCCAATCTATAATTTTTTCGTTAGCAACACTAACTAATATTCTTGCGCCTCCTTCTGCGAATAATAAACGATCTAAGCGAATCTCACTAGATGGTAATTCAATATGAGCACCTAACCCTGAAGAAATACAACACTCAGCCAAACAAACAGCAAGCCCACCATCACTGATATCATGAGCTGAAGAAAGATATCCATTCATTATTGATTCTCGCAAAAATGATTGAATTGATAATTCAAGTTGCAGATCAATTGTTGGAGGTCTACCAGATATTAAACCATGAATATGCTCTAAAAAGGTACTTCCTCCAAGAGTAATCCGAGAATCTAATGGCATAGAGGTCTCAATAGGAATTCCAATCATCCAAATAGAATCATTATCATTTTTCCAACTTTGATCACAAAGTAAATCTAGATTATTTATCAAACCAACCATCCCAATTACTGGTGTGGGATGAATAGGTTGTAGTTTACCATTCTCTAATCTTATCTCATTATATAAAGAAACATTACCTCCAGTAATTGGCGTATTAAATGCCTTACAAGCTGTAGATATACCTCTACAAGACATCGCAAGTTGCCAATATCCAAAAGGTGTTTCTGGAGAAGGAAAGTTTAAATTATCTGTAATAGCAAGTGGTTCCGCACCTACACAACTAATATTTCTTGCTGCTTCAATAACCGCATACATGCCACCTCGCTCTGGATCTAAATAAGACCATCGATTAGGACAATCAACAACTGCTGCAATTCCACGATTAATAGGTACAGAAGGTTTAGTGTTTAATTGTGGACGTAATCTAACAACTGCTGCATCTGCTATACCTGGTGGAATAATTGTATTTGATTGAACTTGATAATCATATTGTTGATATATCCATCGTTTAGAAGCAATAGAGGGATTATCTAATAATTCTAATAAAACTTGATTCCAAGAAAGAGGCTTATGAAATTGATTATTTAAAGACTCGGCAATTCCATTAACGTATACAGAGGGTAAAGTATTTTCATTCCAATTCCAATGAGATAAAATTTGTTCAGGTGGCTTATTTAATAATTCATGATTATTAATCGGAGTATCATCAGCTAATGCATTAGATGGTATTTCAGCAGAAATTTTAGAATTATGTAAAACCCGAACAACTTTTTCCTCTAAAACTCGTCCAACTACCTTTGCTTGTAAACCCCATTTAGTAAATTTATTAATTAAAAAATCAACACTTTCAGGTTTTACAACAAAAAGCATTCTTTCTTGAGACTCTGAAAGTAAAAATTCATAAGCAGTCATTCCTGTTTCCCGAGCTGGAACAAGATCTAAATCAAGTTCTATTCCTAAACCTCCTTTAGCTGCCATTTCTGCACAACTACAAGTAAGACCTGCTGCACCCATATCCTGCGCTGCAATAACATCTCCACTTTTAAAAGCTTCTAAACAAGCCTCTATCAAACCTTTTTCCAAAAAAGGATCTCCTACTTGAACAGCTGGTCGATCATCTATAGAGGAATCTGTTAATTCAGCACTAGCAAAACTAGCTCCTCCCATTCCATCTCGTCCTGTAGTACTTCCTACATACATAACAGGAAAACCAACGCCCTCTGCACCTGAACAAACTATATCTTTAGTTTCTAATAATCCTAAAGCCATTGCATTAACCAAAGGATTACCTGAATAACTTTTATCAAAAACAACTTCGCCACCTATGGTAGGAACTCCTACACAATTACCGTAATGTGCAATACCTGAAACAACTCCTTGCATTAAACTAATATTTTTAGTTTCTTCAAGAGGGCCAAATCTTAATGCATTCAATAATGCAATTGGTCGTGCACCCATCGTAAAAATATCTCTCAAGATTCCACCCACACCAGTTGCAGCTCCTTGAAAAGGTTCTACTGCTGAAGGATGATTATGACTTTCTATTTTAAAAACTAATTTTTGATTTTCTCCTAAATCTAAAACACCGGCATTTTCACCAGGACCGACTAAGATACGTGGTCCTTTAGTTGGAAACAATTTTAATAAAGGGCGAGAATTTCTATAACAACAATGCTCAGACCACATAACACCAAACATTCCTAATTCTGTTCGATTTGGTGGTCGGTCTAAGCGATTACAAATTTCTTCAAAATCAGCTTTGGTTAAGCCTTCTTCAGATAAAGCTTTAGATACATCATAATCAGACAACTTGGAAAAAGAATTAGTCACTTAGAAATAAGGAGAAGTGGGTAGCTTAAATCCAGGGATCCTCTCGTTCCTGATCTCTCGAAAAACGAAAGGAAGTTTTTTTTGAATCTGACAAAGAATCAGTAGATCCTTCTTCAAAATAATCATCCCAATCGTCTAATGGATCATTTTCTATTAATTGTTCAGAATCATCGTAATGGTCAATTGAATCATCCCAAGGAGGATCTTCGAGCCAACCTTCAAGACGATTAGTTGCTTTATTACTTATTTCTTGGAGTTGTTCTCTCCAATTTTTTGATCTACGTAAAAGATCTTGTCTAACACTTGCTTTTACCAATGGAAGATCATCTATAGATAAAAGATCCGAAGAAACCATTCCTGGCTGTTGATCTTTTATTTTATCAATAGTAAAACACCAACGACTTGTCCCAGGAAGTCTAGGGTCACTGCGAGAGACTAAATAATGAACAATATTTCCAGTTCTAGGTTCAAATACAAAATCAACTATAGAAGCTATTCGTTCTCCATTTTTATTTAAAAGATCTGCGTCAATTAATGAAGGTAATCGGTCAAGAGTTTGTTGATCTGTAACAGAAGGATCACCTTTAACAAACACCTTTTGACTACCTATACCTCGTAATTGATTTAATCTCCAAACATGCCTAGATAATTTTAATGAAGAAGGGCGTGATGACCAACCTAATAATCTATGACATGGTAAATGCATCCAAGCAGTATTGCCTAAACCATGATCTATACCCTGATCACATAAAACACGGTGATGAAGAAGATCACTTAATAAGCATTGTTCGGGAACACTCAATTTAAGAACGTATTTGTACAGGCATTATTAAATATTTAAATCCATTAATATTATTATTTGAAGATATAATAGCTGGAGATGTTGATGCATTGCATTGGATCATGATTTGTTCAGAATCAATTGCTTTTAAACCATCTAATAAATAACGTACATTAAATGCAATTTGAAGAGAATCTCCTTTAAATTGAACAGCCAAAGATTCCGAACCACTTCCAACATCTTGAGCATCAGCACTAATTGTTAATTGATCAGATCCATTTTCAAGACTTATTTTTACAACATTATTATGTTGATCAGCTAAAACAGCGATTCTTTCAAGTGAAGCTATAAATGAACGTCGATCTAAAATAATAGACTTAGAAAAATCATTTGGAATTAATTGAGAGTAATTAGGGTATACGCCCTCCAATGTTCGAGTAGTAATAATCTGATCAACTGCTAGAATAACAACTTGTCCTTGATCAAAGAATAAACTAACAGGATTGTCATCTTTCCAATATGAAATTAATTTATCTACTTCACGTAAAGAACGAGAAGGTAATGTTACTGAAAAATTTTTAGAATCCATATTATCTTCTGAACTAGCAATTACTTCTGATTCTAAAGCATTTGTTAATTCTAAAACAGCTAATCTATGACCATCAGTTGCAGCTGCTTCCATATTATTTTCTTCAAAAATAAAATGAACACCTGTCAACAATTGTTTTGCATCATCTGAACTACTTGCAAATAAGGTAGATCTTATAGCTTGTAATAAACAAGTAGGATTAACTTTTAAAGAAGTACCACTTTGAACTAAAGGTAGATCTGGGAACTCATCAGCTGACATACCTCGCATTTGATAACTTCCACTTTCACTTTTCAAATCAATAACATCTTCAGAATCTTGAGAACTAATTAAAGAGATAGGAGAGTTATTAGATAATCGAGAAACAATTTCTCCTAATAACCTTGCTGGTAAGGTAATTGCTCCACTTTCATCAATAGCTGCTGTAAAAGAAGTCTGTATCCCTAGATTCAAGTCGAATCCTGTGACACTTAGACGATTCGTTCCAGCATCTGCAGTTAAAAGAACATTGGCTAAAACAGGATGAGTAGGTCTAGAGGCAACAGCTCTGCTTACAAGCTGCAGAGCTGTATTCAGTTCATCTTGAGAGCAAATTAATTTCATATCGCCAACTTAACCAGCAAATCGAAAAAAGGGAATCCCAAGTTTTCAGAACTAAACCAAAAAGATTTTCTTCTATTTCTTTCTTATATTACTTATTAAAAAAATAAAAGATTAGTAGTAGTAGGGGTTGAGGAAACAGTGGAAATCTCTTCAGAACCACTGTGAAACCTAGTCTTTTCTTTTTTTCAGCTTGTGGAAAGTCAAATCTCATTAGTGGAAAATTATTTCTTATTCCACAGATTTTAATAATAGTGGATAACGAAAATCCTACTAATCACAAGTTTTATCTCTTTTTCCACAGAAACCCTCTATCTAAGTATTGTTTTTCCACAGTTAAAATTTAATGCTCTATTAAGGTTTATTTGTTTTAAATTCAAAATCCCATTACTTTTGCAATTGTGTTGATATCAGGTTCTAGATTTGAACGAAAAATAGCATCATTATTTTTTATTGCACAATCAGGATCTTTTAAACCATTTCCTGTTAATACACAAACTATTTTTGATCCATCTATAATTTCATTCTTTCTTTTTAATAAACCAGCCACTGATGCAGCACTGGCTGGTTCACAAAATATTCCTTCTTCTTTCCCAAGTAACTTATAAGCTTCAATAATTTCATTATCACTAACATCGAGAAAGTCACCTTGACTTGAATTTTTTGCATCTATTGCTTTTTCACGATTAACAGGATTTCCAATCCTTATAGCAGTTGCAATAGTTTCCGGATTTTTTACGATTGTATTCAAAACTAAAGGAGCAGAACCACTTGCTTGAAAGCCCATCATTTTAGGTAATTTCTTTGATTTCTTTGCTTCAAAATATTCTTTAAATCCTAACCAATATGCTGTTATATTCCCAGCATTTCCCATTGGGATACATAACCAATCAGGGGCTTCTCCTAGGCAATCAATTATTTCAAAAGCAGAAGTTTTTTGCCCTTGAATACGATAAGGGTTTACTGAGTTCACCAGATTAACAGGATAATTAACAGCCATTTCTCTAACAATATCTAAAGCTTGATCGAAATTTCCTTTAATAGCTAATACTTCAGCTCCATACACTAAAGCTTGAGCTAATTTACCTTGAGCTACATATCCGTCAGGTATTACAACAAAGGCTCTCATTCCAGCTTTTCTTGCATATGCAGCAGCAGATGCCGATGTATTCCCTGTGCTTGCACATATAACAGCTTCAGAACCTTCTTCTTTTGCCTTACTTATTGCCATGGTCATACCACGGTCTTTAAAAGAACCTGTTGGGTTTAACCCATCATATTTTGCGAAAACCTCAACATTTTTACCTATCATTGCTTCAACTGATTTTATCCGTATCAGAGGAGTTGCTCCTTCCTTAAGGGTAATAACAGGTGTTTGTTCTGATACTGGTAACCATGGTTTATAGGCTTCTATAAGCCCAGGCCAGTTTGGAGAAAGCTGAGTTTTGTTCAACTTTCCTTTGATTCTTTCTATTAGTGACACCTTGTCATAGCAGCAATGCTATAAATCTAAGGCTTAACGTTCCCTTTTTTTAAACCTTCTAAGGGTGAATCGGAAAAGAATTTCACTAAATCGTTGATTGTATCGACTTTATTTGTCACTTTTGTAAGAGCTGGTATATTCACAGCCATTACTTTATTTGGATATGCTTTCAGAAATCCTATTAAATTTATCTTTCCTTCTCCTTTAACTAATCCTTTTATTACTCCAGCTCTAATTGCTGGCACACTTACCGAAGTATCAGGTACTTTTATAGGATGTATTACTTTAGTAATACGTTTTATTATGACATTACCTATACTACTATTCATAAGCCTGCTTGTTAACACTAAAGGCATTTCGAATTGTTGATTTAATAAATTCGCAAGTTCTTGAGGGTTTTGATTGCTGAAGTTGATTATATCTTTTAATAGTCCAGTTGCCTTGCCTGTTTTTGACAGATTTTCTATACTTTTTATCGATATTGTTCTTATTAGGGCTCCGTTGACAAAAGCTATTTCTTCGGCGGCCTTTGCGGTTGACAAAAATATTGCAGCAGTTGATGCAATATTAATGAATAAGATATTTGTAATAATTTTTTTTGAGTTCATATTATTTATTGTGGTACTCCTGCTGCAACCTTAACAAGTCTAACGGCCCCTTTTTCAACTATTCCTTGAGCTATTTCTATTCCCATTTTTCTAGCCTGACGTTCTTTTATCAATCTAGGTAGACGACTTATTAGAATTTCTAATTTAAAGCCTGGTAATCTTTCGAAGATTTTAATTGCTTCTTTAAGTGGCTGTATATCTAAAAGATCATTTTTTAGTTCACTATTGATGGATTGAGAATCTTTTTTTTGTAATATAGTTGGTATTTTTTGTTTTACTTTTTTCAATGCATACCAACTTATTGAGTCTATTTTTTTTATTATAGTAGAGACTAACTCTTTTCTTAGTATTCCTCCATTTTGTGAGAATAAAAAATCTAACATTTGATCTATCAATGTTTCTATGTTTAGATCTGTTTGACTAGCAGCACTTGTGACTAGATCTTCTAGCCTTGTCCATTTAAAAGCATTTCCATCAAATAACATTTCTTTAAGGCTTTGTCTTAATTGTGGGTCTGTATCTTCCATTAGCCTTCTAGCAAAATATGGATAAGCTGCACCTAATATTTTAAATTCTCGATCTACACTTAAAGCTATTCCTTCAAGAGTGATTAAAGATCTGATTATCAAAGCATAATATGGAGGAACTTTAAAAGGAAATTTATACATCACACCAGACAAATCATCAGTTACGGTTTTGAAATCCATTTTACTTACACCCATTTCTAAAGCTTGAGAAAAAACACTTTCAAATGCAGGTACAATAGGTTTTAAATCCACATTTTCAGACAAGAAACCTAATTGTACAAAATCTTTTGATAATTTATCAAAACTTCTGTTTACAAGATGAACAACAGCTTGTATTAATCCTGTTCTTGATTCCCTATTTACTTCACTCATCATACCAAAATCCAAATAACAAAGTCGACCATCTGATAAAGCTAATAAATTTCCTGGATGAGGATCAGCATGAAAAAATCCATGTTCCAATAATTGTTGGAGACTACAATTGACGCCTATTTCAATCATTTCGTCTGGATCAATACCTAATTCTTTCACTGCTTTAAGGTTTGTTAGTTTCACTCCTTCAATCCATTCCATAGTTAAAACTCTTCTACTTGTTGCTTCTTTATATATTTTTGGCACAGCAATTCTGTTGTTATGTTTATGAAGTTCTCCAAACCTTTCAGCATTTTTAGCCTCATTAATATAATCCATTTCTTCAAAAACTCTTTTTCCTAATTCATCGATTAATGCTACAAGGTCACTTCTAATAAGACCAATATTCTTGTTTAACCATTTTGCAATGTTTCTAACTATATATAGGTCTAAAGTTATCTGCTCTCTCAAACCTGGTCTTTGTATCTTTACAGCAACCTTTTCTCCATTCTTTAATGTTCCTTTATGAACTTGGCCTAATGATGCAGCAGAAATTGGTTGTTTTTCTAATTCTAAAAAAATATTGTCAATCGGTTGTTCCAGATCTTCTTCAATACATGCCATCGCTAATGAACTATTAAAACCAGGCAATTGATCTTGAAGTTGAGCCAGTTCTTCTAACACTACAGTAGGAATTATGTCAGGTCTTGTTGAAAGTGCTTGTCCAGCTTTTATAAAGGCTGGACCTAGGGCTACTAATAATTCAGAGAATTCTTTGGCTCTTGCTCTTGTTCTTATAGGGTTTTGTAAGAGTCCAAAGATTTTGTCACAAAAAACTCCTAATAAAAATAATCCAATTGGTAGCAACGTCTGCCACAATCGTTTTAAAAGCCTTTTTGGATGGCCTTTATAGATTTTTGTGATTGCTTCAGGGTCGTAATTCAGAAGGCCTGATGCCTCGATGAAATCCCCAAGTTCTTCATTCATAGTTTTTAGGGTCACAGATTTACCCTTGCCCCCTTTTAAACCACTTTTGTCTCGCTAGCGTTAACTAGGTTAATGGTGATGACCGTGATTCTCGGTCTAAGACTTCAAAACATAGCTCTTATCGATAGTCTGGAATTGACTTTTGATAAGGGCTTAACTGTTCTTACTGGTGAAACAGGAGCTGGAAAATCGATTCTCTTGGATGCATTGGATGCCCTAATGGGTGGTTTTCATGGAACCTCAGGGCATCGATTGTTGAGAACAGGGGCTGATTCTGCTCACATAGAAGCTGATTTTCTTCTAACTCCTTTAGTTGATTCTTGGCTGAGAAAGGAATCTTTTCTTGTAGATCAGTCCGAATTTTCTATTAGTAGGGAATGGCACCGTAAAGAAAATCGTTTAATTAGCCGCTTTAGAATTAATGGAATGATTGCAAATCGTACGCAAATCATTAATCTCCGCCCTTTGTTGATAGATATTACTGTCCAAGGTCAAACTCAGCAATTATCTTTACCTGGTCAACAATTACATTGGTTAGATAGATTAGGATCAAAGCCTATTCAAGCTGCATTAAATCAAACAGAAAAAGCCTGGAAAGAATGGAATCATGTCTTTTTAGAGCTTCAGAATATTTATCAACAGGTAGATGAACTGAAAAAAAAGAATGATGAATTAAAAGGTTTTTTAAACGATCTAGAGGCTGCTGAATTAGATGACCCACAGGAAGACGTAAAACTACAAAATGAAGAAGATAGATTGGTTAACGGAGTTCGTTTGCAAGAGGGATTAAAAGTCTTATATTCTCGTTTAAAAGAAGGCTTTGATGAGGTTCCAACAGTAACCGATCATTTAAGTGTTTGTATTAAAGAATTACAAACAATGTCGAAGTGGGACTCATCTTTGACTGTACATCTTGAGCAAATGTTTAAATTAGAATTAGATTTGTCTCATTTAACAGCTAAAATAGATGAATATAATTTGTTATTAGAGAGTGATCCATCTAGGCTAGATCTTGTTCAGACAAGACTTGCTGCTCTTAAACGACTGCAAAGACGTTTTTGCTTAGATTTACCTGGCCTTTTGATTTATAGAGATCAATTGAGAGAATTAACTGATAGTTCTAAATTCACAAATACTTTGATAGAGCTTAAGAAAAAAGAAGAATTATTAAGTCTTAATAGAGATTTAAAGAATAAGGCATTAACGGGTTTACGAAAAACAGTAGCAAATAAGATGGAGGTAAAGCTTAAAGAAACTATGTGCTTAATGGGACTAGAAAATATCCGTTTTCATGTCAACATTACCCCCTCAGACCCCTGTATAAATGGGTCAGATGCAATTCAGTTCTTGTTTTCAGCTAATCCTGGTCAAGATTTAGCCCCTTTGTCTGAGATAGCATCTGGTGGCGAAATGTCTAGGTTTTTATTGGCTCTTAAAACGATTCTTTCAGATAAAAAAGATTCCTTCGCATTGCTTTTTGATGAAATTGATGCTGGTGTAAGTGGACGAATAAGTGGAGCCATTGCTCAGCTTTTGAAAGCTTTATCTGTAAATAAACAGGTTTTTTGTGTTACACATCAACCTTTGATAGCAGCGGCAGCAGACAATCACTTTGCAGTCAATAAAGTAGTTGAGAATGGATTTACTTATTCTCGAGTGATCCATTTGCAAGATCTTCAAGATCGACAGCAAGAATTAGCTCAGCTAGCTGGCGGAGACTTTGTTGATGCTCGAATTTATGCGGCAAGCTTGCTGGAACAACATGTTGCCTAAATTTTTCTTTCTTTATTTAGACTTATTGGCTAATTAGTTTTCCCTTATGGGGCGGCCTGCTTCTAACACCAAAGATCCCAGTATTTGTGGGACACCCAATTTGAGTGGTGGGACACTTGAAGAGGTGATTCGAGTTCGAGGTGCTCGACAGCACAATCTCAAGGATTTGGATTTTGCCTTTCCAAGGAACCAGATGGTGGTTTTTACAGGAGTCAGTGGGAGTGGAAAGAGTTCTTTGGCTTTTGACACGATTTTTGCTGAGGGTCAGCGTCGTTATGTTGAGAGCCTTTCCGCTTATGCCAGGCAGTTTTTAGGACAAGTTGATAAGCCTGATGTTGATGCAATAGAAGGTTTATCTCCAGCGATTTCTATTGATCAAAAATCCACTAGTCATAATCCTCGCTCAACAGTTGGAACTGTTACTGAGATTCAAGATTATTTACGATTACTATTTGGTAGAGCCGGAGAACCACATTGTCCTCAATGTGAACGTTCTATTAGGCCTCAATCAATTGATGAAATGGTTGATCAGATAGAGACTCTTCCAGAAGGGACTAGATATCAATTATTAGCGCCTGTTGTTAGAGGAAAGAAAGGCACACATTCAAAATTAATTTCAGGGCTTGTTTCTGAAGGTTTCGCACGTGTTCGCATTAATAATGAAGTTAGAGAATTGTCTGATAATATTGAATTAGATAAAAATCAAATTCATACAATTGAGGTAGTTGTTGATCGTTTAATAGCGAGAGATGGAATTCAAGAACGATTAACAGATTCGCTTAAAACGGCATTAAAACGAGGAGATGGTTTGGCATTAATAGAAGTTGTACCTAAGAAAGATGAACAGTTGCCAGAAGGAATTGACAGAGAAAGATTATATTCAGAAAATTTTGCTTGTCCTCAACATGGGGCAGTTATAGAAGAACTTTCTCCACGATTATTTTCATTTAACAGTCCTTATGGTGCTTGTCCTGATTGTCATGGGTTAGGACATTTACGCAAATTTACTAGGGAACGAGTGATCCCAGATACGTCTTTACCTGTTTATGCTGCTGTAGCTCCTTGGAGTGATAAAGATAATTCTTACTATTTCTCATTATTATACTCTGTAGGGGAAGCTTTTGGATTTGAAATTAAGACTCCATGGATTGATTTGTCAGAAACTCAGCAAGATATTTTGTTGAATGGTAGTTCAGAACCTATTCTCATTCAAGCTGATAGTCGATATCAAAAAACCTCTTCTCACAAACGAAAATTTGAAGGAATTCTTCCTACTCTTGAGCGTCAATTAAATGATGCTAGTGGAGAATCAGTACGACAGAAGCTGGATAAATATTTAGAGTTAGTACCTTGTCAAACCTGTTCTGGAAAGAGATTAAGACCAGAAGCTTTAGCTGTTAAGGTTGGTCCTTATTGCATTACTGAACTTACCTCTATTAGCGTTGCTTCTACATTGGAAAAAATTGAAAAATTAATGGGTGTTGGAAAATCAAAAGATTCTTCCCCTCTTTTGTCTCCACGGCAAATACAAATCGGAGACTTAGTTTTAAAAGAAATTCGTATGAGATTAAGGTTTTTACTTGATGTTGGTCTTGATTATTTAAGTCTTGATAGACCCGCAATGACTTTATCAGGGGGAGAAGCTCAACGTATTCGCTTGGCTACTCAAATAGGTGCAGGTCTAACAGGAGTTTTGTATGTTTTAGATGAGCCAAGTATTGGTTTACATCAAAGAGATAATGATCGTTTATTAACTACTCTTAAACGCTTAAGAGATTTAGGTAATACATTAATTGTTGTTGAACATGATGAAGATACTATTCGCGCAGCAGATTATTTAGTGGATATTGGACCTGGAGCAGGTGTGCATGGAGGAAAGATAGTTGCACAAGGTACTTTTGAGAATTTGTTATCGGCTGAGGATTCATTAACTGGAGCATATCTTAGTGGAAGACTTTCAATCCCTACACCTTTACAACGGAGGAAATCTGGCAATAGAACAATCAAATTGATTAATTGTGATAAAAATAATTTAAAAAATATTTCTGTTGATTTTCCTTTAGGTAAGTTAGTAGCAGTTACAGGTGTTAGTGGCAGCGGTAAAAGTACTTTGGTTAATGAATTGTTGCACCCAGCTTTAAATCATAGTTTAGGCTTAAAAGTACCATTTCCAAAAGGGTTAGAGGAATTACGAGGTATTCAGGCAATAGATAAAGTAATAGTTATAGATCAATCACCTATTGGTAGGACCCCACGATCTAATCCTGCTACTTATACTGGTGCTTTTGATCCTATTAGACAAATCTTTGCAGCTTCAATTGAGGCCAAAGCGAGAGGATATCAAGTTGGACAATTTAGTTTTAATGTAAAGGGTGGGAGATGTGAAGCCTGTAGGGGGCAAGGTGTGAATGTAATTGAAATGAATTTTTTGCCAGATGTATATGTTCAATGTGATATTTGCAAAGGAGCTCGTTTTAATCGTGAAACTTTGCAAGTTAGATATAAAGGCCACACAATTTCAGACGTATTAGAGATGACTGTTGAGCAAGCAGCTGAGGTTTTCTCAGCAATTCCACAGGCTGCTGATAGATTACGTACTTTGGTAGATGTTGGGCTTGGTTATATCAAACTTGGACAACCAGCCCCTACGTTATCGGGAGGCGAAGCACAAAGAGTAAAACTTGCTACAGAATTATCTAGAAGAGCTACTGGAAAGACCCTTTATTTGATTGATGAGCCAACAACTGGGCTTAGTTTTTTTGATGTTCATAAGTTAATGGATGTAATTCAGCGTTTAGTTGATAAAGGTAATTCCGTCATCGTTATCGAACATAATTTAGATGTAATCAGATGTTCTGATTGGATTATTGACTTAGGACCTGAAGGAGGTGATAAAGGAGGCAATGTTTTAGCCACTGGCACTCCTGAAGAAGTAGCTTTACATCCGACAAGTTATACAGCTCATTATTTAAAAAAAGTACTCAAGAAGCATCCGATACAGAGTTCTGTGGCTACTGCTTAAAAATCAATTTTATTTAGCAAATGCTTGTATGCAAACCTTTTTCTGTGATTTGACGCCTCATTTGTTGAGTTTTTCTTAGCATTTCGCCATGTTTCAACTCCATACATTCATAGGCCTATGCCTCAGATCCCTTTTGTAGCAATGCTTTTTAATCACTTTTTGATTCACGTAAGATTTTTATTAGCCTTTCTTTAGATTTAGAAGAGAAAAAATCTATTATCTCTTTGTCAGTTTCAAGGAGAAATAAGGGTGGGCTTAAAGCTCCTTCACCTGAATCTCCATGGCTTGATAAGAGCCAATGATCTTGAGTTAGGACGTGATGCGGATACGGGAGGACAGACCCTTTATGTTCTTGAGTTAGTTAAAGGATTAGCTGCACGACCAGAAGTCGACCGAGTTGAACTTGTGACTCGTTTGATTCAAGATAGGCGTGTATCTTCTGATTATTCAAAAGAACAAGAAGTTATTGCACCCTCTGCTTTTATTAAAAGATTTTGTTTTGGTCCTAAACGATATTTGCGCAAAGAGTTGCTATGGCCTTATTTAGATGATTTAGCAGATCAACTAGTTAATCATTTGCAGTATCAAGATCAATTGCCAGATTGGATACATGCACATTATGCAGATGCAGGTTATGTTGGCGCTTTGGTCAGTACTCGTTTAGGAATACCACTTGTTTTTACAGGTCATTCTTTAGGGCGCGAAAAACAAAGAAGATTATTAGCTGCAGGGATTGATCATGATCATATTGAACAAACTTATTCTATAAGCCGTAGAATTGATGCGGAAGAGCTTGTTTTGGCACACGCAAATCTTGTTGTTACAAGTACTTCTCAAGAACTAGAGCAACAATATTCTAGATATGGTCGTTTTAATTCCGATAGAGCAGAGGTTATTCCACCAGGTGTTGATTTAACACGTTTTCATTCGATTCAATTAGAACAGGAAAAGTCAGATGTTGATCAACTACTAGGGCCTTTTCTTAGAGACCCTTCTTTATCTCCTTTGTTGGCTATTTCTAGAGCAGTTCGTAGGAAAAATATTCCGGCTTTAGTTGAAACATATGGCCGTTCAAGAGTGCTTCGTCAACGACATAACTTAGTCTTAGTTCTTGGATGTCGAGAAGATCCTAGACAATTAGAGAAACAGCAGAGAGAGGTTTTTCAACAGATATTTGATCTTGTTGATCGTTATGATCTTTATGGAAAGGTTGCATATCCAAAACATCATTTACGAAGTCAAATCCCATCAATTTATAGATGGGCTGCTGATAAAAAAGGCTTATTTGTTAATCCAGCACTAACTGAGCCGTTTGGATTGACTTTATTAGAAGCAGCAGCATGTGGTTTGCCAATGGTGGCAACTGATGATGGAGGACCTAGGGATATTTTGGCTCGTTGTGAAAATGGCCTTTTAGCTGATGTCACTGATCTTGAATTATTACAAGACTCCCTTGAACAAGCTGGTTCTGACAATGATCAGTGGTATCGATGGAGAGATAATGGAATTGAGGCTGTTAGTAGACATTTTAGTTGGGATGCTCATGTATGTAATTATTTAGCCTTGATGCAGAAGAAATCGAAGCTTGTTATATCTAAAAGAACTTCACTGGAAATTTCAAAAAAACGTGAGAGTCCATTAGGAAAACGTTTGTTATTGCTTGATTTGGATAGCAGTTTAGAGGAATATTCTTCTGAGGGTATGTCTATTTTACGGAAGAATTTAGAAGCTGATAATTCAATAAATAATATCGGATTAGGAATAATTACAGGTAGTTGTATTAAGTCAGCTAAGCAGCGTTATGCTCATTTTCACTTGCCTGAACCTAAAGTTTGGATTTGTAGAGCTGGTTCTGAGATTTACTATGGAATGGGGAATGAAGAAGATTATTTGTGGCAATCATTTATTGATGTTGACTGGAATCGTAATGATGTTGAAAGGGCATTGAATGATCTTAATGAGTATATGACTGTTCAGAATCTAGAACATCAGAGTCCATATAAAGTTAGCTATATTTTAAAAGAAGCAGACAATGCAATACTACCTTTGGTGGCCAAGAGACTTAGGCAAAGAAGGTTAGCAGCTTCTCCATATCTTCGTTGTCATTGGTATTTAGATGTTTTACCCTTAAGGGCTTCTCGAACTGAGGCAATTAGACATTTAGTGCTTCGTTGGGGTTTACCATTAGAAAAAGTATTTGTTGTAGCGAGTCAACAAGGTGATGCTGAATTACTACGTGGTTTAACCTCTGGAGTTGTACCTGCTGAACATGATCCTAGTTTGGAAATTTTAAGGTCTCATAAGCGCGTATTTTTTGCATCTAAATCCAATGTTATTGGCTTAGTGGATGGCTTGAATCATTATAAGTTTTTCTCTAATCGTTAGCTGGTAAGTTTCCGTCGATTATTTCTATAAAAGATGCTATTTTATCAGCTTTTGTTTGAGCTTCTTCTATAGTTTTTCCTTTGGCCAAAGCTACTCCCATTCTTCTTCCTTTTCTACTATTTGGTTTGCCAAAGATCAATATTGTTGAATCAATTTCATTTAAAGCTTTTGAGATCCCTTTATAACTAACAGAATTAAATGTATTTTCCGCTAGTATTACTCTACTAGCTGATGGCAATGTTTCTTTGATACTAGGTATTGGTATACCTAGTATAGCTCGTAGATGCAATTCGAACTCACTTATGTTTTGACCCATAAGTGTTACCAAGCCAGTGTCATGAGGCCTTGGAGATAATTCTGAAAAAATTACTTCTTCATCACAAATAAAAAATTCAACTCCAAATAAACCTACTCCTTGAAGGTTATCAGTAATTGTCTTGGCCATTATTTTTGCTTTTTCTAATTGATACTCATTTAATTTAGCTGGTTGCCAACTACATTGATAGTCACCGTCTGATTGTTTGTGACCTATAGGAGGACAAAAAACTGTTGATCCGTCTTTCTGACGTATAGTAAGCAAGGTGATTTCAAGATTAAATGTAATAAATTCCTCTAGAATTACTTTTGATGAATTTCCTCTAGCTCCTTCTATAGCTTTGTCCCAAGCCTGATCAAGATCTTCGTTATTCAAGATTAGAGACTGTCCTTTTCCTGAAGAACTCATTACAGGTTTAATTAGACACGGAAAACCTAGAGGTTTTACAGCTTCTTTTAATTCTGCTTTATTAGATGCGTATGCAAATTTAGCAGTTTTTAACCCTAATTTTTTAGATGCTAAATCACGAACTTTATCTCTATTCATTGTTATATCAGTTGCCCTAGCATTTGGTATTATTTTGAATCCTTCCTTCTCAAGATCTATTAAAGCATCAACGGCAAGAGCTTCTATTTCAGGGACAACTAAATCAGGTTGATGCTTATAAATTATTTTCTTTAGTTCCTTGGCATTAGACATGTTTAATACTTCAGTAGTATCTGCGACTTGCATTGCTGGCGCATTTTCATATCTATCACATGCAATGACTGTGCAACCTAATCTTTGGGCTGCAATTGTGACTTCTTTACCTAGCTCCCCGCTTCCAAGTAGCATCAGTTTTTTTGGAAGAATTGTCATCTTCTAAATTTTAATTTGTTTTAATTCAAGCAGATTTATAGTTAATAATCAATTTTATTGAATGAATTAGTGATTTATCATATTTTCTCTTCAGGCATTAATGTTAACTGTCTATGAGGCATTCCTTCATTAATAAATCCCCACTTTTCAAAGATATGGGAATCTTTGTGAATTATTCTGTTGGCTTTTAAATGTTTTTTAAGTTTAAAGCCTTCATCACTCATCCTTCTCATTAGTTTTGCACATTCTTCAAATCTTGACGCCATAGCTTCAAGACTTGCACAGTCATCTGTTAGTCCATTATCTTTCCAGGTGAAGTAGCTCATTTTCTATTTAATAAGTTGGATGTATTAATAATCCTAATAGAATTAGACTTATTGTGACTAGCCAAAAATTCCTCACTATTAGCTCTTCTGGTATTCCCATTAATTCATAATGATGATGAAGTGGTGCCATCAGCAATACTCTGTGACCTTTTTTGTAAATTCTTTTCGTAAACTTAAAAACTAAAACTTGAATAATCACAGATAATGATTCAGCCAGAAAAATACCTCCCATAATTAGTAATGGCCACAAACTATTTGAAATTAGTGCTACACCACTTAAAGCAGCACCCATTGCCAGAGAACCTGTATCTCCCATAAAAACTTTTGCGGGATTCCTGTTATGTATTAAGAAACCTATCCATGATCCTGCCATTGCTATACAAAAACCTGCTAGGACCGGATCACCATTATTTCCTCTAATAATTAATTGTATTCCTAAACCTGTAAATACTAATGCTCCACATCCACTGGCTAGTCCATCTAGCCCATCTGTTAAATTTGTTGCATTACTTTCTGCTAATAGAACAAATAATGCTAAAGGCCAGATCAGGATTCCCAGTTGAATGTTTATCCCCAGTGGTAATGCAATGTTGTTCGGTATCCATTGATTAATGCCAGACCATATTAGAAAGATAATTCCAGAAATAGATTGTAGAAAAAGTTTCGCTTTCGCACTCAACCCTTTATTTGTATTATTTGTCAGGCTTTTCCAATCATCCAATCCCCCTATTAACATGTAGGATAAAACAAGGCAACTAATGGTGAATACTTTCACACTACTTTCTCCCGAAACATTTATTAAATTGCCCATTATTAATCCTATCGGTATTACTAGAAGTCCTCCCATAGTTGGTGTGCCTGATTTTTTTTTATGTGCTTCAGGTCCTTCTACTCTTATTATTTGTTTTAGATTGAGGTTTTTTAATTTTGGTATAGCCCAGTGGATTATTAAAACTGCTACTGCAGTTGATAGAAACAAGGGTATACTTAAAAAGCTATTGATTAGGTACCTATCTGACAAAGCGCATCCAATATAAATAATTAATATTAATAAAATCGTCGTCACTTTACTTGTTGTAAATCGATTAGAAATTGCTCTTAAATTATCTAAAAATTTCAACACTTTCAAGAATTCTTTTCATTACTTGTTTTTGGGGCAGCTAAATCTTTCATTGACATAAAGAACTTGTTAATCTTCCCAGTTTTCTTCTGTTTGCTCATCATCAGCCTTGTAATCCTCTTTTTCACCCATGAGCGCTGATAGTTCTTCTTCTTCGACTGTGCTTACTTCTTGAGAAGCCGATTCTCCATCTGATACGAGTCTTCCACTGGCTTCAAGCCAAGTTAACAAGTCTGGTTCTTCCCTCAATGGTAAGACAGGTGCAGCTTCTTTTCTGCCATATCTTGTTAAGGCAGGATTTATCCCATCTAGCCCAGCTAAGTTGACTTGGCTGAGGTCGCTCATTACGAATGGATCACTAATACGACAACATAGTCCATTACGCTTTCTTTTTCAGACTGTTTTGACTTCTAAGCTCCCTATTCTGGTCTTGACATGGGGATCGGCCCTGCTGTTGAGCTTTGTCTTTAGAATCTGGGGTGATCATCATCCAGATCCTTTTCTAATTCGCTTTTCTTTGATCTGGTGTTTGCTGTTCGCACCTTCACTTTGCTTGGGCATATGGATTATTGCTGTTGGATTTAATTTTGATGAAAACAATTAATTAAACACCTATAGAATTTGTAACTTTTTAGAAAACGCTATAAGTTGAGAAAAAGATTTTTTTCTATTTTTCTTCAATACTAGAATATTTTTTGGATTTGGTGCAAAGTAGAGATCAGCCTTTGAATGAGTGGTTTTGATTTTTCTAAACAGTTTTGCCTTTACAACTAATCGTGATCTGGCCAATAACTTGGTTTTTGGAAAGGATATGAATACATGGTTAATTTATACCCTTTTGTTTTTAGCTTTGACTTCTGGAGCATTTATTTGGGTTTGGTGGGTGGGATTTGCTCGTGAGAAAAATTCTGGTGAACCTATTGAACAACCATGGGATTAATTGCTTATTAGAATTTACTACTTTTATTTTTAATTATAAAAAGACCGGCTTCTTTTAAAGAAGCCGGTCTTTTGGATATGCATTGCTAGAAGCTTGTGATTATTGGCTCACCTGGGGCCAAGGTTTCAGGTGTTTGGCAGATCTCCTTTGAGGGCACCTAAACGATGCAGAGGAGTGTCGACTGGTTTGACTGACCGAATTGTCGCACCAGACGAATTGCCCACAATTAGGTGAAGACTGTTGGAGCAGGGGCCTGAATCAGGTTGCTTCTATGCAAGCTCAGGTGGCGTGTCGTCCATGGACGCCTCCGTGTTGGATGAACTAAGAATCCTCCCTTTAGGCTGAATATGCAATCAGCTTTTACACGCATTGCCTTTTCTCTGAGTTTGATTCATATTTGAAGTGGCGTGCTTATTACGGGTGTCAGCAGCTTCATTAAGTAGATAATCGTTTGATTGGAATTGTTTTGAGCATTCCAGACAGCCACCATTGATTCGATAGGGCGAGAGATGTCCATTGATGCAAACCCTTCCTCTAAAGAAGTGTTTTTTATTGAGTTCTCTTGCATGAGCATCTGTAAGTGGAAGCCTTAACCATTCTTCAGGGACTTTTTCTTTAAGAAGTTGACGATTACTGATGGCTTCTTTTCTTCTTAGATTTTCTTCTTGAGAATGTTTTTTGTAGAGGGCTTTTCTTACGAGCTTTTTTGCACAGTCTTTGCATTCTGTGATGTTTTTCTTTTTTCTTGGTTTATTGGAAAGTGAATCACTGGCAACTTCTCTCTCCTTTCCACATTTGCATTTACACCACCAATAGGCATTACCTCCTGCACTACGACGATTAGAGATACGAATTACAGTTAAATTCCCATAAATTTCACCAATTCGGTTGACAGGCTTGGTTGGCATGAAAGGGCTTTTAAATTTTTTATTAGTTTTTTTCGAAGAAAATCTTCGTTTGTTTTGTGTCTTATGTGAGACTCATGTAATTATTTTACTGCTAATAGGCTAGCGGCTTTAGGCATAGTTAATTCAATATTGCTTGTTGTAATCCGAAGATTTCTTCAGCAGGAGACCTCTCATAGCGCAAAGTAGGTTTGGGTTGCAATGAGCTGCTGTTTGCTGTTCTTTTTCAATCCGACTAACTCTTACCTTGTCTCCGGGAGTCCATTTGATGGGAAGCGTGACAAAAGTTGTTCTTGCTTATTCTGGTGGCGTAGACACCAGTGTTTGCATTCCATATTTGAAAAAGGAATGTGGCGTGGATGAGGTTATTACCTTTGCTGCAGATCTTGGTCAAGGTGATGAGCTGGAGGAAATTCGGATTAAAGCTATTGATGCGGGTGCTAGTCATTCATTAGTAGGTGATTTGGTTCAGCCATTTATTGAAGACTTTGCTTTTCCTGCAATTCGAGCTAATGCTTTGTATGAAGGCAAATATCCTTTGTCTACGGCTTTGGCTAGGCCTTTAATAGCTAGAGAATTGGTAAAAGTGGCTAAACAGGCCGGAGCTGAGGCCGTAGCTCATGGATGTACAGGTAAAGGAAATGATCAGGTGCGCTTTGATGTAGCCATTGGATCTCTTGCTCCAGAATTAAAAATCCTGACGCCTGCTAGGCAATGGAGCATGAGCAGAGAGGAAACGATTGCTTATGGAGAGAAATTTGGTATTCCTGCACCTGTGAGTAAAAAATCTCCTTATTCGATTGATTTGAATTTATTAGGTAGAAGTATTGAGGCAGGGAATCTTGAGGATCCCATGGTGGCTCCTTTGGAAGAGGTTTTTGCAATGACTTCCTCAATAGATAATGCTCCTGATATAGCTGAAGATATTGAGATTCAGTTTGAAGCGGGCAATCCTGTTGCAATCAATGGGGTCAAATTAGATCCTGTTACCTTAATTAAAGAAGCGAACTTGTTAGCAGGAAAGCACGGGTTTGGACGTATTGATATGATTGAAAATAGAGTCGTTGGAATTAAAAGTAGGGAAATTTATGAAACTCCAGGGTTGCTTCTATTGATTCGTGCTCATCAAGAACTTGAGAGTCTTACATTGGCAGCTGATGTATTAAGTATGAAGAGTCAATTAGAGAGAAAATGGGCTGATTTAGTATATCAGGGCCTTTGGTTTAGTCCTTTAAAAGATGCATTAGATGCTTTTATTGATAATACTCAGTCTTGTGTTAATGGTTTAGTGAGATTGAAACTTTTCAAAGGTAATGCAACTGTAATTGGTAGATCTTCTAGTAATTGCAGTCTTTATTTATCTAGCTTGGCAACATATGGCAGCGACGACAAATTCGACCATAAAGCAGCTGAAGGCTTTATCTATATTTGGGGGCTTCCCGCAAGGATTTGGGCCTTAGTCAAAGACAAAAGGGGAGTCTAATGACAATAGGTTTATATCAAAAATAATTTTCTTGTAAATTAAATTTATTTTTCTTCTTTTGCTTCTGTTTTTTCTTCTTTTGTGTCATCTTTTGCAGGAGTTTCTGACTCTGTTTTACTTGCAGTTTCTTCGCTATCGCTGTCGGTGTTGGTTTGTGTGACTCGTGGAGTCGGTAGAGGCCCTTCTTGTTTGACTGTTAAATAGCGAATTACATCCTCACTAAGTCGCATTGCTTTTTCAAGCACTTCGACATGTTGTCCATCACCTTTATGGCTCAATTGGACATAGATACCTTCTTTATGTTTATCAATTGTATAAGCAAGCCTGCGTTTTCCTCTCATTTGATTGTCTAGTACCTCAGCCCCCGCTTCAATTAGCAATTCGCTGTACTTCGTTAAGTGGCTTTCTACTGCTTCCTCCGCTATGTCAGGACGGAGGATATACATTGTCTCGTAGTAAGGCTGTTGTGTCATTTTTGGTTCCGACAGGGACTGAAGGCTCAACTAGTTGAGCGACGGATTTACCACAATATCCCTTTGAGGGTTTTTGGCCCAAACTAAAGTTGGATTCTTACGGCTTCGCTAATGCCAGGGAGATCAGGTTCTTTACCTTGTACACATTCCACAACGCTAAAGGTAATTATTGCGAGAATACCTATTAAGACTGTGCTGGAGAGTGTTTGGCTTATCAAATTACTTCCAATTGGTTGAATAATTAGCTGGAAGGCATAGCTCAATACAACTAAAGCAATGTCTATCAACAAAGCCTGAAGAGTATTGAACCTTAAAAAATATGGGACTTTAGGATTTCGTGCTACTCCAAGAAAGAGTAAAAAAAATAATAAAAGACTCCCAAATGGGATTATTTGTTCAAAAAGAATTACTGGTAATACTGGTATTGCCAGTAATTGAAGAAATGGAAAGTCTAGAAAAAGAGTTCTGCCAAATGGAATAGCATCACTCCAGGGAAGCATATAAATCAAAGCTCCTAATAACCGTTGCCAGATCGCTATTGTCATGTGTTGTCCGCTGCTTGATCGAGATTAAAGGTTGAGTGTTGATTTTGCTGCCTTTCGCATTGCTTCAATAGGAATATCATCTTGATTGCTCCATAATCTTAGAGATGCGGCTCCTTGCTGCACAAGCATTTCTAAGCCATCTATTAATTCGCAACCCAGATATTCACCATATTTCAGCCATGCAGTAGGTCTTGGAGTGTAAATCAGGTCGTATAAAATAGTTTTAGATTCTAGGTGCTCCCATATTTTATTCCCTAAGGGCATGGAATTTATTTCTGAATTGCCTGTAATCTTTCCTTTCATGCCAATGGGAGTTGTATTAACAATTAGATCAGCATTTTGGATATATTTGTTTAAATGTTGATCTTCATGAAGTATTCCTTGCAGTCTTGTTGAGGAATAATCTTTACTTTTTAAGTCTACTAAAAACTTATTTAATGATGTGATTTTACGACTGATTATTGTGATCTGACCAAGTTTTAATTCTTGTAACCCAGCGACAACGGCTCGAGCGCTCCCTCCTGAGCCAATAACTAGTGCTGTCTTTTGATCCCATTCTTTTCCTTTTAAAGGAGTAGTAAATCCTGTGATATCAGTATTTGTCCCATTCCAACCACCTGCTTCATTGGGTGTAAGAGTATTTGTGGCTTGTAATCTTTTAGATATAGGACTTAGAGATGAACAAAATTTAGCAACATTTTCTTTATGAGGAATTGTTATATTTAGTCCTTTAAAGTTTAGAGTTCTAAGACTTTTTAAAACTATTTCCAGATCTTCTTTAGGACAAGGTAAGGCTACGTAGCACCAATCAAGATCTAGCTCTGCGATCGCAGCATTTTGCATTGCTGGTGAAAGAGAATGGCTGACTGGCTCTCCAAGCAAACCAATTAAGGTTGTTTCACCGCTAATCTTCAACATGTTTGATCCTTTCCGAAAACTCATTGCTTAGCTACCTGTTCGGGAACCACACCTCGCCTCTATGAGGAGTAAATGCCGAGGATGCCTCTATCAATGACCAATTTTTAAGAGGTGGGTTCCCATGGGCAAGGTTGTAGGAATTGACCTTGGCACTACAAACAGTTGTGTGGCTGTTATGGAGGGTGGCAAGCCCACTGTAATTGCCAATGCCGAAGGTTTTAGAACAACTCCCTCTGTAGTGGCATACACCAAAAATCAGGATCAGTTGGTTGGGCAGATTGCTAAACGACAAGCAGTCATGAATCCTGAAAATACTTTTTATTCCGCAAAGCGTTTTGTCGGACGAAGAGTTGATGAAGTAAATGAAGAATCAAAAGAAGTTAGCTATGGAGTTGAAAAATCAGGTTCCAATGTGAAACTAAAATGTCCGATTCTTGATAAGCAATTTTCTCCAGAAGAAGTTAGCGCACAAGTTTTGCGTAAATTATCTGATGATGCAGGTAAATATTTAGGCGAAAATATTACACAAGCAGTTATTACTGTACCTGCTTATTTTAATGATTCTCAAAGACAAGCAACAAAAGATGCTGGCAAGATTGCTGGACTTGAGGTCCTTCGAATTATTAATGAGCCTACAGCTGCTGCACTTGCTTATGGTTTGGATAAAAAAAGTAATGAGCGAATTTTGGTATTTGACTTAGGAGGAGGCACTTTTGATGTTTCGGTGTTGGAAGTAGGTGATGGGGTTTTTGAAGTTCTTTCAACTTCTGGAGATACTCATTTAGGTGGGGATGATTTTGATAAAGTTATTGTTGATCATTTGGCCTCATCTTTTAAAAGTAATGAAGGTATTGATCTTAGGCAAGATAAACAAGCTCTTCAGCGTTTAACTGAAGCAGCAGAAAAAGCCAAGATTGAATTATCAAATGCTACGCAAAGCGAGATTAATCTTCCTTTTATTACTGCTACACCTGAAGGACCTAAACATCTTGATTTGACTTTGACTAGGGCTACATTTGAGGAATTAGCGTCTAGTCTTATTGATCGTTGCAGAGTTCCTGTAGAGCAGGCTCTGAAAGATGCAAAACTGTCTTCAGGTGAGTTAGATGAAATCGTGATGGTAGGAGGCTCCACTAGGATGCCTGCTGTTCAGGAGTTGGTTAAAAGGGTTACTGGTAAGGATCCTAATCAAACAGTTAATCCAGATGAAGTTGTTGCAGTCGGAGCTGCCATTCAAGGTGGAGTTTTAGCTGGTGAAGTTAAAGATATTTTGTTATTAGATGTCACGCCACTTTCTTTGGGTGTCGAAACTCTTGGTGGAGTTATGACAAAAATGATTCCTAGAAATACTACCGTTCCAACTAAGAAATCAGAAACTTATTCAACTGCAGTAGATGGACAAACAAATGTAGAAATTCATGTTCTTCAAGGAGAACGAGAAATGGCTTCTGATAACAAAAGTCTTGGAACTTTTAGATTAGATGGGATTCCCCCTGCCCCTAGAGGTGTTCCTCAGATAGAAGTTACTTTTGATATTGATGCTAATGGCATTCTTAGTGTTAATGCTAAAGATAAAGGTAGTGGTAAAGAACAGAGTATTTCAATAACTGGCGCTTCTACTTTGTCTGATAATGAGGTAGATAAGATGGTTCAAGATGCTGAAAAAAATGCTTCTGTTGATAAAGAAAAACGTGAACGTATAGATGTTAAAAATCAGGCAGAAACTCTCGTTTATCAAACTGAAAAGCAGTTAGGTGAGTTGGGAGATAAAGTTGATTCTGATGCAAAAGCTAAGGTTGAGGAAAAGAGAGTTAAACTTAAAGAAGCTACTGAGAAGGATGATTTTGAAACAATGAAATCTCTATTAGAAGAGTTGCAACAAGAACTATATACATTAGGAGCATCTGTTTATCAACAAGCAGGAGCTGCAAATCCTTCTCCTCCAAACGATGGACCTGATTCTGGGGCTACAAATACTGATGGAGATGATGTTATCGATGCTGAGTTTACCGAATCCAAATGATTAACTAGGGTTTAATCTTGTTCCAATTATTGATTTGGATTCCTATCCATTCTGCACAAGCAGGCGCTAGTAAAATCCCATTCCTATAATGCCCTGTAGAAATTATTAGACCGTTTTCTAGTGTCTCTAGCAGAGGCGAAAAATTATTTACAGGTCTAGCACGTATTCCATACCATTTTTGGATAATTGAAGCATTTTGGATCCAACTTGGAGCTATACCATTTAGGTTCTGCATTGTTTTTAAGGCTTCTTTATTAGGATCAAATCCAGGTTCTAAAGTGGCTCCGACTAACATGCTATTTGTTCCATTAGGAACAATATTTATCCCTTCAATTGAAAGTACAGCTGGCCATGTTGACCAATTTTTTGGAGTGCCATGGCTTAATTCTAATTCTAATACCTGACCAATTACAGGGCACATAGATCGGGTATAACCAAGACTTTCTAATAAATACTCGCTATTTAAGGCTGAACAAATAATGACTGTGTCATGAATAGATGTTGTTCCATTTTCTAGACTCAGCAACCATGATTGTTTGTTGGGCGTAAATGAATTTCTTTTAATGTTAATAACTCGTTCACTAATTTTTTTTACTTGCTTTTTTTCTAGTGACTTAAGAATACAACTTTGTAGATTAATCGGGTCTAATTTACCATCTTTATACGATATTAATCCTCCATAGTTAATTTTTGGCCAACCCTCAATATATGAATTGGCTGATTCTTGTGATAAAAATTCTAACCCTAGATCTTTCCGTTTCAGGCTTAATGATTTCATGAATATAGCTTCTTGTTCAGATGAAGCTAGTTGAATTAGTGGAGTTTTTATTCTTAGAGGATATTCTTGATGATTAAGAATTTTGATCCAGTCTGGCCATAATTCCATGCTGCGTTTTCTTAATCTCCAACCTCTTCCACTTGATTTTCTATAGGCATATCCCATCAATATCCCTAGTGATGCGTATGTACCAGTCAGAAGGCCTGACTTGGTTATTGGTTTGCTTATTGCAGGGTCGATAAGGATTACTTCATATCCCAAGTTTGCTAGGTGCCATGCTGTGCTGCTTCCAACAGCACCAGCACCGATCACGGCAACACTGTGTTCTAATGCAGCGCTTTTAATTTTTGAACTTGATTTGATTATGTTCAGGATCGCAATTAATTGCTTAATCTGATTGGCATAGATACTTTTGCAAGAGAAAATAGGTTTTTGTTGTGGAGTTGCTTGAATTCCATCACTGTGATTTTGCAGCTGATTTGTCCTGATCGTCCAGGATTGGTGAGCGAGTTAGCTGGGTGGGTAGCCAATAACGGTGGAAATATTCGTCATGCTGATCACCATACTGATGCGGGGGCCGGTCTTTTTCTTAGTCGAATTGAATGGGAACTAGAGGGTTTTGCATTATCTAAGGAATTAATTGCTCCTGAAGTGCATGCTTTAGCTAATCGTTTAGATGGTAAAGCCCAGTTGAATTTTTCAAATGAGATAACACGTGTGGCAATTTTGGCCAGTAAGCAAAGTCATTGTCTTTTAGATCTTTTGTGGCGTTCAAGTAGTGGAGAATTACCTATGCATGTTCCTTTAGTAATTGCTAATCATTTGGATTTGGAACCATTATGTCGAGATTTTGGAGTTGAGTTTATGTATATTCCTATAACTCAGAGAAATAAATTAAGAGCTGAGGAAAAAATTTTGGATATGTTTTCTAAATATAAGATTGAATTAGCTATTTTGGCAAAATATATGCAAATACTCAGCCCTAAATTCTTGAAGGAATTTTCAGAAGTAATCAATATTCATCATTCTTTTTTACCTGCTTTTAAAGGAGCGCAGCCTTACCATAGAGCCTGGGATCGTGGCGTGAAGTTGATTGGTGCAACAGCTCATTATGTTACTGAAGATCTTGATGATGGTCCGATAATTGAACAAACTATTGCTAATGTTAGCCATCGTGATGAAGTAGATGATTTGATTCGAAAAGGACGTGATATTGAGCGCATCGCTCTTGCTAGAGCTTTGAGATTTCATCTCAGAAGACAAGTAATGGTCTATCAGGGAAGAACTGCTATTTTTGCATGAATTTGATTACACAAATTATAAAAACTAAACTCTTACAAAAAACTTCTCTTGGATCTGTTTGCTTTAATGCTGGCATCTTTTTATTGCCTTCTAGTGCATTTTTGTCAGGTTTATTCTTATTGATAGCTTTAATCTTTGGGAGTAGTTTTGATAGGAAATTGTCTTATTGGAAGGATGCTTGGAATTATCCATTCTTAATTATTTCTGTCTTCATGATCATTAGTGCAATAGGAGCTTATTCAGGTTGGTTGGCATGGATTGGTCTTGCAAATTGGTTGCCTTTGTTTTGGGGTTTTTGGGGTTTTCAACCTTATTTATTTACTGCTCATGCTAGAACACGTTGTGCATTTTTGTTGGTTACAGGTACTTTGCCAGTTGTAATAACTGGTTTGGGACAAATTTGGTTTGGATGGCAAGGACCGTGGGAATTATTCAATGGATTGATTGTTTGGTTTGTTTCTCCCGGAGGTAATCCTATCGGACGTCTTTCCGGTCTATTTGATTATGCAAATATTGCCGGTTCCTGGTTAGCAATTATTTGGCCATTTTGTTTGGCTGCTTTATTGCAGCCTTTTTCTAATATTCGTAAGAGAATATTCTTTTTTGTTTTTTCTATCGGGATAGTGACTTCGTTAGTGCTAACTCAATCGCGAAATGCTTGGGGTGGTTTAGTGATATCTATTCCTTTTGTATTAGGACCTGCAAGTTGGTTTTGGCTTTTGCCAATTTTGGTATTAACTCTTTTCCCTATTTTGTTTGCTGTATTTCCTTTATTTGGAAGTGAAATTCAACAACTAGCAAGAAAAATAGTACCAGATGATATATGGATACGTTTAAGTGATTTAAAATATATGGAAAATAGGACTTTGTCTGCTACTCGTATTGGTCAATGGGGAGTTGCTCTGCAGCTTATCTTAGAAAGTCCTTGGTTAGGATGGGGAGCTGCAGCCTTTTCAGTAATTTATCCATTAAGAACAGGATTGTGGCATGGACATGCGCACAATTTGCCACTTGAAATGGCAGTAAGTCATGGTTTACCAGTGGCGATTCTTTTAGTTGTGACTGTTATTAGCCTGTTAATTATTACTTTGCGTAAAGGAGTTTTGGTAGCCTCTAGATCTATTCAAAACAATCTAACCAATACAATGATTTTTGATAGGGCTTGGTGGTCTGCAAGTTTTGTAATGGTATTTTTACATGCATCAGATATTCCTTTATTTGATAGTCGTTTAAATATTGTAGGTTGGATCTTATTGGCTGGTTTACGTTGCATTATTCTTCAACGTAATTCACTTTTTCAAAGTTGATCAATAGCATCTTGCTGATGTTCTATCAGTTGATCTTTTGTTAATGGCCCATTTAGATGATTCCAAGGCAGGATTTTTTTATTTTCCCAATTGGCATTAACAATTTCTTCCCATGGAGGTAATTTTGGAAGTCCAGCAACACTATTTTCGGCTACTAAATTTTCATTTCTAGCTAATTTATAAGCATTTTTCCATCCCCCTAGGCTATTATGTGATTCTTTCATTGTTGCTATTACCGGAGCTAATCGACGATCGCTTCTTGAAAATAAAGCTTGTATTACACTCCATCCAAAGCTTTCAGGACGAACATCTATTCCGTTTGATCTCAGTTTTTTTTCAAGTAACTTTATACGGTTTTTTGCTTCTGGACGTAATCCGTGCCATTGAAAGGGCGTATGTGCTTTTGGAACAAAAGTGCTTATTCCTAGAGTTAATCGAAATCCTGGAGTTGACTTTTTAAGCTTTAATAGTAAATCTATTGTTGCTTGAATATCTTCTTCTTGTTCTCCTGGAAGCCCTACCATCCCATATAATTTCATTGATTGTAATCCTCCCTCTTTTGCAGCTTTAGCAGCTACAAATATTTCTTCTTCCGAAAGCTTTTTATTGATAATTCGACGGATTCTTTCACTTCCACTTTCAATCGCAATTGTTAGTGATTTAGAGCCATGTCTACTTAACAAACTTGTCATCTTTGCATTGACTGTTGATGCCCTTACCGAACTTACACTCAGTCTTATATTGTCAAATCTAGATTGATTTAACCAATTTATCAGATCTGCAAATTGAGGATGTTGAGTTACTGATGCACCTAAAAGTCCTATTCGATTAGTGGCAGTTAGACCTTTTTCAATAGCTGGAATAAGACCTTCTTCAAGTGACGGAGTGCGGAAAGGCAATGTTAAATAGCTTGCCATACAAAAACGACAAAGTTCAGGACAACTTCTTACTACTTCAACCATATGTATATTTGGCCAAGCAGCTTCTGGAGTTATTACTGTTGAGTGGCTTAATGAGTTTCCTCGCCAGGTTTGTTTAGAGATTGACTGAGGAATGTCTGAATGGATTGGATTTATATTTATTAAATCACCCTCTTTGGTGTAAATAGGTTTATATAAGGATGGGATATAAATTCCTGGTATTTGCGCCAGTGCCTTAAATATTTCATATCGGCTTTGCTTCCGAGTGTCTTGAATAGTATCAATAAAACTTGGCAATAAATTTTCTCCGTCTCCTAATAAGATGACATCAAAGAAAGGGGCGAATGGTTCTGGATTTGCAGTTAAGACTGGTCCTCCACCAAAAACGATTGGATCATTTTCTTTTCTATCATTACTCCAGATTGGTATTTTTTGTTTTTCTAATAGATTGAGCACAGTAGGTCCATCTAACTCCCAGCTAAGTGAGATACCAAATAAATCACATTGGTGATGAGAAATCTCATTTTGGTCTGTGAATAATCTTTTTACATTAACGTCTCTTCTTTGTGAAAGAGTAGACCAAATAATTTGATAACCTAGACTTGTAATTCCTATTGAGTATGTATTAGGAAATGCCAGCACTGTCTTTAAGGCTCCTGATTCAGGAACGGCTGGCTTAAATAACAAGATTTCTTTTTTCAGTTTAAAACATCCATCAGGTTTTTATGTTAGAGAAAAGTTATTTGTTGAGTTTAAAAAATCTATTAAATATCCATTGTCTTTTTATCTTTTCTCTCATTAGCTCTTCTTCATATATTTCCATCTCCATTTGACGTTCATATATAGATTCTGCATTGAATATTCTAGCGATAAGAAAACTTGTTATGCAACAAATAAGCACTGGTTTAAGTATAAGGAGATCTTTGGTTAGCGCAAATGCAAGAAACATTGCGGTGATTGGTGTTCTTGAACAAGCAGCTACAAATCCGCCCATTCCTGCAAATATATAAGTACTGGGTACGTGTCCAGTGGTAATTTCTACCAAGATCCCGCCGGACAAACCTATAGCTGCACCTAAAGTCAGCATTGGGTAGAACAGCCCACCAGGGGCACCAGCTCCAGCAGCTAATCCTGAACTAATAAATAATACAAGAAAGATTAATATTGCCATTCCAAAAGAAGCATTTTGATTGACAAGTAGATTTTGTAGATCTTCTAAATGATGAAAATGTTTAGGTAGACAAGAATACATGCCGCCTAGCAATATTCCACAGACAACCATTCGCAGGGTTAATCGATTGCCAAACCAAATCTTTCCTTGTTTTTGCATTATCAAGACATATTTACAATATAGTTCTGCGAGTAATCCAATAATTACTCCTAAGATAATTAAATATCCAAAATCAATTGGTAAAAAACTTACTGAAGTGGAATATGCTTTTTCTAATTGGAAACCTAAATTACTATCAAACCCTCCAGCTTTTGGATCAAACCCAAATGCTTGAAGTATGTCTGCCCAACTATCTGCCCAAAAAGTTGTAACTACCACAAGTAAAAGTACAACTGGTCTTGCTGAATTTAATAACTCTTCTATGGCATAAATAAATCCACCTATTGGGGCACTAAAAATTGCTGCTATGCCTGCTCCACCTCCAGCTGCAACAATTACACGTCTAAAGGTCACAGGTGCCTTTAACCATTGAGCCATTTGCCAAGCCACTGATCCTCCCATTTGCACTGATGGTCCTTCTGGACCCAATGGAAAACCACTGCCAATTGCGATAATCCCAGCAATTAGTTTGATTAATCCAACTCTTAGACCCATTGGCACTGCTCGGTGACGTAAAAAAGCCATGATGTGCGTGACGCCAGAGCCACTAGCACTAGGAGCTATTCGGGTAATTAATGTTGCCGAAATATATCCACCGATTCCACCTAGAATTGGCAAAACTAACCAGGCAGGAAATTGATTTAGTAAATTAAATTTCCAATCATCAAGCTTATGAATACCTGCTTTAAACAAAACACCGGTAATTGCAGCACCAAAACCAGTAAGTATTAAAGCAACAACCACTTTGTACCATTTTTGTTCAATAATTTTTCTAATAGTTTTCTTTGAATGACCTTTACTTTCGGTTGACGAGTGATTCATGATGTTATTTATTATATTTTTGATAAAAGATCGTCTTCTTGCTTATTGCTAATCACTCTTCCTTCATCTTCAAATCCTTCGATTTGATTAAAGTTTAAATATTTATACAAACTTGACGCTTGAGGCATAATCTTCTCTTTGGCAATTGATTGATATTCTTCTGTATTTGGAATGTAACCTAATAAAGCACAAACAGCTGCTAGTTCTGCACTGCCAAGAAAAACTTGTGCGCCTTTGCCCAGTCTATTATTGAAATTGCGTGTACTAGTAGAGAAAACAGTTGTATTATCTTCGACTCTAGCTTGATTACCCATACATAAAGAACATCCTGGCATTTCCATTCGGCTACCTGCTTTTTCAAAAATCTCGTAATATCCTTCTTTTTTTAAAACTTCTTCGTCCATACGTGTAGGTGGGCAAACCCAAAGTCGTGCTGAATTATTGCCTGAACCTTCAAGTACTTTTGCTGCTGCTCGATAATGTCCAATATTAGTCATACAGGAACCAATAAAAACTTCTTGTATGGAAGTACCAGCGACTTCACTGAGTAACTTGACATTGTCTGGATCATTCGGACAAGCAAGAATTGGTTCATTTAGGTCATCTAAATTGATTTCAATTATTTCGGCGTAATTAGCATTTTTGTCAGCACTTATTAATTCTGGATTATTCAGCCAACTCTCCATTGATTTAATCCTTCTTCCTAACGTTCTAGAGTCTTTGTATCCTCTTGCAATCATATTCTTTAGCAATGAAATATTGCTCTGTAAGTATTCTGAAACTGTACTTTCTGATAATTTGATCGTACAACCTGCACAAGAACGTTCAGCACTTGCATCAGTTAGTTCAAATGCTTGTTCTAGTTTTAGATTCGGCAACCCTTCTATTTCCATTATTCTTCCATTAAAAATATTGATTTTGTTTGATTTTTCAATAGATAATAATCCATTTTGTATTGCCATCCAGGGAATTGCATTAACTACATCCCTTAATGTTATGCCTGCTTGTAAAGAACCCTTAAATCGAACTAATACTGATTCGGGCATATCCAATGGCATAGCTCCTATAGCTGCAGCAAATGCAACTATTCCTGATCCACCTGGGAATGAAATGCCAAGTGGAAATCTAGTATGACTATCTCCACCGGTTCCAACCGTATCTGGTAATAGCATTCTATTAAGCCAACTATGAATAATTCCATCTCCTGGACGTAGTGCTACTCCACCTCGCTCTGAAAAGAAATCAGGAAGCTCTTCTTGAGTTTTGATATCTACAGGTTTCGGATAAGCAGCTGTATGACAGAAACTTTGCATTACTAGATCAGCAGAGAAACCTAAACAAGCCAGTTCTTTCATTTCATCTCTAGTCATTGGGCCAGTTGTGTCTTGACTCCCAACTGTTGTGATAAGTGGTTCGCAGCTAGTTCCAGGTGTAATTCCTGGGAGTCCGCAAGCACGACCAACAATTTTTTGTGCTTGAGTGAAGCCAATATTTTCTTTTCTTGGTTCTTCTGGGCGAATAAAAACTTCAGATGGGTTAAGGCCACAATGTAATCGGACTTTGTCAGTCAATGCTCTCCCGATCATTAATGGAATCCTTCCACCTGCTTGAACTTCGTCGCTAATAGTGCTTGGTTTTAAATCGAAGGTGGCTATAACTTTTCCAGCATCTTTTTCTCCTGGAGCTCTTTCAATAGTTCCGAGATTTGGACGAATAGTAATTAAATCACCAGTTTGCATTTGACTTACATCACATTCGATAGGTAGTGCTCCTGAATCTTCTGCAGTGTTGAAGAAAATAGGTGCGATTTTGCCACCAATTATTATTCCTCCTGCGCGCTTATTAGGGATATGAGGTATATTTTTCCCTGTATGCCATAAAACAGAATTAATAGCTGACTTCCGAGAACTTCCTGTACCAACTACATCACCAACAAAAGCAACAGGATATCCTTTTTCTTGCAAAGCATTAATTGTTATAAGGCTTTTTGGAGCCCGTGTTTCAAGCATGGCTAAAGCATGCAATGGAATATCTGGTCGAGTAGTAGCATGTGTAGCAGGAGATAAATCGTCTGTATTTATTTCTCCTTCTACTTTGAAAATCGTAACTGTTATTTCATTCGCAAGTTTCGGCTTATTAATAAACCATTCTGCTTGAGCCCAACTATTGACTACTTGTTTAGCAAACTTATTTGTTTTAGATAGTTCTATGACATCATTTATTGCATCGTAGACAAGTAAAGTCTTACTTAAGCCTATAGCGGCAGCATTTGCTATGTCCGCTTGATTATTTTCCAGTAGGTCAATCAGGGCTCCTACGTTATAGCCACCTACCATTGTTCCCAGTAGATATGTTGCTTCAATTGAATTAACGATTGGACTTTTGGCTTTACCTTGAGCAACGGCGCTTAACCATGTTGCTTTTATATAGGCTGCCTCATCAACTCCTGGAGGGATCCTTTCACTAAGCAGGTAGAGAAGTGTTGAATCTTCACCTTCAGGTGGTTCTTCCAAAAGCAAGGTTAGAGCTTGCGTTTGTTCAACGTTCAATGGAAGCGCTGGAATACCGATGGCTTCACGTTCAGCGACAAGCTTGCGATAGGCATTAAGCATTTGGACTAATCCTCACTAGGAATCGAATCCTTATTTGTATTGACTACCTTCCCATGGTGAGAGCTCATAGATGGTGAAATGCAATTGAGAGGTGCTTTGTTCCTTAATTTCCTTTAACCTGAATGATCAAAGATTATGTGTCCAATGGCCACCACTTCAGATCTACATGTGGTGGATACAAGGCCATTGGTACCGCCTGCTCTACTGCATAAAGAGTTGCCAATTGATAGTAAGGCAGCTACTACAGTTTCAAATGCTAGGAAACGTATTCAAGCAATTTTAAAAGGAGATGACCTTAGATTATTAGTAATAGTTGGACCATGTTCTGTTCATGATATTAAAGCAGCAAAAGAATATGCCGAAAAATTAATGATTTTAAGAGATAAATATAGTGATCAATTGGAAGTAGTTATGAGAGTTTATTTTGAAAAACCACGTACGACTGTAGGATGGAAAGGTCTGATTAATGATCCTCATTTAGATGGTTCTTATGATATTAATACTGGGTTACGACGTGCACGTTCTTTGTTGTTAGATTTGGCTCATATAGGTATACCTTCAGCAACAGAGTTACTTGATCCTGTTGTACCTCAATACATAGCAGATTTAATTAGTTGGACTGCTATTGGGGCTAGAACTACTGAAAGTCAAACGCACAGAGAAATGGCCTCTGGATTATCAATGCCCATTGGATATAAAAATGGCACTGATGGGACAGTTAGTGTTGCAATTAATGCTATGCAAGCAGCATCTCGACCACATCATTTCTTGGGTATTAATAATCATGGACATGCTGCTATTGTAAGTACTACTGGGAATCCTGATGGCCATTTGGTTTTAAGGGGAGGCAAGAAAGGGACAAATTATAATTTGGAATCAGTTAAAGAAATTGTGAAAGAACTTGCTGTATCTAATTTGGGTCAAAGAGTTATGATTGATTGTAGTCATGATAATTCTAATAAGGATTTTCGAAAACAAGCAGAGGTTTTATATTCAATAGCTAATCAAATTCAACAAAGGTCTAAATATGTTATTGGAGTTATGTTAGAAAGCCATCTTTTCGAAGGCAATCAGAAACTTACTAGTGATTTATCAACTCTCAAATATGGACAAAGCATCACTGATGCATGCATTAATATGGAAACAACAGAAGTTCTTCTTGAACATTTAGCTCAATCAGTTTCTTTATCAAATCAATAGGCTTGTTAGTCTTTATATTGTTGTCATCCATGACCAGGAACATGCGACAGCAATAGGCACTGAAACATTATCAAGTCCCCATTTACTGACCTGTTCTAAACCAACAGCCAACATGGTTACAAAGATTATGCGTAATGGATAGATATTAAAGTCATTTATAGTTATTATCGATATTAGTACTATTAATACTGTAATTGTCATGGTCAATGTTCCTAATAATGATTTGCGTTGACCTAATATCTGCCAACTAGGTGAGGCTAGATTACGTCCTACTAACGCAGCTAATCCATCTGCAAATGACATTGTCAGTACCCCCGCAGTAGCGGCTGCAGCATTTGCTGGCCAAAATAAGATCAGTAATAAAGTAATACTTAATCCGTAAGCCACTGTGCCATAACTGTTCCGTGAAATATCTTCAATGGAGGGAAAAATTCTGAATTGATAATTGATTAATAATATACATGTGACTATTGATGCAGCTGGAACAGCAATTGTGTAGGGAATTTGTAATAACCAAGCTAAAATTATCACTGGACCTACTCCAATATGTATGATTTTTCTAGTTAGTTCTTTTTGATCTGGTAATGTTTTTTTAGTAACGATTGCGGCAATGAAAACTAATCCAATCCATCCTATAATAATGAGTAATGAGTAAACATTATTCAATTTTTATTTAGGCGGCTTGTTGATGGTTGGTCATTACTCGCAACTTTAAAATTGCTTTTGCTTCTAATTGTCTTACACGTTCTCGAGAGACATTAATTTGTCTTCCAATTTCTGCGAGGGTTAAAGGTTCTTCTCCATCTAATCCAAATCGTAAACGTAAGATTTTTTGTTCTCTCTCGTTTAATTGAGATAACCATCCTCCTAGATGTTCTTTTTGTATACTTCGATCCATTCCCTCCATTGGTTCACTGCCATTAGGGTCAGGAATCAGTTCACCTAAAGTACTTCTGTCTTCTTCTCCTCGTGCATGTGCATCGAGGGATGTGCAGGGAGCACTTTGGGCGACTAGATCTTCAAGATCTATTGGTTCAATGCCCATTGCATGAGCTAATTCTAATCTATTTGGTTGACGTCCAAAACGATGGGAAAGTTCTCTTGATATTCTTCTCATCTTGGAAAGTTTTTCACTTATGTGAATAGGAAGACGAATTGTTCGGGCACTGTTATCTATCGCCCTCGTCATACCCTGTCTAATCCACCAGTAAGCGTAGGTTGAGAATTTGTAGCCCATTGCAGGGTCAAACTTGTCTACTGCTCTTTCCAAACCAATTGCACCTTCTTGAACGAGATCAAGAAGCTCTAGACCTTGATTTTGATATTTTTTAGCAACACTTACTACAAGTCGAAGATTCGCCGCCATCATGCGATCTCTGGCTCGTTTACCCATTCGAATTTGATGACGTTGACGAGGAGTCTGTTCTTCAACCGCGATTGTTTGTAATTCCTTCATTAATTGCACATGATGTGCAAGTTCAATTTCTTCGGCAGGTGTTAGCAATGGAATTCTGCCAATGTTACTGAGATAGAAACCTATGGCATCTGTTCCTAGTCGCCCACTTTGACGTTGATTTGTTTTAGAGGAATTATTACCTCTATTGACTTTTTCAGATCGCCGTTTTGATGTTGACGGCAAAACTGGTTCTTCTAAAGGTGCTTCAGAAGCAACCTTTGCAGATTCCAGAGGGATCCCCATCACCCTGGCCTCCTAAATAAATTTGTTTGGAATTTAGCACTTTTGAGAGACAATAGACATAATCAATCGAAAATCTTTCAGTAGTTCAGATAGGTTTTTTTGGTTTTTGATATATAAAGCCAGGAGCATCCCTGATGTTTTTACTTAAGTATTTATACTTGATTCTTTTCTTGGCTCCATGACGTGATTAATTTATCTTGAGCAGAAATTTCTTCTACTATTTGCTTTCTTTGGATAAAGCTTCCATCACTTTGCATTTCCCAAGCACCTCGTTGATCATTTATATAAAGACTTAAAAGGTCTTCTAATTTTCTTCTCAGCTGAGGATCTTCAATTGGAGTAACAGCTTCTACACGTCTATCAAGATTTCTTCTCATCCAATCTGCACTTCCAAGAAAAACGTCTGGATTACCATCATTTGCAAACCAGAAAATTCTAGAATGTTCAAGAAATCTCCCTATGATACTAACTACGCGGATATTTTCACTCAGCCCTATTTTTTGTGGATATAGGCAACACATTCCTCTGACAATTAAGTCAATTTGTACACCTGCATTTGACGCTTCATACAGTAATTGAACAATATTGGGATCAACTAAAGAATTCATTTTTGCTTGAATTTTTGCAATCTTTCCATTTTGAGCATGTTGAATCTCTCTAGTTATCAGTGATTCCATTTTATTGCGAAGACTGACAGGAGCTACTAATAGTTTTCTAAAGTTCTGTTGTTTAGAAAAACCAGTCAGATAGTTAAATAGTTCTACCAGATCCTCTCCTAGTTCTTCTTTTGAAGAAAGAAAGCCAATATCTGTATAAGTTTTTGATGTTTTCGAATTATAATTTCCTGTTCCAATATGAAAATAACTTCTTAAACGTGCTTTTTCTTTTCGAATAACTAAGGCGATTTTTGTGTGTGTTTTGAGTCCAAGTACTCCATAAACTACATGTACTCCTGATTGTTCAAGATGACGAGCCCATTGAATATTATTATCTTCATCAAATCTAGCTTTTAGTTCAACCAATGCCATAACTTGCTTTCCATTTTCTGCAGCACGTATTAGTGCTGCAATTATTGGAGAGTTTTTAGAGATCCTATAAAGAGTCATTTTTATTCCCATGACTAGGGGATCATCTGCTGATTGATTAATGAATTCTTCTACAGAAGTTGCAAATAGGTCATATGGATGATGTAATAGTAAATCTTTTTGTCTAATAACTGAAAATATGCTTTTAAATTCTTCTGTTTTTATTGAACCATCTTCCAATAAATTACGCTGACTCTGTTTTAGTGGATTAGGTGTGAGTCCATGGAATGGCTGGTACTTAAGATTTGGAATTTGTAATTTAAGTAGATCAAACAGCTCATCTAGTCCAAGTAAGCCATCAATATAATAAAGATCATTTTCCTCTACATCCATTCCTTGGATTAGTAAATTTAAGATTTCTGTTGAAATTGTTTTAGAGACTTCTAATCTCACTACTTCACCTCCCATTCTTCTTTTTCTTAGCCCTTGTTCAAGAGCACTCATTAAGTCATCGGCTTCAATATCTCGAAGCTCTAGATCTGCATCTCTAGTAACACGAAAAAAATAATGCTCCTCTATTTTCATTCCAGGAAATAGATGTTTCAGATTAAACGCAACTACTTGTTCAATAGGAATTGCAGTATGCAAAGGTTTTGGATTGACATGACTTAATTCAATTGGAATTGATATGAATCTTTCCATGGTTTTTTGCGGTACCTTTACTCTTGCGAATTGTTTTTGACCTGTATCTGTGTCGACTATTAGTGCTGCAATGTTTAGACTTAAATTACTTACAAAAGGAAATGGATGAGCTGGGTCAACTGCTAAAGGAGTGAGTACTGGAAAAATAGCTGTTTTAAAATACTCATCAATCCAAAGTGCTTGACTCTGATTAAGCTCTTTGTAGTCAAGAATATGAACTTTTTCAAGATAAAGTCCATTCTTAACTTGCATTAAATAATGAATTTGTTGCTGCTTAATTAAGGGAAGAATATGTTTTCGTATTTCTATAAGTTGCTCTTTAGGAGATTTTCCATCTTCACTTTTTTTTGTAATGCTTGCTTCTACTTGTGATTTTAGTGAAGCTACCCTCACCATAAAGAACTCATCAAGATTATTGCTAAAAATCGCATTAAATTTGGCTTGTTCTAGTAAAGGAGTTCTCTCATCAAGTGCCTGTGCTAGGACCCTTCTGTTAAAATTAATCCAACTTAGTTCACGATTAATGTAATGTTTTTCTAATTGAAGTTTTTTAGACATCTGATGACATTAGATTTGATATTTGGTGGGTGTACCAGCAAAAGTAGAAGTTAGGGTCTAAATTAATTGTGTTGTAATGTAGTTTATGTAAGTATAGGCTTTTTACTATTGTAGTAGTCACTACCTAACACTAAGTTAATAACTATTATAAGTAGCAGAGTGGTTACAATGAAGGGACTTTTAGGACCTAGTAAATCGTATGAGAGACCTGCTGCTGTAGCTCCTACAAAAGTTCCTAAACTTTGTAAGCCTTGCAGGCTCCCTAAAACAGTGCCTTGTCCAGATGAATTGAGTCTCCTTGATACTAATGCTCTGAGGCATGGTGTTACAAGGCCAGTCCCAAGTGCCAATATTGCTACAGCAATAAACACAGCTTGAATTGCATTACTTTTATTTGCGATTGTCAAAAGTAAGCATCCAACAATTACAAAGCCAATTCCTGCAAGAGTTAGACGCCATTCTCCAAATTTTTTTACTAAAGGACCAATTAATCCACCTTGTACTACCATTGCTACTAATCCAACAACTACGAAAGTTAGACTTGCCAGTTCTGGAGTCCAATTAAATGCTTGCTTTAAATATAGTACCAACACTGCTGTAAAGCCGTTGAAAGCCATAAAGAATATAAAAAATGCTATACAAAGACGCCTTATAACTGGATTAATAATTATTAGTTTTAGTTGAGTAAAGGGATTCAATTCTCTTTTTTTGGGAAGAGCACTTCGTGCATTGATTGGATGTGTTTCTGGTAATACGCAAATTACTAAAACTAAATTTGAGATAGCAAACGCAGTTGCTGCCCAAACAGGCAATGTCACACTAAATTTTGCAAGTGTTGTGCCTAGTCCAGGGCCTAGTAAGAAACCAAGACCAAAAGCTACTCCTATAAGACCAAATGTTTTTGCTCGATTTTCTGGAGTTGATATATCAGCTAATACAGCAGTTGCTGTAGCGGCAGTTCCTCCGCTTAGACCATCGATCACTCTTGCTGTAAAGAGGAGCAACAAAGGAAGGCTTGCTGCCCAAGCTGGCAATAGGTTTTGCCATTCAATGCTTACTGTGAGGGCGAAAAGGAATAGACCAACTACAGAACCAGTGACACATGTAATGATTACTGGTTTCCTCCCAAACCGGTCGCTAAGAGCTCCAATTAATGGAGCAACGGCAAATTGAGAGATTGCATAAGTCCCTGCTAAAAGACCAAGTGTGCTTCCACTCTTGGTAAAACGATCTAGTAAGAATGGCAGTAATGGAAATACAATAGTTTCACCCAGCCTGTCATTAAGAAGGGTTATGAAGGCACTCAGGAGAGTTGGAATTTTGGGCCTTTGCACTAGTTCAAGTTTGGATAGATATTTGGTATCACACAAACTCTGTGTGATTGAAGTATTGACACTTTAAACAGATGGTAATCATTCCCAAGTTGAGATCAATTACTGAAGCTGACCACATAGTAGTCAAAGAGGTTTACGAAGATGCGATTGAGTCACAAGCAGGATCTTTCTATACTAAAGAACAAATTGAAGCCTGGGCATCTTTAGCTTATTTACCTGGAATTCTTGATCAGACTCTTCAAGATGGAATCGGCTGGTTAGTCATTGATAAGGATGAAATAGAAGCATTTGCTGTCAGATATCCATTAAATCGACTTGCACTTCTTTATTGTAGAGGACGTTCTGCTCGTCGGGGCTTTGCTACAGCTCTTTTAAAAAAAATAGAAGAGCAAGCATTAGATGAAGATCAGTCCTCTTTAATTACAGAAGCGAGTTTGTTAAGTTATCCATTGTTGCTTAGGCATAGTTGGAATCATATTTTGACTGAAAGAATTGAAATTGCTGGGATTAGTTTTAAGCGCTATAAAATGGAGAAATATTTAACAAAAGGACTATGAAATTAGTTTTCTCCATGTAATTAAATTTTCTAATGTTTCTTTGGCCAAACCTGAACTAAGTATAGATTCTGCTTCTTTGATTCCATCTTCGATCGATTGTGAAACGCCTGCGAACCATAAATAGACTCCAGCATTCCAGTAAAGGCTTTTTTTTAGGATGCCTTTATTATTTAGTGCTTCTACAGCTATATCTTTCCAAGAATCAAGATCTGTCCACTCGATTTCTTGACCATGGCAATTATGCTCTTTTGGATACAGAATAGTTCTTTCAGTTTGTTCATTATGAATTGTTGCGGTTATACATGCTCGACTAATTGGCAGGTCAACTCCTCCTTCTAATCCTTTGACAGTTATGAAATTATTTTCTCCAAATAAAGCAAGTGTTTTCCATGCTCTTTCTTCTGTGGGGGGGTGGACAAAACCACTAATGATCAAATGTTCACCTTGATGAGCTGTCCAAAGTAATTCCATGCTTGCTATTGGTGGTCGTTTGCCTATCTCCTCTCTATATGTAATTAATCGTTCAGCTAAAGGGAAATGCTCAGGTTGATGAACAAGGGCGAATCCAAAGTTATCTAATCCTAATTGTAATTCATTAATTTTTAGACCCTTTAAATTTAAACCTAATGCTTCAAAGAGCTCAATAGTTGATATACCATATTTAATTGGCATGCGTTGCCCACCTTGTAATATGACTGGTTGATTTGCGCTAATAAGAATGAGGCTTGTTAATGGGTATATAGGTGATGTTCTAGTGCGTCCATCAAAAGGCATTCCAAAACAAATAGGTCTCTTTTGATTAGGCTTGGAATAAAGGTTTGGACCAAGTGTTTGGTATGTATCTAACATGCCTGCTAGCTCTTTAGGTTCAGGTCTTCTAATGCGATGGGCAATCATGAAAGCTCCAATTTGAGCAGGCGTCGCTTCAGATTTGAGGATGAGCTTTAATGCTTCAGCAGACTCATCTCTATTTAGTGATTTGCCTGTATGTTCACCACTACCAATTTTTCGAAGGTATTTTTTAAATAGTTCTTTCCCAGGCATATTCGGAGTAGTAGTCACGCTAGTCAGACCTATAAGACTTATACTTTATCAAGTATAATCGCTAACCCTCGATATAATAGAATTTGTAGTAGGTTGTTCTTTTAATCACTTGTGCTGTCAATTATTTTCGCTTAGGATTGGGTTTCTAGATTATTTCTCATAAATCTATATTGATAACTTAATTTTTTCTGTACTAAATCAAAGCGTATTTCATCCTTAAATCCTTAAGCTCGTCTTTTTATTGCAAAGAAATCTCTTTCTAAGGATGATTGAAAGTGTATTGATACATAACTTTTACTTTTATTGGAATAAGTCTATCTTTGTAAACCTATTGGCTTCCTTTTTTGTAAATTTTCTAGTTGAACTCATCGTTGGCTAATAAAAACTCATTCCAATTTCATCATTGTTTCTTATTCTCCACCTGTAATCGTTGATACCAAATCCTTTTTGATTTCGCTTGTGGTATTTTTTATACAACTTTTTTGATTTGAATTTCTTCCTGGGCTCTTGATTCAATCTGGAAGGACATCTTTTATGCTGGACATCAAACTATTAGATCTCTTGAAAAAGTTGTTTAGCCCTTCATTATGATCAACTCTAAGCAGGGAAAGGTTTATCTGGTTGGCGCAGGGCCTGGAGATCCAGAGTTATTGACTGTGAAAGGAAAGCGTTTGATACAGAGTTGTGATGCTCTTTTATATGACTCATTAGTCCCTATAGAAATTTTGAAATTAGTCTCTAAGTCATGTAGATGCGAATTTGTAGGAAAAAGACGTGGACACCATTCTTTGCCTCAATCAAAAATTAATGCAGTTCTTCTAGAAATGTCTAAAACTTATTCTTCGATTGTGAGACTTAAAGGAGGAGATCCCTTCTTATTTGGAAGAGGTGCTGAAGAGGCTCAATACTTGCAGAAATATGGTGTATCTGTAGAAATTGTTCCTGGTATCACAGCAGGTATTGCTGTCCCTGCTTATTTTGGGATTCCAGTTACACATAGGCTTGCAGGATCTTCAGTTACTTTTGTCACAGGTCATGAGGGTATTGATAAAAGACGACCGTCCGTTAATTGGAAAGCATTAGCGACAGCAAGTGATGGATTAGTGATTTATATGGGTTTACATAATCTTCAATATATTATTGATGAGTTAATTGCAGGAGGTTTGGATCCAGAAATATCAGCAGCAGTAATGCAGCAGGGAACTATTGTTGGACAGAGATTAATTAAATCTCCTTTGCATTTAATTTGTAAGGAGGTCAAAAAAGAACAATTTACTTCTCCATCAATAGTTATGATTGGTGCAGCTATTGAGTATCAGGTTGCCTCTTGTGCACCAAGTCCGGCTGAGGTCACCATGCCAATTTTATTTTAACAAGATCTATTAATAAATTCGTTTTCATCTTCGAAGATGTGATTATATTATTTACCCAAAAATTTATACCAAAGTTCCTTATAGTTCTGAAAGCTGTCAAGATAAATATTATTTATCCTTATAATTGGTTGACAGCTTAAACTATTTATTAAAAGCCATTGATCCCCTTCCTTCGGCTCTGCTTCTAAAGCCAATTCTTGAATCAGTCCCATATCTAGACCTTGTTGTCGCATTATTCCAGGTATGCAACCACTTGTTAAATGAGGAGTAAATAATTGATTATTACGTCTAATAATTAGATTAGCTGTAGTTCCACAACAAATTGTGCCATTTGTACTTAGCAATAAACCGTCATCGAATCCAGCTTGATGAGCTTCCTGTCTTGCTTGTATTGCTTGAGTGTAAGCGAATGTTTTGCAATGATTGATTTTGCTGTTTGCGTTTCGTCGTTCATATCTACTTATAAGTGCAGAAATAGGTTCAAATTTGGGTTCATTAGCATTTAGCTCTAACCAAAAGTGATGTGTTTCTTTTTGAGGTTGACTTCGTGGAATATTTATTCCTCTTTCGATAGAGTTTCCTCTACTCCAGTTGATTCTAAGAGCACCATTTTCTTTTCTTAGATCTAAGAGATCAAGACCTTCGTTGATTAGTTTTACTAACCACTTTTCTTCAGGTGGGGATGCCATTCCTAGAATATCTGCACTATTTCTCCATCGGTTTAGATGAGACTTTAAAAGTTGTGGTTTTCCTTTAAGGATTAGAACTGTTTCAAATATGCCATCACCAAGATTTAATCCTCTATCTCTAATTGGGATAGATAATCTGTAAGTTGAATCCCATTTATTATTGAACCAACCGATCTCTTTTTTGGGATTAATTTTCATGCTAAAGCTTGTATGAGTGGAATTAATTTCCAATTAAGTTCTTCTGCCTCTAGCTCAGCTGATGAATCAGCAACTATGCCGCATCCTGCATGGGCGTCTAGGATTGATCCTTGCATCATTAAAGAACGGATGAGAATGTTGCTATCTAGTTGACCGTTCCAGTCGATATGTAATAAGGAACCGCAATAGGGTCCTCTGGCAATAGGCTCTAACTCATAGAGACGTTTGCATGCTCTTAATTTAGGAGCACCACTAATTGATCCTCCAGGCCAGCAGGCCTCTAACACATCAATCCATGATTTATTTGGGTTTAGAGATCCTTTGATGACTGAAGTTAGATGATGGACATGCCTGTAACTTTCTAGCCCGACTAATTGAGGGATTGTTATTGAGCCAGGAATACATATTTTGCCTAAGTCATTTCTTAATATATCAACAATCATAATATTCTCTGCTCGGTCTTTTTCACTAGTTATAAGCCTTGCTGCCATATCTGAATCTTTGACTATATCAATATTTCGAGGCCTTGTTCCTTTGATAGGTCTTGTCTCTATTTCACCATTTGGTAGTACTTTTAGAAATCTTTCAGGTGAACTGGAAAGAATTGCCTCACCTTTTGCCATTCCTTTAGCAATTATTAGTCCAGAGAATGGAGCAGAACAGCTTTGTCTAAGACGTTGGAATAAATCAATTGCTGAAATTTTCTTAGGCAATGAAGTAGAACAGCAGGCAGTTAAATTTGCTTGAAATATGTCACCACTCGCAATCAATTCTTTAAGATAATTGACCATCGTAATATATTCTTTTTTCTTGGTCTTCCATTGCCAAGCCTTCAAAGGTATTTTTATAGTCTCTTTTATCTTGATAAGATATTCATTATACTCATTTTCTTTGTCATATGAAATTGAATTAATTAATTTCATTATTTCTTGGATTCTTTTAGATGCAAATCCTTCAATTAATAGTTCTTTTTTTCTTAAATTAAAGCGCAGAATCGGATCATATTGTGCAATCCATAGTGTGGACATTGGATGAGGTTTCCAAGGATTATTAGGTTCTAGCCATGCACCTGCTTCATAACTTAGCCAACCGCACCAATGTCCTGGACCAAGGTCTCTTAATGCCTTGAATGGGTTTGATGAATTTGGCTCATTTGGTAGTCCTCGACAACATATTTGTTTAATAGGATCTATTCCTATAATTGCATTAGTTCCTAACTTACTTCCATCTCCATCAAGCCAAACAAGGCCTTCTTGACCCCATATTTTAATTAGTGCTTGAATTACAATTTCTGGATTTTTCCAAGCGCAAAGTTGTTTGATTGGCTTTAACACAGCTTTGGTTTACTGCAAAGATCTGGACGACCGGCTTTCATGAGAGCTTGATCACGAATTCTGCAACTATCGCAAAAACCGCATGCTTTTTCTTCACCGCTATAACAACTCCAGGTGCTTTCTATCGGTATACCCAAACTAAGTGCTTTGTTGATAATTTCTACTTTGTCAAGGTGCAAAAGAGGAGCCCACAGGTTTGCTCCATTGCCTTCGCGGCCAGCTTTGCTTGATAAATTAGCTAATTCTTGGAATGCTTGTAGATAATCTGGCCTGCAATCTGGGTAACCGGAATAGTCCATAGAATTTATTCCAAGAATAAGATGCTCAGCGCTTCGTGCTTCAGCGAAACTCAGTCCAATGGCAATAAAAACTGTATTTCTTCCAGGAACATAAGTGTTTGGAATGATTCCTTTGATTATTCCTTGATTTGGTATTGTTTGATTGAGATCAGTTAGTGATGATCCTCCCCAGCTTGCTAAGTTGATATTAATAATTTCATGCTCTTTAATTTTTAAGTGATTTGCAATTTCCTTGGCAGCTATTAATTCCTTGATATGTCGTTGTCCATAATCAAATGAAAGGCCTATAACTTCGTGACCTTTTGCAATAGCCATTGCTGCTGCAGTGGCAGAATCAAGACCTCCAGATAACAACGCAATTGCTTTGGAATTAGTCATAATTTGGAAATTTTCAAATCATGCATTGTTGGATTACTTTTTCAATAATATAACTTCTATTTCGCAGAATGTTGGTTTTTGATAACTTGCATCTACATTTATGTTTTCATAGGACATTTAACCATTTGTGTGTTTGTAAGCTGAGTCGCCATTTAGGATTACTTTTAATAAATTCGATTGTTAGCTTTTGGCTTTTTAAATTGTTCCAGGCTGGTTGTAGAAACAGTAATGGCATAAACAAATTTTTTTCTTTTCTTATTTCATTGGCTGTTTGATAAATATTCTCAGCAAATAATAAATCGTTTTTATTTTCTATTATCACTTTGAGCTCATTGCAAATTTTTAATATATCTAATCTAGGTGGTGAATGTGGTTTAGGAGAAAGAGTGATCCAATTTGGGTTTCCACTAATAGGATCAACACCACTTGTTTCAAGATGGATAAGAATTGTTTTTGTCTTTGTTATAGATATTCTTCTAATTTCATTGCAAAGTGGATCAAGATTGTGATGTAATGGCTCACCACCTGTAATTACAATAAAATCAGCTTTATTTAATGATGCATTTATAGCATCATTGGCTATTTTATTAATATTCACTTGATTATGAATAGTTGCATCCCATGAATTTTTTGTGTCACACCACGGACACCCTACTCTACAACCAGCTAAGCGTATAAAATAAGCACTTCGTCCAACATGTGCACCTTCTCCTTGAATTGAATGAAAGCATTCCACAATTGGAAGTGTGAAATGCATTAGTTGGGCTTAGAAATACTTTGCTTTAGGGATGAACGTTCTTGTTGACGTATTGCTTCTGTAGGAGAAGCTGGCAAACGTAATTGTGCAGCTTCTATAAGTCCTCGGAAAAGTGGATGAGGTTGACCCGGACGAGATAGGAATTCTGGATGATATTGGCAAGCAGTAAAGAATGGATGACCTTTGAGTTCTATTAGTTCGACTAGACGTCCATCAGGAGAAGTACCACTTATCGCGTATCCTGACTCAAGAAAAAGATTTCGATAGGAATTATTGAATTCATAACGATGGCGATGCCTTTCATAGACAACTTCTTCATTATATAAACGTTGCCCCATAGTTCCAGGTTGAAGCCTACAAGGATATACACCTAATCTCATTGTTCCACCCATATCAACAACATCTTGTTGTTCAGGTAGTAAATGAATTACTGGATGATTTGTATTTGGTTCTAATTCTGTGCTTGCAGCTCCTTCTAGTCCTACTTGATTGCGAGCCCATTCAATAACTGCACATTGCATGCCTAAACATAATCCTAAAAAAGGCACCCGTTGTTCTCTTGCCCAGCGAATTGAAGACACTTTGCCATCTACGCCTCGATTTCCAAATCCCCCAGGAACTACTACAGCATCTATTCCTTTGAGAAGATTTTCTGGACCTTCTTTTTCAATTTCTTCAGCATTGATTAAGTGAAGAGCTAAAGATGCATCTTGAGCTATACAGGCATGGCGAAGTGCTTCAACTACAGAAAGGTAAGCATCGTTTAGTTGAATATATTTTCCAACTAAAGCTACTTTGACAGCAGGTCCTGGGTTGCGAAGTTTGTGGACAAGTTGAGCCCAGTTTTTTAAATCACATTCATGATCAGTTAGGTCGAGTACATTAAGTATTTCCTTGCAAAGTCCTTCTTCTTTTAAAGCAAGAGGTACTGAATATATACTGTCTGCATCAAGAGATTGAATTACGGCTTGATTACTGACACCACAAAAACCCCCAATTTTTCGTTTTAAATCATTATTTATAGGTCGATCGCTTCTACAAACTAATAAATCAGGCTGGATACCAATAGAGCGGAGTTCTTTGACTGAGTGTTGAGTGGGTTTTGTTTTTAATTCACCTGAGGTGCCAATGTAAGGTAACAAAGTTACATGTATGTAAGCAATATCATGCCGATCAACATCCTCTCGGAATTCTCTAATTGCTTCTAGAAATGGGAGTGATTCGATGTCACCAACAGTTCCACCGATTTCAGTGATTACAACATCAGCTGCAGTGTTTGCGGCAACTCGATGTATGCGTTCTCTAATTTCAGCTGTGATGTGTGGGATTACTTGAACAGTGCCACCTTTGTAGTCACCCCTTCTTTCTTTGTTGATAACTGCTTGGTAAATAGAACCTGTGGTCACGCTGTTTAATCGTGACATTGCTGTATCTGTAAAGCGTTCGTAGTGACCTAGGTCTAAATCCGTTTCTGCGCCATCTTCTGTTACAAAAACTTCTCCATGTTGAAAGGGACTCATGGTCCCAGGGTCCACATTTAAGTATGGGTCCAATTTTAAAATTGATACGTTGTAGCCGCGTGACTTCAAGAGTCGACCAAGGCTTGCAGCCACTATCCCTTTCCCGATGCTCGAAACAACTCCACCCGTAACGAAGACGAATTTGGTCATTGACTCTTAGTGACTCTTTACAGTAACGCGATACTCGTATAGGCCAAGTAAAAAACATAGCTTTTTCAGATTGTTCAGCATGAATTGAATAATTTTGAACAAAATCGTTTCTTCATTGCTAACCAGATCTATGCAGACCATTTTTTCTTTTCTTGACTTAGTCTAATTGGTTACTTCCCTTTTAATAACTATTATCAGACCATCTTTTGTAATTTGATTTAAATGATTATTTATGCAGCTTGTTCACATTTGACAGGGTTCATATTTATTGCAAGAACTTTTATGAATCTTCTTCGATCCATGTACTTTTTACATGTAATTCTTTTAGTTGTGATTCAGAGACCTCTGATGGTGCTTGAGTCATAAGACACCTTGCTTGTTGGGTTTTTGGGAAAGCAATGGTGTCACGTATTGATTCTTCTCCGGCAAGTAACATCACAATTCTGTCTACTCCAAATGCAATACCTCCATGGGGTGGGGCTCCCATGTCTAGAGCATCTATAAGAAAACCGAATTCATCTTTTGCTTGATCTATGGACAGACCAATTGTTTCAAGAACATGTTTTTGGAGCTCTGAATCATGAATGCGTATTGAACCACCTCCTAATTCGAGTCCATTGAGTACAAGGTCATACGCTTGAGCTCTAGATTGGGGGAGATTTTTTTTCCAATCTTCGGGATCATCACCTAAATCTTCTTCGTTTGGAGCGCAAAAAGGGTGATGAAGTGCTTCCAGTCGATTTTCCTCTGAGTTGAATTCGAACATTGGGAAGTCAATAATCCACAGGAAATTCCAATTATCTTTTTCATTTTGTTTGGTAATTAATTTTAGTTCTCTTGCTAAGAATTGCCTTACTCGATCTAAGGTTTTATTGACAATGTTTGTATCTCCTGCCCCAAAAAGTATTAAGTCCCCAACTTCGGCTTGTGTTTTTTCTAGTAGTTCTTTTTTTTGATTTTCATTCAGACTATCTTTGATGGCTCCAATAGTGTCAATTTCTCCTTTGTCCCTAACTCTTATAAAAGCTAAGCCTCCTGCGCCTCCTTTTTGGGCTTCACTAAAAACATCTCCGCCTGGTTTAATACGAACATTGCTTAGGGAATTATTGCCACCCTTTACTGTTATGCATTTTACTGATCCTCCAGCTTTAATAGCTCCTGAAAATACTTTGAATCCAATATCTTTGACTAAGTCACTTACATCAACTAGTTCCATACCAAAGCGAGTATCTGGCCGGTCAGTCCCAAAGCGACTCATTGCTTCTTTCCATGTCATTTTAGGGAAAGGAATATTTAACTTCACACCCTTTACTTCTTTCCAAATCTTAGCTATTAATTTTTCGTTTAACTCAAGAATTTCTTCTTGGCTCATAAAACTTGTTTCAATATCTAGTTGTGTAAATTCAGGTTGCCGATCCGAACGAAGATCTTCATCTCGGAAACAACGTGCTACTTGGTAATAACGTTCTAAACCACCAACCATGATCAATTGTTTGAAGAGTTGTGGTGATTGTGGCAAGGCAAACCAGTCACCTTCGCACACTCTTGAAGGCACCAAATAATCACGAGCACCTTCAGGGGTAGAGCGAGTAAGAATTGGCGTTTCTACTTCTATAAAATCTTGCTTGTTTAAGAAATCCCTAGCAGTTTTAATAGTTTTGTGGCGTAAATAAAGGTTTTGCTGCATTCTTTCTCGTCGTAAATCTAGATATCTATGACGTAAGCGCAGCTCTTCTTTGATTGGTTCTTCATCGTGTATAGATACTGAAAATGGTATGTTTCCTCTTACTGAGTTCAGAACATTTAGATCATTAGCTAATACTTCAACTTCTCCTGTAGCGAGTTTTTTATTGATTGCGTCACTTGGTCGTGAGCGGACAATGCCTTTAATTTGTATGACGGATTCATTGCGAAGGCTTTCTGCGAGAGCAAAGAGTGTTGACCCTTGATCAGGGTCAACAGTTATTTGAACTGTTCCACTTCGATCTCGTAGATCGATGAATATCACTCCCCCATGATCTCTACATCGATCTACCCATCCACTCAATAAAACTTTGGAGGCGATGTGACTACTTCTCAATTCGCCGCAACCATTGCTGCGCATGGGAATTATTTCAGGTTCAAATCTGAGTTTCCCATAAGGGCTTATTTGGGAGGTTGGTTTACGCATTGTTTTGGCTGCATCATGCTTTGCGATAAAAAGGCTTTTTAACAACCGTCGCTGAATGACGTTGGTTCCGGATTTCTACTTCTAGGTTGGAGCCTACTTTTGAAAGCTCTAGAGGTACGTACGCAAGCGCAATTGCTTCATTCAATGTGGGAGACCAACTACCACTGGTTATTTTTCCTATTTTTTTTCCTTCGTGAAGGACTGGGTAGTTGTGACGAGCAATGGCACGACCTTTTAATTTGAGGCCAACTAGAACCTTTTCAATTCCTTGTTCTGCTTGTTTTTCAAGAGCGCGTCTGCCGAGAAATTGGATAGGCATCTCTAGATGAACAAGCCATCCAAGTCCTGCTTCAAATGGTGTGGTTTCACTAGATATGTCATTGCCATAAAGATGGAGTGCTGCTTCTAAGCGCAATGTGTCACGAGCGCCAAGTCCGCATGCGGTAGCTCCTTCAGAAAGAAGCATTTGCCAAAGTAGCTTTCCAGTCTCTTTTGGCAGGAGAAGTTCGAAACCTTCTTCACCTGTATAACCAGTGCGAGCTATGAAGATTGCATGCTTTTTATTAATCCCAAGGCTGTCCATATGTATATATCTATGTCCAAAACGAGGGAGGCTTTGCAAGGATTCGTTGCTTAATTTATCTAGTAATTGTAGGCTTTTTGGTCCTTGTATTGCTAATAAAATTTGATCATTCTTTGCATCAGTTAAAGATAGTTCTTTTGTTTGTAGATGTTGATTTAGCCATTCAATATCATTAGTAGCACAGGCTGCATTGATTACAAGAAAAATTATTTGATTTCCTGTTTTATCAGGTCCTAGATCGTAAATTATAAGGTCATCGAGTATTCCACCATTTTCGTTCAACAAGACTGTATAACAGGCTTCTCCAGGACCAATTCTGTTGAGATCAGAAGGGACTAATGCTTGTAGAGCATCTTTTGGGTTTTTCCCTGAAAGTTGAATGACTCCCATGTGGGATATGTCAAAAAAGCCAATTTCGTTCCTGACTGCATGATGCTCATTGATTAAGCCTGAGAATTGAACTGGCATTTGCCAGCCTGCGAATGGAACCATGCGTGCCCCAGCTTTTTCGCAGAGCTCATAAAGAGGTGTACGTTGCAGTTTCATTGGTGGCTTTGTGGTGATATTTATGAAATCCTGTTTTTAGAAACGGAAGGAAAGCCGCATATTTGTCAAATTTGTAGTCCAATGAGCTAGCTGTCACTAACCTAGGCTTCTTCGGGATCTTGAATGCTGACTAAAGAATCTTGTGGTAACTGCAAGCATTGTGGCTTTTCTGAGAAGGCTTCAGAAGGCTGGTGCCGCTTGAGGGACATTAAAGTCCATAAAGAGGTGATGCAATTTGTTTTTTGTCATCATTGGACCAAAAAAGAGCCATCTTTGCCAAATTTTAAGGAAACAATATCTAAATCGCCTACAGATTTACAACTTGAGTTCAATCGAGCATTGGTTGGAAATGATCGATAAAATATAGATTAGGGTTTTAATTAAGTTTCAAATTGTTTTGTGATATTAAAAGATTTTAGTAACTTAAAATATTCCAGATTCATTTTTTAGCTTATTAGCACTTTGCTTATTCGATTTAAGTTCATTGGTGATTATCTTGTATTTGAACGAAATACTTTCTCTATTGCTTCTTATGTTTTTCTCAAAGATTATTTGATAGCCTTTATTTCTAATTTAGTAGAAAGACGAATAGAAGTTATCTTGAGATACCAGGCAAAGCTATTATATTCGTTAGTGAGGTTTTCGAATAGGATTTATTAATATGAATAATTCCTATAGTAAAGATTCCCTACTGTTTCGGACTTAAGCCAAATTTGTAGAGTTGGTTGGAATTTATTTTTTAATAACCAAATCTTATTTTCAATCTTCTAGACGTCAATATTTATGCCTTCAAGAATAAAGATTTTGTTTATATTTTCTATTCGTCTTGTTGATTGCTCAATATAATAATCAGGCTTCTAACTACCTTTGCAGCAAGTACACTGCTAATACCAGAAATATCAATTTGTGGTGCCAATTCAACGACATCACCAGCAACAATATTATGCTTTTTAATGACATCTATAATTGCAGCAAAATCTCTCCAATAAAATCCTCCAGGTTCAGGTGTACCTGTTCCTGGTAGAACACTTGGATCGAACCAGTCAAGGTCAATTGTTATGTAGATAGGTTGTCCATAAAACCTTTCTAAAGCTTTTTCGAGATGGCTTGCTCCTCTGCCTACTTCATGTGGTATTAATCTTTTTTTATCATTCAGTTCAAAGAACTCTTTGCGTGTTCCACTTCTAATACCTACTTGAAGAACTTCTTTACTTGGCAGGACTTCCAAACATCTGCGTATAGTACATGCATGATTATTCTTTGAACCAAGCCATTCATCTCTCAAATCTGCATGGGCATCTAATTGCAATAAAACTAGATCAGGATATAATTCAGCAGCAGCAGATACTGCTCCAATAGTTATTGAATGTTCACCTCCTAGCATTAATGGATTTAAGCCGAGTTCAAATATGTTTTGGGTGCTTTTCTTTACTGAACGGAGGACTGGTTCGGGTGAACCATGATTTATTTGAATCGAACCAAAATCAACATATTTAAGATCCTCAAGATCACTATTTAGTTGAGGACAGTATGTTTCCAATCCATTACTAACTTCTCGTATTGAATTAGGACCAAAACGTGCACCCGGTTTGAAGGATGTTGTCCCATCATAAGGAACTCCATACAATCCTACTTTGCAATCTTTAGAGTTTCTTTGGGCACCCATAAAAATGGGACCTGTATTGTCTTCGAAGAATGCTTTTTCTTGACTTGACTGATATCTCATAGTTTTAGTTCCCTTTCAATAAAAGCGGGAATTGCTGCAAATGCACCTTGTTGCCAATTTGTGCTCCATATTTCACAGTTTTTAGATACTTCTTTTGATCTACTTAAGATAGGATGTAAATATCTAGGCTTATCAACTGCAGCGAAAGTCCAGCTCCACCAGCCACTTGGATACATAGGAACCCATCCGTAAAGTGGATCAGCATGATCAAATAGTTCGCGTATTAGTTTCACCGTATCAATATGGATTTGGCGAAAGGACTCTGGCGACTCGCTTTGTGTAGCAAATACACCTCCTTGCTTAAGGATGCGACGACATTCTTTATAAAAGTCTCGATTGAATAAGCCTTGAGCAGGACCAGTAGGGTCGGAGCTGTCTACAAGAATGACATCGTATGACTCATCGCTAGCTGCTTTTACCCAATTAATGCCATCAGTAATTTTTAGGTTTAAACGAGTGTCAGTCCATGCTTTACCACCAATATGAGGTAAGTATTTTTTACTTATTTCAACTACTCGAGCATCAATCTCTACAAGATCTAAATGTTCAACTTCATGATATCGCAAGCATTCTCTAGCTGTGCCACCATCTCCGCCTCCAATGATCAAAATACTTTTGAGTTGTTGAGAGCTGCATAAAGCTGGATGAACTAGACATTCGTGATAATGCTTTTCTTGTTTTTCTGCAGTCATCCAGCACCCATCAAGCAAAAGACTAGTTCCATAACGCTTGCTTTCAATAACAGTGATTTTCTGGAAAGCACTTTTTTCATCAATTAACACCTCACCTTGGAGGCCATAGCGAACTCCATCATGGACTTCATCTATCCAATGACACTGTTCTAAAGGGAGTTTTTCCATTAAATGAAAGAGAATTCTAGATTCATTTATTGATTTTTAAGATCGCCTTGGCCTCTTTCCAAAGACTTTTAAGTTTATTTAAAGAAGAATTTTCTAGATTGCCTTTAAGGGAGGATTCTATATAAGAAAATCTATCTAGAAATCGTTTATTAGATCCAGCCAGACCTTCTTCTGGGTCTAATTCGGACCAACGAGCAATATTGATTAAAGTAAAAAAAACATCGCCAAGTTCTTCTTGAGCATTTACTTTATCATTTAATTTTATTGCTGTTTTTAGTTCTTCAAGCTCTTCATTTAATTTTGTCCATACGGCCTCGATATTTTCCCATTCAAATCCTAGCTTTGCAACTTTCTTGGAAATAGTCATTGCTCCAGCTAGTGCGGGTTGAATACTTACTTTTTTTCTTAAATGATCACTAGTTGGATGATTGGTTTTTATTAATGGCTTTTCAGAAATTTTTATTTTTTTCCATTGCTCATTAACAGTATCGACATTTAATTTTTTAATCTCATTAAACACATGTGGATGACGTCGAATAAGTTTTCTACTAATTCCTTTTGCGATATCTGCAAGTGAAAATATGTTCTTTTCTCTTGCAATCTGAGCATGTAATATCACTTGTAGTAATAAATCTCCTAATTCTTCGCACAGTTCATTGTTATCACCATTGCGGATTGCATCAGCAACTTCGTACGATTCCTCAAGAACATATGGGATTAGAGATTCATGAGTTTGTTTGAGATCCCAAGGACATCCTTGGACTGGATCTCTTAATTTTTGAACAATATCAATTAGTTCATTGATAGCTGTTGTGGTTTCTGTTTTTTTGCTCATTTTTTTTCTGAGGATGCTTAGTTTTATCGATATTTTCCTTGATGCCACTCACTAGGTAAAGGATCTCCATCTTGTATGAGATGAAGCCAGACACTTGCTTCAAGTCCAATCATGATTGGCAGGTATTCCTTTGGGTTTTTTAAAAGCTGAGGGCATATTGTCTTTAGTATTTCTAAAGGGGTGGAAAATTCAAATATTTTCAGAGCTGAAGCGATGACAAAACACCAGACGAATAGATAACAAATCCTCAACGTAGTGCCTATGAAAGGTGCGTGAGATAAAAATGAGCGATGTCGAATTAGTTTTCTATATGGCCACCATAAAACTTTTAAGAATCCCCATCTTTTTAGAGCTATGGATTGAGTATCTAAATCGGGAGATAGCCAAATTCCGCCAGTAATAAATGCCACACTTCCTAATAAAGCACTTTTGATATCCCAGAGAATTGCCAAGCAAATGCCAAATGGGATAACTAATAATTTCGTGGCATTCTCGTGGTTTTTACCTAATGCCATGAATCAATAAGGATTATTTTGGAGGGGGTTACCCTTTAGTGCAAAATAGAAGAAGAGGGCGATTAGCTCAGTGGTAGAGCGCCTGCCTTACAAGCAGGATGTCCCTGGTTCGAACCCTGGATCGCCCATTTCTCTGGATCAATTGCTTTATGCAAAAGGGCCATAGCCTGAAAATAACTCCTATAGCTGCCGCTGAGTTAGGTCGGCAGGCCTCTTTTGCTGGAAGTCCTGGTGTTATGCATCTTGATCTTGTTGGGGATAGTTGTGGTGAAGGTTGGTTGTATATCAGATTGAGGCCTGGTGAATTAGGTGGAGTTCCAGTTGCTAGAACAGATGGAGTAACTCTTTATGCTCCCTCTGAGCAAGTTGATTTATTAAGTGGATTAACTCTTAATTATTATGGTGATCTCAGTGGAGGTGGCTTTTTAATTAGTACTCCAGAAGGTACTGAAAGTTCCTCTTGCGGTTCAGGTTTTAGATCATTAACTGTATGAAATTTTTTCAATAAAGATTAAAGTTGAAATCACTCTTCCTCTGGAAATAGAAGAGTGGCTAGTTCATCTACGTCTACATCGTAAACACGTGCAAGACTGCTTTCTATAGCACTTGTGACTTCACCAGGAAGAAAGCGCATCGCATTAAGAGCATCTTCAGTGATTTCATCTGTTAATAGCTTTTCTTCACTTTCTAATTTCTCATCATTGATCATTGCCATTACCCAACTTTGGTAGGCATATACCAAATCTGAAAATTCGAGTTCGGGGTCATTTAGATCCATCATCATGGACACTGTCTTGTCAGAGTCAACATAAGTCTGACTGTTATAGGAGAAGATGTCTCTTATGGATCAATTTCAAGAAACGAGCTTGCAGGCTAGAGTTTTTGATTTTGCAATAGCTGAATTGGTTTTTCAGCATAGAACTGGCTTTGATCCTTTATGGACAGTCGATAGTTGGGTGAAATTTTTGATTTGGTTGGCTTTGAATTGTGGTTTATCCGGAGATAAAGACAGTCTTGAAAATTTTGCAAAATCTTTAGGAGCTCCTTTGACCAGTCGTATGAGAAGAATTTTTTTTGAAAGGAGGTTAGATGGGCTTGGACTTCGAGTAATGGCTGATCCTGCAGAATCACAAGTTTTGATAATGCCTATTGATGCTTCCAATGCAATGGATTTTGATCTGGTTTCAGATGCACTGAATCAAGTTGGATTGTTGGAGAGGATTTTATTGGATAGAGATCAATGGCTCCTGCTTGATGCAGTTATTGCGATTCCTTGGAAAGATTCTTCAAGAGACAATTGATCTAGAAAACGTTTTTGGTAGCGTTTTGCGAGCATAGTTTGAGTGCTTTGCACAATATCTTGACTGAGCAAACAGTATCTGAGAGTTTTTCTAGGGCAACAAATGCCTTGCCTAAGATCTATGACCCTGCTGGAACCGAAAGTCGTTGGCAGAGGTTGTGGGAGCAGACAGGAGCCTTTCATCCTGATCCAAAGAACTCAGGAGAACCATTCTCGGTAGTAATACCACCGCCGAATGTCACGGGCAGTCTTCATATGGGACATGCCTTTAATACAGCTTTAATTGACACAATTGTTCGATTCCAGCGACTACAAGGAAAGAATGTTCTTTGCTTGCCGGGCACAGATCATGCATCTATTGCTGTTCAGACCATTCTAGAAAAACAGCTTCAAAAGGAAGGATTAAGCAAAGAAGACTTAGGAAGAGATGCTTTTCTGGAGAGAGCATGGGCTTGGCAAGCAGAAAGCGGAGGTCAAATAGTCGATCAACTTCGACGTCTTGGTTATTCAGTTGATTGGCAAAGACAGAGGTTTACTTTGGATGAGAGTCTTACTAAGGCTGTCTCAGAAGCTTTTGTTCGTTTATATGAGCAAAATTTGATTTATAGGGGGGAATATCTTGTTAATTGGTGTCCTGCTTCTGGATCAGCTGTAAGTGATCTTGAGGTTGAGATGAAAGAGGTAGATGGAAATCTATGGCATTTTCGTTATCCATTGAAGAGAGAATCAGATATTGATGGCAGAACTCATCTTGAGGTTGCTACAACTCGGCCTGAAACTATGTTGGGTGATGTGGCTGTAGCAGTTAATCCATCAGATGAGCGATATAGCCATCTTGTTGGACAGAAATTAATTTTGCCGTTTTTAGGTAGAGAGATTCCAATAATTGCAGATGAACATGTTGATAAAGATTTTGGCTCAGGTTGCGTAAAAGTTACCCCAGCTCATGACCCTAATGATTTTGCAATAGGTCAGAGACATGATTTACCTCAGATCACAGTGATGAATAAGAACGGGAGCATGAATAATCAGGCTGGACCTTTTGAGGGTTTAGATCGTTTTGATGCGCGTAAAGCTGTAGTGGATGCTTTAGATCAGCTTGGATTGTTGTCCAAAGTAGAGCCACATCGTCATAGCGTTCCCTATTCAGAAAGAGGCAAGGTCCCAGTGGAACCTCTTCTGTCTACACAGTGGTTTGTAAGTATGGAAACCATGTCTGCAAGATGTCGAGGACATCTTGAAAAAGGAGAACCTCGTTTTATCCCAGATCGTTGGACAAAAGTTTATCTAGACTGGCTTACTGATATACGTGATTGGTGTATAAGTCGGCAGCTTTGGTGGGGGCATCGTATTCCTGCTTGGTTTGTAGTTAGTGAGACAAATGGAACACAGATTGACTCCACTCCTTATGTAGTTGCACGCTCTGAAGATGAAGCCTTGATTTTGGCTAAGAAGCAATTTGGGGATTCTGCTCTTATTGAGCAAGACCAGGATGTTTTAGATACATGGTTCTCAAGTGGTTTATGGCCATTTTCAACTTTAGGTTGGCCTGACCAAACTCATCTTGATTTAGATCGTTGGTATCCAACAAGCACATTAGTTACGGGGTTCGACATCATTTTCTTTTGGGTAGCACGGATGACAATGATGGCTGGTACTTTTACTGGGCGGATGCCATTTGCGGATGTTTATATCCATGGTTTGGTAAGAGATGAGCAGAATCGTAAAATGAGCAAAAGTGCTGGGAATGGTATTGATCCTTTATTGCTAATTGATACTTATGGAACAGATGCTTTACGTTTTGCTTTAGTTAGAGAAGTTGCAGGGGCTGGCCAGGATATTCGACTTGATTTTGATAGAAACAAAGGGACTTCTGCCACAGTTGAAGCATCTAGAAACTTTGCTAATAAATTGTGGAATGCTACTAGATTTGCTCTTATTAATCTTGGCGATGAATTATTCGATGATTTAGATGAAAATGACAAATCTCATTTCCAATTAAGTGATTATTGGATTTTATCTAAACTAGCTAGATTGAATAAGGATGTTACCAGACTGTATCAAGAATATGGACTTGGTGAAGCTGCAAAGTGTTTATATGAGTTTGCCTGGAATGATTTTTGTGATTGGTATTTGGAGTTAATTAAACGTCGTTTGAATCCTAAAGATCCTAAGAGTCAAGAAGCACTTGCTGATCAGTTAATTGCAAGGAAGGTTCTTTTTAATGTGTTGAAAGATTTCTTAGTTATGATGCATCCTATGATGCCTCATTTAACCGAAGAACTTTGGCATGCTTTGACTGGCTTTTCGGAGGAGAATCTCCTTGCTTTGCAAGTTTGGCCTGAACTAAATGAGGAATTTATTGACAAAGAATTAGAAACATCTTTTTGTGAATTATTCTCTTCAATTAGATTAGTTCGTAATCTTAGGGCAGTAGCAGGATTGAAGCCTGCACAAAATGCCCCAGTTCGTTTTATCACGTCTAAAAAATCATTAACTGCTATTTTGCAAAAGTCAAAAGTTGACATTCAAGTGTTAACTCGGGCAAATCGCTTAGAGATTTTAGAGCCAGAGATTGCAACAAAAAAACCTATTGCTAAAGCTATTGCTGGTGTAAGTGGTGAATTGGAAGTTCTTGTTCCTTTAGAAGGTTTGGTTGATATAGATGCTCTTCGAGCTCGCCTTCAAAAGGATATTTCTAAGGCGGAAAAGGAAATTATAGTTTTGAAAGGAAGGCTGGCTAATCCAAACTTTTCTGAAAAAGCACCAAAGCATGTTGTGACTGAATGCAGAAAGAATCTGAGTGAATTTCAAGCTCAAGCTGATCTTGCAAGAAAGAGATTGTCTGACCTTGCTTCATAAGATAGTAAATTAAAGTGCTAAAGAATTCAATTTGTCAAAGATCTAGAAAAATCTTTATTTTCAGATGTACTGGGTTATCTTTAAATGATTTGGTAATATTAGCCGAAAATTTCACCTTTCTAGGTGATGCAAATGTTTGATTTTAGTGTGTGGGTTGAAAGTTTCTTACCATTTTTTCAAACACCTTTCGGCATAATTGTATTTATTCCGTTCTATGCATTATGGGTTTCTTTTTTATTGCCAGGTATTTGGATTTCCATGATTGCAGGTGCTATTTATGGTACATGGATAGGTAGTATTGTTGTCTTTATAGGTGCTTTTCTTGGAGCAGAAATAACATTTTATTTAGGACGAACATTGTTACGGACTTGGGCACAAAAGCGCATGGCTGAATTCCCTAAATTTCAACTTGCTCAGCAAGCGGTTAGTAGAGAAGGATTAAAATTGATTCTTTTAACTCGTCTTTCACCTGCATTTCCATTTAGCCTGCTTAACTTTGTTTATGGATTAAGTGATGTTCGATGGCGAGATTACACTATTGGTTTGATAGGTGTTTTGCCAGGGACAATCTTGTTTTGCGGATTAGGTTCCTTGGCAGGTGATTTTATGCGATTTGGTGCTGTTTTATCAGGCAGGACAGATACGCATTCTTTTGTGATTCGTGTTGTTGGTTTATTAGCTACTTTGGGAGTTGTTTTTTTGGTGACTAGTGCAGTGAGAAGAGCTCTTCAGGAATCTGAGTCGAGTGAATCATCTTGATCTGGCAAGTTCCAATCTTTAATAATTGCTATAAGAATAAACCATCCAAGTCTTATCTTTGCTATTATTCCTGGCTTGTCTAAAAGGCTTAAATATTTTGCTCGGCCACAAGGTGTTTTGATTAAACTGTTGATTTTTTTGGAAGGCATTTTTGTAAATCTAAGAATAATACTCTTCTTCTAATGATAGAAGAGTAAGAAAATCTTTTTCATTAATTATGGTAATTCCAAGTTCTAAAGCTTTTGTTAGCTTGCTACCAGCTTTTTCACCAGTTAATAAATAGCTTGTATTTTTACTAATAGCCGAATTAGTTTTTCCACCTGCATTTTCAATCATTTTTTGAGCATCAATTCTACTAAGTGTTGGCATTTTTCCTGTGATAACAAATGTTTTATCATGGAATAATCCAATATTCATATGTGTTTTGTTTGTAAGATGGAGGTCTTTGGTGGAAAGAGAAAAACCTAATCGCTTTAAATTGAATATTAATTCTTGATTAGAAGGATTATTGAACCATTCGTGTAGAGATTCTGCGATTTCTTTGCCAAATCCATCAATTGATTGAATCGATTCAGAAGAAGTATTTGCGGCCCTAGATAATTCTTCAATATTTCTAAATTCTTTTGTCAGAGCTTTAGCATTTGCTGCACCGATATGATTTATTCCTAAACCATATAGTTGTTTGTCCCATGATTTTTTTTTAGATTTATCAAGTGATTGAACAATTTTTTCTGCAGACTTTTGCCCCATTCTCTCCATACTTTCCCAGACACTTTGATCTAATTCGTATAGTTGCCATATTGATTTAACCAAATTCATTTCGACTACTTGATCTATCAATTTATTTCCTAGTCCTTCTATATCCATAGACTTCTTCCCGACCCAATGCTTTAAACAAGCTTTCAAAATTGCAGGGCAACTATTATTTATGCATCTAGTGGCGGCCTCTTTTGCTGTACGCGTTAATGGAGAAGAGCATTCTGGGCATTCTTTTGGGAGTTCTAGTTGTTCAGCTTTTGGCAATCTGAGTTCAGGAAGAATGCGTACAACTTCAGGAATTATTTCACCTGCTTTACGAATAATTACTGTATCGCCACTATGTAAATCTAATGCTTTTAATCGATCAGCATTGTGCAGCGTTGCACGGCTTACTGACGTACCAGCAAGACTCACAGGTTGAAATTCAGCCACGGGAGTAATAACACCTGTTCTGCCTATTTGATAAGTTAATTTGATTAACTGAGTAGCTGTTTCTTCGGCTGGATATTTAAGTGCTATTGCCCATCGAGGTGATTTGTTTGTAAACCCTGCTTTTTTTTGCAAATCAAAGCTATTTATTTTGATTACAACTCCATCAGTTGCATAAGGAAGATGTGTCCGATTAATTTCCCATTGATCATAGAAATCTTTTAATTCTTTTATGTTATTTATTAACGAAGTATTTGGATTGACTTTAAAGCCTACAGTTTGAAGCCATTGAAGTGCTTCCCATTGATTATTTGGGATATTCATTGGATCCATATGTTCTTGTTCAGGTAAATGCATGGTGTATGCAAAAAAATCAAGTTTTCTTGATGCAACTACTTGTGGATTAAGTTGACGAAGTGTCCCAGCACAAGCATTTCGTGGGTTTGCAAATAACACCTCTCCTACTTTTTTACGCTCAGAATTTATTTTTACGAATGATGCTTCTGGGATAAAGGCTTCTCCACGGACTTCCAACCATTCGGGCGGATTATTCATTTGTAATCTGAGTGGTATTGATGTAATTGTTCTTACATTTGAGGTGATTTCTTCTCCATTAGCACCATCTCCTCTCGTTGCAGCTTTGGTTAGCACACCATTTGAGTAGCTTAAAGCTAAAGCATTACCATCAATTTTTAATTCACTGATCATTGTAAATTGTGAATTTGATGACAGAGATGTTGTTCTTAATTTATTTAATCTACTGATCCAATTTGAAACTTCTTTTATGTTAAATGCATTATCGAGACTGAATAAAGGTATTCTATGTTTGATAGTATTAAAACTCTTGGCTGGTTTTCCTCCAAGCCTTTGAGATGGGCTATCTGGAGTCACTAATGAAGGATATCTATTCTCTAAATCAATTAGTTCCCTATAGAGTTGATCATAAACTGAATCTTCTAAAAAGGGATTGTCTAGAACGTAATAAGCGTGCCCTGCCTTATTCAGCAGATTGCGAAGCTCTGCCGCACGTTTAATGCATGGATTTGATATGGGAGACACCTTTGTTCTACTAAGAAGGCAAGGATTAATTTGTTGCCTTTGCGATTCGATCAATGCGCCAGGCTTCTTCAACTTTGATGAATGTGAAATCTAAGGGTAATTCGCTCTGCTTGTCTTCGGATTTAAGTTTTAAAGTTAAAGTAATTTGTTCATCTTGGATCCTTGGCCTCCCGGATTTAAGATTTCTATAGCGATTGAGTTGAAGACTGCCTAGAAATTTGAGAAAGTCTTGTCTATTGACGTGCTGCCGATAAGTTTTTGATGTGAGTAAATATGCTGCGTCAATTCGACCAGCAGCTATTTGATTGAAGAATTGCTTGACCAGAGGGTTTATCCCTCTCGCGTTTATGACTAGCCGTACGGCATTGAATGTCCAAAAAAGCAGTAGTGCACCGGCTCCTATGAGCAGAGCTTTGCTGCCCACTTCCTTGATTAAAGCGCCATCCATTGGCTCTCAGCAAATGAGTAAAGAGTATGACTGACTAACTTAGAAGTGTGGTGGTTTCAGATGCAAAGAGTTTTGGGCAGACTGGTATTGATTAATTAAGGGCAATGTCCCAAAGGCCTTGATGTCCTTGATTCCTCTCTTGCCACTGTTTCACCAATACAACAGACAGTTTTTTGATGATGCTTTAACAGTTCGTTCTAAACCAAGGGTTGCCTTGAGATGGAGTGATGCCCGTTTGCGAAAGACTGCGGGTTTCTATCGGCGCGGAAATTTAGTCTCTGGACCACATACTTCAGAAATTGTTTTATCTAGTCCTCTTTTAAGGAATCTTCCTGGAACAGCAACCCAAAGCACACTTTGTCATGAGATGATCCACGCATGGATTGATCTAGTTTTGAACGTGAAAGAAGGTCATGGGCATTTTTTTCGTTCAAAAATGAATTTGATTAATTCTTCTCAAGATAGTTTTCGGATTAACGTCAGACATAAGTTTCCAGTTCCTTCCACTCAACCTAAGTGGTTGGCTCTTTGCCCGTCTTGTGGATTGGAGTTCCCTTATAAGCGGTTAGTGCGCGGGGCAGCTTGTAGAAAATGCTGTGATGCCCATCATCGGGGTCATTGGGATGAAAGCTGTCTTTTGATTTATAAACCTTTTTCTGTGAAGGAGTGCTGAGGTGGATTTATTTTTTTTAGTGCTTCAGTTGAGTGGTGTCTCAATTGCATTCATTGGTTGTCAAAGGGAATATTGGCTTAGCCGCAGACGACGTTAATTTGTAAAGATGGATTTGAATCAACAAAGTCAGAAACGCCGTTATTCCTCAAGAGATCCTTTGGATAGAAGAGTTGATAAATGGATTGAAACGGGACGACAGTTTGTGGACGGGGTTGCAGGTAATCGACCAGGGAAGCGTCGACCAGGAAAAATTGTGCGCAATTCAACCTCAAACCTAGAAAATATGGGAAGGTGGGTTGGTGACAAGATTGATTGGTTTCTTGAAGATGAAGATGCATGGTTGGAACCATGGCAGTCAGAGGTACAAGTAAGTTCTGTGACTACGAAAAAACCTCTACATGCCATTTCTCGTCGAATGTTGAAGTCAAGTGCTTCATCTACAAGTGATTTTCAGGCTGATGATTTATCGGATCAGTGGCCTTCAGAAGACAATTTTCGTATTGATAGATGGCAAAGAGGCCAAGTCCAAACCGGTGAGAATTTGCAAGCTCGGTCTGAACCAAACTCGAAACCATTGATTACGCAAAGAAGACAGCTCCCAAGATCTAGTAGAAGAAAAGATTGAATATATTGATTTTATACAGATTTCTGTTCTAAAAATTAGTACTATTTGGTTTGATAATCTGAAAATTACATCCTTGTTGGGTTAATTCGATATTTACTTCTTTAATAAGTTCTTTTGGTAAATCTTTTGCCATATCTTCGGCAGTTGCATCAATAGATGGTGATCCTTTCTCAAGAGCATTCAGTAGTGCAGCCCATTGCTCAACTTGAAGCTTTCTACTGATTGGTTGGTGACCAGTCTTTTCAAAAAAAGCCTTGCATACCTTTGCATTCCATAGAGAACTATTTTGAGGATTCCGCGGTAATTGATTGCAGGCAGCCCCAGCTTTTATAGCACTTGGGGTAGGGCGTCCATGACGATCTCGCCAGCCTTGTTTTTGGAGTGTTCTTCCACAATTAAGACTTGATATTCCGTAAATTTCTCCCAAATCTTTAATGCTTAACCAAGTTGAAAGTTTCGCCATGAGATGAGAAGTCTCTAACACTATCTTCCGGACTAAATGAGACTTGGCAAGTTATTAAGCAAGCTCTATTAAATATAGAAATATTTTTATTTAATAGAGTTTTACTCTTTTTTGCGAGGTGTTACCCCAAGCCAAGTTTCAAGTTTTGGGCTGAAAACTTCTCTTATTACTGTGAGTTCACGTTCGTGTCTGAAAAATCGATAATGCCGACTCCAAAAAGGTCCTGGCATTTTAAAACCTTCTTCCAACCAAGAGGCAGTTACTAAAGCAAGGCCATCAACTTCGCGAAAAAGTTCAGATCTACCTTGAGTCAGACTCTTCCAGATTGGTTGATGTTTATTTTGAAGATGCTGTTCTGCTTCTAATTGATTCCACCAACTTTCTGCCCAAGCAAGTGTTTGGGACCCACAAATCAGCCAAACTTGTCTTCTTAACAAAGGGGGTGTTAGTTCTTTGATTTCAATTGGCGCTCGCTCATCTGGTTGATTTTCTGTTTCCATGGCAATTAGTTTGACCTGAACTTCATGGCCAGTTAGTAAACGAAGGTGCCTTGTTGGACTGCCATCACCTAATAGCATTAGTTGCCATGCGCCAGGAAGATTTGCAGGCCCCTTCCCTGCTAAAACTGCCTCAGTAGGCGCTTGCCACAATGGCTTTGGTGAGATTAGTAGTGATCTTTCCAGAATCCACCTCCAACAATCATTAGATTATTGTGATTTTTGTATTCAATCTGATTCATTTTTGATTGATGATTTAGTTCTTTGTTGGCTTTGTAGTTTTAGCCATACTAATAATGCAGTTAAATCTGCTTTGCTGACTCCTGGCAAGTCAGCTGCATGACCAAAGCTTTTAGGGCGAGCTGTAACTAATCGTTCACGGGCTTCTTGAGAAATAGTTTGAACTTTACTGTAGTCGATGTCTGTAGGGAGTAGTGTCTTTCGTTGCTTTTTTATTTGCTCTATCTGTTTTTTTTGTCGTTCTAGATACCCACTATATTTAATATCAATTTCGGCTCCTTCTAAGATGCTAAGTGGCTGATTTTTATCAGCTAAGCCTAGATTAATAAGATCGCGAATATGAAATCCAGGTCGACGTAATAAATCAGCAAGAGTTATAGAACCTTTAATTGGAGCACCAGTTTGATCAAATATTTCTTGAGCTCGTATATCACTTGATTTTAAACGATGTTTATTTAGTCGTTCCTTTTCATTGGTCAGCATAGTTTCTTTTGTTTGAAATATTTTCCACCTTCTTTCATCAATTAATCCTAATTCATATCCTATTTTAGTTAGCCTTCTGTCGGCATTATCTCCTCGAAGTATTAAGCGATATTCACTTCGACTAGTAAGCACTCTATATGGTTCTTTTAGGTCTTTGCTTACTAAATCATCAATCATTGTTCCAATATAACTATCTTCTCGAGGAAAAGTAATTGCTTCTTGATTTTTGATGAATCTCGATGCATTAAGGCCTGCTACTAATCCTTGAGCAGCAGCTTCTTCGTATCCTGTAGTTCCATTTAATTGTCCTGCACTAAATAATCCTGAGATTCTTTTTGTTTCTAATGAAGGTAAAAGTTGAGTCGCAGGAAGATAATCATATTCTACTGCGTATGCAGGTCGTAACATGACACAATTTTCAAGTCCAGGTAAAGTTCTGAGTAATTCAAGTTGTAGTCTTTCGGGTAAACCAGTGGATAATCCTTGCAGATAAATTTCTGGTGTATCTAGACCCTCTGGCTCTAGAAAGATTTGGTGAGACTCTTTGTCAGAAAATCTTACAATTTTATCTTCAATTGATGGACAATATCTTGGCCCTTTGCTATCAATAAAACCTCCATATATAGGAGTTAAATGTAGATTATCTTTGATTAATTGATGTGTATATTTTGTGGTTCTCGTTATATGGCAACTGACTTGTTTGCCACTGATCCATGATTTAGGATCAAAAGAAAAAAATCTATCCGACGCATCGCTAGCTTGTTCTTCTAGGTCATCAAGTTTAATAGTTCTTCGATCCACTCTTGGAGGGGTTCCAGTTTTAAGCCGAGAAGTTTTAAATCCTAGGTTTTGCAGTGCTTCAGTCAATCCTTCGGAGGCTTGCTCTCCAGCACGGCCTGCAGACATTGATTGATTTCCTACCCATATTTTTCCTCCTAAGAAAGTACCTGTTGTAAGAACAACTGCTTTGGCAAAATAAATACTTCCAAAGTAGGTTTTGATTCCTTTGATTACTCCAATGGGTGTTTCAGTTTGATTCTTATTTGAATAATTTGGATTACTTATTTCTTCAATTTCTAATCCAGTGACCATTGCTTCGCGGAGGTAGAGATTAGGGGTCTCTTGAAGCAAGTGCACCATTCGACGAGAATATAAACGCTTATCTGTTTGAGCTCGTAGAGCCCAAACAGCAGGGCCCCGACTTGCATTTAGAACACGCTTTTGAATAGCAGTTTCATCAGCTAATTTCCCTATCACACCTCCAAGAGCATCGACTTCATGGACCAGTTGACTTTTGGCAGGGCCACCAACTGCGGGATTACAAGGTTGCCAAGCTATGCGATCTAAATTCAGTGTAAATAATGCTGTTGATAGTCCAAGGCGGGCAGAAGTTATCGCAGCTTCACAACCTGCATGACCTCCTCCAACAACGATTATGTCGAAGTTTTCGTTAGGGAGTGAGGTTTCTTTCATTGGCTGATTCTATTCTTGTAACTTTTCTGTGAACTTTAAGCGGCTAAATTTCTAAACCTTGTGAATTGAGGTTCAAATAACAACTTGACCGTTCCTACTGGGCCATTGCGATGTTTAGTCACTATTACTTCAGTAATACCCCTATCGGGAGTCTCAGGATTGTAGTATTCATCTCTATAAATCATTAGCACTAGGTCTGCATCTTGTTCGATCGAGCCAGATTCTCTCAGATCACTTAACATTGGACGTTTGTTGGTTCTAGATTCCACTCCTCTACTAAGTTGGGATAGTGCTACTACAGGAACCTTCATTTCTCTCGCTAATCCTTTTAATCCACGTGTGATTCTGGATAATTCTTGAACTCGATTGTCAGGAGTTGATCCTTCCATTAGTTGCAAATAATCTATAACAACTAACCCAAGTTCTTTACCTTGTTCAGCCATCAATCTTCTACATAAAGATCGCATTTCTAGAACACCAAGATTGGGTTTGTCATCGATGTAGATAGGAAGTTGACCAAGTGTGTTAATTCCTTGTCCCAGTAGAGGCCACTCTTCTTGTTGTAATCGGCCTGTGCGAAGTCTTCCACTTTCTATTCCTACTTCCATAGAAAGAAGACGATAAGTTAGTTGTTCTTTACTCATTTCTAGGCTAAATACGCAAACAGGAAGGTTGTGTAGTTGCGCTACATTTTTCGCCAGGTTTAAAACTATGGATGTTTTTCCCATTGCAGGTCTTCCAGCAACAATGATTAAGTCACTACGTTGTAGGCCTTGGGTCATTGCATCAAGGTCATAAAAGTTGACAGGAATTCCTGCTACTGATGTTCCCAGAGATCGACTCTCTATTTCATTAAATGTACTTGTGAGAATTTCTGCCGTAGGTGTTAATCCTTTGGAAGGTTTCTCTTGACTAATTGAAAAAATTGTTTGTTCTGCTTTATCAAGTACTTCTTCCATTGGTAAATTCTGGTTAAAACCTAATTTGATAACTTCGTTGCCTGAGCGGATTAATTGCCTGCGTAGGAATTTGTCCATTACCAGTCTGGCCACTTGCTCGATTGATGCAGTAGATGCCACTCTTTCCACAAGTTCAACTAAGCGATTGCTGCCACCTACTTTTTCTAAAGAACCTGTATCTGCTAACCAAGCTGTCATAGCAGTGAGATCAGTTGGCTTGCCTTGGCTATGCAGCATTAGAGCTGTTCTGTAGATTTCGCGATGCGCGTTTAGATAAAAGGCTTCTGGCTGAATTAAATCTGCTACTCGACTAATTGCATCAGGATCTAAAAGAATTCCGCCTAATACGGCTTCTTCAGCCTCCAGATTCTGAGGTGGTAAAGAGTCTTGGTGTGCTTCAAATTTTGGCGCTCGCTGCTTTGAGGTTTCGCCTGAAGCGCCAGACCCTTGCTTGGGAGCATCTCCATTGTTTGAAAGCTGAACGCTCTCCATAAAGAGGGGCCTTGCGAAATAGAGACTTACTTTGGCTTGTTAGATAAACCCTGCAACCAATTCAATAACTAATGACTTCAAGGTTAATTTCTGCAGTGACTTCGCTGTGAAGCTTGACTTGGACCTTGTATTTGCCAGTCCGATGTATTTCTGGAACAGTGATGTCTCTGCGATCAATTTCTTTTTTGGTTGCTTCTTGGATCACTTCAGCTACGTCTCCATTGGTAACTGTTCCAAATAAAACATCATCTTCCCCAATTTGTTTCTTAACTGTGAATCTCCCGATGGTTACAAGGGCGGTTTGGAAATCCAAGGCTTCTTGTTTTAAAGCAGCCTCATGTTCAGCTTGTTTGGCTTTTCTATGCTCAACCTGTTTAAGCACAGCTGGAGTAACAGGTAATGCTTTACCAAAAGGGAATAGGAAGTTTCTGGCGTATCCGGGAGCTACTTCAACTAGGTCTCCATCTTTACCTAGGCTGATTACATCCTCATTGAGGACAATTTGAACGCGCTTGGCCATTGCAGTAAAAATCAACGATTGCAGTCCGTTTGATTAGGTTACGACGCTGTGGGTCTTTGATCTGATCTTCTTGAAGTGCTGAGAGTCAAAGTCAATATGAAATTTAGTTTTTATGTCAGTTTTGCTTGTCGTATTTGCTTGGCAAGCCCCAGACGTTTAAGGAGTTTGATGTGTTGCCATGTGATATCGAATTCAAACCATCTAAGTCCATGACGAGCACTTTGTGGATGAGCATGATGATTGTTGTGCCATCCCTCACCAAATGAGAGGCAAGCAACCCACCAGCAGTTCCTTGAAAGATCTGGAGAATCAAAGTTGCGATAACCAAATGTATGAGTTGCAGAATTAACAAGCCATGTCACGTGGTAGACCACTACCAGACGTAGTGGTATTGCCCAGAGAACGAGACCTAGACCTCCCCCATGTATTTGATTGCTTTCTCCAAACCAATAAAGACTTAGCCCTAAAGGAATTTGTAGTAGTAAAAACCAGTGATCTAGCCAACGAAAGAATGGATCAGCTAATAAATCTCCTGCTAAGCGATCACTATGTTCTAGAGCTGGGATTTCATGGAGCATCCATTCACTATGGCTCCACCAAAACCCTCTTCCTGCATCATGATGATCATTTGGTTGGTCGGAAAATTTGTGATGATGTCTATGTAGAGCTACCCATTCAATAGGTCCGCTTTGGCAAGCCAATACACCCATCACTACCAATATTCTTTCAACCCAACGAGGAGTAACAAAACTGCGATGAGCTACTAATCGATGTAAACCAAGGGTCACTCCAATTACGGTTGTCCAATAGAGAAATCCAAATGCTGCAACACCTTGCCAGCTCCAAAAACGTGGAAGTAGAGCAAATGTCGCGGCAACATGCATCGCAAGCATGAAGCCTGTAGTACCCACTCTGAATTTTCGTTGGGTTGGGGGTAGTGGCTCACGACGTGAGATTATCCCTGCCCTTAGGCGCAATTCACGAGTGGTCGATTCGTTTTCGGGAACATTGGAAAACAAGATTCACTCCTTGGGTTAGCGAATACCGCTCTTGAAGCATGCCAAATGGAGCGGATTGAGTAGTAGACCAGTAAATAGCAACATCTAATAGGAACTGTAAACCTCGTTTGGGACCTTTTGTGCAGAACCTCAAGTCAGGTGTAGTTGATGAAGAACGAGCTCGTGAATGGGCTCAAAATCATGTTCGTTCAGTTGCTGATCGATTGAAGTCAAAAACACTGGAACGTACTGAAGCAGTAATTCCTTGCCTTGAGAAGGTTTTAGAGGCGTTCGCAATAGAACGTTTAGGTAATCAACATTTTGCGTCTTTGACTGGATATGGCCATGGGGATCAAGGGAGAGAAGTTATAGATCGTATTTTTGCAAGGGTATTGGGGGCAGACAAAGCTGCTGTAAGACTTCAATTTGTTAGTGGAACCCATGCAATAGCAGCTGCGTTATTTGGAGTCTTGAGACCTGGTGATTTGTTCTTATCAATAACAGGTAAGCCTTATGAAACTTTGGAGGAAGTCATTGGTTTAAGAGGGTCTGGGCAAGGGTCCCTAATTGACTTTGGGATTTTTTATGAAGAATTAGCTTTGTCTAATGAGACCATTATCGATTTCAAGGCGTTAGATCAAGCTCTCGAAGTGCCTAGAAAAATGTTTTTCATACAACGTAGTTGTGGATATTCATGGCGACCATCTCTTTCCATTGATTTAATCGAAGAGCTTTGTGAAAGGATTCATCAAAAGCAACCAGATGCAATTTGTTTTGTAGATAACTGTTATGGAGAGTTTGTTGAAGATAGGGAACCCACTGATGTTGGCGCTGATTTGATCGCAGGCTCTTTGATTAAGAATCTGGGTGGGACAATTGTTCCTACAGGTGGGTATATAGCTGGCAGATCCGATCTTGTGGAAAAGGCATGCTGTCGTCTCACTGCTCCTGGAATTGGGAGTCAGGGAGGCATTAGTTTTGATCTGAATCGGCTTGTATTACAGGGTTTATTTCTAGCGCCTCAGATGATTGCCGAATCATTAATAGGGGCAGATCTTATATGTGGTGTTTTTGAAGATTTAGGTTTTGCAGTGCAACCTTCAAGTCGTGAGGATCGAGGAGATTTGATTCAAGGGATTCAATTGGATGATGCAGAGGCGTTGAAAGTGGTTTGTAAAGCTTTTCAGGCTTGTTCGCCTGTTGGTGCATATCTAGAACCTGTGCCCTCTCCAATGCCTGGATATGAAAATGATTTAGTAATGGCTGGAGGGACATTCATTGATGGAAGTACCAGTGAGTTTTCCGCGGATGCTCCTCTGAGGCCCCCTTATATTCTTTATGTACAAGGAGGCACCCATCGTGCCCACATTCATATTGCTCTTATTCGAGCTTTAGTTGCTTTAACCAAAGCAGGATTCCTTGATTTGCCCCAAACTGGTTGAGTTGTGTTTGGCCCTGATTGATGGCCTTTGATTTTCCCGAACAATTTCGCTTTGCAGATAGCCATGAATACGCCCTGTTGGAGGGGGATTTAGTTCGAGTAGGTATTAGCGCTTTTGCTGTTGATCAGCTTGGGGACATAGTTTTTGTTGATCTACCAGATGTAGGGACCTCTCTAACAAGAGGAAATGGCTTTGGTTCAGTTGAATCTGTTAAGGCTGTTGAAGAGATGTATTCACCAATCAGTGGTGAAGTGGTGCAACGCAATGAATCTGTTCTGGCTAGTCCAGAGGAGCTGCAGAATGATCCTCATGGTGAAGGATGGTTGTTAGTAGTTCGCCCATCTGATCTCACGCAGTTGGGAGAGTTGATGGAAGCGACTGTGTATTCCAATAAGGTGGCTGCAAGCTAGATTAATGAAGCAGACTTTATTAGTAATTCATAAGGATTTTCTATCCTTGGAGCATCTTTTGGAAAGTTTTGAAAGTGCTTGCAATGCAGCCTGATAAGGCTTCAGGCATTAGCCATAGTCAGTTTTTACAACGTCATGTTGGTCCTAGCTCTAAGGATCAACATGAAATGCTTCAGATGCTTGGCCAGGCTGACTTGGATGAATTTGTGTCTTTAGTTATTCCAAATGATATTTTGGAAAAGGATTATTTAGGTGATTGTTTATTAGAAGGATCTGATGAATTCCAAGCATTAGAAGAATTAAAAGCTATTGCAGCAAAGAATAAGGTCTATAGATCTTTAATTGGACTTGGTTATTATGGAACTATTACTCCTGCTCTTATTCAAAGATATATACTTGAAAACCCAGCCTGGTATACGGCTTATACCCCTTATCAAGCAGAAATTTCACAAGGAAGATTAGAAGCACTTTTTAATTTTCAAACACTTATTAGTGAGTTAACTGGCCTACCTATTGCTAATGCTTCATTGCTTGATGAAGCTACTGCTGCTGCTGAGGCAATGAGTCTTAGTTATTCAGCTAGAAAGCAGGCTAATGCAATACGTTTTTTAGTTGATAATGAGGTATTCCCTCAAACTCTTGCAGTATTGCAGACGCGTGCAGAACCTTTGGGGATAGTTTTAGAGATTGATGATCCAAAAGATTTTAATTTAGATCAAACAGTTTTTGGTGTTCTTTTACAATTACCAGGTCGAAGTGGTCTGTTGGAAGATCCTTCTCAAGTGATTGCTGCCTGTAATCAGATTGGTGTTTTGGTCACTGTTGCCATTGATCCTTTGGCACAAGTATTAATTTCTCCTGTAGGCGATCTTGGAGCTGATATTGCAGTTGGAAGTGTTCAACGCTTTGGGGTTCCTATGGGGTTTGGAGGCCCCCATGCTGCATTCTTTTCTACTAAAGAGACTTTTAAACGCCAGATTCCTGGACGTTTAATTGGTCAATCAGTTGATGGAGAAGGTCAAACTGCTTTGCGCATGGCATTGCAAACAAGAGAACAACATATTCGCCGAGATAAAGCAACAAGCAATATATGCACTGCTCAAGTTTTGTTGGCAGTTATTTCTTCTTTTTATGCCATCTATCATGGCTCTGAGGGATTGGAAAGAATTGCTAATAGAGTTATTAATTATCGAGCAAAATTAGAAGATTGCCTTTTACAACTTGGTTATCATGTGGAGGCAAAATCACGTTTTGATAGTGTCGATGTGTTTTGCAAAGAGGCGCCAATCATTCATGATTTGGCAATATCAGAAGGATTGAATCTGAGAATCCTTCCTTTAGGAGTGTCTCTAGATCAATCAACAGGATTTGGAGTTTCTTTTGATGAATTAACTACTAACGAGGAATTTAATAAGGTTTGTAGAATCTTAGCTATTGCGAGTAATAAAGTTGATCTAAAATTAAAATCTTTTGATGATACTGATATTACTTCTTTGATTAACGTACCTTTACGGCGGAAGCCTTGGCTAACTCAATCTGTATTTTCTAAATATCGGAGTGAAACGGAATTAATGAGATATATAAGTACATTAGCTAATCGAGATTTTTCTTTAATACATGGCATGATCCCTTTGGGAAGCTGCACTATGAAATTAAATGCAGCAGCTGAACTTTTTCCAATAAGTTGGTCAGAATTTTCTTCTATCCATCCTTTCTGTCCAGATCAACAAGTCGATGGATTTAAAAAGTTAATTAGCGATCTTGAAGAATGGCTTGGATTCTTAACAGGCTTTTCAGGAGTTTCTTTACAGCCAAATGCAGGTTCTCAAGGTGAACTTGCTGGTCTATTAGTAATTCGTGCATGGCATAGATCTTGTGGTGAGTTGAATAGAAATATATGTCTGATCCCCACTAGTGCACATGGTACTAATCCAGCTAGTTCTGTTATGGCAGGTATGCGAGTAGTACCAATTTCTTGTGATGTAGAGGGTAATATAGATCTTGATGATTTAACTAAAAAGGTTGAAGAGCATTCTGCTCAATTAGCAGCCTTAATGGTAACTTACCCTTCAACACATGGAGTTTTTGAGCCAAAGATTCGCCAGATTTGTGATTTAATTCATAAGCATAAAGGTCAAGTTTATCTTGATGGGGCAAATCTCAATGCCCAAGTTGGTTTATGTAAACCAGGATCTTATGGTGCTGATGTTTGTCATTTAAATCTTCATAAGACTTTTTGTATTCCTCACGGAGGTGGAGGACCAGGAATAGGGCCTATAGCAGTTGCACCACATTTGACGCCATTTTTACCTTCTCATCCTTTAGCTCGTTGTGGAGGCTCTAAAGGAATTAGTGCAATATCTGCTGCCCCTTGGGGAAATGCTGGCATCTTGCCAATTAGTTGGATGTATATGCGAATGATGGGTATTTCGGGTTTGCGTCAGGCAAGTTCTGTAGCTTTACTTTCAGCTAATTATATTGCTCATAAATTGCATACTTACTATCCAGTTTTATTTCGTGGGACTAAAGGATTTGTTGCGCATGAGTGTATTTTAGATTTGCGTCCTTTGAAGAAAATAACGGGTATAGAAGTTGATGACATAGCTAAGCGATTAATGGATTATGGTTTTCATGCGCCAACAGTTAGTTGGCCTGTTACAGGAACTTTGATGATTGAACCTACTGAAAGCGAGAGTTTGGAGGAAATAAATCGCTTTTGTGAAGCAATGATTGCAATAAGATCTGAAATAAGAGGAATTGAATCAGGAGATTTTGATGAGTCGAATAATCCATTACGTCGCGCTCCTCATACTTTAACTGCAGTTACTGCAGAAACTTGGGATCGGCCTTACTCAAGAACTCAAGCTGCTTTTCCATTGTCTGAGCAACACCGAAATAAGTTTTGGCCTGCTGTTTCAAGAATCGACAATGCTTTTGGAGATCGCAATTTGATTTGTTCTTGTCCTTCTCTTGAGGAATTTGTAGATCGAGTTGATTAGGCATCTGCACTAGCATCAACAGCTTTTAGACGTTAAATTTTCATCGAAAACCGAATTTTTGGTTTGATTTCGCTGCTTGTTAGGACTTTCTCACTATCCTTTACGGCAGCGGTTCATATCGCTGAGGGGACAGCATGAAAAAAAAGCCATCTTCAGGGAGATCTGAATTATTGCTGGTAAATGAGGAATTGAATTTACCGGCCTTTGCTGAGGGGTTACAAACTATTTTCAGAGATGGAAAGTCTTTGCAAGTTGAAGGGACCAATGTAATTAGAGTTCCTTTTGGTATTCGTCAGCCTCGTAGACAAAGGCCTGAAAGGCCTGAAAGATGGGCAACTTTGGTGATTCCTTTGCAGCCTTTAGGTTCTCCAACTCCTCCACCGCAAGCGGCTTGATTGCTTAAGCGGCAAAATTTAGAGATTGATCAAGAACTTTGCGGTAATACCCTCTTAATTGGTCAGTAGCGCTTGCCCATCCCCAGCGTTCTGCCTCATCCCTAGCTGCTTTGCGCATAGTTTGTCTTTCAAGATCATTGCCCAAGAGTCTTTGTGTGGCTTTGATCAGGCTTTCTGAACCATCGTTTTCTCCATCAGGGTCATAAAGACAACCGTTGTTTCCGTCAGTAATGATGTCAGGAATCCCTCCTCGATTAGCACCAACCACAGGACATCCAGCGGCCATAGCTTCTAAAAGAACTAAGCCAAGTGTTTCTGTGCTGGATGGGAAAAGGAAAGCATCTCCACTTGCATAAGCACTAGCAAGTTCTTCCCCACATAGATAGCCCACAAAGGTAGTTGCTGTATTTTCAAAAATTTTTTCTAATTGTTGGCGATAAGGCCCATCGCCAACAAGCGCTAAACGAGTTTCAGGTAGGGCTTCTAAAACAGGTTTTATCCGTTCTATTTGTTTTTCAGCTGACAACCTTCCTACATAAATAAGTAGAGCGCCTCTGTCATCATGTTCACCAAGCAGGCGACGACGCATAGCATCATTTCGTAAGTCTGGTCGAAAAACTTCTGTATCTACACCGCGTTGCCAGAGTGCTGTGTGTTGAATGCCCTTTTCACTTAGTTCACTAACCATTGCTGTGGAGGTGCAAAGATTGAGTACTGCCTGGTTATGTGCTGCTTTTAGAAGTTCCCACAGTAAGGGTTCAAGCATGCCCATGCCGTAGTGCTCTAAGTATTTT
>QCFZ01000006.1 GCA_003278255.1 Prochlorococcus sp. AG-363-O15
TTAAATAGTGGTGTCCTTAAACGATTAGTTGCCTATGCAGAAGCAGGTGATTGGTCTGCTGTTCAGTTAAGAAAAGCTGTTGTCAATTCACATCAAAATAAATTAACTCGTTTTCAAGCTATGGAAATGGCAATGGATGCGATTATTCAGGAAGGTCGCTTGTTGGCTGGTGGAGTAGTTGAGTTGCGTGGAAATGGCCAACTATTGCGTAGAAGTGTTATTCAAAAATGTGGTGGATTTAATGAAAATACAGTTACTGATGATCTTGATTTGAGTTTTCGTTTGCTCACGGAAGGTGCTCTAGTTGGCATCCTTTGGGATCCTCCTGTTCAAGAGGAAGCTGTTACTACATTGCAAGCATTATGGAGACAAAGGCAACGTTGGGCGGAGGGTGGCTTGCAAAGGTTTTTTGACTACTGGCCTTGGCTGATATCTTCTCGTTTAAGTATTTCTCAACGAATCGATCTGACTTGTTTCTTCTTGCTTCAATATGCTCTTCCAGTTATATCTTTTATAGATTTGATAACCACTCTTTTAACAAGAACTCTTCCTTCTTATTGGCCTCTTTCTTTGGTCGCTTTTTCGGTTTCAGGTTTTGCATATTGGCGAGGATGTCGAAGAATCTCTGAAGGCCCGAAATTGCCTTATCCATCACTAAGTAATTTAGTGTTAGGAATACTTTATCTTGCTCATTGGTTTATTGTTATTCCTTGGGTGACTATTCGAATGGCGTGTTTGCCTAAGAGTTTAGTTTGGGCCAAGACAAATCATATTGGTAATAATTCAACTTCTTTTTAAGGTCTAGTCTTCTATTTCTAAAATTGACCCATTAAAAAAATCAGCAAGTTTTTTTATTTTTTCATCAATTCCTTTTACATGATCTGACTTTTCCCCTTCATTTAATTCAGATTTGATTGTTTTTTTTGGATGATTCTGAGAGGAGTTTGATTGCAAACCTGCTTGATTAGAGGCCTGGCTTATATTTGTATGTATTTCAGGTTTTTGTTTGATTTTGTTGGGAATATTTTTTGAAAAGTTTGTTGAGTCAGATTTATTTGGTTCATTTTGATTTTCAACAATTAATTTTCTTGGACTGCCTAGCGCTTTAGTGATTGCTTGTTCCAAAAGCATAATACGACTTTGTACCATTCCTATCCAATTTTCACTGACTTGAATTATTGCTTGTTGAGGTGTTAATTGAACTAATTTTGCTTGCTGAGATAGCAACATTCTGGTTGATGGTAATTCAAGCTGAGCCAGAATTTTCTCCCAAATTTCAGATAAGTTAGTTGTTTCGTGTTGTTTTTCATGATTCAAATTAATTTCTTGATTTACATTCTCATTGGCTTTTTGTTGAGTAATTTCATTACTTGGTTTGATTGATTGATTTTTTAACTCTTGAACTAATGGAAGGGATTCTGTGACTTGTTTTGAGTTTATTAATTTAGTTTGAGTAGCAGTTTCTTCTTCCGCTAATAATCCTAATAATAAAACTTCAATCCAAAGTCTTGGTTGAGTGCTTTGACGGAGTTGATACTCTGACCCTTTTAGCTTGGATTGCCATTGTAATAATTTTTTTATACCAATTTGGTTAGAAAGATCTATTAATTGAACATGGAAATCACTAGAAAAACTAGATAATTCTGGTCTATTTGGTGCTGCATTAAGAACTACTAAATCCCTTAGAATTGATGTTACCCCTTGAAGAATTGCCATAGGCTCTCGCCCTATATCTACAAGATTTCTGCAACTTTCTAAAATGTCTATTGGATTTGTATTTGTTAGTGCCATGGCGATTGATATGAGTTCTTCTTCTGGAACAGCACCTAGTAACTCCCAAACTGATTCTGTTTTGATTGGTGTTGGTAGAAGACTGAGTTGATCTAACATGCTTTCTGCATCTCTTAAGCCTCCTTGTGCTTTTTGAGCAATGATTGATAAGGCTTTTGATTCAATTAAAATAGATTCAGAGGAAGCAATAAATTCAAGATGTTTTTCGAGGATCTTCTGAGGAATTGGTCTGAATTCAAAACGCTGGCATCTACTAAGAATTGTTGGTAATACACGTTGTGGATCTGTAGTAGCTAGCACGAAAACCACTCTTGGAGGAGGCTCTTCTAAAGTTTTTAAAAGAGCATTAAATGCTGCTGTAGAAAGCATGTGACATTCATCTATTACATAAACTTTCCAACGAGCTTGAACAGGAGCGAAACGAGACCTCTCAATTAGTTCGCGAATGTTATCTACTCCTGTATTTGATGCTGCATCAATTTCGATTACATCTAATGATGTACCTGTAGAAATTGATTTACAAATTTCACAAATACCACATGGTTCTTGAGTAGGCGTGTTGCTTTTTAAGCAATTGAGGGATCGAGCAAGGATTCTCGCACTAGAAGTTTTGCCGGTTCCTCTTGGCCCGCTGAAAAGATATGCCGGTGCAATTCGCTTTGTAATTAAGGCTTGTTTTAATGTCGCAACGATAGGTCCCTGACCAACGAGGTCATCAAAGCGTTCTGGACGATATTTGTGATGCAGTGGCTGATAGGCCTGACTCATTCACAGCTTGCGGGATTAAAGGATACTCAATTTTGAGTTTTTATTTTACTAATCATCGCAGTAATGCGCGCTTCTAGTTCGTCTAATGAGTTTAATTCATCTGCAATGGTTTGACCTTTTTTTATTAGCTGTCTTTTGAATGGATGCTTACGTCTTTTTATATGTGCTTCTGATTCAGTTTTCATAAGGCTTTCGATTTCGTCCAGTGTTGATTCAAGAGTGTGGATCAAGTGCCTTTTTATTTGCTTGATTCTTCTTAAAATCCCAATGGTGCTTGAACCGATCTTTTCCTCTTTAAGACCTTCTTTAAGAATAATATTTAAACCTGAAAGTAGATCCTTGGGAAGTAAACTGCTGATTAAAGTTATCCCAAAGGTTGCTTGATCAAAGAGATTTTCTATTTGAAAACTTTGATGCCTACCTGTTTTACACCAATTAGCAAAATGTTCACAATTATTAAAAAGTAGATTGTAACGCTGCTCCCCAATTCTACTGATTGCTCTTTGAAGAGTGATTCTTCGAGGGCATGCATCTTTGTGGGAAATTATTTTTACTTGTTCCCCTGCTTTAAACTCCTCAAGACTGCTTCTAATAATTTCTTGACCTTCGAGATAGTGAGCAATTGTTCCATCACCTAAATCAATACCATGATGTTGAAAAAGACCATGCCTTCTATTTACTTCAATATGGTCTGCTGCGACCATTTCTAGGCTGATTCTTTTTGTTGTACTTCGCTTTTTGTTGCTGGTAATGGAAGAATCTTCCCACCAGTATGTGCATCTACCATGTCCCTAGTTATAGTAAAAGTTTTTACATCTTTTTGGGAAGGTAAATCATACATCAGATCAAGCATTAATTCTTCTACAATGCCTCTTAAGGCTCGAGCTCCAGTTTTACGACGATAAGCTTCTTGAGCAATTGCTTCGACTGCATTTGTTTCAAAATCTAGTTCCACATTATCCATACTTAAAAGTGTACGAAATTGCTTTACCAGAGCATCTCTTGGTTCGGTGAGTATAGATTCGAGTGCATGTGCATCTAATGGTTCTAATACTGCACTGACAGGCATTCTTCCAATGAATTCTGGTATTAGTCCGTAGCGGACTAAATCATCGGGTTCCAGTTGAAGCAATACTTGGTTGGCTTTTAAATCACGAGTACGACTTCTTCCACGATTATCAGTTCCTACAAAGCCTATTGAATTTCGTCCAAGTCTTTTTTGAACTACATCATCAAGGCCTACAAAGGCACCACCACAAATAAAGAGTATTTGGCTTGTATCTATTTGAATGCAATCATGATAAGGATGTTTTCTTCCACCTTGAGGAGGAACATTTGCCACAGTCCCCTCTAACATTTTCAATAATGCCTGTTGAACTCCTTCACCTGAAACATCCCTAGTTATCGAGGGATTTTCACTTTTTCTAGCTATTTTGTCAATTTCATCAATATAGATAATTCCTCTTTGAGCCAGGTCAACATCCATATCAGCTTTTTGAAGAAGTCTTAAAAGGATGTTTTCAACATCTTCACCTACGTAACCTGCTTCAGTAAGGGTTGTTGCATCAGCAACTGCAAAAGGCACGTCTAATAGTTCTGCCAGTGTTTGAGCGAGAAGTGTTTTTCCACATCCTGTTGGACCTATTAGAAGAATATTTGATTTGTGTAGTTTGGTGCTTGAACGATCTATTTCACCATTCCCGTCTCCTTGCCAAGCGAGTCGTTTGTAATGGTTATAAACTGCCACAGAAAGAACTTTTTTAGCTGCTTCTTGACCTACAACTTGCTGGTCTAGGAAGTTCTTGATTTCTAATGGTTTAGGAATAGAAGCCAGTGTGGGAGCGGGTTTACTAGTACTTTTAGTGGTGACAGAAGTTTTGCGATTAGGTTCAGTGTTTTGACGTGCATTGCCTTGGTTATCTATTAACTCTTCATCCAAAATCTCATTGCAGAGATCAATGCATTCATCACATATGTAGACCCCTGGACCTGCGATTAATTTTCGCACTTGATCTTGAGATTTCCCGCAAAAGGAGCACTTCAGATGGGCGTCAAACTTTGCCATCGGGCGCTGAATAGATCAATGTGAACACAGGATCTGACTCATGCTGGTCAGCCTGAACTCATAGGATCGTCGCGAATGGCGATTTCGTCAGCCTTCCTTAACGATCTTCTGTTCTAGAAGCTGGTCAACACTTTGTCGATCAGGCCGTATTCAACCGCTTCTTTGGGCGAAAGGAAGTGGTCTCGGTCTGTATCTTCCGCAATTTTTTCTATAGGTTGCCCGGTATGCATTGATAGCAGGCCGTTCAGGGTTTCTTTAAGAAAAAGAATTTCTTTTGCTTGTATTTCAATTTCAACAGCTTGTCCTTGGGCTCCCCCTAGAGGTTGGTGAATCATGATTCTTGAATTGGGTAGAGCGAGTCGTTTGCCTTTTGATCCTCCCGTCAGTAAAAAAGCTCCCATGCTTGCAGCTAGTCCATAGCAAATGGTTACAACATCAGGAGTGATTTGCTGCATAGTGTCGTAGATGGCTAATCCAGCTGTTACAGATCCGCCTGGAGAATTGATATAAATCTGGATGTCTTTTTCTGGGTCTTCTGCTTCCAGAAAAAGCATTTGAGCAACTAATGCATCTGCAACTTGATCATTTACATCGGTGCCAAGAAAAATTATTCGTTCTCTAAGTAGGCGGGAGTAGATGTCAAAAGCTCTATCTCCTCGCCCAGACTGTTCAATCACAGTGGGTATCACACCATTAGCAGAAATGGGATAGCTACCTTTCCAGTGGTTTTGGATTGGATGGTTTCTCAAGGCGTTGGCCACGCGAAAAGCTCTAGAGGAAAAGGAAATCAAGATAAGTACTGAATTTAAGTCTTTTGATCATTTTTTGTGGATTCTTCTTTTTCTAGCTTACTTTTTGTGGCTTTTATTTTCGAAGACTTTGTGTGTTCAGACTTGTCTTTATTTATAGGTTTTTCTCTAAGACTATTGTTATCTGTTAGCCATTGAATAAGTTTTTCCTGCAATAAATCTTCTGCGATTATATTCCTTAACTTTTCTTTATCGATATTTTTCTCTCCTGAGAGTTCTTGGCTAACTTCTTTGAATTTTACTTCTATTATTTTATCATCAATTGCAATATCTTGCTCTTTTGCCAGGGCTGAAAGAGCAAGTTTGCGTAGAAGATTTTGTTTTGCTTCTTCTCGAGATGATTCCAGTAAAGACTTTACTAATTTAGGAGTGAACATTGATTTCACATCCATGCCTTGTTGAGCAAACTTATTTGCAGTTTGCTCAACCAAATTTTGCGCTTCTTGATCTATTAATGTTTTAGGTAAATCGACAACTAGTTGTTCTACTAAAACATTTATTAATGCTTCTTGACGATTATTCAAAGATTTTCGCTCTGCATCACTTTTTAGTCTCTTCTCGAGCTCTTCACGTAATTCTTTCATGGTTTTTTTATCACTTGCTTGTTGAGCAAAAGAATCGTCTAGCTTTGGAAGCTCTCTTGATTTAAGATCAATTAGCTTTACATTGAAGTTTGCTTCTCTTCCTCTTGCATCTTCTTTAGAATAATCTTCTGGGAAGGTACATGTAATTGTTTTTTTATCATTTAATGACATGCCTAAAATGCCTTCTATAAAACCCGGAATCATTTGACCTTGTTCTAATTCCACATCCATTGACTCTGAACTTCCTCCATCAATTTCACTCCCGTCATCGGAAAAAGTCCCTATGAAACTTATCACTGCGATATCACCTAAATCAGCGGATCGATTTTCAACTGGCACTAAAGTGGCAAGTTGTTTTCTGGATTGATCTATTAACTCATCTATTTGTGATGGCTCAAAGGTAAATGGTTCAAATTCTGCTTCTAAATCTTTGCTTTTTTTAAGTTTTGGAATTGGTGCAATATCTGTTTCTAATTGTAGTGATAGTGATTCGGTTGTTTGGAATTTTCCTAATAGGGCTTCGAATCCTTCTCTTAATTCGGGAGCACAAAGTGGTTCTAGGGATTCTTGATCAATAGCTTCTCTCCACACAACATCGATCAGGGTCTCAAGCGCGGTTGCTTTAATCTGAGCTGTGCCAATTTGTTGAAGGATGACTGCCTTGGGAACTTTCCCTTTACGAAAACCAGGCAGTTTTATCGAACGGCTTAATCGCGAGAGTGCTTCTTCGTAACTTGCCTTGCATCGTTCTGCGGGGACTTCTAACTCCAGTCGAATGCGACTGTTAGGAAGGTTCTCGGTGGTTACTTTCAATTCGACGGGACTCATTAATGGGGGTATGCAAGCAGCCCAACACATTAAGAAAGCGGCTGTCAAACTCTGGCCGCGTATTGTGGCTGTAAGTGTTGACTTTAATAACCCTTTCAAGGTTTACAGCAGTTGGGTTTAATTCTTGAAAGAGATTCACCCTCTGGTCATTGTCTATGCCTGATCATTTCGTTACCTCTCAAAATCGTTGTTCTCAGATAGACCACTAACAGTTGCAGTTCTTGGGGCCACTGGTGCAGTAGGCCATGAACTTTTAAAGCTCTTAGAGGAGAGAGCTTTCCCGATAGCTGAGCTTCGCCTTTTAGCTTCAGCTCGATCTGCAGGGACTGGTCAAGTTTTCAAAGGTGAAACACTTCAAGTTCAAGAGGTAAATGAATCCACTTTGAAGGGGGTGGATCTTGTGTTGGCTTCAGCTGGAGGCTCTGTATCACGTCAATGGCGTCAAGAAATTTATTCTGCTGGCGCTGTAATGATTGACAATTCAAGTGCTTTTCGTATGGACCCAGAGGTGCCTTTGGTGGTACCGGAAGTCAATCCAGAATCTGTTGAATTGCATAAGGGTTTAATAGCAAATCCAAATTGCACGACAATTTTATTGGTACTTGCTTTAGCGCCTTTAGCTGCCAAGACTTCCATTGCAAGAGTTGTTGTATCTACATATCAGTCGGCAAGTGGCGCAGGGGCTAGAGCAATGAATGAACTCAAAACGCTTAGTCAAGAAGTCTTAGAAGGTAAAAATCCTTCTAGTCAGGTTCTTCCTTATTCTTTAGCTTTTAATTTATTTCTACATAATTCCCCTATTCAAAATAATGGTTATTGCGAGGAGGAAATGAAAATGGTTAATGAAACACGCAAAATATTGTCACTTCCTGATTTACCTTTAACAGCAACATGTGTTCGAGTGCCAGTGTTCAGAGCTCATTCTGAAGCTGTAAATATTGAATTTACTAGTCCTTTTCCAGTTAAGGAAGCACGTGAAATTTTGTTTAAGGCATCAGGCATTGAATTAATAGAAGATTTTGAATCTAATCGTTTTCCAATGCCCACAGATGTTATGGGTCGTGATCCAATTGCTATAGGTCGAATTAGACAAGATATTAGTAATCCAAAAGCACTTGAGTTATGGCTTTGTGGAGATCAAATTCGCAAAGGTGCAGCACTAAATGCCATTCAAATTGCTGAATTATTACTTCCTAAATCATGAGTTCTTTAGCTGTTTTGTCACCTACACCTTTTGGTCGTTTGCTCACTGCGATGGTGACTCCTTTTGACGAAGAAGGACAAGTCGATTTGGCCTTAGCTGGTCGTTTAGCGCGTCATCTTGTAGATGAAGGGTCCGATGGGATTGTTGTATGCGGTACGACAGGAGAATCTCCAACTTTGAGCTGGCAGGAGCAACATAAGTTGATAGAGACCGTAAGAAAGGCTGTTGGGCCAGCAGTTAAGGTTTTAGCGGGTACTGGTAGTAACAGCACCTCAGAAGCAGTAGATGCGACGCGAGAAGCTGCTCTAGCTGGTGTTGATGGAGCCTTGATTGTCGTCCCTTATTACAACAAACCACCACAAGCTGGTCTTGAAGCTCATTTTCGGACTGTTGCTTCTTGTGCTCCAGATTTACCTTTAATGCTTTACAACATTCCTGGAAGAACAGGATGTTCTCTTTTGCCAGCTACGGTGTCGCGTTTAATGGAATGCTCGAATATTGTCAGTTTTAAAGCTGCCAGTGGAACGACTGAAGAAGTGACTCAGTTAAGAATGGAATGTGGTCCTCGATTGGCTGTTTATAGCGGAGATGATGGTTTGCTGTTACCGATGTTGTCAGTAGGAGCTGTTGGGGTAGTTAGCGTGGCCAGTCATTTAGTTGGTCGTAGATTAAAAGCGATGATTGATGCTTATCTCACTGGTCAGACTGCAGTTGCATTGGCATATCACGAGCAACTACAGCCATTGTTTAAAGCACTTTTTGCAACTACTAATCCGATACCTATCAAAGCAGCTCTTGAAATCACTGGTTGGCCTGTTGGACCTCCACGCAGCCCTTTACTTCCACTTAATAATGCAATGAAAGATCAACTCTCCCAAATTCTCTCTGCCTTGCGTCAAACCTGACGCCACGGCTCTTTTCGGAGTGGCTTTTGCGTTTTAAGGACGCATTCTCATCTCATTAGTTAGCTTTTCTTATACCATTTTTTCCATGACGACTAGTTCAATCAACTCAACCAATTCCAGGGTTAGTTCAACAACTAATAGCAAGACTAAACAGCCTTGTTTGCGTGTCATTCCTCTTGGTGGCTTGCATGAAATTGGTAAAAACACATGTGTTTTTGAATATGGTAATGACTTAATGCTTGTTGATGCTGGCCTAGCGTTTCCCAGTGATGGCATGCATGGCGTAAATGTTGTGATGCCAGATACGAGTTATCTGCGTGAGAATCAACAGCGAATACGAGGCATGATTGTTACTCACGGTCATGAAGATCATATTGGTGGCATCCCTCATCATTTAAAGCACTTCAATATTCCAATTATTTATGGCCCTCGATTGGCTATGTCTATGCTCCAGGGGAAAATGGAAGAGGCTGGTGTTACTGATCGCACAACAATTCAAACAGTTGGCCCCAGAGATGTTGTAAAAGTTGGCCAACATTTTTCGGTAGAATTTATAAGAAATACGCACTCGATGGCAGATAGCTTTTCCTTGGCAATAAAAACACCAGTTGGAACAATAATTTTTACTGGTGACTTTAAATTTGATCACACTCCAGTAGATGGGGAAAATTTTGATCTAGCACGCTTGGCTTATCATGGCGAGCAAGGTGTTTTGTGTTTATTTAGTGATTCAACTAATGCAGAGGTTCCAGGTTTTTGCCCCCCTGAGCGATCAGTTTTCCCTGCTTTGGATCGTCATATTTCGCAGGCTGATGGACGAGTGATAATTACTACATTTGCTAGTTCAATTCATAGAGTTTCTATGATATTGGAATTAGCGCTTAAAAATGGCCGAAAGGTTGGTTTGCTCGGTAGATCAATGCTTAATGTAATAGCTAAAGCACGTGAACTGGGTTATATGCGTGCCCCTGATGATTTATTTGTCCCTATTAAACAAATTCGTGATTTACCCGATCGAGAGACTCTTTTGTTGATGACTGGAAGCCAAGGTGAACCTCTGGCTGCATTAAGTCGTATTTCAAGAGGTGATCATCAACATGTACAAGTAAAAACTAGTGACACAATAATATTTTCTGCTAGCCCAATCCCTGGAAACACTATTTCAGTTGTCAATACAATTGATAGATTAATGATGCTTGGGGCAAAAGTTGTATATGGTAAAAGCGAAGGTATTCATGTTTCTGGTCACGGGTTTCAAGAAGATCAAAAGTTGATGCTTGCTTTAACAAAACCTAAGTTTTTTGTGCCCGTTCATGGTGAACATCGAATGCTTGTTTGCCATAGCAAAAGTGCTCAATCAATGGGAGTGCCAGAAGACAATATTTTAATAATTGATAATGGAGATGTCGTTGAATTGAGTCAAAATTCAATTACTAAGTCTGATCCTGTTAAAGCAGGGATTGAATTGCTTGATGCTTCACGAAATGGGATTGTTGATGCACGTGTTTTGAAAGAACGTCAACAATTAGCAGAAGATGGTGTTGTTACTGTTCTAGCGGCTATTAGTACAGATGGTGTGATGGTTGCTCCACCTCGAGTCAATTTGCGTGGTGTAGTGACAACGGTAGATGCAAAGAAAATGTCTCTGTGGACTGAGCGAGAGATTAGTTGGGTCTTAGAGAATCGTTGGAAACAATTAACTCGTCAAACTGGTGGTAAAACTCTGGAAGTGGATTGGATGGGAGTACAACGAGAAGTTGAAGTGGGTATTGCTCGTCGTATGCGAAGAGAATTGCAAGTAGAGCCTTTGATTCTTTGCTTAGTTCAACCCGCGCCAGGAGGCACTCCTGCTTATCAACCAAGAGAAGAAGTATTGCCAACTAATCGTTCAACACCAATCAGCGAAGATAAATCTCGTGTTAATCAAAGTAAGACACCACCTGCTGCCTCAAAAGTTTCTAGTTCTGACTCTGCAAACCAAACAGTGATCAGAGGAGTTGATTCTGATAAGACAGAGTCCAAGGCAGAAATGCCTGCAGGTAGGACTAGACGTCGAAGATCTGCCGTGATGTAGATAAATAGGAAAATAGGAATCATCTTTTCTTCTTATCAATAGATAATTAGCTGGGTGATTCCAACCTTACAAATTCCTTCTCCCAATTAATTCTCCATCCTTGTGGTAAATGAATGCATCCTGGGGGATTCTTTGACTCAAGTTTGACGCTGATTTCATCTAAAAGAGTTGTAGATAAATTAGGGGCAGATTCTTTTTCTAGCCAAGCAGCCAAAAGAGTTGAGCGAGCTGATCTTGGCAGCTTTGCAAGATTTTTACGACATAAACCTTCTTTATTATTTATTGCTGCAATTGCTAATAATCCTATTGCCTGTTGATCTTTTTTGTAATTACCTAACCTTTCTGAAAGAGAAGCCATTCTAAGACTACACCCAGGATGTAGTGATTCAAGTACAGGAATAACTTGTTTCCGTATACGATTACGACTCAACCTTATATTTTTATTGGAAGGGTCAATCCAAACAGGTAATTCTAAATCTTTGCATATTTGACTAGTTTCGTTTCTGGTAAAGGTCAGAATTGGCCTAACTAATTCTATATTTTTATTGAGTGCCCTCTTTTCTTTTAAGCTACTTAAGCCAGCCAGATCACTTCCTCTTGCAAGATTCAATAACAGAGTTTCTGCTTTGTCACTAGCTGTGTGGCCAGTTAATACATGCTGGCAGGGTAGTTGTATGTTTGAGGCTGTTATCAAGGCTGCTTTTTGTGCAAGACATTCATAACGCCAATTTCTTGCATTAGCTTCATCTTTGGTTTCTATTTTTTTAGCTTTATCTGAAAGAAACTCAAGACGATGTTGTTTACACCATTCAGCCAGTTCTATTTTTATTTTTTGCGAATGTTTATGCCAGCCATGATCGCCATGCCATATGTTCAGTTTCCATTTGTGGAGTCTCTTGAGATCCAAAAGTAATCTTGTCATCACCATTGAGTCTTGACCTCCTGACACAGCTAATAAAAGCGAAGCATTTTTGGGCAAAAGCAATGGATTGGCTTGCAGTTTCCGATGGAGCCTTTCATGCCATGGACTCCAAGATTTTGGTCGCAAGGTGGATGAGTCCATAGAGCGAAGATTATCCACCTAATACAAGGTTGTTAATTTTGTGCTGTGATTAGTGGGACAATCTGAATATTCGTTGCTGTTTAGATGAATCGACTTCAACATTTGCCCAAGGAATTGAGACTCAGCTTTGAGAAACGCTCTCTCCTTAAGGTTATTGCAGGTTTGAGCAATTTTGATCCTCTCTCGGTTGAGAGAGTTTCCAGGTCGGCTGGAGTGGGAGGGGCTGATTTATTGGATATCGCTTGTGATCCTGATTTAGTCCATCTTGCAATCAAGGTATCTGGTTTGCCAGTTTGCGTAAGTGCAGTTGAGCCTGAATTATTCCCGCCTGCGATTCGTGCTGGTGCCTCATTTGTAGAGATCGGTAATTTTGACTCCTTTTATCCCAAAGGTCGATTCTTTGATGCTGAAGAAGTACTTGAACTCACTCGTCATACCAGAGCTTTATTGCCTAACGTGGTTTTGTCAGTGACAGTGCCTCATATTTTGCCTTTTGATCAGCAAGCACAATTGGCTTTGGATTTAGTCGATAACGGCGCGGATTTAATTCAGACAGAAGGCTCTGCAAAATCTAAGTCTTTCAGTCCAGGCAGCTTGGGCCTTATTGAAAAAGCGGCTCCCACTTTGGCTGCAGCTCATACAATTTCTGAAACCCTTAAGCAGGCAGGATATAAAGCTCCTTTATTGTGTGCTTCCGGGCTTTCTGAGGTAACGATTCCAATGGCATTGTCTGCAGGAGCATCGGGAGTAGGTATTGGTTCGGCTGTAAATAAGTTAGATAATGACTTGGCAATGTTGGCAGTTGTGAAAAGATTGCGCGCAGCTATTGATGAATTTTCCCTTTTAACTGAGCTTATAGTTTGATTAATAGAAAATTTTCCCAAAGAGGAATTGATCTTCAGATTTACATAGAGAATATCTAGTGGTTTTCACATTTGTTTGATCACTTAGACTTGTAACTTATTGAGTGTTTTGGATTATGCTTAATGATTCTTTTTGGATTTATAAACTATTTAATCCTCCTTTGACTTTGGCTAATAAGCTTAAAACTGCCTATATCAGGCTTAGATGACTGATTATCAACTCCAAGCTCCATATAGCCCTCAAGGGGATCAACCAATAGCGATAGCTCAATTGGTCAAAGGAGTAAACGAAGGCAAGCCTTATCAAACTTTGCTTGGTGCCACTGGCACAGGTAAAACATTTACTATTGCAAATGTTATAGCTCAAACAGGTCGGCCTTCACTTGTCTTAGCTCATAACAAAACTCTTGCGGCTCAATTATGCAATGAATTGCGAGAATTCTTTCCTGAAAATGCTGTTGAATATTTTATTTCTTATTATGACTATTATCAGCCAGAAGCATATGTTCCAGTCAGTGATACTTATATAGCAAAGACAGCTTCTATTAATGAAGAGATTGATATGTTGCGTCATTCAGCAACTAGATCTTTATTTGAAAGAAGAGATGTAATTGTTGTAGCTTCTATAAGTTGTATTTATGGGTTGGGCATACCTAGTGAATATTTAAAAGCTTCAGTGAATTTTCAAGTTGGACAAATTATAGATTTACGTAGTTCTTTGAGAGATTTAGTCAATAATCAATATATGCGGAATGATATTGAAATCGCTCGTGGCAGGTTTCGAGTCAAAGGAGATGTTTTGGAGATAGGGCCGGCTTATGAAGACCGACTTGTACGAATAGAATTATTTGGTGATCAAATTGATAATATTCGTTATGTCGATCCAATTACAGGAGAGATTCTAAAAACCATTCAAGAAATAAATATATATCCAGCAAAACATTTTGTAACTCCAAAAGATCGTTTAGGCTCAGCTATAAAGGCTATTAGTCAAGAATTAAAAGAACGTCTTGGAGATTTAAATAACGAGGGAAAACTTTTAGAAGCCCAAAGATTAGAACAGAGAACATTTTATGATTTAGAGATGTTAAGAGAAGTTGGATATTGCAATGGAGTAGAAAATTATGCACGCCATTTAGCTGGCCGACCAGCAGGAACACCTCCTGAATGTCTTATAGATTACTTCCCTGATGATTGGTTATTAGTTATTGATGAAAGTCATGTAACTTGTTCTCAACTGCAAGCAATGTATAACGGTGATCAGTCTAGAAAGAATGTTCTTATTGAGCATGGATTTCGATTGCCTAGTGCAGCTGATAATCGTCCTTTGAAGAGTCAAGAGTTTTGGAATAAGGCGACACAGACAATTTTTATTAGTGCGACACCAGGTCAATGGGAGTTAAATATTAGTGAAGGTGAAATAGCAGAGCAGGTTATTAGACCAACAGGTGTTCTTGACCCTTTAGTTGAGGTTCGTCCAACGGAAGGTCAAATAGATGATTTGTTAGGGGAAATAAGAAAACGTGTACAACGCAAACAAAGAATACTAGTTACCACTTTAACTAAAAGAATGGCAGAAGATTTAACTGACTATCTGTCTGAGAATAATGTTCGTGTTCGCTATCTTCACTCCGAAATTCATTCTATTGAGAGGATAGAAATCATCCAAGATCTTCGCTTAGGTGAATATGATGTCTTGGTAGGTGTTAATTTATTGAGAGAAGGCTTAGACCTTCCTGAAGTTTCTTTAGTAGTTATACTTGATGCTGATAAAGAAGGTTTTTTAAGGGCAGAAAGATCACTAATTCAAACAATAGGTCGCGCAGCAAGGCATGTTGAAGGCTTAGCTCTTTTATATGCAGATAATCTCACAGAATCAATGTCTAAAGCAATTAGTGAAACTAAGCGACGAAGATTAATTCAACAAGCTTACAATGAAAAGCATGGAATTACGCCTAAACCTGCAGGGAAAAAAGCTAATAATTCAATTTTATCTTTCTTGGAATTATCCAGGAAACTTCAAAAAGATGGTCAAGATAAGGATCTTGTTCAAATTACTAATAAGGTTACAGATTCTATAATTTCAGGTCAAGATTCAGATCTTTCATTTGAAGCATTGCCAGAATTAATTGAAAATCTTGAAAGAAAGATGAAAGATTCAGCAAAGGAGTTAGATTTTGAGGAAGCCGCTAATCTTCGTGATCGTATCAAGCAATTAAGACGTAAATTAGTTCGCAATAATTGATTAAATTTAATTGGGCAAGTATTTAATATTCTTAGAGTTTCCCTATTCTTTTTTATTCATTTTCTCTTCCTAATTTAAATGCGTGATGTATTGCCTTAAGTGATTTCTCTCCATCAATTTCGGCTACAACACAACTCGTTCGAATTTCTGAAGTTGCAATCATTGCAATATTGACATCTATGTCTGCTAAGGCTCGGAACATCTTAGCTGCTGTTCCTACTGTAGAAGGCATACCTGCACCTACAGCACTTATTCGTGCAATTGGAGGGCCTTCTTCTAAACCAGTATCTTTCCATTGAGCTAGTAGAGGAGCTAAGGCATGGTCGGCTTTCTTGCGATCTTCTTTTTTCAACATAAAACTAATGTCGCGACCACCATCTTTATGTTGTCTTTCTGATTGGACGATTGCATCTAAACTGATACCTGCTTCCGCTAATGCTGAACATAAAGCCGCGGCAGTTCCAGGTTTATCTGGTACACGTCTAACACTCACTTGGGCTTGATCAGGATCGAGAGCAATTCCTCTTACTTCTGGTTCTGAAGTATTAGTCACTTCAGGATTTATATGAATTTGACTATCATTCAACTCGAAGGCATCTGTAACCATTCGAAGCGCTTTTCCGCTTAAACTTGAATCGATTACGCAGCTGACCTTTACTTCACTAGTTGCAATTAGCCTGAGATTGATTCCAGCTCTTGAAAGTGTTTCAAATAACGTTGCGGCAATTCCAGGACGGCCCATTATTCCCGCTCCACTAATACTCAATTTTGTCATTCCTTTTTGTGTTGTAAGTTCTCCCCCTAATTTTTTCAAAAGACTTTCACTTAATTGTGAGGCTTTTGATAGTTCTTCATCGCAAACAGTAAAAGTAATATCATTACTTTTACCTTCATGAGTAGCTTGAATAATTAAATCAACATTTATACCTCCTTGAGAAAGAATTTCGAAAAGTTGGGCTGCTATTCCAGGTTGATCAGGGACATGTGATAGGCCTAATACAGCTTGATTGTTAACTATTTCTAACCCATCTATTGGTCGACCCAATTCAAGTCCTTCTCGACCTAATGGACGCTTGGTTTTGCTGGTCAGAATTGTGCCTGGTTGATCAGTCCAGCTTGATCTAACAATAAGAGTGACTCCGTAATTTCGTGCTATTTCAACTGCTCTTGGATGCAAAACAGCGGCACCAAGACTTGCGAGTTCTAGCATTTCGTCACAACTAAGGGTTTGCATTAGTTGTGCATCTGGCACTTTTCGAGGATCAGTTGTTAATACACCTGGAACATCTGTATATATCTCGCATGCTTCAGCGGCAAGTGCAGTTGCGAGAGCAACAGCTGAAGTGTCAGAACCTCCTCTCCCAAGAGTTGTTATTTCTGCAGTACCTCCGCTACTCAAACTTGTTCCTTGAAATCCAGCTACCACGACAATTTGACCTTCTTCCAGTAAAGCTTTTATTCGCTCAGTTCGTACTTCTAGAATCCGTGCTCTGCCATGAGAGGACTCAGTAACAATGCCTACTTGTGAACCCGTCATTGAGATGGCTTGTACTCCAAGCTCGTGAAGAGCCATTGAAAGAAGTGCAATGGAGACTTGTTCTCCTGTTGCAAGCAACATGTCCATTTCTCTTTGAGGTGGATTGTTACTAATTGCGTTTGCAAGCCCAGTTAATTCGTCTGTTGTATGTCCCATTGCTGAGACCACTATCACTAGGTCATTGCCAAGTTCTTTGCTATGAGCAATCCGCTTGGCCACAGCTTTGATTCGATCGACACTACCGACAGAGGTGCCACCAAATTTCTGCACCAGCAAAGACATTGAATTCGTAGGAATAGATTCTGATTATTTCAGTGTGAGGTTATCTAATGTGTTTTTTCCTGTCAGGCCATCTCGAAAGGCATCTTTACTGATGACACCTTTTTTAAGAGCAGCTTCTATATCCAGTATCCGACTAAGCATATCTAGCAATCCTTTGGATGATTTCCCTTGAAGTTGCTTCCTCATAAAATAAATGCGTTTTGGATTGTTAATACCAGCGGCTTTCGCTATTACTGAAACATCTTTTTCTCCTTTGCTTTCTAGAAGACTTACCCATAGCAAACCTCTTATTTGGCTTGTAAGAGTTGCTATTATTTTTAGTGCTGGTTCTCCTTTTTCTAATAGGGCATCAACTCTACTAATTGCTTCACCGATATCGTTATTTAAAAGACAATCAGCTACTTGTAGGGAGTTTGTAGCTTTTCCATCTATTAATTCATGCACAGCCTCTTCAGTAATTACTAATGAGCTTGTTTCTCTCTCAGATTTGATTTGACTAGCATTTGCATGAAGAGCAAGTTTCTTAATTTCAGAATTGATTCTACTACTGTCGTTTCCGATAGCTTCAACAATATATAAAGCAGCTTTTTCCTCTATTTCAATATTTAAGCCTTGAGCAGTTCTTTTGACTAGTCTTATTTGCCCTATTTCATCCCACACAGCAGGAAGAATAAAACTTTTTTCATTTGCTTGTTTGGAATGGATAAGCTTTTGAATAGCTTTTGTGGTCTTTAACCGGCCATCCGGTTTATTTAGATTATTTAAAACTAAATGATTATTATTTGGTATTAGATCTAAGGTTAATTCAAAAAAGTGAGCTAAATCTTGTGGACAGTTGTTGCAGAAAGGACTTTTTTTGAGCACGATTAATCGTCCTCCATTGCCAAAGGGCGGCGTACGAATTGCTTCTAGTGCTTGTTTCGCTTGAGTGGAATCGTCTCCATTGAGACGGCTGCAGTTGATACTGTTCCAAGCAGGATCAATGACTTCATTGATCAATCTCTCAATTTCTTCTTCACTAGCAGCGGCATCATCACCCCAAATCAGGTGAATTGGCATTTTGTGTACAGATTGATTTGGATTAATAGATGATGCCTTAATTAAGTTGAATTAGGAATGCAAGTGAAGAGCTTTGATCATCCAATTTTTACGGAGAGCATTCGCAGAATTAGATCTCAGTTAGATGGAACTGGCTTAGATCCTTTGCAGCAAGATGTGCTTGAGAGGTTGATTCACAGTAGTGGCGACTTTGGTATTCAGCCTTTACTGAGATTTAGTGCAGGTGCATGTGATGTTGGCTTATCTGCTTTGAAAAAAGGAGCTCTTATCCTTACTGATACTGCAATGGCTTCAGCTGCTATAAAACCAATGGCTAAGCGGACAGGCAATTCAAGAGTCAGGAATGTTCTTGAATGGGCACCTGATGATTATTTCCAAGCGACTACTCGTACTGCTGTTGGAATGGAATTGGCTTGGCAGGAGCTTTCTAAGGAATTTGAAGCCGACCAAAAACCAATTGTGGCAATTGGTAGTTCTCCGACTGCTTTGATGGCTTTGTTGGAATTAGTTTCGAAAGGTGCTCCCGCACCAAGTTTGATTGTTGGTATGCCAGTAGGTTTTGTAGATGTTCTAGAAAGTAAACTTCAGTTAAATCGAAGTGGACTTAATTATATTTCGCTTGAGGGGACAAGAGGCGGAGCCGGACTTGCAGCATCAGTTGTCAATACTTTATTGAGAGCTTCATTCAATAATAATAATTGATCTTTAGTTAGCTTTTTAGATGTTTTTGTTTCTGTAAATCGTTTAGTACTTCATTGGCACGTTTGATGACTTGTAATGGAACTCCAGCTAAACGAGCCGCTTCAATTCCATAGCTTCGACTTGCCCCTCCTGGGACAACTTCATGAAGGAATAAAAGAGAATCTCCTGTTTCTTTTACTAAAACTTGGAAATTCGCCACATTATTAAATGTTTCGCAAAGAGCATTTAATTCATGATAGTGAGTTGCAAAAATCGTATGACTTCTAATTTCCTGAGCCAAAAACTCACTAACTGCCCATGCAATTGATAAGCCGTCAAAGGTTGCGGTACCTCTACCGATCTCATCTAGAAGAACAAGAGAGTGCTTAGTAGCATTATGAAGAATGTACGAAGTTTCATACATTTCAACCATAAATGTTGATTGGCCTGCAGCTAAATCATCAACTGCGCCTACTCTAGTAAAGATTCTATCTTTGATGCTTAACCTAGCTTCTTGTGCTGGGACCCAACTGCCTACTTGAGCGAGAATTTGAATTAATCCAACTTGTCTTAGATAACAACTTTTGCCACTTGCATTGGGTCCAGTGAGGACAATTAGATCAGTACCGTTGCCTAGTTGAATATCATTTGCCTTGAATTCCTTTTCAACAAGCATTTGTTCCACTACAGGATGCCTACAGTCTTTTATTTTGATTAATCCATTTACAGATGGGTTTTTATTATCTATTATTTGAGGCGCACAATAAGAATTAATTGTTGCTACTTCTGCCAAGCTAGCAAGTGCATCTAGTCCTGCAACTGCTCTTGCAGCTTTTCTGATTGCTGTGGCTTGTGATCCTACATTTTGCCTTAACTGGCAAAATATTTCATATTCACGTCTAGCTGATCGAGCTTTGACTTGAAAAATTTTTCCTTCTTTTTCTTTAAGAACTGGTGTTATAAAACGTTCTTCATTGGCAAGTGTTTGTCTTCTTATCCAATGTTCTGGAACTTGATTAGCTTTTGCTTTGCTGACTGCCAAGAAATAACCGAAAGTTCGATGATATTGGAGTCTTAAATTTGGATTTCCACTTGCTTTACGTTCTAAAATTTCTTGACTTGATAACCATTCATCTTGATCATCTAATTGATTCCTTAACCCATCTAATATAGGATCTACGCCATCATGTATAAAGCCACCTTCGCTAATACTTAGAGGAGGATTGTCGATTAAATTGTGTCTTATTTTAAGTGATAAATCAATTAAATTATTATCTACATTTTTGATATTATTTAACCATTCAGGTATTAGGAACTCGAAATGCTGCAGTTGCTTAGCTAGTCGTGGCAGTCTTTCCAGACCATCTGCTATTGCAATTACATCTCTTGAACTTGCTTGTCCTGCACTTGCTCGACCTGCTAGGCGTTCCAGGTCTCCCATGGCGCGTAGCGTTCTGCGAATTGTTTGCCTTAACTGTCTAGATTTGACTAATGCAGTGATGATTGCTTGACGTTTTTCAATTTCAGAACAATCTATTAGCGGTGCCTCTATCCATCTCCGTAAACAGCGTCCTCCCATGGAAGTCAGTGTTCTGTCAATAGCCCAGAGAAGAGAGCCATGAAAGTTTCCATCTCGTTGAGTAACCGTTAATTCGAGATTTCTTCTAGTTTGTAGATCTAAAATTAATGAATCTGAAGCAAAAGTTGTTTTAGGTAAATCAAGGGGTAGTGAGGAAAATATGTTTTCATCTTGTTTATCAGTAGAGGTTGGTTGATTTTCACGTATGTAAGCAAGAAGTCCCCCAGCAGCTCTAATTGCTAAAGGAAATTCATTTAGGCCTAATCCTTTAATACTACTAAGCTGATATTGATTTTTAATTATGTTCTCAGCTTCTAAATAATTGAAAGGTGTATTAGGTATCTGCTTGACTTGTATTTGATCTGGGATCCATTCCTTTGATTCAATTGTATGATTGTCACTATAAATTAATTCGGACGGTTGGAGTTTTCCTAGTTCTTGATAAAGTGACGAAGCATTGTTGCGTTGTGTGATTAAAAATTCTCCTGTACTTATATCTGCAATGGCTAAACCCCAAGGAGAAGGTTCGTTATTTTTTTTGTCTTCGATTACAACGGCAGCTAGCCAATTGTTGCGTCTAGCTTGCAACATTCCCTCTTCTATGACTGTTCCAGGAGTAAGTACTCTCGTGATATCTCGTTTAAGGAGTGCTCCTTTAGCGGCTGTCGTTTCTAATTGATCACATAAAGCGACACTTAGGCCATGCCGAATCAGCTCGGCACAGTATTTCTCTGCCGCATGATGAGGAATGCCAGCCATTGGAACTCTGCCCAAAGTTTTTCCTCCCTCTTTACCTGTCAGAGTTAGTTCAAGGATTTTTGATAGTTGTATTGCGTCTTCAAAAAAACATTCAAAAAAGTCACCAAGCCTATATAGAAGAATTCTTTCTGGATTGGCTGTCTTGAGCTCTAAGTAGTGGCGCAGCATTGGTGTTAGGTCTTTTGAATTGACCTGACTGTGATGAGACCAGCGCGGCAGATCCTCCTCTTCAGTAGCTTTTTGATTCTTAGGTTCAGCTTCCAAACTCTCGTTTGTTTCTATTGGAGTTATTTGCCTTTTTCGTGGTCTGCTCTGTGAATCTTGAATTAAGTCTCGATCAGAAAGATTTTGTGTTGTTTCAAAGGATTTTTTTTCTGTGGCTTTTGCATTCCTTAGAGGGTCGACTTCACCTTCAAATAGGTTGCCTTGCAGGGGTTCAGCCTCGGCAGACATAGATGCTTACTGCCCAAAACTAGATGCATCGTAAAGGGCTTGTTTGTTCCTACATGTGAAGCCTCGCGACACCCTCGCCATTGTTTTGGTTTTTCACCTCTACCTCGTGGGAGAATTTACGAATGCTGAGAGCATTGGCTCCGTTGCCCCATTCCCCATGCAGTTCATTAGCTTTATCGCCGCGAACGCCCTTCTACTTGCTTCATTAGTTTTTGTCGTTGGGGTTCCAGTGCTTTACATGACTCAAAACAACCCTGAGGATCGCAGGAATAAAGAGATCAGACTCATCGAGATTATTGGTGGTGTTTGGTTCCATTTGGTTCTCATAAATGGCTTAATTGCCTTTTTTGTTGTTTGACCATTGGCTTGACTCCTGCCTAAGTGGGAGCATGTTGATAGTTTCGCCACCCAAACGATGGCCACGATTGAAGGGCGTTTCACAGATGCCTCAGGTATACGCATAGCTATTGTTGTTGCCAGATTTAATGATTTGGTAACTAATAAGTTGCTTAGTGGATGTTTAGATTGTCTTTCCAGGCATGGCCTGGATACTAGTGAAGAGAGTTCACAACTTGATATTGCTTGGGTGCCTGGATCTTTTGAGTTGTCAGTTGCAACTCAAGCCCTTGCAAGAACGAGAAAATATCAAGTGATTGTCACTCTTGGAGCTGTAATTCGAGGGGATACTCCTCATTTCGATGTAGTTGTATCCGAGACATCGAAAGGTATTGCGTCTGTTTCTCGTGAAACTGGCATTCCAGTCATATTTGGTGTTTTAACAACTGACTCCATGCAGCAAGCTTTGGAAAGAGCAGGTATTAAAAGCAATCTTGGCTGGAATTATGGATTACATGCTCTTGAGATGGCTTCTTTGATGGGCAAATTAGATGAAGCAACTTTGACTAGTTGAGTTTTTTGAATTGACCAGGTCACCTTCTTTAAGGCATGCTGCTCTTGTATTTAATTGGGAAAACTTTCTCAATTGATCAACCTGCGGATGTAGCTCAGTGGTAGAGCATCTCCTTGCCAAGGAGAGGGTCGAGAGTTCGAATCTCTTCATCCGCTTGCCAACATTGCTTTTATGACAAAGGTTTTTTGAGAATGAGTAGCTCTTGCTTCTCAACAGTTTTAAATCCAAGTTGTTTGTAGAAATTCGAACCTTTACTAGTCATGAGGTAAACCCTCTCCACATTACGTATTTTTGGTGAACTGAGTAACGCATCCATTACTTTCCGTCCTAGTCCTCGTCCCTGCAGATCCCCTGCAACAACAACATCCCAAATAACGGCTCGATATATTCCATCACTTGTCGCTCGACCGAAACCAACCATTCTTTTCCCTCTCCAAAGACTGATAACGACTGTGCTTTCAGCCAGTAGTTCTTTGAGTTCGGGAATGCTGCGATTTTGGGCCCAAAATGCATGTTTTTGAAGAAGGTTCTTTAGTTTTAGAAGTCCTCTACTAGGTAATAGTCTTGGACCCAGACCAAACCACCTCAAACCAGGGGCGCCAGGGATGTGTCGGATTAGATGGAAGGTAACCATTTCTTCAGCTCCATGGCAGCATCCTCTCAGTGACTAGTTGACATGACACGCAAAGGCATAATTTTGGCTGGTGGTAGTGGAACGCGCTTGCATCCCATTACCAAAGCAGTCAGCAAGCAATTGCTTCCTGTTTTTGATAAGCCAATGGTTTTTTATCCACTCACCACTTTGATGCTTGCAGGGATCAAAGAGGTTTTGTTAATTACTACGCCTCATGATCGAGCAGCATTTGAAAGGTTGTTGGGCAATGGAAATCTTTGGGGCATGGAAATTTCATATGCTATTCAACCCAGTCCAGATGGTTTGGTCCAAGCTTTTTTGATAGGTGCAGATTTCTTGGCAGGGTCACCAGTTGCTCTTGTGCTTGGTGACAATCTTTTTCATGGGCATGAGCTTGTTCCTCAACTTGAGCAAAGTAACAAGTCAGCTAAGGGTGCAACTGTCTTTGCTTATCCAGTGCGTGATCCGCAAAGATATGGTGTTGTGGACTTTTCGTCAGATGGAAAAGTATTGAGTATTGAAGAAAAACCCAAAAATCCAAAGAGTAGATATGCAGTTACTGGTCTTTATTTTTACGATGAGACTGTTGTTGAGCGTGCAGATTTAGTAGAACCTTCTGATCGAGGTGAACTTGAAATTACTGATTTGAATTTGCAATATCTACAAGAAGATTCTTTGAAAGTAGAACTAATGGGTAGAGGTATGGCTTGGTTAGATACTGGAACCTGTGATTCTTTGCATGAAGCATCAGCTTATATAAGAACCCTTGAACATAGACAAGGATTGAAGGTTGGTTGCCCTGAGGAAGTTGCTTGGCGATTAGGCTGGATTACAGATGATCAACTAGCCTCTTTAGCGATTCCTCTAGTGAAAAGTGGTTATGGGGAATATTTATTGCAGATAATTGAGACATCTAGATAGCGCTTAAAAATGAAGAGTGAAATTTTAATTTCTAATACAGGCCATCCTCTTCCAGGGCCAATTCTCATTACTCCGCAAGTATTTGGTGATGAGAGAGGTTTTTTTATGGAGAGCTGGAATCAACGTGTTTGGAAAGACATACTTCTAAAAAATGATCAAGATGAATGTACTTTTGTTCAAGACAATCATTCTCGCTCTTCTTTAGGTGTATTGCGAGGCCTGCATTATCAAGTGGCTCCATCTTCTCAAGGGAAATTGGTACGCTGCTTATACGGTAAGATTTTTGATGTTGCCATAGATATTAGAGCAAGTTCTCCGACTAAGGGACAATGGGTGGGAGTTTTTCTTGATAATAAAGAGATGAGACAACTATGGATTCCCAGTGGATTTGCTCATGGCTTCTTGACACTTACAGAACATGCTGAGGTTCTATATAAAACCACAGACTTTTGGAACCCTAATGCGGAGAGGTCTATTCGATGGGATGACCCTTTTCTGGATATAAAGTGGCCTACTCATGACTGTTTAGGGAATCTTTTGCAAGTAAATTTATCTGAAAAGGATCGTTTGGCTGTATTGTTTTCTAATCTCAACTCATCAGAACTTTTAGATTAAATCTTTTAGGGATATGACTTGTTAGTACAGTTTTCTTACTTCATTGAAGATGATTGGCTTTTTTCCTAAAGTGTTTTTGGACTAAATTCCTTGATTTGTTTTAAATAGGTAGATTGCTCCTTGTTTTTTGTTGTCCTTTGCGTGTTTTACTCACTGGTGCTAATGGGCAATTAGGCAAGGCCTTAATTGCATCTTGTCCAAGAGAGATCGATTTGATTGCCTGTAGACGAGTTGAATTGGACTTAGGAGATCCTTTGGCTTGTAAGTGTGTAGTAGAACGCCATCATCCTGATTGGGTTTTGAATGCAGGTGCATATACGAATGTTGATAAAGCTGAGCTTGAAAAAGAATTGGCTAATGCTGTAAATGCAGATGCTCCTGCAGCTTTATCCTCGGCTTTGGCTGATATTGGTGGCAGGATGTTGCAGGTGAGTACTGATTTTGTTTTTGACGGAACACAAAATATTCCTTATGTTCCTCATCATCCTGTTTGTCCTTTGGGGGTATATGGTTCAACCAAGGCAGATGGCGAAAAAGCAGTATTGAATTCGTTAGGAGAACGAGCTTATGTTATTCGTACTAGTTGGTTATATGGACCTGTAGGGAAGAATTTCTTGTTAACTATGTTGAGGCTGCACGAAACGAAAGCTGCCTTAGGAGAGTCCTTAAAGGTGGTTTCTGATCAGATTGGATGTCCTACTAGTACTTCAGGATTAGCAAAAGCTTGTTGGCAAATTATTAAATGCGTTTCTTTGTCTCAGCCAAGCTTGACTAACAGCAATACCTTTTCACAAATTTTTCATTGGAGTGATGCTGGTAGAGCCAGTTGGTTTGATTTTGCTCAATTGATAGGAACTATTGCTGTTATGAAAGGTTTGCTTGTTGAAAAAGCAGATGTTCAACCAATAAGCACAGTAGATTATCCAACACCTGCATCAAGACCACATTTTTCTTTGTTAGATTGCAGCAGTACTTATGAGGTTTTAGGTATGACTCCTGTTCATTGGTCTCTATCCTTAGAGCAGGTGATTTCAGAATTATGTCTTTAGTAATGACATTACTTAGTTCCATATTTACTTAGGAGTAATCATGTGACGAGAATTCTTATTACAGGCGGTGCAGGATTTATTGGAGGAGCTCTAATACGACGTTTGCTAGTTCAAAGTGACATGATGATTTTTAATTTGGATAAGATTGGATATGCAAGTGATTTGAAAGGAATTGAACAAACTTTATTAACTAGTGATTCCAAGAGATATGTTTTCCAGAAAGTTGACTTATTAGATTTTCAAAAAACCGTTGATGCAGTTGTTGCGGCTGATCCTGATTTAGTCATGCACTTGGCTGCTGAAAGTCACGTAGATAGATCAATAGATACTCCTTCATCTTTTATGGAAAGTAATATCATTGGAACTTTTAATATTTTAGAAGCTGTACGTCAGCATTGGAATTCTCTTACTACATCTAGAAAACAGAATTTTAGATTTCATCACATAAGCACAGATGAGGTTTTTGGCTCTTTAGGTCAAACAGGCTTTTTCAGTGAAACATCCTTATATGATCCACGTAGTCCTTATTCGGCTTCTAAAGCTTCTAGCGATCATCTTGTGATGGCTTGGCATCACACATATGGGTTGCCTGTAGTTCTTACTAACTGTTCAAATAATTATGGTCCTTGGCAATTCCCTGAGAAGTTGATTCCGGTTGTGATTTTAAATGCATTGGCCGGAAAAGCTATTCCACTTTATGGGGATGGCTCTAATGTTAGAGATTGGTTATATGTTGAAGATCATGTTGATGCATTACTTTTGGTAGCAAGATCTGGTCGTATTGGTGAAAGTTATTGTATAGGTGGTTCAGGTCTAAATCCTGCTGAAAGTGAGAAAACTAATAAAGAGGTTGTAGAGGTAATTTGCTCTGAATTGGATATTTTGATTCCAGAAGGCGCTCCATATCTTCGATTGGTTTCGTCTGTAGATGATAGACCAGGTCATGATCAACGTTATTCCATTAACCCTACAAAAATATGTTCCGAATTGGGATGGAAGCCTAAACATAGTTTTCAACTTGGCATTTCACAAACTGTGAGATGGTATATCAACAATCAGGATTGGTGTTTTAGTGTATTGCAGAAAGCTGGCTATACTGGAGAACGATTGGGAAGATCTAAATTGTAATTTACACAGCTCTTTTCTTGATATTTGATTGTCCATGATATCGATTATAATATTTTTGAATTGCTTAGCTTCTTATTAATACCTCACCCCAGAATTGGCTTTTGATTAGTTTTGACCAATGGCGAGGAGATTGGCTTCATCAAAAGTGGCTTAATCTACCTCATTTACGAAATTTGGCCTTAAATGGATGGGATGTGAGACGTTGTTATACCTCAAGTCCACAGTGTGTCCCAGCAAGAGCAAGTTGGTTGACAGGTAAAACGCCTGGTGAGCTTGGAGTTACAAGAAACATTGATTATTCAGTGCCAGTTGACTCTCCTTCTTTTGTACGCGAATTACGTGATAAATATAATTACAAGACCATTTTATTAGGTAAATCACATTGGACGCCACATTCGCCTGGTATTGATTTGCGGGATAATTTGCCATTAATGAATCGCTTAGGATTTGACCATGTTAGAGAAATAGCTGGACCAAGAGCTCTTGCAGTAGTCGATTGTGAATTGACCGATAAATGGTCTGAAGAAGGATTTTTGGAGGCTTATAGACAGGATCTTGAGATGCGCTATCAGGATGGATGTATACATACTGTCCGCCCAACAATTTTACCCAATCATCTTTACCCTGACCTTTGGCTAACTGATGTAGCTTTGCATGAAATAGCTTCACTTCCAAATAATCAACCTTGGTTTTTATGGGTTAGTTATCCTGGTCCACATGAACCATTTGATGTTCCAAGTTCTTGGCGAGGTAGTCATGGAGATTTTTCTATACCACCGCCTGAAGATCGACCAAAAAATATAGATCAATTGAATAAATTAGCCCCGCCTGATAGTGAATTGGCTAGAAAAATATCTAGATGGCCAGATGGGATACCTCATTCATCTTTGATGGACTTGCGTGAGGATTATGCAGATCACTTAAGTCTCCTTGATGCTCAAGTTGGAAAATTAATTGAGGCCATTGATTTGCGGTTTAAAAAAAAGAAGATTGCTATAAGTATCTGTAGCGATCATGGAGAGTTGCTTGGTGATTGGGGCTTATTATTAAAAGGTTGTTTTCTGGAAGGAGCTGTGCGAAGTTTGTTTTTGCATCATCCACCAGGGGGCCGAAAAGGCTTAAGACGTTTATGGAATCCTTCTTCCCGTCCATATGGATTAACTCAAACGTTGTGGGCTGCCGCAAATGCAGTAAGACAACCTGACCAAGGTAGTTTTGGAAAGCATTTGAGATCCATATCTGAAGAGGTTCTTGTTGAATTTGGAAATGAAAAAATGATTGTCCGCTAATGAGACTTTTTTTACATGTTGGCCATGGCAAGACTGGTTCTTCTTGGTTGCAAAGTTGGTTAGCTTGTAATAGCAAGCTTTTGGAGGATTTGTATGGCTTGAGATATCCCATGAATTGTCCAGTTAGTGGGCATAGAGACCAGGCTGCCGCATTGGGCAGGTTCAGCATGGGGAATGGATATGTTCTTGATCCTTGGTTAAATGGGACATTAAATCCAAAATCAATAATTCAATTAGTCCAAGGCTTGCCTTCTGATGGAGCGCTACTTTTTAGTTGTGAACAGTGGATGAAAAGTTTACCGGAAAGGAGTGATGTGTTAAATCTTCTAGCCAATGAATTAGGGGTTGAAAAGATAGAATTTTGGTTGCTAGTTAGAGATCCTCTAGAACATGCATGTTCATTGTATGGTCAAATGGTAAAGGCCCATGGCTTTACTGGGAGCCTTGCTGATTGGCTTACAATTTATGATTTACCTAAATATATAAGAACTTTTCTAGATAAATACTCTGATATTAATGTTACGCATTATGGTCAAGCTAAAGATCGACTTGAGCTTGAACTTTTGACTTGGCTAGGTTTGCCATTAGCCCAAGGAGATTGTTGGATACAACCACCATGCAAAAGAGTTAATCGCTCTTTAGATATCAATGAACTTATATTCTTACGCACCTTAAATACAATAATTGGCGGAAGATCTAGGCCTATTTCAATGAGATTGGTTGAAGATTTGCCTGATCTATTAGTTCAAAAATCTCTTCCTAATCGTATTGAAGTAGATAGTTTCAGAAGTAAATGGAAGGCACCTGTTGAGTATTTAAATCATTTATTACCTTCTCACGCTCAGTTAAATCTTTATGATGAATATGAAATTCGAGAGTCAACCTTGACTAATCGAGATTCTTCCATATCTCTTAGTAATGATCAATGGAGAATTATTATTCAGGCACTTATGAACTTAGGTGTAGAAGATATAAATACAAAAACTTATTCAAAATCATTATTTTCATCTCGCATTTGGTCAAGGCTTATTGCAAAAGTACGGCAAGCTTCTTCAGGGGTTCCGTAAGTTTGCAGTTTCTTGATTAGTGGTATAGAAACTTGTTCCCCTTCCTCTATTGCTCTTTGAAGGAGAGGTGCTACATAATACTCTCCGTTTATAGTTTTTCTAGAAGTTATTTGTCTACAACCAGCTTCAAAGAATAGATTTCCATTCGCAAAGCCATATAGACCTATAGAAGCATATTTAGATATCCTTTGTTTTTCAGCAATTTCTATAGCCCATTCGGGATTTTTTGGATCTGGTTTACCAAAAGACCAGTGAGTACCTTGGGCTTCGAAAACAGGCATTGTTGCAAAGGATTTGATCGGTTCTAAATCATCTGTCCAGTCGAACCAAGTGTCACAATTATGAATATAAAGAGGTAGCTTAGTAGCATCATTATCAATGACTTTTAAGTATTTTATTGCTTCCATAGAGGTTGCTAGTTGGCCTGGTAATAAATTATCTAATTCAATCCAATGAACCAATACTTCTTTGTAACGGTTGTTCAGTAAGGAATTTAAATTTTCTTTGACCGAGTGTTTTTTTTGTACCGTGATTACAAGCCTATCTTGAGATTTAAATTTAAAGCTTGTTAGAGTATGCTCTAGAAGCGTTATTCCTTTAATTTTAATTAGTGGCTTAGGTACAATAATATTTTTTTCTTGAAAGCGTCTCCCTTCCCCTGCGGCTGGAATTAGAAATAGACGTGACATTACTTTTGTGGAAAAGTATTTAGGTATGAAAGGAATGAGGGATGACCGTGAATTATTTCAAGGAATCTTTGTTTTCCTTTCGATGGTTTGAGTACATTGTAATATTTAAGAACTGTTAGAGTTGCAGCTGTTTCTAGTGTGGTCACAAAGCCATCTCTAGGTAATATTTGCTTTCTCAAATGTTTTACTTGTTCTCGACTAATAATAAAGCATCCTGAGTGGGGATTTTCGGTGATATCAAAACTTATTTCTTCTCCTAACGGATCAAACCTACCAGCGGCTATATAGGATTTTGGCTCGCAGAATTTGTTGATAAAGCTAGATGCCAATGGCCCATCAACTATTAGACGAGAAGTACGCCCTGATAGTACTGTTTCAACTCTATGAGGCATCAAAACAAATTTATTAGATGTTCGTTCTAAAAACCAAAATTGCTTATCAAAGAAAAGAGGATCATTTATGATAATGTCATCTTCCATATATACAGATAAATCGGTTATAGGATCATATTTTATAAGCCAATCTCTAGCTTCTAATGGAAGATGTCTAGGATTCTCTAATTCAATATTATGAACATGTATTGAATCTTTGAAGAGATCTAAGACTTTATTTAATCGATTTTTCCCATCAGTAAAAACATGAATCTCAAGTTCTAAGCGTAAAGTTTGTTCTAGGCGATTAGGTTTTGCATCCCAATGATGTATTGAACGTTCTCCTATATGAAGAACAGCATCCTCTAATGTTCTTCGTTGTGAAAGCAAACTAGTTAGACATCTGGCAAGGGCAATTTCACGAGCGAGTTTTTGTCCAGGCCGACCGCTTCCATAACCAGTTCCATTTGTCTTCTCCGCAAAGAAGGACGGAATTGCAACGCGAATTGTGATTTGATCTTTCAAGAGTTTAAATAGTTTCAGGGATGAGCAATCTTTTTTTCATTGCAAGACTGAACGCATCTATTTTAAGCAGGATTTTAAAATAAGTGCTCCTGTGGCTGTTAAGGCAAGTTGTCGTCTATGATCATCTGAATGGATAGGTAACATAGAAAAGAAAAGACTAGCTGTTAATAAATTAAGTTCCTCGTGAGCAATTGAGCATGTCATTTTTTCTTGAAATAAACTACTTACAATGGGCTTTACTTTGGGTATATAGACGTCCAGTTGAATATCTGATTCTGTATATTTGATTTCATAAAGATTACTGACGATGCTGTCATAATTACCGTTAATAGAATGGTTTAACTTGATTAAATCATAGCGTGAGTCTCCACTTCCGACTGCCAGGGTGGAATTAACTGGTAATTCACCTCGAGGATCAATTAGTTTAATAGATGAGTAGAATGGGCTGCAAAGAATATTGTTAAAACACAAATCACCATGAATCAATTGAATTTGGGATGATTTTTCTAATACTGATAGTTCAGGAAGTATATACTCTATTATTGTTGAAAGAGAAGGAACAACTTCACCATTGATACGAATTTCAGATGACAACCATTTTTCAAGATACTTATTATTGCTTTTAAGTAAGTACTTCCATCTTGCCTTTAACTTGTCTGAAAATAACCAAGAGGTTGATCCAAGTTCGATTGGCCTAGAATTTTTGAGCTCATTCAGTATGAAAATAATTCGATCAAATATTTTCTCCCAATTATTATTTCCTATATCCCAGTGTAAAAATACTTCTGATAAAGAAGGATAAGGTATTGATTCAAGTAGAAATGATTCTTCTTGACTTTCTCCCGGCTCCAACATTCTTGGAAAGAAATAGCTGACTGAAGTTGGTAGATTGCGAAAATATGCTTTTTCATCATCTAACCTTTTTTTATTAGTAGATTTTTTTATGATGATATCTTTGATATCATCATAAAATAAGTTATTGGCGTTTCGAGATGGTAGAAGCAGTCTTTTTGAATATGTAGCTGTTGATTTGTCCACTAAATTATACCAGGGAACTTTTTTGACTATTTGACTAGAATATTGATTTAGTAGACTCTCGCATATCCAATGAATAGAATTTCTTTTTTTGCTAGATTGATGATAGATTATATCTTTTAACACTGAGACTGGTGAGGTTACTATATTAATGATAGGAAAAGATCTCTTTAATTCATTAGACTTATCTTCCTGATTCATTAGTGTATAGTTACCATCATCGTCCATCGTAAATCCTGGCCATTCGTCTTGATAAAGAAGCTTTTCGCCAATTTGAATGCTTAATTTTTGACTGGGAGGTTGAACAGGAAGACTATAAATAGGATTAATCAATACCCAATTAGTGGTTATATTTTCCAAAAGCTCTAATATAACCTCGCAGATATCATTTTTATTTTCTATTTGAATTAGATTGGCGTTATTAAATGCTTCATAAGAAGGAACCCTTTCCTCGTGCTTATGTATCACATCTGTTGAGATTAATACGTTACAGTCTTTTTGATAGAAATCTAATAGTAATTCTACGGCTAGTTTGCTGCCAGCAGGAAGAAATAAAGGGTGATCATTGATATAATGACTATTAAAAATTGATCCATAATTGAGGCATCTGTTCGCAAGTATTATTGCTGTAATGTCTCTAGCAGTCATTTTTTAATTCTATCACTTCTTAAAAAACCTTTTAAACTTTCGCTGGTGTGAGAATATATTCCATTGAAATTTAGAAACTTTGCATAACATACTTCTGATGGGAATATAGGATTTCCTTTAAAGAAGGTGCTATAGCTATCTTCTAAACTTCCTTGATTCATTTGATATGATTGTAATTTCAAAGAAAGTTCTTCTCGCCTATTTGTTATTAGATTACGTAAATCAGAAACAGTCTTTGGATTGCCTACCATAGATTTAGGAAATCGCATACCATACCATTTTATATTATCATCTGATCCAATAATTTGATCGATATTAATAGGCCAATAATCTGAATCCTTCTTATAAAACCATCCAAGTAGACTATGATAAAAACCAGAAAACAGCATCATCAACTCTCTTCTTCCTCCAAAGACTTTATCCGATGCTCCAATAATGCCATCAGAGCATAGTAATTCCTGATGCAAATTAACCGGGTTGATGTGGAAATAATCAGTTCTAAGTTTAAGTATATGTGAGTAATAATTCTTTTTTAATCGCTCTTGTTTTTTTACCATCTCCAAACAACAATTTAATTTATGCCATTGATGCATACTGTTCAACTTCAGATTGGGTTCTTTATCAATTATTGAGATTGCCTTAGCAAATTTAATTTGGTTGGCTTCTTTCTCATACTCTTTTGATGTGCATATAAAGATATCAGCTTTATTACTCAAGATCTCAAAAAAACGCGTGCTTTTATCTATTAATCTTAGTTCTCCGGGTATGATAATTGCGATATTTTTCCCCCTTAATTGAAAAGATAATTTTGGATATCTATATTGCAATATCTCAGGGAAAAAGTGATTGATTGTTCTGAGTAGAAAAATGTTCCCCGGATCTTTATTTTGAGCATTAATCCATATAGATTTTGCCTTTTCATGATTATCATTGAAGTATTGATCAAGGCCAGGCTTTATAATCTCCCATGCATGAATTCTTTTATTATCTAAACAATTTATGAGTAGCGACAAATTGTCAGTATTTTGAGAAGCACTATCTAATATCCAGTTTGGCTGACGAACAAAATTGATTTTTTCCATAGTTAATTTAGGATTATTGGAATATACGATGTCTAGATCAATACGTAGGAATTCTTGAGTAGCTAAAAATAATTTTAGCAGTTAGTTGTGATTAAATTCAAATCGATTCGAATTTGTACATCTATATATTAATTGGTTGTATTTATCCGTTAGCGCGCATTTCAAATTCTTCTATTGCTTTATGTGTGCCTACATCTGACCAGAACTCATGTATCGGATAGCAAACTACATTATATCCATCAGAAATTGACCCTAATATAAAATCAGGCATGTCTAGAAAGTTAATAGAGTTTAATCTATGAGTTGAATTTAAGAACTCAGCTGATATTACATAAACACCAGCTGCCACATAAGACTCATAAACAGGTTTTTCTATAATATTAAGCACTCTATTTTGCTGAATATCAAGAACTCCATATGGGTTTTGTATCTTATGATCTTTAGCAACAATTGTAATATTAGCTTTGTTGTTTAAATGATATTGAGATAGATCTGTATAGTTGATATCTGTAATTACATCAGCATTCACAACTAAGAAGTCATGATTTATTTTAGCTTTCAATAGAGATAGTGCACCTGCTGTTCCTAAATATTTCTCTTCTTTGACAAAGTGAATATCTACATCACTAAAATTAGTGGTATTAAAATGCTCGATAATTTTATCTGCCATATAATTTACTGAAATAAATAAGTTGGAAATTCCATATTTTCTAAGTCTAGATATTACTCTGTCAATCAAAGGTATTCCACCAACTTTGACCAATGGTTTAGGGATACTATTTGTTATCGGCCTTAATCTAGTACCTTTGCCGCCAGCCATGATAAATGCAGTCTTTATAGGAGATTTATCTACTCTTGTATCTAATATTTTTGTTGGTATCTTATCGTCATTTGTTATAACTATATAAGGTGCTTGAGTTGCTGTAAATAAATCGAATGCTTTACTTTCAGAGTCTGTAAAAATGGCATTGAAATTTGCACATATACTGATTTCATCTTGAAGGTTTCCGGATTTGAGTAGGTGTCTTCTAATATCACCGTCTGTAAGAGTCCCTAAAAAAAAACCTTTTTCATCAACAACTACAACTCTAATCGATTCATTAAGATATTTGAGTGCTTCTTCTACACAAGTAGTTAATTTAAGTGCTTTAAAATTTAGTGAGAGATTAGTCACAGGCCCAACCTGCATCCACGTTTACAATTGTACCATTTAGTGATGTACCATTTGATATTATCCAGGATACTGATGATGCAATTGCTTCTGGATGTATAAGTCCAATATTAGATGTTGACTTTCTATATTCAGTTAGGAATGACTGATCATGCTCTTCACCATTAATTCCACCAGGAGCGATTGCATTAAATGTTATATTTATATCCCTAAATGCAGAAGCATAATGCTTTATAAGCATTATTGAAGCGGCTTTCATGGTCCCATAAAATGGGCTAGATGACATGCCCGGAGTATAATTGTAGTGCCTAAATTTTGGTGGATAAAGACCTTTAACTGATGAAATAAGAACTACCGATAATGAATGCTTTAATTTATACCTTTTTCCATATTTAACAGCAGCTGAGCATATCAACATATCATTAGCAAATAATGCCGAACAACTTTGTGTAATATCATCTCTAGATAAGTCATCAATAGAAAAGTTGGGATATTTTAAAAGACTACAATTTACTATACCAATTATTCTTTCTTCTTCGAACTTGCATAGAAGTTCAAAAAAAGCTTCGCTTGTATTATAGTCATTTAGATTGAACTTCTCATATCTATAGTTTCTATTTTCTTCTTTGGATTGGCTTATATCTAGATTAATTACATTAATGCCATCCGCTAAAAGTTTTTTTACCGTTGCCCTACCCACCAAACCTGATCCGCCGAAAACAAGTACAGTACTGTTCATTTAGAAATAATCCTTGTATAATTTATATGAGTGGATAAAATCTGAATTCGCTATATATCTAGAATAAGATAAGTCTACAGGAGTGTCTATATCAAATCCTTCTAATTGAGAAACTATTACGTATCCAATGTTCCCATCAAATATATGTGACATGCTTCTAATGGCTGATACTTTATAGCAAAAACAAACGGTTGTCACTTCAGCGCAATTCTCACCTTGCTGCCTATTTACTAGTCTATCTTTATTTGAATCCCATAAATCTGCACTATTTGAATTATTTAGTCTAACCATATTAAATGAAGGATGTAAGCTTGTTTGCATTACAGCAATGACTCCTTCAAATTTCTGATGGGATTGAATAAGTTTGATAGCTTTCTTCACCGTAGATACGGACCTAAATGGACTAGTAGTGGGTGCGACTACAACAATATCTTCATTAGATAATTTAAGATAATCAACGGCATGTTTCCAAGACAAAATTTCAGAGGAATTATCTCCTGCTAGTTCTAATGGTCTTTTTATAGTTTTAGCTGTAAGTTGTTTTGCTCGCTCTAGTATTTCTTCGGAATCTGAACTTACATATATTGACTTCTTCGAAATACTATTTTGAAGATCAATGATTGAAATATCTAGAATGCTATTATTAATTAATACTTGCATATTTTTATTCGGGATACCCTTAGAGCCCCCTCTGGCAAATACAAGACCAATCACATCCATTTGCTATTCCAAATTAAGGACTGAACATGAAGACCTTCTTCAAATGAGCATAATGAACTCTTGTCATAATCTTTTGTATTTGCACTGAGTATTGTCACAATCTGACGTAAAAATGTATCATTTCTTTCGTCTTGGTATTGGATATTATTAACTTCCTTCTCGTTTTGAAACTCTTTTAATGTGTTATCAATTAGATCAGCTCTGTAACTTTTATCATTGAGATCTATCTGAACAATTCTTTGCTTTATATGAGATGAAAATGTACTATATATATAATAAGGTGAATTACACTTGCTCTTTCCATATGCTAGGTAACAGTTATCAATCTTTTCTATCCCCAATGGAATTTTGCTTTTGACTATCATTGTATCTTTGCAATTAATACCGATTAAAAAATTCACTAGGTCTAGGTCATGAGATAATTCGAGTAGAGCACCCCCACCTCTTTCGGGATCTAACGATATGCTATTTTTTATTGATTCACTTCTCCAGAGTGATACATGACTTGAGTTATATATATTCAATGAGAATGGTAATTTCTTTTCTCTTATTTTTACTAGAGTAGATCTCAATTCCCTAATTAGATCCATTTGTCTTAAATTATATGCTACGTATATCTTTGAGTCTATGTCATTAAAAGTCTTGATTGCATCAGAATAATCGACCAAAGGTTTTTCTACTAAAATATATCTTGAATTCTTATATGTTTTTTTGATATATTCAAAGTGAGAATTCGCTGGAGATGCAATGATAGTGAGATCTGACCTTGTATATTCCAGGTCTTTGATTAATTTAAACGTGATTCGAGGATCTTTGATGGCATAATCTTTCTTGTTTCTAATAAAGATATTAATCTGAAAAATATAACCTAATAAACATAGAACATTTACATGTCTTTTAGCTATAGATCCATATCCAATTATATTTATTATCATGACCTTTTCTTAAAAAGCAATTTTTTCCTGCCTAAACTTAATTTTTGTTTGATAAAAGAAATCATTTCATTTATACTATTCTCTTTATAATAAGGATTGCTGTCTAAAGGTGGTTGTGTTTCTCCAGAGTCCCTAATCCTATTTAATATATTGATAATTTCTTGTCTGCTTGAAGCTAAATCGATCTGGCTAGATGCCGCTACTCGGTTTGTTTGTCTAGGCCCTATATTTATATGAAAGCAATTAAAAAATGGAGCTTCTTTTATTATTGAACTAGAGTTTCCAATTAATACAACCTTAAGCCGATTAGACAGTGATAGAACTTTATGATAGTCACTTCCAAGCGCTCTGAGTTTTTTAATTTTAGGCTCTCCGATATTTTCGATCATTTTCACTATTTCTGTCGACCCATGATCAGAATTTGGATAGGTTAGAAGGACTCTTATATTTGTATTTGAGTTTGCAAAAGTTGTAAGTCCAATAAATAATTCTTGAGCATCTTTTTTAGATGCTCTTTGATCAAATGGTAATGGATGCATAGTGGCAACCACGACCATGCTAGTCTCTGAATCTAGATTGTATTTTTCGTATAAACTATTTATTTCTATTTGAGTCAATTGTTTATTTTCAAGAGATGCATAACCTAATAACCCCGAAAAATGTATTCTCCACAAATTTTCCCCCATTTCAGATAATAATTTAACCCCCTCCTTTGTAGATGACATAAATAAGTGTGAAATCTTTGATATGGCGTGCCTAACATTGTCATCAGGTGTTCCTCCTTCTGTAATGTCACCAGCCTCCATATGAAGTAAAGGTATCCCTGCTTGTGATGTGGCTATTGCAAAAGCAAATGTTTCAAATCGATCTGCATAAGCAACAGCCAAATCAAATTCCACATCCTGTGAGACTAGGTATTCAGCGACTTGTCCAATTACATTAGAAATCACAAATGAATGCATGTAGTTACTATTATATCTTTCTTCTTCCTTGTCTAGTTTGCTTGATAATTCAATAATATTTACCGCTTCATTGTCTAGTTTCTCTGTATTCGCACTTGTATAACTATGATGCAGTATTAGATAAACATTAAAAATACTTTCTCTAGCCAGGGCAATTATAAGTGGTTCTTGAATATAGTATTCAGCTCTATTACCAGAAAAAAAGACTAATGAGTATTTCTTAGAGTCAGATATTTCCATTGTTATTGATTTAGAAATGGATGCAGTACCTTATTGTAATGATAGCTAAATGTTTTAGGACAGTATGCCAATTCCTTAATTAGTGATAGAGGTGGATATTTCACAACAATATTTTGATATGGGAATGACTTTAATTCCAATTTATTTGAAAAATATGACTTTAATTCAGCTATATTATATGCAAATCCTGATGATATATTGAATAAGTTAGAATTAATTTTGTCTTTTGCTCTAAATCTTTCTATTAATTTTACTACGTCATCTATATATACAAGATCTATGTAGCTAGTCTCATCTTCATTGGAAATAATTATTGGCTTGTCATTTTTAACTTTATTTATTTGGTCTCCTATGAATGTACCTATAGGACTTTCTTCAGACCATATATTACTGAGCCGAAGAATTATGACATCATTTCTACTTTTCAGAAGCTCTTGTTCTATTCTAATTTTATTTTCTATATATTCATTTCTCACTTCTAGGTTCGAATCTTCAAAAATAACTTTACTTTTTTGATTATATACTTGTATAGATGATAAATAAATATATCTTTTGCTATTTTTCAAAAGCTCTTGTCTTATTGCTTTAATCATATGTTTATCTTTATCATTATGTAATCCATATGATCTATCACCTGCATCTATCACAATATCATATTGTCTAATTAGATAGCTTCCATTTCTGACGGATACACTTTCAATATTTGCTTTATTACCTAATCTATCTAAGAAGAACTTATATAATCTAGCCCCAATAAATCCACGCCCTAGAATACATATATTTAACATTAGATAATATCATTATTCATTATATGCTCACCTTCGTTAATAGTTCTTCTGGCTACCTTATTATATAGACTCTCTCGTGATGTAGGTTTGAAATCCCCAACACCAGGTCTTTTCCAGCTAATATTTTCCTCAGACAAGTATGACCCCTTTGCAATATCGTTTTTGGCTACAGCTGTTGCAAAAGCAAAGTTTCTAGCTGAATCCTCTTCAGGGATTGTGTTTGCTTTGGAACCCCATCTCAACCTATTCATATCTGATGCCGCTTCTTTCAATTGTTCTAATTCTGTTGGGGTCATAGAACAACTAATATCAGCACCTTCTCGTGATTTGGTATCCGTAAAATGCCTTTCTATCAATGTAGCCCCAAGCGCCATCGCACCATATGCAGATAAATTACTTGTAGTGTGATCTGACAAACCTACATTTTTTGTTTGACATCCTTGCATGATTTCACGTAAAGCTTCTAATCTGACTAATTCGGATGGAGTTGGATAAATATTTGTAGTATGCATCAGTACAATATCCACTTTATGCTCCTTTAAAATTTTATAGCTACTTTTAACACTATCAAGGTTATTCATACCCGTACTCATTATGACAGGCTTTTTTGTTTTAGCTATTTTTTCAAGTAACGGAACATGATTGCATTCTCCTGAACCTATCTTGTATGCAGAAACATTTATACTCTCTAAAAAATCTACTGCTTCTAAACTAAACGGAGTTGAAAGATATGGTTTACCTAAAGATCTAATATATTCAGCTAATTCTATTTCCTCTGCAACATCAAGACTACATTCTTGGATAATTTCAAAGATTGATTCTTTTGTATGACCTGGTATTACTTCTTTGGCTTTTTGAGACATTTCATCAGTTGGCCGATGAATTTGTGTTTTTATAATGTCTGCGCCACTATCTGAAGCTAATTTTGCAAGTTCTTTGGCTGTTTTGATGCATCCCCCATGATTAATACCTAATTCAGCAACTATTTTTGGAGGTGAATATGCATCAACTGTGACACCATCAACTGAAATACTGTTATTCTCTAGCTCTTCATACCATGTAGGAAACTTTGTCATTCTTTCCATAGACTTCTTGTGATTGTTGCATCCATTTTAACGCTTCTATTAATCCACGCTTCAATCCTTCTTCTCCACTGTATTCTGGAGACCAGTTGGAGTATTTCATTATAAGTTTTGGACAGCCGCATAGTCTTTCTACTTCTGACTTGTTTGGCCTTAGTCGAGATTGGTCTATTTCAAGCTTCAGAGATGAATGACATATTTCCTGAATCAAAGCAATCAGATTTTTAATACTTATTTCATAACCAGTACTTATATTTACACATTCACCCAAGAGTTCTTTGATTTTAGATAACTCTATAAATCCTTTTACTGTATCTAAGACATAGTTGAAATCCCTCGTAGTATCAATATTACCTACCTTCAGTTCCCCACTTTTATTGTTTAAACATTGATTCAAAACTGTTGGGATTATTGCTCGTTGACTTTGACGTGGGCCGTATGTATTGAATGGTCTAGCGACAATAACTTGGGTGCCAAATGACCGATAAAAGCTGAGTGCTAGTTGGTCACTTGCTATTTTGGATGCAGAATAAGGAGATTGTCCTACTAAAGGATGTTTTTCGTCTATAGGTATATATTGAGCTGAACCATAAACTTCACTAGTTGATGTTTGAATTAATAAGGATCCATATTTTTTGGCAGCATTTAATATATTTAGGCATCCGATAACATTAGTTTCTATATATGATTGAGGAGCTGAATAGCTGTATGGAATCCCAATTAATGCGGCGAGATTAAAGAGAATTTCACAACTCTTAGCCGCCTCATAAACAATATTTTGATCTCGTATATCACCTAAAATTATACTTAGCTTATCGCCATATTTTTCTTTCGCAGTTCTAAGAAAACCAATGTTTGAGGTGGACGTGTATCTAACCAGAGCATTTACGCTATAACCTTGCTTTAGGAGCTCTTCGCATAAGTGACTACCAATAAACCCAGCAGACCCAGTAACTAATGCCTTCATTGACTAAATAATCACAATTTTAGCATGTAACAATCAATAGTCAAGTCATCTCATGGAGATAAAATTTGATATTTTTTTCAAAATATACCTAATTTTGGCTAGATATCCTCTTAATTCTTAGCTAAAAGGCCTAATTTCATCGAAATTTACAGTTTTAGTCTTATACGTTCTGGGTTTAGTGTTATTAATGGGACTTATGCATTTGATTTCATATATTTATTCCTTTCTTACATTTGTGCTTGATTAGCATATATGTGCCTACGATTTATATGTGCTTAAGAGCATAAGCTTTAAATAATCCCCATTCCAACACTTTTATATCTTTTTTTATTGGTTTTAGTTTTCGTTTCACTAATTGCCGTGCAATTGTTATGGGTATCATCCCTTGACAGGCCTGACTTTCAAATTATTGTCGAATTCATTTCAATTGCTTTTTAAGGTGTGCTTAAAGTCACTCTTTTGATTGGCACAGTTGACAGTTAAGCTTCATTCCTCAATAATTGTCCCGACTCCCGATTTCAAGACTTCCTCGTGGCTACACCCTCGAATACGCTCGCTGGCACAACTGCCAACGACATCTTATCTACGAATGGAACGACTGCTACTAATGCTACGGGCGGTGAAGGTAATGACACGATCACTCTGAATAAGAGTGACGACTACGCCACCGGGGAAGCAGGTAACGATTCCATCATCTTTGGTACAGCTGGCTCAGCAACTTCATTCCTCGGGCAGATTTCTGCTGGAGATGGAGATGACAACATTTCCCTCAACACAGGTGATGTTGTTTCGATAGCTAGTGCAGATATCCTCGGAGGTGCAGGTGCAGATACACTTGCGGTAGATATGTCTGCTGGCGTTTATACAGACGTCAACTTTGGAATGGGGAATGGTGCAGACTCCCTCCAGTTCGCTACTGGTACATTCCACACTTCAACAATTATTGGTGGTGCTCACGCTGACACCATTACTTTTGGAACTGCTGCCACAGTTAATGCAGCTTCCATTTTCGGTGGTAAAGGCGCTGATTCCATCGACCTTCAGTTAGATAACGACCTATCTACAAGTGCTTCAATTCTTGCTGGAAAGGGTCATGACACCATCGTACTTGGCGATTCAGCTGCTCTTTCCTATCTAATTGCTGGTAAGGGCAACGACAGCATTTCTCTTGCTTCAGGCTCTACTACTGCAATGACCATTGCTGGTGGCCTTGGAACAGACACCATCACCATTCAGTCTGCCGTCATGGGCGGAATTATTTATGGTGATGTTGAAGGAGCATCCAGTGGTGGAGATGACGAGATTGGCAGTACCGCTTCTGAAATCACAACTGCACTAAGCGTTTACGGTGGCGCTGGTAATGACACTGTCGAATTCGTGAGTTCGAATGAGACAGTAGCCATCTACGGTGAAGATGGTAATGATTGGATTGATCTAGGTCTAGCTAATTCTGGAGCCACACTTGACGGTGGAGCTGGTAATGACACCATCATTCTTGGGTCAAGTCTCGCTTCCACAGTTAATACAAGCCTAATTGGTGGTGCTGGTGATGACTCAATCAGCTACCTATCAGGTGCTGGTGGATCCATCCTTGGTGGTGATGGAGCAGACACAATTGTTGTTGATGGCGGCTCTGGTGGTGTTGTTGATGGCGGCGCTGGTGCCGACTTAATGAAGTTCACCACTTTGGCTTGGGATACAGCATCTGTACTCGGTGGAGCTGGCGCAGACACAATTGAATTCCTTGAAGTTTCTTCTGCAGCTAGCGTTCTTGGTGGAGCTGGAAACGATTCCATCTACGTTGAGACTGGTGCAACTGCTGCTACTTCAACAATCAATGGTGGTGCTGGAACAGACACTATTACTCTGCACGGCATTGAACATACGACTACAACAACGATTGCTGACTGGGCGGCCAACATTGTCTACCAAGCAGGAACTGTTATCAATTTAGATACCACAATCCTGACTCTTACCTCAATCGCTACTGATACCAACTGGGCGGGTGGTAACCCTGGTGTGCTTTATGACACAACAGCCACTGCATCTGCTTTCTCTGGTATTGGTAACGTAATTGTTTGGGAGAGTGGCGATGACTCCATTATCGCCGTGACAACATCAACAGTTGCTGCTTCCTATAACATCGCTATTAAGATTCTTGGTAAGGACTTAATCGCTGATACAGCTACTATTGGAGGAGAAATCGCTACTACTGAGCTCGGATTCACAATATCCGGTACTGCTGACAACGGCATCACCTTCACTTTAACCTGATCACATTTACACAAGACCTTGGGGGCTTTACAAGCCCCCTTTTTTTATGACTGATTCTCCTTCGGAAAAGTTATTTCAAAAGAATTGGAATGCACTAATTCGTAGCTATCCAGAAAAGATAGAGCAGATTCGTATAGATACTGCTAAAAGAATTAGAGATAGCCATTACGAGAGTCTTCAACAAGGTAATAGATGGGTTCCAGGAGAATACACAATTCGTTGCCCTGAAATCATTGCTCATAAAACAGATTTTATTGATAGATATCGCGATGTTTCTAGTCAGTTTGTTTTAGATGGCCAGTCAATAAAGCAATATTTTGATGTTCCAGGGGGAGACCCTCATCTATTGCAAAATATTGTCAGTCTTTATGAGGCTATTCCTGATGAATTTAAGACCAACACAGTTAGTGGACTTGGAGGAAAAACTGGTTTTCATCCTTATTTTATTGTCGTAAGGAATCCAGGGTGTGGAATAGAACTCCAACATTGGCTAAAGATTTTAGATGTTAAACGACTTCTTGTTGCTGTTCCTACTTGGACTCATCTTGTGGCAAGTTTTTGGTTTGCAGATTGGGTAAAGATTTGGAGTTCTTTCGGGAAAGATAAAATCACTATTGGAAGATATAGCACTGTTTCAAAAGTCAGCTCATTAATGGCTGTCCAAGGTCTTACTGTATGTGATTTTTCATTGTTATATGATAGTGCCACAGATATTGAGGTAGAAGGGGAGGAGGTTGTAGATCCCTCATTAAGATTAAATATTGAGAACCTTTCTTCACAACTACAAAGAGCAATTAATTATCTAGGCTTTACACTTGATGAATATAATATGATTTTAAATACTGTTGGATCTTTATGTTCTTCACCAAAGATTTATAGAGCACCCTCTGATTCTCTTGGTGGGCAATGTGTTGTAGTTGGAAGTGGTCCGAGTTTAGATGACTCATTACATCATCTAAAAGAACTTCAAAAAAACCATACGATAATCTCTTGTGCTTCTAATTTTAGAACATTACTTGCTAATGGAATCAGGGTAGATGTTCTTGTACTTCTAGAAAGAGCTCTTTATAACTATGAGCAATATAAGGCCTGTCTCGATGATTACCCATCTCCAAATACAATTTTAGTAGCATCTACAACTTGTGCACCTGAGATCCATAAACTTTTTCAGGATCGTGTTGTTTTTTATAGGCCAGCTTTAACACCTTTATCTATATTTTCTATGTCACCGAAAGAAACTTTGTTTTTTGAGGGCCCACAAACAATTAATGCTGGTATTAGTCTGGCATATTCCTTAGGGGCAGATTCAATATTATTAGTGGGTGTAGATTTGGGTACAGTTAGCAAGTCTAAGGCTAGGTCTGAACAAGCTTTAGGTGATAGTCCAAGAGAATTTGATACTGAATATCCTGGCAATAGAGGTGAAAATGTATTTACTAATAGATCATTATTAGATGGCGCTCAGGCAGTTGAATTTTGTATTGACACTTATGAAACATTAAATTCATCCACTAAAATCTGGAACTCTGGATGTGGAATAAAAATCAGAAAGGTACCATATATATCTTTAAATGATTATTCCCAGGAATATTCTGCGAATGCTACTTTTTTAGATATTAAATCTTGGGTAGACAAATTACACTCTTACTCATATACAGATTTAGACTTACTTTGGAATTCTAAGAAACTAAGGTTAGAGAGTAGTCTACTAATAAATTCTCTAATGGATGCTGTCAATTCATCTGAGCCTTGGTATCCAGATAAAATGTTAGCTATTGGTAATTTGCTGCATTTAGACTGCCCTATTCAAAAACAAATTCCAAGAAGAATTATTCGTGGAGGTATCTTGAAGTTGGTTTTCGGAATTAATCGACAAATTATTTATATGTCTAATCACAAAGTAGCTCAACAAGAGTATTTAGAATATTCTCTAGATGTTTTACGGAACCTCTTTAACATACTGCAGGGCGAAATCTACGCTTTGTGTGACCACATCGACACTTCAATTTTTACAACTACAACTGATGGAATTTGACAAGCTTTTTCAACAAAATATTGCACAACTGCAGGGAATTTCCTCTGCTTTAGCAGAGAATCTTTTGCTTTATAAAGACAGGGTTACAATTGAAAAGTCATCTAATGGTTTGGTGGTTATTTGTGATGGTGAAATAATTAGTTCTAATATTGAACGCGATATAGCTGAAAGTCTGGGAGCGCAATTACAAAATCCTGATGGCATATCATTGCCTTTAATATCGCAGCCAGGATTGCCTGATGAAACACCTGGGGAGATAGTATCGAATGCAATTCATAGTAGACAACAAATCTTATTGCAAAGCTTAGTCCTAGATGCTCCAGAGAAGAAAAAGATACCTAGTTCGCGTTCAAATTATAAGACATGTATGTTATTAGGATCACTAGCTATTGTACCACTTTTAGATATAGTTATTGCTAAAAAAATACCCGCAAAGACTATTATATTAGTTGAGTCTAACTTGTCATTGCTAGCAGCAGTTTTACATTTGTATAATTTTAGTGAAAAGCTTTTGCAACTGAAATCAAAAGGATTTGGATTTCATTTCATATATGAAGAAAACTATGCGAATTTGCGCAAAAGAATACTTGAAAGGCTTACTAATAGTTTGCTTATTTCATTGCATGGAATGCAAATTTTAAGATCACCTAATATTCGCAGTGAATTATTATCTTTAAGATCCTGGCTTCATTCTCCAGATGAACTTCCTTCTGCTGTCACAGGAATACTGGGTTTCACAACTGATGAACTTAATCAATCAATTAATACTCTTTCTTCCTTAAAAGTTGCTAAGGATGGTGTTATTAATTTGATCGATTATTCTTCCCGAATTGATCAGAAATTGCCTATTGTCATTGTTGCAAGCGGACCTTCCTTAGATGACTCAATCGAAGTCTTATCGAAGATACAAAATAATGTGATTGTTGTCTCCTGTGGTAGTTCATTAGGCTCACTCATTAGAGCTGGTATTAAGGTTGACTACACAGTGATTTTGGAAAGAAATGCAGAAACCTATTATTCTCTAATTGAACTAGTTAAAGAATATCCTGAAATCCAGAAAATCTCTCTTTTGTCCTCTGTAACTGTTGACCCACGAATTCCTGGCTTGTTTCAGAAGACAATTTTCTTTTCTCGACCATATTCTGTCACTACGGCTATATTTCCCTTTCTTAAAAAATCTATCTTACCAATAGCGGGACCTCAAGTTGTTAATGCTGCGTTAGAGATATTTTTAATACTTAAGGCTAAATCCATTGTTTTACTGGGATGTGATTTGTCCTCGTCAAAACAAAAACAGTCCCGATCAATTAATTCATATGGATTGGAAGTAAGAAAACTATCTATTCCTGATCGAGGTTCTGAAGGTAGAACAGTATTTACGAGTCCAGATTTACTATATGTGCGTTCAAAAATCGAATCGGTACTTATGAACAATGATCTTTCTGGAGATTCGAATGTTTATAGAATAGGAGAGGGACTACCTATTAAAAATACTATTCAAATTGACTCCTTGGCTCTTCAAGAACTTGTTCAGCCAAATAAGAATGATATACAAGTTAATTCTTTAAATGAAGATTATGTGAAATCAATACAAACTCCAATAGACTTCAAAGAACAACTTAATAATCTACATAATTGCCTGGCTTTAGCTAATGACTATATTGCAAATTTTGAAAATAGTCTTGAGTTAGCAGAAGAATGGGATGACAAACTATATTGCGAAATATCGACTTATGTGTCTAGATATCGCTATACATTTTCTAATAAAAATGTTCCCTATACATTCTTTACCCCATTATTTTTCTATGCTTGTCAATCATTATATGTTTCTGATTCGGCCGATTCTTTTAAGAAGTCTTTAGTGCAAACTAAGACTAATATTAAAAGGTCACACGAATATTTTAAATGTCTATTTCAGCTATTAATTGAGATCGCAGAGTCTGATTATCCAGACCTCTATTGCGATAAAGGCTATTTAGAGCATCGTTCAAGATTAACACTCTCTAGAATAATAAGTTGATATTATTCTATAATTCTCTTCTTAGAAATTTGTGAATTAATTAAATCCCCCCATTGCTTCATTGAATTCGCTAAATAGAATTCTTTGCGTAAACTATTCCTTTGAGTGGATTCTTGTCTGAGATTAGTTTTCACTATTTCTATCATTTTATTTTGATTATCTAAATCAACCCAAATAACATTCTTATCGGATTCCACTATACCAGAGGTTGCTTCTGTTTTGTTAACACATAATCGTGCTCCGGAACTTGCAGCCTCAAAAAGACTCCAACTAGTTACATAAGGTCTTGTAAAATAGCAATGTAAATTACTTCTTTGAAGCAATAATTTATAATGAGCATATGGCATTAGGCCGGAAAATATGATTCTTTCTTGCCCAAGGAAATCGCCATGTTTTTCTAAAATATATTTTTTCCAACTACCATTGATGTTAGGAGCATCATAGCTATATGCTCTTCTATCACGCCCTGCAATAATTACTTTAAGATTGTCGAATTCTTGAACACATTCAATCGCCATATTTAGAAATTCTGGAAACCCTCTTAATGTCTCCATACCTCTAGTGGCATAACTGAGTATTTTTTCTTTTGGTTGAATTATAATATCCTTATCATTTTCTTCACCTCGAATACGTATACTCCTTTGATCTATCGTTTTATCAATATTAAAAAAGTTTTGATCAATTCCATCGAAAATAATTTTTAGTTTGTGATGATAAACATTAGGAAATTGTTTTTTTTGCCATTGAGTAGGTACGACACCTATATCACAGGAATTTAGTTCTTCTAATATTGGGAGATTTCTTGTCCTAGTAGCTAATTTTTGATTTAATTGGAAATCTACCATAAGCCATTTTGCCGTTTCGGGTTTGAAGTACCATTCAAAAAAACCTATATGAATAGAATGTGGGATTAAATCTTTAATAAATAGACCCAAGCCCATACCTGCATGAGAAATTATTATTTCTGGATTCAGTCCATCTAAGATTAAGCCATGTAATTCTCTGATAACTGCCTGCCCACTAAGAACCGCTTTTTCAGTGGCTATTAGATAATGATGTGTCTGTGGATTTGCATTTCTATGTAATTCAAAATGTTTGATTTCAACACCTTTTATTGGCTCTTTAGAAGCATCCTCTCTATTTGTTAAGAAAATAACTCTATGATTCCCTGTTTTTCCTAAAGCAGCAGCTAAATGCTTGAATTGTGCAGGGTAGTTGTGGTGGATGAATACTATGTCCATGTTTCAATCATGACAGTTCTAGATTTTTAGGCATTCTGACTGAATGAGGGTACTTTTCGTTCATCAGGGATTCCCTGGACAATATCGTCACATCCTTCGTGCCTTGGCATCACAAGGAGGGAATCAGTTAGTGGGTATGGGTATTAATCCATTGAATGAAAAACTCCCCTCACAGGTGACATATGTCAGATATCAGTTGAATCGTGGCTCTAGCCAACAAGTGCATCCTTGGGCGGTCGAAACTGAATCTAAAGTTATTCGTGGAGAAGCTTGTGCCCATGCTGCTTGTCGATTACAAAAAGAGGGTTTCATTCCCGATTTAATTTGTGCTCACCCTGGCTGGGGAGAAGCACTTTATTTAAAGGATATTTGGCCAAAAATCCCATTGCTGAGCTATCAAGAATTCTTTTATCATGCCAAAGGATTTGATTTAGATTTTGATAATGAGATACAGAAAAGTACAGAGTGGCCTGATTGTGCAAAATTGCGTATGAAGAATGCTAATCCATTGCTTATGTTAAATTCAAGTGATTGGAATATTTGTCCTACTTATTTTCAACGCAGTACCTTCCCGTCGGAATTTCATAACAAAATAAGTGTTATTCATGATGGAATTGATATAAATATTGCTAATCCTGATAACCCTCCTCAATCTTTGATTCTTTCTGATCAAAGTAAATTTTTTCTGGGAGAAAAAATAATTACGTTTGTCAATCGACGCATTGAACCATATAGGGGCTGTCATACTTTTATAAGATCAATTCCATTGATTCAGAAAATTTCTCCTGATATAAAGATAGTAATAGTGGGAGGGTTTGAAGGCGCTAGTTATGGAAGTATGCCTGCAGTTGGAACATGGAAAGATCAGTTCCTAAGAGAAATAGAGGGCCAATATGACCCTTCTTGTGTATATTTTACTGGTAATTTGGATTATTCTTCTTTCATCAAACTTTTAAAGTTATCCTCTTGCCATGTTTATCTTACATATCCTTTTGTATTGAGTTGGAGTCTTTTGGAGGCAATGAGTATAGCTTTGCCAATCGTTGGTTCATCTACAGCGCCAGTGCAAGAAGTAATACGTGATGGATATAATGGCTTGCTTGTTGATTTTTTCTCTCCTAATGAATTAGCGGAGGCAATATCTGATCTTGTTAAGAATCGAGATCTAGCGAATAAACTTGGCCAAGCTGCACGTCAGACAATATTAGAACGCTATACAATTCAAAGATGTGTTCCATTGCATTTGAATTTAATGCAATTAGTAGCCAATAGAGTGCTTCCAGGGATGTAATGCATCATCATCTTGATTATTATTTTGGTAATTGTCTTCATAACTCGATTAAAGTTCACCTTGTTGTCCATAAAGAGCTGCATAACGGCCACCTTGTGCTATGAGTTCTTCATGACTGCCTTTTTCTGAAACTTTGCCTTGGTGCATCAAAATAATTTGATCTGCTCTTCTTACAGTGGTAAGTCTATGGGTAATAAAAAATACTGTTTTCCCTTTAAGTTGATCTTGTAAGTTCCTACAAACAATTGCTTCAGTGTCATAGTCTAAAGCGCTAGTTGCTTCATCTAATACTAATAAGCTGGGGTTTTGAAGAAGTGTTCTTGCAATAGCAATTCTTTGCCTTTGCCCGCCACTAAGACCTGCTCCTCTTTCCCCTAATGCGGTTCCATATCCGTCAGGTAATTCCATGATGAATTCATGAGCGGCAGCTGCCTTGGCAACTTGAATAATTGACTCAGCATCTGCTTCTGGATTATTCATCGCTATGTTTTCTCTTATGGTTCCTTCAAATAAAAGGCAATCCTGAGGGACAATCCCAATTTGTTGACGAACACTCGACAAACTTACTTTTGCTATGTCATATCCATCTACAAGAATTCGACCTTCTTCAGGTTGATATAATCTAGGTAATAACTTCATTAATGTACTTTTACCACTTCCACTTTGGCCAACAATTCCGACAAAACTTCCTGCCGGTATATTTAAATCTACGTCATTGATTTGATAAGGACCATTTTTTCCAAAGCGAAACTTTAAACTATCAAAACAGACTTCTCCTTTTATGGGTGGCAAGGAAATTTGGTCAGCATCTTGTTCATCAGATTCAGGGATTTGGTCAACTATATCTGCAAGTCTTTCCATTGACAGGCCAACTTGTTGGAAACCTTGCCATAATCCAGAAAGACGAAGAATAGGCCCTGTTACATAACTAGCAATAATCCTAAATGCTATTAATTTCCCAAGACTCATTTCCCCACCTATTACAAGGTATACACCTACCCATATAATTAGTAATGAGCTTAGTTGATTGAGAAAGTTTCCTATTTCACTTGCACTACTTCCTAATACAACACTTTTGAAACTTTCAGCAATTTGACCTGAGTATCTCTCTTGCCATCTCCATCGTGAGTTCAGTTCGAAATGTTGTGCCTTTACAGTTTGAATGCCTCCTAAGGTTTCAATTAAATGACTTTGGGTTCTTGCAGCATATTGTGCACGCCGACGAATAAGACTTCTATATAAAGGTGCAATAAATAGCACCATAATTATATATATTGGTATTGTTCCCAGCGCAATGGCTGTTAATAGTGGGCTATAAAGCAACATGATTACTATGTAAATAGTTGCAAATAGCAGATCTAGAGCACTAGTTATTGCGGTTCCTGTTAAGAATCCACGAAGATTGCCTAATTCACTTAGCCTTTGAGAAAGTTCTCCAACAGGACGTTTTTCAAAAAAGCTCAGTGGCAACCTTAGAAGTTTGTCTATAACCTGACTGCCTAAAAGCAAATCCATACGATCTGTAGTATCAATCAAAAGCCAAGTTCTTACTGCTGTAAGTAGCCCTTGAAATAGTGCAGCTACTACTAGAGTTGCACCTAACACTTGAAGTGCTGATATGTTGCTTTGACTAATAACCTTGTCAATAATTTGCTGTATTAATAATGGATTTGCTAATTGAAATAATTGAATAAATAATGATGCCAGTAAAACTTGTATTAGTGGCCAACGGAATCTTTTTAAAACCGGTGTAAACCAACTCCAACCAAATTCACGTTTTGGAGTATCTGCTAAACGTTTTAATAATATTACTTTTAAGCTTTCACCCCACAGATTCCTTGCTTCTTCTATTGGTAAATTTAACCAACCTTTTTCTGGATCTGCTATTAAAACAGATGATTTTCCGACTTCTGCGAGTAGAGAAAAATGTTGATCAGATTTAATAATAACAGGCAATTCTAATCTATTCAGTTGTTCAAATTTCACTTCTCCTACTTGAGTTTGTAGACCCATTGATTCGGCGAGTTGTCCCATGCCATGTATAGGAACTGAGCCACCTCTTTCAACTGCTCCTTCTAATAATTTTTCCAGAACATCTACAGGGCAAGGTGTGTCATATGCTCTTGCAACCATCCTCATTGTGGCAAGATTGGCTGCTACAGGACCTTTACCTTTAATAATTTTGAATCCTTGAATATCAAATTCATTGTTTGCCTCACGAAGGCCAAGAGACGTTAGGTCTAATTGTTGATTGGCATGCCATTTCTCTGGATTTTGTTTTGATAGGACTGATTGTTCTTGAGACAATTCTACTGAGTTATTGAATTGCTCTTGATCAACTGGATTCCAGTGCCAAAAACGCAATGGAATTTTGCTAATAGCTTTTAATACTGTTGCTTCTTCTTGCGTAATAACTCTACCAACATGAATTTCATATCCATCTAATTCAGAACTTAAAAGTTGTTTACAGTTTTGAGAATCTGGCTGAATTTTATATGAATTTTGAATTTGCTTCAGTATCCAATCTTGTTGATTTTGTGGGGGTGGATTGATTGACTGAAGAACAGATGAAAGTACAACTGCTCCCTCACATGGGCTAGATAAAGCCGATAGCCCTTCGAATAATCCTGGATCAGTTTTGATGAGAGAAAGAATTAGCTCTATTGGCAGACTTATCAACTGGCAAGGTACGCGCGCGATTGCTGCTTCACAGGAGCCTTGTCGCAATAGATCAATGACTCCAACCATTCCTCCAGCTTCAACTCGGCCAACAGTAAAAAGTTCTTTTTTGAAAGGATCTCGGGCAAGTAGCCTTAAAGCTCCTTGTAAGATAATGAATGCATGAGTTTCAAGAACGCCTGCTCGCAATAAAGTTTGTCCTTGTGTGAGAGATTTTTCTTCGGCGGCTTCCGCCAACAAAAGTAAGCTTTCTGGTTGAGCCTTTTTCAAAGCTCTCACATTGCTCAAAAATTCAAGTAGTCCTTTTTTCTGTGGTGTTGTTGTCATGCTGGGTAGTCAACTTTTTTGAGAATTTTTGAGCTTTCTTCTTCTAACCAAGACTCAAACTCTTCTTTAAGTATTTGGTTTCGAAGCTCTTTATTAAAGTTGCTTGGTTGAAATTCTATAAGTTCAACCAGAACAACCATGTCGCCTATAGAAATTGGTTGACTTATTTTCCCTGGACCTTTTTGTCTGAGCTCCTTGATTATTGGCTCTTCAACAGCAGATACAGGCAATGGGCCAATCTCAGCTTTAGCATTCGGATTGCCTTTATTTAATTGTCGCGCAAGACTGATCCAGCTTTCTTCCTTGTCTTTTAGTCTAAAAAATATTTCTTGCATTACATCGGGATTGTTAAACTGTAAACGCTTATACTTAACCAGGTCATAACGATCTTTGTGTTTTAGATACAATGATTTTGCAATTGGTCCCCATCTTTCCTCTCTATATTTTAAAACTTTTTCGGGTCTAGTTATTATCTCTTTCACAATTGACTTATCGAAATGCTTTTTATCTAAAAATTTTGCATAGTCCTCTTCATTTTTGATATTTCGTTCCTTGCAAAATTGTCTTAAAAGGTCAGCTTCGTCGTCGTCACTAATTACAATGTCTGATAGAGATTTTTCTAGAATGATTTCCTTTACCACTTCAGGTATAAACCTTTTTCTTCGAAGTATTTCGACAATGTATTTGCCACTAATTGGTTGTTCATCAACCATCATTACTGTTTTTTCTGACTGAGGATTTTGAGTCATGGTTGGCGCAATCTTTTTAGACTTTCTCCACGATTGTTGAAGAGGTCACCTAGTAGCTCGATTAACAGCCTATCGCGTAACTTCATATTAGTTGTAATTGTCATTCCTGCTTGCAATTTAATAGGTGTACCATCTTTTGTTTTGAGTGCGGATCTGTTTAGTTTTATGTCGACAGGGAAATGGTATGTAGGTATTAATTTATTGGGTGGCAAGGAATCAGCTCCAATCCTCTTTACAGTTCCAGTGATTTCTCCATATTCAGTGTAAGGGAAAGAATCTACTCTTACTTTGACTTTTTGACCGGGCCTAATGAATCCAATGTCTTTATTGCCAACATTGACTTGACCTCCTAAATCTCCTCCAGGAACAATTTTTAATAAGGGCTCTGCATTTTGAGCTACGTAACTATCATTGTCTGGTTTTAAGTCAAACAAGATACCATTTATTGGAGCTTTAACGTATTCATTTTTTAGACTATTTTTAATTTGCTTTAATTGTCCTTGAAGATCAGTTAATCGACGCTCATTGTCATTGACAATCTGATTTCGTCTGGTTTTTAATTGAATTAGTTCGTCTCGTTTAGTTTCAAGTTGATTTTCTTGTTGAAGGATTTGTATAACGCTAATTGCTCCAGTCTCTTGGAGAGGTTTAAGTCTGGTTAAAATATTTTGAGTAAGATCAATATTCCTTTTTGTCGTCTCTTGCCTTTGAGTATTGCTACTAAGTTGATCCATTAATCGTTTTTTTTCAAGTTCAATTTGATTGGAGAGAGTTTGTTCTTTTAATTGTGCATTCTTTACATCAAATCGTAGAAGGACATCTCCTTTTTGAACTCTCGCTCCATTGTCTATGAGAATTTCTGCAAGTTGTCCACTGACTGGACTTTTGACTTCAACTCCTCCTTCTTGTGGAACTAGGCGACCTCTAACAGTTATTACTTCGTCTAGTCGGTATAACCATGCTGTTGCAACAGCAGTTGCGCCAAGTCCAACTAGGGAAAGTAAAAAAATCTGTCCCCATTTTGACGTTTGGCGGACCATTACCGTGTGTTCTTGCGGCAGGAGCATGAAGCGCCGCTTCTGCCGGGAACTCAATTTGGAAAACTATGACTCATCTAATTAGTCTAATAGGAAGGATGCACTGGGCTAATGGAAGTATCTGATGTTCTTTTGCTCAGTTTGGATTCCTGTCGATATGACACTTTTGCTTTAGCTCATTCGCGAGGCAGTATTCCCAACCTTGCATCGATAGCTCCTCTTCACAAGGCAATGGCTCCAAGTTATTTCACTTATGGAAGTCATGCAGCAATCTGGATGGGTTTTACCCCTGGGATTTCAGATAGTTGTGAACCATGGCTTAATCCCAAGGCAGGCAAATTATTTCGGATGGCTTATGCAGGTTCGTCTGGTCAAGATGATGATGGTTTTCAATTGCAAGGCGCGAACATCATTCAAGGGTTTCGCAAGCTTGGATATAAAACTATTGGTAGTGGAGCAGTTGATTGGTTTGATCCATCTACTCAAACCGGCGAAGTTCTAGGAGCTCCTTTTGAGAATTTTCATTTTGCTGGAAATACTTGGAGTCTGGGCAATCAATTGAATTGGATTGAGGATCAATTAAAGCAAACTCCAAATGATCAACCAGTTTTTGTATTTTTGAATATTGGCGAAACTCATGTCCCCTATTGGCATGAAGGAGCTTCGTGGGATTGTTGGCCTAGTCCATGTGTTCCATTTGGGGGTAAGGAATGTTCAGCAGAAGCAAGTCGTGTTCGTCAGCAAGCTTGTTTGGAGTGGGTGGATAAACAACTCGCATCTCTTTTAGAACGTTTTTCTAATTCAACAATTCTTGCCTTTGCTGATCATGGAGATTGTTGGGGAGAAGATGGTCTTTGGGAACACGGTGTGAGTCATAAAGAAACTCTGACAGTTCCCTTATTGATAAGGGTTCGGGGAATTCCAGTTAGTTCTTCAAAAGAATTTCTCACCAATTCCAATCAAAGCCGTAATGCATTTTTACGGATTTCACAGTGGGTGAAAGCTCGTTTCTAAGCCAAAAACGAATACTTGGATTGACGTTTTCCGATTCTCCAAGTCCTGCATTTGCTTTTGGAAGTGACTGACTCAACGGAATTGGTCTGATTTCTAGAAATGATTGAATTTTTTGCCAAATTTTTTCGGTATGGAGAAAAAGTTCTTCACTTTTTAATATTAGGAGCTGACTAGGCTTGAACAGATTTTCATATCTTGATAATTGTTCCATATAACGACTCCTGCTGACATAACTATGTTTTTGATGGTGGAAAGCATCATTACTTGCTAAGCGCTTTGGTTCTGCTTCTAAAGCTGATTTCAGGTCTAGTTCTTCAAAACCATGACGCTTAGCGTGAAAATATTGAGATATAGATCGTTCAACTGGGTCTCTTAAAAGAGCTATTAATTTGACTTTTGGTAAAAGTTCTTTAATTCTCGAGGGAGCATCAGGATGAAAGAGGTAATAAGGAGTTATCTCCCCACGGATTTGGCCAGGTAGAGAGTCTTTGAAGTAGTTCGAATACCAATTTTTGGGTTCATGCGCATGCAAAGTGAAGTATTGAATTTCTTTGCATGTAGGTAAGAAGACAAATGGATGTTGCTCAAGAAGTTTTTGTAGTGATGTAGTGCCTCCTTTTTGAGTCCCGATTACTAAAAAATGAGGTAATGGTTCTTGAGCTCGAGCTCTCAGGAATTTTTTGAGGTATGGGAGGTAAGCGTGAGTCACTATTTTGTTGATAAAGGAATTTTGAAGGACTTGGTTGGTTTAAGTTTTGATTACTTATCAATTTCTAGTGCATTCGCCAGCTCCTTTGATTCTGCTTGTCGGTATGCACAGAAGTGGTACGTCCTTACTTGGGTCACTCTTACCCCATCTTGGTGTAGCCATGCCAGGAGATTTGTTGCCTGGTGATATTCACAATCCAGAAGGCTACTTTGAGCGTAGTGATGTTACTAAGCTTCAAGAGGATTTGCTTATAGAGCTTGATCGTTTTTGGGCGAGCTCTAATGGATCTAAAGCTTTACCTGCTAATTGGCGATCACATCCAGCCACTAAACAATGTGAAAATGATTTACGGAAGATTCTTATAAGAGAAAGATCCACTCAAAAAAGTCCTTGGGCAATTAAAGATCCTAGAAGTAGTTTATTTCTTCCTTTATGGAAGGATCTCTGTTTTGAATTAGATATTCCACTTCGATTATTGCTTGCAGTACGTAATCCAGATGAAGTGATTGCTTCAGTTATGGCTCGTGATGAGTTACTTGCTGGCATGACATGGTGGCGAGCACAGCAGCTTTGGTGGAGATTTAATAGTGCAGTGTTGTTATTTAGTCGTTCATTTCAAGAGTTGAGGCCTATTATTGTTCATTATGATGATTGGTTTAAGGATTGTGATCTTCAAGCAATTCGCTTGGCTAGTGCTTTGAATTTGCAAAAACCTAATAATTCTCAATTAAGGTCGATTAGAGATTCTATTAAACCTCAATATCGGCATATGCATGCATTTGATAATTCCAGACCAAAACTAGACTCTAGATTAGTTTCTTTATATAAATGGTTTAAAGATCCATTGCGATCAAAGTATCCAGGTATTTCTTTAGAATTGGGACCAATTTCACCAAGACGTTCTTTGCGTCAACAATTAGCACATTTATTTGATTGGATTTGGTTAATCAGATCTTCTCTATTGCCTAAAGGAGGGTTGTTGCAATATAGGAAACTTTTCTTACAAGGTGAAGGTACTATATCTCTTATTTCTTTAACTTGGATCTTAAAACAACATCCAAGCTTATCAAGGAATTTTCGAGATCCACTCGCTTGGTATCAAAGAATTGGGTGGAAACAAGGTATTAGTCCACATCCATTGATTAGGCCTGAAATGATTTGGTCATATCTCAGTACTCGTGAAGAATCGGTGTCATTATATCTAAGAGAAGGTAGGAAGGATGATATTCCTACTCATCCTTTATTTGACCCAGTTTATTATTGTTCTCAGTGTCGAGATCTTGGATTAGTTCCTAATCCAAATCCTCTTGAGCATTATTTAAATGAAGGTTGGAAGAAGGGTCTTAATCCTCATCTGGAAGTGGACTCATTATGGATGCACCAGCAATATGGTTTACCTGGAGAACCGTTATCGACTCTTATTGCACAAGGTAGTGATATTAATGACCGATCTCTCCTACATCCATGTGGACACCTTTATGGAGCTTGTTTAGATGACCCGATATCAAAAATAAGATTGTCCAAGGCATTAGTAGATGTTTTGCAGGTTTGGAATGCCAGAGATTTATGGCCAGCGAAAAATTGGTTGCAAAATAATGCGTTGAACCAAGCTCTTCCAAACTTTGCCCTCTTAGAACAAGGAGATCCATCTTTGTTTGGATTAGGTATGCAACCAAAAATTTTCAATCTTAAAATAGCTATTTCTTCAGGAAACCTCATTAATTTCGGCAGTGAGTCTTGGCAATTAGAAAATATCTTATCTTCTTTGTCACAGCATCTTCTTCAAAAAGATTTAAATGATAAGTCAAATATTTATGTTCTTAATAATGACCTTGATAAATCTTTTCTTGAAATTAATCCATATCAATTTTCCAAAGAAGATTGGGCTGTGAATTTGACTTGGCCAAAAGTTAATCAATTTTCTAAGTGGATAGAATTACTTAGGGCACTAAAGCTTGTTATTGACCCTTGCCATGAACGAACCGCATTTTTGCAAACATTTGGCGTTCATGCAATACATCACCCTTTCACTACTCCAGAGATCCAAAGTGAAGATATAAATTCTTTTTTGATTAAATCACAGTTGGAATTTGGTTTGCCAGATCCAAGATGGCTTAAGCAACCTATTAAATTAGTTGTTGTTGGAAGTAGCAGTTCAGAGATGGAGAGACGTTGGGGTTTGCTCAGTGCAAATCCCAATATATGTGGACTATTGTTATTCCCCAGATTGTCAGAAGTTGAAATTGAAGGTAAAGAACAGCTGCTTTATCTTCAGGCATGGTTTGATCAATTGACTAGGGTTTCTCAAAAGCTACTTTTACTTAAGTCTATAGCAGGTGGTGCTTGTAGGCCATTAGGAGAAGCAGATATATTGGGGCCAGAGCATGAGCTTGAATTAATCCTTGCCTGGGAGAAATCTTGTAAAGTATGAAACCATCTATTTCTACACCTTTACCAACATTTAAGAAGATATATCAAATTCATCCAAAGGAAAATTTGACCCCAAAAATTTCAGTTGTTGTTAGCTTATATAATTACCGTGATTTTATAATTGAAACACTAGAAACGATTTTTGCTCAATCTTTTAAACCATTTGAGCTTGTTGTAGTTGATGATTGTTCGACTGATTTAGGTCATCAATTAGTTCATTCTTGGTTGGAAAATCATTCCAGTAGTTTTGCAGGTGTGACTCTGTTGCGTCATGATTTCAATGCTGGTTTAGCGGCGACTCGTAATACAGGGTTTAAAAATGCAAGTGCTGCTTGGGTTTGGGTACAAGATGCTGATAATCCTTTGGTTCCTAAGGCATTGGAACTTGCTTATTGCATTGCTGAATTTGTTGAAGAGAAAGTAGCTGTGGTTCATCCTTTATTGCTAACAAGGCCTGCTGGAGTTTCTTCACAAATATTTCAAGGAGAAGGTCGGCCCTGGCAAAGGAAGATTTTTGAGCGATCTAATGCGGTTGATGCAATGGCCCTAGTGAGGCGAATGGCTTGGAAGCAGGTGGGTGGTTATACCCATATCCAAGGGGGCTGGGAAGATTATGACTTTTGGTGTGCTCTGATTGATAACGGTTGGACAGGGGTTCAGTGTCCGGAAGTATTAGGTTTTTATACTCATCACAAGAATTCGATGACTTCTCTTACGGCCTTGCCTAATGTTCAAAGGCTAGAGGCTCTTCTTAAAGAGCGACATCCATGGTTGAAATGTGAAGGTAATACAAGCTATTTATGAAATGATGTCCATGATTTAAATTTCTCCAAGAGAAAAAGGGTTACGTTCTGGTTACTGCCCAAATAGATCCTCTAGTAAGGCTCGAACAAGTGTGCCTTGACATCCCTGTTGAGGGAGTAGGTAGTCGTTCGCTTAAGTCTGTTTTGGTAGGAGGGTTAACTGGTGGGCTTTTAAATCGCAAACGTGGTGGTCTCTTGGCGGTTCAAGCATTAAGTGATTTGAATTTCACTATTAATAAAGGGGAGCGAGTAGCTCTATTGGGACATAACGGAGCAGGTAAGAGCACTTTGCTGCGCTTACTGTCTGATGTATATACGCCGACACATGGTCGTATTAGAAGGTTTGGCAAGGTTGCACCACTTATTAATAAAAGCTTTTGGGTAGATACTGACCTAAGTGGACATCATGCTGCAAGAGCTCAATACCTTTTGAATTGCAATACTATGGTTGGCTTTAATGATTTTCTGAACGAGCTTGTAAGCTTTACCGAGTTAGCAGATTTCATCAATTTACCAATAAGAACTTACAGCGATGGGATGAAAACACGTTTGCAATTTGGACTGCTAACTGCTTTTCGCCATGATGCTTTAGCTCTTGATGAGGGGATGGGTACTGGAGATCAATGGTTTCTTTCTAAGGCAAGGAAGCGATTAGCACTGTTTCTTGGAGAAGTAGGAACTTTAATTCTTGCTTCTCATTCAAGAGATTTGTTATCTCAATTTTGTACACGAGGTCTTGTCTTGCAACATGGACGTTTAGTGTTTGATGGTCCACTGGATGAGGCTTTTGCAAATTATCAGGAAAGGTTTTCTAATTCGTGAAAAATAGTATTTCCAATCCAAAAACAACACTCCTTAAAGCCGATCCTGCTGAAGGTTTTGGCATGCTCTATGCATTAAGGACCACCCGCGCATGGTGGTATAGCGCATGGTTAAGAACACTTGCTCGCTTTAGCCGAACATATTTTGGAAGCTTTTGGCTAGGACTCAGTAATTTAATTAGTGTTGCTATCTTAGGGGTCGTTTATGGAGCAGTTTTTAAGATTCCAGATCCTTGGAGTTATGTTATTTACTTAGGTTTTGGATACACTATATGGGGTTGTATTAGCCTTACAGTTATAAGTAGTTGCTCATTATTCTTCACCAGAAGAGATCAATTGGTTAACAATTCACTCCCTGCATTGTTTTATTGTCTTGAAGAATGGGCTTTTCAGATTCAGACTTTTGCGCAAAGCTTTTCTTTGGTATTAGTTGTATCTGGGATAATTAAACCTTTATTACTTTTTAATGCATTGACCAGTATTTGGCTGCCTCTTATTAATCTTTTATTGTTTTGTTTTTGGATCACTGTATTAATGTCGATTTTGGGTGCAAGGTTTAAGGATGTTGGGCAATTAGTTCCAATTCTTATGCAATTGACATTTCTGGTTTCGCCGATTCTTTATCGTAAAGAAGGTTTAGGGGGATTAACTCTTATTGCTGATTTAAACCCTTTCTATCGTGTACTTGCACCGGTCAGAGCTGCTGTCATTGAAGGTACGGTTTCGTTGGGCGCTGAAATGGTTACACTAGGGTTTAATTGTTTGGTCATATTTGTGGTTTGTTTTTGGCTGAAGCAAGTTCGCTATCAAATGCCATTTTGGGTTTAGAGCATGAAGGCAGTTATTCTTGCTGGTGGATTGGGAACAAGGATTTCAGAGGAAACTCATCTCAAGCCAAAACCTATGGTTGAGATTGGAGGTAGACCAATCCTATGGCACATTTTAAAGATATATTCTCAACACAAGATTAATGAATTTATCATTTGCTGTGGTTATAAAGGTTATGTGATTAAAGAATATTTTGCGAATTATTTTCTTCATAATAGTGATGTAACTTTTGATATGACTACTAATGAAATGTCTGTTCATCAGCAAAATACTGAACCCTGGAAGATAACACTTGTAGATACTGGTGAGGCAACGCTAACAGGCGGTCGTCTAAAAAGAGTCTCTCAATATCTAGATAATGAGACTTTTTGTTTTACTTATGGAGACGGAGTAGCCGATGTTGATTTGAAACAACTTATTGAATTTCATAAAAATCAAGGGCGATGGGCCACTTTGACAGCGGTTCAACCTCCTGGAAGGTTTGGCTCTTTAGCTTTTGAAAGAGGAAAGGTACTTGCCTTTGAAGAAAAACCTCAAGGAGATGGATCTTGGGTTAATGGTGGTTTTTTTGTTCTTGAGTCAGAAGTATTAAAAATAATAGAAAGTGATCAAAGTGTTTGGGAGAGGGATTGTTTACCCAAGATTGCGTCTAGAGGTCAATTAAATGCCTATCAACATCATGGTTTTTGGCAGCCAATGGATACTTTGCGTGATCGTCAATTGTTAGAAGAACTTTGGCAATCAAATAATGCCCCTTGGAAGACTTGGTGATGCCTTTTAATTCTCATAAAGGGTTTTGGAAAGGTAAACGAGTATGGATTAGTGGACATACAGGTTTTAAAGGTAGTTGGCTTGCGTTATGGCTTTTGCATCTGGGTGCAATTGTAGAGGGATATGCTTTAGATCCTATAGATGATGGGGGACCGTCCCTTTTTAATAGCCTAGGTCTTGAGACAGATTTAGCTTTTGATCAACGAGGAGATTTACTAGATTTAGAACTCCTGCTTAATAGATTTAAATCTTTTAAGCCACAAATAGTTTTTCATTTAGCTGCTCAGCCATTAGTTAAAAGAGGTTATCGAGAGCCTTTATTGACTTGGAATACAAATGTAATTGGCACTTGTCATGTTCTGGAAGCTTTGCGCAAGATTGAAGACCGATGTGTAGCAGTTATGGTAACCACCGATAAAGTTTATGAGAATAGAGAATGGGATTATGCTTATAGAGAAAGTGATCCTCTAGGTGGTCATGATCCCTATAGCAGTAGTAAGGCCGCTGCAGAAATTGCTATTGCAAGTTGGAGGTCAAGTTTTTGTGGAGATCTAAAGCATCAGCAATCTCAAGTTCGAGTACTTTCTGCTAGAGCTGGCAACGTTATTGGAGGAGGTGATTGGGCGGAAAATCGCATTGTTCCTGATGCGGTCAGAGCCCTAATCAATTCAAAACCGATTGGAGTTAGATCCCCGCGATCAATAAGGCCTTGGCAGCATGTGCTGGAGCCACTAGGTGCTTATATCCAGTTAGCTGAAATGGTTTATGAAAATGAAGTTGTTTCTGGGGCTTTCAATTTTGGTCCTGATCGTAATTCAAATAGAACAGTTAAAGAATTAGTGGAAGAGATTTTAAGTTCTTGGTCAGGGAGTTGGATTGATCAATCAGACCCAGATGCTCCACACGAGGCTCTTCGCTTGGATCTATCGACTGATAGGGCTTTTCATCAAATGAGGTGGAGTCCAACATGGAATTTTCAAGTCACCATTTCAGAAACTATTAATTGGTATAAACGATTTCATGATGGAGAGTCTGCTCGCAAACTTTGCATAGATCAAATCGAGCGATTTACCAAGGCCTGATAATTTGCCTTTGAAAAAGATTTTTTAATCTGAATGAGCTCTGAAACCTATTTGACTTCAGCAGAGCTAGCCCAACTGAAGGCAGAAATTTTAACGATGACTCGTACCTATGCACGATCTGCGCATCGTGCATTTAGGCCTGCAGGGGATCCCCATAAGCTTCCATTTGATTCAAAAACAGGCTCTATCCCATATGCGGGTAGGGTTTTTACGGAAAAAGAAGTCGAAGCAGCTGTAAGCAGTACTTTGGATTTTTGGCTAACACTTGGGCAAGAAGGTAATGCTTTTCAGGATGAGTTAGCTGGTTTCTTAGGGATTCATGCTTGCTTAGCAGTTAATTCAGGCTCATCAGCAAATTTGTTAGCTCTATCAGCGCTGAGTTCCCCTTTACTTCCAAAAAAAAGGAGACTTTTACCAGAGGATGAGGTCATTACTTGTGCAGCTGGATTTCCTACAACTGTTACACCTATTCTTCAGAATAATTGTGTCCCAGTATTTTTAGATAATGACCCTCAGACAGGCAATCTTAGGATTGATCAGTTAGAAAAAGCTTATAAGCCTGGAAAAACTAAGGCTGTTATGGCAGCTCATGCACTTGGCAATCCTTTTGATATAGGTGCAGTACTTTGTTTTTGTAAAAAATATGACCTTTGGTTGATTGAAGATAATTGTGATGCCCTTGGTTGTACCTATACATTACCTAGAGATAAAGCAGAGGATTTGGGACATATGACAAATAGTCCTGGACTTGATGCTGGGGAGAATAATGTTATTCGTTGGACAGGTACATGGGGTGATATTAGTACACAAAGTTTTTATCCTCCACATCATCTAACAATGGGAGAAGGTGGATCTGTGAATATCATTAAGAGTGCAATGTTACGTCGTATTGTTGAGAGTTTTCGAGACTGGGGACGTGATTGTTGGTGCCCAAGTGGTAAGGATGATACTTGTGGTAAGCGTTACAATTGGCAATTAGGTGAACTTCCTAAGGGCTATGATCATAAGTATATTTATTCACACTTTGGATATAATCTAAAACCTTTAGATCCACAAGCTGCTATTGGGAGAATACAGATTAGTCGACTTCCTGAATTTATTCAATCTCGTAAGACTAATTGGGCAAAATTGAGAAAGGGTTTGGATTCTCTGAGTGATGTCTTTAGCTTTAGCTTGCCAACTCATGCTATTGATTATGATCCTTTAAAAGAAGAATTTCAATGGGATAATAGTGGGGCTAGAAGTGATTGTAGTTGGTTTGGCTTTTTGATTCTGGTTAAGTCTGGTGCACCTTTTAAAAGTACAGACTTAGGGCAATATCTTGCTTTGCATGGTGTTGGTACTCGTAAATTATTTGGAGGAAATTTGCTTAGACAACCAGCTTTTGTACAACTCCGTAAAGAAAATCCCATGGCTTTGCGTTTGATATCCTCCGAAATGCCGGGTGCTGATAAGTTGATGGAAGAAGCTTTATTTTTAGGGACTTACCCAGGATTAACTGATGAAATGATTGATAGAGAATTGGAACTAATTCATCAATTTGTACAAGAAAGAAGACAAATACCTGCACGGGAAATGCCTTAATGAAACTAAAAAGAAACGCTTTGATTTTTGGAGCTTCTGGAGCCTTAGGCTCGGTTATTTATCAAAAACTAGAAAATAATGGATTTACATTATTTACTGCTGGATTGGGAAATGGGAAAGAGCCTTCTTGCCATATCAAACTATCTTATGATGCTAATATTGATGAGGGTCTGTTTGCGTCTTTGCCTCAATTAGAGGCTGTAATATGGGCTCAAGGAATTAATTGTAATGACTCTATAGAGAATTTTCTTGTTGATGATTTGAATAAGATCTTCCAGTCTAATGTGGCTTTTATTGCTTCTAGTCAAAAAGCTTTGCTGGCTGCTAAGAAACTTATATATGGCAATAGTAGACTAGTAGTTGTCAGTTCTATTTGGCAATTAGAAAGTCGCCCTGATAAATTATCTTATACAATTTCAAAATCAGCGCTTCAAGGCTTAGTCAAGTCTTGTGCTTTAGATCTGGGCAATAAAGGTATTCTGATAAATGCTGTTTTGCCAGGTGTTGTAGATACGTCTATGACTCGTGCAAATCTGTCTTCAGAGCAAATTACTGCAGTACTTAATCAAACGGCGATAGGCCGCTTGGCTGAGCCCCAGGATATAGCTTCCGCTGTAGCCTTTTTAGTTGGACCGGAAAATCGTGCCATAACAGGTCAATTCCTTACTGTTGATGGTGGATTTACCGGATTAAAGTATTCTTAGTTGAATTATGATTTTTCCTTCAGATCTTCTTATTAATAGTTCCGTTGCCAATTATAAGGTCTCTTTTGTTAGTGATGATGATTTTTTCAATTCTTCTAAGGTTGTAGATATTTATTTGGTAGATTCTTTTTTTCAGAAACGTCTTGATTTCCCTTCAAATATACCTGTTGTTTGGATTGAAGCTACAGAGACGTCTAAGTCTCTCCCCTCTACGATAGATGTTTTTATTGCTCTTAAAGAGGCTGGATTAGGAAGAGACTCTCATTTAGTGGCAATTGGAGGAGGTGTAATTCAGGACATCGCAACTTTTGTGGCATCAGTATATATGCGTGGAATTAGTTGGAGTTATCTTCCAACTACTTTCCTCGGTATGGCTGATTCATGTCTGGGTGGTAAGAGTTCTATAAATGTTGGTAAGTATAAGAATTTATTAGGTAATTTTCACCCTCCAGTGAGAATTGAGATAATCCCTAAGTTCATACATTCTTTGCCAAAAGTTGAGTTGGTCTGTGGTATGGCTGAAGCGGCTAAGATAGCTTTTTGTAGGGGTAAAGATTCTTTCTTAGAATACGAAAAACTTGCTACTTCTATACTTAATAGTCCATTTGATGAAAATAAGTATTGCGAACTTTTATATATGATTCTGAGCTTCAAAAAATGGTTTATTGAGAAGGATGAATTTGATCAATCAGAACGTCGATTATTGAATTTTGGCCACACTTTTGGCCATGCACTTGAATCAGCTACTGCATTTGCAATTCCACATGGGCTTGCTGTTGCGATTGGAATGATGACTGCTATTCGTTTTACAGGCGAGAAAAGAATGTTCGATAAATTATGGAGGCATTGTTTGGAATTATTGATAACAGTTCTTGATATAGAAATTTTAGATAATTTTGATACACAGTGTTTCTTATCTGCATTTATTGCAGATAAGAAACACTCTTCTAATGATTATCATTTAATTCTGCCAACTCATCCTAAAGTGGATAAGCTTGGTGTTGAAGAGGTGAAATTACCTTCTAGCAATGCTTGTCTTGAAAAAATACAGATAGCTATGCTAGATACCTTATCTATCTTAAAGGAAGAAGTCTTGATTCAAGTTTCTAAAAACACTTCTCTTCAATGAAATATTCAGATTTACTTTGTAAGTGGCTTAAGGACAATGGGTATAGCCATTGTTACTTCGTGGCTGGCGGAAATATAATGCACTTGCTTAATTCTGCAACACAATTCATGACTTGTGTACCTGTAGTTCATGAGGTTGCAGCTGTGATTGCAGCGGAGTATCACAACGCAAGTCTGATTTCAAATAACTCTCAAAAAAATATTGGTAAAGCTATAGCAATGGTTACAGCAGGCCCAGGGCTCACTAATGCAATTACTGGTTTATCTGGTGCCTGGCTTGAAAGTCGCGAATTATTGTTGTTGGGAGGTCAAGTTAAAGTAGAGGATCTGTCTTTTGATGGACTACGTCAATTAGGGATACAAGAAGTTGATGGAGTAGAAATAGCTTCTCCAGTTTGCAAACGTAGTTTTTGCTTAAAAGAACCTATTCCTTATGAAGCTTTTTTCAAAGAAATATCAGCAAGTTGGTTGGAGCGACCGGGTCCAGTATTTGTTGAAATACCTCTTGATGTACAGGCTGTTCAGGTCCCAGATAGTTGGACTTCTCAACAATCTTATGCAATTACAACTAATTCTTCAAAGTCAGATTTATTGATCATAGATGAAAGTGTAGAAGAAGTATCTATAAGAATTGATCAAGCGAAACGCCCCGTGTTATTAATTGGTGGTGGTACTTCACGCTCAACTGCACATGAGTTAGAAAAACAATTAGATAGGTTATTGCTTCCAGTAATGACTACATGGAACGGATCTGATAGATATGGTTCTAATCATTCAAATTATTTTGGCAGGCCTAATACGTGGGGGCAGCGATACAGTAATCTACTTTTACAACAATCAGATTTAGTTGTTGCAATTGGAACACGTTTAGGCTTACAGCAAACAGGATTTAACTGGAAACAATTTGTTCCAGTAGGGGATGTTATACAGATAGATATAGATCCATATGAATTGGCTAAACCAAATCCAAATTTATTAAAAGGAATTAGAATGGATGCAGATATTTTCTTGCGTAAATTACTAAGCTTTGATCTTGGCTCTAAGCCTAAATGGTTGGATTATTGTCGAAAAGTCAAGAAGTCTTTGCCGGTATCAGAAGCTTGCAATCCAACCCCTTCTGAGTATCTAAATCCATATGAAATGGTATTAGATTTATCCAAAATCTGTAATTCTTCTGATCATATTGTTCCTTGCAGTAGTGGTGGAGCTTTTACTGTAATGATGCAAGCATTTGAAGTGAAACAGGGGCAAACAATGGTTACTAATAAAGGATTAGCTAGTATGGGCTATGGATTATCAGGAGCCATCGGCACGTCTTTTTCTGATCCTGACTCTAGAACTATATTAGTTGAAGGTGATGGAGGGTTTATTCAAAATCTTCAAGAGTTAGGCACTGTGGGAGTAAATCAGTTAAATATTAAGATCTTCCTCTTTTGTAATGAAGGATATGCTTCTATAAGAATGACACAAAAGAATTATTTTAATGGAAATTATATAGGATGTGATGTCTTATCAGGGCTAGGTTTTCCTGATTGGAATGCTTTAGCATTAGCTTATAATATAGATATTTATCAGCTTGATAATGATTGGGTAAATAGTAATCGATTTAATGAACTTTGGCTAAATAAAAAACCTGCCTTGTTTTTAGTTCCATTAAGCCCGGAGCAGACTTATTTTCCTAAGATTTCAAGTCGAATTAGTGATAATGGTGGAATGGAATCTAATCCATTACATCTTATGAGCCCAGACCTGCCAAAATTAATTAAAGAGCAGGTTGCTAGATTTATCTCTGAATAGATTTCTCCTGATTAGATATAGATGATTTATATGTGATAGAATTGATTTCAATAGTGAAAGTTGGACATGAATGTTCATGAGCGTAAGATGCTCGACATTTTGCGCCAAGGACGTGAAGAGTTTGGCGTTGTAGCAGCAAAAGCTGAATTCGAAGCTGAAGGTACACGGACTGATGAGTTGTTGAGACTTTTAGAGATAGCTAATAAAGCTGATGTTGGATTAGCTTTAAAGATAGGTGGATGTGAGGCTATACGTGATCTGCTTGAGGCTAAACAATTTGGGGTTAGATATATTATTGCTCCTATGGTAGAAACTCCTTATGCACTTTCAAAATATATTGCTGCTAAGGAAAAAGTTTTTCCTTCTCCTGAGCAAGATGATGTAACTTTCTTATTTAATGTAGAGACAAATACAGCCTTTGAGAATATTGAACTAATGATAAATCTTGCGGCAAATCGTCCTGGTTGTGATGGAGTTGTTTTTGGCCGAGTTGATTTTAGTGGTTCGCTTGGGTTAGGAAGAGATGGGATTGAGGGAGAGCAAGTTACTGCAGCTGGCGAATCTGTGGCGCGTTTGTGTCGATCTAGAGGGCTTCAGTTTGTTGTGGGAGGAGCGATTTCGAGTGATGCTTTGCCAAGTCTAAGAAGATTTAATGCTGTCCATCTTGATCGATTTGAAACTAGAAAGATGGTTTTTCAAGCAGCAGCTCTAGGAGCTAAAAATCTCCCAAAGGCTTTAAGACAAGCTGTTCATTTTGAATTGCTTTGGCTTCTTAATAAGCGTGAATATTATGGTTTGATGTATAAAGAAGATCAGGCAAGAATTCATATGCTTGAAAGTCGTTGGCAAGTTCTTGAGAAAGGTTGACTTCTACTAGCATTTCTTTAAATAACCTAGAACAACTCTCTAAAAAGAGTAATGGGTTGTTAGTAATTACAGGTGCTACAGGTTGGGTAGGTCGTACTGCACTTCATGAGTTGCAATTGCTTTTGCCACCTGATGAATTTCGTAAAAGAGTTCGAGCCTTTGCAAGTCGTCAAGCAATGCTGACAACGACTGGATATTCAGAGTCTCTTGAGTTCTCTATCCCTATTTTTGACCTCTCATCTCTTCCAGATTTAGCTAAATCAAATAAATTAGATGCGGTTTTTCATTCGGCTTTTTTAACTAGAGACAAGTTATCTGATTTAGGTACTGATTACTATATTTCCACTAATCGTTGGATTACGACTCAAGTGCGTGAGGCGCTTGACCATTCCCCTGATGCAAGAGCTGTAATTATTTCATCTGGAGCAGCTTCTGTTTATGATGGAGTTAAAGATTATTCTAAAGAGATCTTTGCTGATCCTTATGGAGTACTGAAGAAAGAAGAGGAAGAGATCTTTATGACTCAACAAGCTACTTGTTTGATTATGAGAATCTATGCTTTATCTGGACGTTTTATTCGCAACCCAATGCGTTTTGCTCTTGGAGATTTTCTCCTGACTGCGTTGAGGGGGGAGTCAATTCAACTTCTATCGACGAATCCAGTTTTAAGAAGTTATGCAAATGCAGGAGATATAGCATTATTTGCTTGGCATTGGCTTCTAACAAATCAGATATTTACTTCTTCTATGTCGATTAATGCTGTGACTTTTCAAACTAATTTGCTCACTCTTGCAAATAAGATTACAGAAATTTATCAACTTCCTCCGGTTCAATCTAATATTAATCCTGAAGCATTGCCTGATAAATATATGGCAGATAATAAACCTTTTTTGCAGGCAATGGGTCAATATGCTTTACTTCATAAGACCCTTGAGAAGCAATTGCAGGATACAATCTTTGGCCTTATAAATTACTCTAATCAGAGCTAAATAGATGAAAACCCCTCCCTTAAAAATCTCTTCTTGGCCTCCTTTTGGTTTTGAAGGATTACCAAAAGAACTCTCAGATTTTGCACAAGACTGGACTAAAGCCCCTTTAAAAATAAATCATTTTAATTCAGATTCATTTAGAACAAATCTTGTCTCACTAGTTATACCTTGCTTTAATCCTGACCCTGTACAATTTAGTATGCTGTTGCTGAGTCTTAACCAGCAAACTGATCAATACTTTGATGTTTATCTTGTTAATGATGGGTCAAAGAAAGAATGTTGGGACGAAATTCAGCAAGAGTTGAGAAAATTTCCTTGGATACATCAAATTAATCTTGGTAGCAATCAGGGTATTTCTGCAGCATTGAATTTGGCAGTAAATCAGGTAAAAACTCCATTTGTAGCTTTAGTTGATCAAGATGATTTTCTTCATCCTGCAACACTCTCAATAATTAATAGTTATTTACGTGCTAATCCCGCTTGTAAGTTTGTTTATACTGACCACATTACCTTTGATGATAATAAAAATTGTGCAAATTATATCTTGAAATTTCCTTGGGATCCATATGCTCTTCTTCAATTTAATTATTTAATACATCTTACAGTAGTGAAAGTAAGTTTATATATAGATTGTGGAGGAATGAATTCCACATTTGATGGAATTCAGGATTGGGAGTTCTATATAAGAATGGCTAAATTTTTGGAAGACAAGGATGTTCACTATATCCCACTTCCTCTTTATGCATGGAGATTTTCAGACAATTCTACTGCTTCTTCGTCTAAGCCTAAGCAGGAATTGATAGATAAAGCGGCAAGATTTCTTAGAATAGCCTACAATGATCTCAATGAAGGCAGTAGTATTTTGAGGGATAAAATCGGAGTTGAGAGTGAGCCTCTAAAGCATTATTATTTTACAGTTAATAGATGTTTGAATCAGTTAAAACAATGTCTATTTAATGTCTTAATTATTTCTAATTCTAATAATAATTTTCCTTTAGAAGAAAGTGTTCAATCTCTATTGAAAGTAGGAATATTACCAGAGCAGATTTTTTGCTTGCGACAATTATCATCCTCTTATGTAGTAATGCAAGTTACTAAGATAGATGGTGATGTTATTTCTTGGGTTAAGATAAGTGAGTTGAAGCCCTCAATTTTTGAAGGGAATTGTCTTTTAGTTCTGCAAGCAGGAGCATCGATCAAAGGAGATAATATATATAATGATCTCGCTCAATGGCTTAATAAAACAAGCAGAGTCAGCATATTAACCTTCCCTTGCTTTTCTATTGATCAAGAAAGGGATCAAGTATGTATTTCCGCAGGTTATTCACGATTCTCCTCTTCATCTCACAGTTACATCCCACATGCTCAAGGTTTGAAAAAATATGAATATCAGGAAAATATTTCTTCTTTTGCCTATGACCGCTTTGTAGATATTCCTTCTCCAGCTGTTCAGATGCTTTCTGCTGCAATTGTTTCTCAAAGTATTTCTAGTCTTCAATCTCATTTGGCTAATAAATCAGCTTTCGACAATGCATGGCTTTCTGTTCTTATAGAGCTTGAATATCATTGTGAATGTATTTCCGATACTTGGATAGAACTAGACTCAAATTTACAGAGGCTTGAATACCAGCAAATTTTGCAATATCAGGATAAGAATTCCAGCTTTATTAATTCGCATGAATGGTTAGTACAGACTGATCATCAATATCAACCTGCTTATGCTTTTTGGCTTTCTTCTTTCTTGAATGATGGTCCTTTCAATCATCATCCACTATTTGTTCAATCATTCTTTGAAGCATCAGATATTTATCCTGCGTACCGTATTGCTGCAGAAAAGAAATTTGGAGACTTATCTTTAATACCTAGATTCAATCATAGTCCTATTGTGATTCTGATACCAACTGAATTAAATGCTAGAAGTAATGGTCATGCATGCATGTTGACGATTGCTCTTCAATTAAGAGATTCTGGACTTCCAGTATACTTATTACCATTTAAACCATATAAATTTTTTAGAGATTATTTTCCCTCTTTGCCAGATATATATAAAGGACTTACATTTATTGCAGATTCAAGTGAAGTTAATAATGCAGTTCTAATCCTTCCAGAATCTGCTCCTAAGTCTTTAGTGAAGAAATTGCGCCCAAGATTTAGAAAGATTTTATGGTGGTTACTTGCCCCTGCAGGTGTACTTACTGATTTTATTCCTGAAATCAAACAAGGAGATTATTTGACAGCTTTTTCTGAATTTGCCTTGCCTGACCAAGACAATTACTTATTTGCTCATCCAAGACTAGACCCAAGCCTTGCTTCTTATAGGTCGCAATATCATCCCCAGCCCAGCAAGTATAAACAAGTGCTATTTTATACTGGAAAAGGACGATTAAAATGCTTG
>QCFZ01000007.1 GCA_003278255.1 Prochlorococcus sp. AG-363-O15
TAAATCTATATTTTTTAAAGTTGTTGCGTTGTATCTCTTTCTCCCATGGATTAGGAAACTTTAATCCAAATCGTTTTAGAAAGTCTATAAATAGACCAATAATATTCTTTTGAAGGGTTACTCGACCATCTCTTCCTGTAAGAGAGAGGACCATTTGTGATATTGCTTTTCTAGATGTCTCGGTAATTTTTCGGTTTAATTCGACATCTTCTAATATTCCAGTGTCATTACCTTTAAAAACATCCTCTATTTTTCGTCCAAGTGACTCTGCAAGTAGCCCGGGTAATGATCTTAGATTTTCTTCTTCTCTTTCAAGTGCTGCAATACTTACCAAAGTCGCAATAGCTTCCTCTGCTGTTGGAGGCTTTCCAATTGTATGTAAGCCACAAGGTAATAATCTGCTTTCTATTTCCATTAATTGTCTATAGACTGCTCCTACAATTGAGTCTCTTTCATCAATATTCATTGATGAAGAATCTTCATTAGGTAGATTTACATCTTGATCAAGATTACATTTTCTCGCCGTTTCAACAATTGCATTGACTATTTGTATCCCTCTACTGCTTTCACGAAGTTGTTGATAAGAACCAACCAATTCTCCAAGTTCTTTAAGACCTTTATATAAACCTGCATTTTCTGCTGGCGGAGTTAAGTAACTAATGGTTGATGCATATCCTCTCCTTTTAGCAATTGTTGCTTCTGATGGATTATTCGCTGCATAATAATAGAGATTAGGAAGCCCTCCAATTAATGAATCTGGATAACAAGTTTCGCTCATACCCATTTGTTTTCCAGGCATGAATTCTAATGAACCATGAGTACCAAAATGGAGTACAGCATCAGCTTTCCATACTTTTTCTAAATATGTGTAATAGGCAGCAAAGCCATGATGTGGGCTAGCACTTCTTGAATAGAGAAGTCTCATTGGATCCCCTTCATAACCAAATGTTGGTTGAACTCCAACAAATACATTTCCAAAGTGATATCCATAAATAAGTAGATTTTGTCCATCACTATTTAAATTGCCAGGTGGTTTTCCCCAGTTTTCTTCTAAACGGTCTGAATATGGTGTAAGTTTTTCGTATTCTGAGACTGACATTCTATGTGCTATGGAAAGTTCAGGAGATCCTTCTAATGCTTCAGGGTCATTTATTAATGTTTCCATTAATGATTTGGGATTTCTTGGCATATTCTTGATATCGTAACCTCTAGATTTTAATTCCTCTAATACTCGGTAAATAGAGCCAAATACATCTAAATAGGCTGCTGTTCCAACATTTCCTTTGTCTGGAGGAAAACTAAATACTGTAATGGCTAGTTTTTTCTTTGCCCTCGGCTTTATTCTCAAAGATGACCATCGAATAGCTCTTTCTGCTATTGCATCAACTCTATCTTGAAGAGTGTGGGCCTTACCAGTATCACCATCTCTTCCCGATAAAACAATTGGTTCTATTGCCCCATCTAATTCAGGGATTGCTATTTGAAGTGCTACTTGAACAGGATGTAGACCTAAATCACTTCCCTCCCATTCTTGAGTTGTTTGAAAAACAAGTGGCAATGCAACCATATATGGTCTATTTAATTTCTTTAGAGATTCGATGGCTTTTGGATGGTCTTGTCTTGCAGGTCCTCCTACAAGTGCGAAACCTGTAAGTGAAACTACTCCGTCAACTATTGGTTGATCTTTATCAATAGGTTCATAGAAAAATTCATTGACTGGTTTTGAGAAGTCAAGGCCACCACAAAATATTGGTAAAACTTTTGCTCCTCTATATTCAAGCTCTTGAATTACAGCAACATAGTGTGCATCATCCCCTGTAACTATATGGCTTCTTTGTAAAACAAGCCCAATCATTGGTCCATTTTTGCATGAATCAGGAAGATCTGTTCTACTATCAGACCAATTCATATATTCTTTGATGTCTTCAAACATATTTGGAGCCAGTGGATGCCAAATGCCTAGGTCTGGAAAAACTTCTGGTTCAGCAACTTCTAACTTAGGCCTGTCATTCTCTTCAATATTTGGGAAGACATATTTATCAGCTAACATCAATAAGAAATTACGTAGATTGTCAGGAGTTCCTCCAAGCCAATATTGAAAGCTCAACATAAAACTTCTCGCATCTTGTGCTTTTTCTACAGGTAGATATTTAAGAATTGTTGGAAGAGTATTTAATAGTTTTAGCATTGCATCTTGGAAACCTGCTCCACCTGATTCTTTTTTCTTCTTCATAAAGTTACCTATTAAGCTTTTGCTTTGCCCAAGTTGAGACATCGAAAAGCTTCCTAACTTATTTAGCCTCATAACTTCTGGCATAGAGGGAAATATGACAGCTGCCTTTAGTTGATCTCGATATGGTGCAACGGCGTCTACTAATTTTTGAGCTAGATCTTCGATAAAGATTAAAGAACCAATGAATACATCAGCTGATGCAATATCTTTTTCAAAGTCAGCAAAGTTGTTTGGGTCTCTAAGTTCTTCTATCAGATAACCACTTAATTCAATACCTATATGTTCATTTTGAGCATTTAATGCGTTAGCTGCCTGTGTTAGTGCATTTTGATATTGAGGTTCTAAGACTACATACACTGCTTTCATGACAGAGGTATGTCTTTGTCCTTCAACAGGCGAGACTCTGCGATTGGCGGAGCGAACCTGCGTAAACATGATGATCTTCTTAGGTATTTTGAACAAGCCTACGAGCTAATGGCCATTCCTTGTGACTCTTGTTCCTCGTGTGTTACACGAACACCAAATATCCTTTATTCAAATATTCTTCTCAAATGGCCACTACCTCGTCAAAAACCTGTCCTGTTGTAGTCGCCGGAGCTCTTGGGAGAATGGGGGCGGAAGTAATAAAGGCTGTTCATCTCTCTAAGGATTTTTCATTGGTTGGTGCAATAGAGGTCGATCGTTCCAAGGAAGGTCTTGATGTTGGTACTGAATTGGGCCTGGGACCTTTAGAAATAGCTTTAACTACTGATTTTGAAGGCTGTCTTTGTGCAATCAGTCAATCTTTTCGTAATTCAGCATCAGGTCAAGGTGCAGTATTGGTTGATTTCACGCACCCATCTGTTGTTTATGAACATACGCGCACGGCTATTGCATATGGCATTCACCCAGTTGTTGGCACTACAGGATTAAAACCTGATCAAATTGATGATCTAAGTGTATTTGCTGAAAAATCGTCTGTTGGTACAGCTGTAATCCCTAATTTTTCTGTTGGGATGGTTCTTCTCCAGCAAGCTGCTGCTGCTGCTGCTCGATTCTATGATCATGCAGAACTTATTGAATCGCATCACAATCGCAAGGCAGATGCCCCTAGCGGGACGTGTATAAAAACAGCTGAGTTAATGGAACAACTTGGCAAGAGTTTTAATGCTTTAGAGGTAGATGAACATGAATCCCTTCCTTGTAGTAGGGGAGGTCAACGAGAAGGAGGTTTACGGTTACATTCAATCCGATTGCCTGGATTAGTAGCACATCAAGAAGTTATATTTGGTTCCCCAGGTGAAACATATACTCTTAGGCATGACACTATTGACAGGTCAGCTTATATGCCAGGAGTTCTGTTAACTATTAAAAAGGTAAGAGGTTTAAATTGTCTTGTTTACGGTCTTGAACGTCTTATATAAAGGAGGCCTTTCCCATGTTATTTCCACTTAGGTCCGGCGAACTAGATAAATTAATACCAGCTGTAGCTACAGGCAATCAATTTAATGCGGCCTTAGGTAATCCTAGAAAAATTCTACAGAGAATATTAGTTTCATCTATAGGTGGTGTAATTACTTTATTAATTGCTCAAGGACAAGTTGCAAGTCAATTTTACTCTGTTTGGCTCATAACAGGCGTTATTTTCTTACTTTATATTTTGTGGGGGCCGATCATTGAGGCTGGACGTAAAAATGCAAAATTACGTCTTTATCCATTCGCTGCTGTTTTTCAAGGTACAGTTGCAGATATATTTCTTCGAGAAAGAGTTGAAAATAGACAAGAACAGGCTAATAAACTTGGTGAACTGGAGCTTGTCGAAAGTCGTCGAACTTGGATGTTTCTTGAATTAGAAGATGACGATGGTTATTTAGGTGAAATAAAGTTTCCCATGGAAAAAGAGCATCAGTCAATTAAAAAAGGTTCAACCATAAGATGTTTGGTACTGAGTGCGCGCAAAGATTTTGGTCGAATTGATGCTTTCAGTGATGCATGGATTCCTGGTAAACAACTTTGGGTTGGGGAATATCCATACCTTCTAAGGCCTGCCTTTGAAGATTTTTGTCGGTTTAAGCTTCGCTAACCCTTTCCTTAGTCTATTAGTTTATCTTGTTTTAGCAATGAAACTATGTATATCAATCTACTTAGATCTACTTGTGCTCGGTTACTGTCTCCTTATAATTAATCAGTTTATCATAAGAGAATAATTATTGATATATGACCGAATCTTTTAAGGTAAAAATATATGGAGCTGGCCCTACTGGCTCAATAATGGCATTAGCGCTTGCTCATATAGGATGTAAAGTTGATATTGTTGACCCTCATGACTCGGATCAAATAATTTCGCGCAGCAGGGCATATGCAATTACCCATTCTTCTAGAAGGCTATTGTCTACAATTAATTTGTGGCCTGAATTGAGAAAGTATATTGTTCCTTTCTCCAATCTTATTCTAGAAGATAATGTACTTAATATCCGAGCTAAACTCGGGATTTCAGACTTGCGCTTAAGGAATTCATCATCCAAAGCTATAGGTTGGATCATAGATCATAAAGAACTAATGCAATTAGTCCTTAATTGTGTTGAAAAAAATCCTAATATCAATTCAGAATTTGGAAGAAATCAACCGTTTGATATGCATGATAATCAATTAATAGTAAGTGCCGATGGTTCCCATTCTGAAATACGTAACTTGTATAATGTTGGCAGCTTTAAATTTCATTATAAGCAGGCCTGCTTAACATCAAAAGTGCTTTTAAGGAATATAGAACCATCTACTGCGTACGAAATCTTACGATGTGAGGGGCCTTTGGCTGTTCTCCCAATGGGAAATAACATATTCCAAATTGTTTGGAGTGCTCCTTATGATATTTGTAAGCAAAGAGCTTCATTAAATAGTTCTTTATATTTAGATCGTTTGGCTTCAGTTCTACCTAGAGGTGTTGAACCAGATATCCTCATTGATAAACCAAGAGTATTTCCTCTTCAACTATCTATTGCAAAAAGACTTTATAAAGGTAATACCATATTCATTGGAGAAGCTTCTCATAATTATCATCCGGTTGGAGGTCAAGGGTTAAATGTATCTTGGAGAGATGTTCAAGAGCTTATGAATATATTTTCTAAACTTAAATCTTCCAACAATACAGTTAATGATATTCCACGTATTTATGCAAGACGTAGGACTAATGATTTAATTTCTATTGGATTGATGACACACTTCCTTGTACTTATTTTCTCTAACCGAAACCCGATATTGCTGAGTTTTCGTCTTTGTCTTATGTCCATTTTAGGTTTTTCTTCATTTTTCAGGAAAATTACTCTATCGATTATGACGGACGGTGTAGTGCAATTTCACAGATCTCTGCCAGAATAAGTTGACTTGTATAAGATAACTTGATTGTTACTAGTCATCCACAAGACCCCCCGTCTAATCATCTCATTGAATTTTTACGTACAAAGTTAGGTCTTGATGATAATTCTTTAACACTAGGTCTTAGACAGGCAGAAATTGAGCAAGCTCCGTTGCCAATAGTTTTATGGAGTTTTGGACTATTGAATCTTGAGCAATATCAAAGAGTATTAGACTGGCAAAAACATCATTGATATTGAATAACAGATTCTATTGCAATTTCTTCAGGTAGTTTATAACGACCTTCAAGACCCATTAATTCAATGATGAAACCAAATCCAACTATATTACCTCCTGCCTTTTTAACTAAATCGTATGATGCTCTTGCTGTTCCTCCAGTAGCTAAAAGATCATCTATTATCATTACTTTAGTTCCTTTAATAATTAAATCTTGATTAATTTCAAGTCTATCACTTCCATATTCAAGTTCATAATTAATGCCTATTATGTTTCCCGGTAATTTTCCCGCCTTTCTTATTGGTAGAAATCCAATTTCATTACTAGTAGCCAATGATGCGCCAATTATAAAACCTCTAGATTCTATTCCTAGGATCATATTGGGTTTGTGCTCCTCTACAAAATTAGTTAGCTTGCCTATTACCACTCGCCACTTTTCGGGATCTGCCATAACGGGGCTAATATCACGAAACAATATCCCAGGTTTAGGGAAATCTGGAATTGTTGTAACTACGCTATTTAGATTCAAGGAATCAATGATCTATGGGTTTGTGTGCGCTTTAAGAAACCTGCCATTAGCTGATGACTTTTAGGGAGCACAACTGGCATCATCTCAGATATGAATGAATCATCAACCACTTCTTCCGACTCAGTCGAACCTTTTAGGACTGCTAGTCCCAAAAAACAAAACGTTTTTCTGAGACCCCACTCAGTTCTTGGGCGGAAAGGATTAGAACGACTTGACCTTCTTCTCTTAGCAATTGAGTCTATAGACCTTAATGGTGGAGAATCACTCATATGGGTAGCTCAACAGCTCGGTCTGGAAAATGTGTTTCCAAACCGAGTAGAGCTTTGGAAACAACGTTGTCATAACCCATTAAGACGCTCTACCCGTAGAGGATCACTAGATTCAACTGAATCAGAAGGTCTAATACTTTTACTTTGTTCGATGTCTCAACGTTTGTATCCGCTCATCCATCAACTACTTTCTTCTAAAGAACCTATTGAACTAAGTCGAGAACGTTGGAAATTGTTAAACAAACGCTTAATTCACTTGATGGAAGAAAGGATGAATACTCGTTTAAGTTCAGTGCAAAGGCTTATGACTCCTACAAAGGTAAAAGAATTGAGTAGACAATTGGTTTTTACCCTTGCACTTTCTGCAGGCCCAGGTGGTGTAGATAGATTACGTGCAAGTTTGCTTGACCCAACTCCATAAAAAGATGATTAAAACATCTTTCCAATATGACCAAACTACAGCTCGTCTTTACGTTGAAGGACTGCCAGATTTCTCAATAGGACAAGAAGATGGGGTTATTGGAATTTTGTCTGGTTGGCGAATTGAACTAATTGGCTCTCATGAACTAGAAGGAAAAAAAGAACACCTTCAATCTCTTATGAATGTAGTTCAACCTTATGTAAGGCATAGGCTTTCAGGAGTTGAACGATCCTTTGGTGATCCTTCAAGTCATGTAAGTATTAGACCTTTGGAGGGCTCACATGAAATTTTGCTTAGAAGTAGCCAAGTAGGTGTTAATCCGTTGACCATTGTCTTAGATGATGCTGAGCTGGCAGATTTAATACGTTGCCTTGATGATTTGATTCTCGATCATCGGGTAAGGATTGATTGGACTATTCCTGCTAATCAACCTTTGCTTCGTAGGGATCTGGTTGACAAAGTTCCTTTTGTAAAACGATTTTTCACCCCCGTTTTAGGTACATCAATTTTTATTCTTACAACAAGTTTGTTCCTGACGATACCATTGCCCACTCTATTTGAGTTCTCACCTTCTTTGGTCCAACCGACTGATCAAAAGCAGTAGCTGGGATTACGCCGGATATTGACTAAAACTAAATACAAGTCAAAATTGGTAAACATTGTCCTCACTCTCTGTTGGTATAAGGATGATTGTCATTCTAAACAATCTAGGCTATATCCTGATTGAATTGTTGGATACGCTTGTAATTTATATGTCTTTCATTTTTTCTACTAATAATCCTGCATTAAATATAGATAACAGTCAAACACGAAATATATATAATCTTCGCTGAATGAACAAACAAAAGCGACAACGAAATAGAAAGGAAACTCAGCGAAATGTTTTCCGGAGACCTGATCAAGGATTTAATAGGTCTTTATTAAGAAAATTTCTAGAGGCATTAGCCATGTTGATCGGTGGAATGTACTTACTTATTACAATGAATAAGATACCTCAAATGATAAATTGGTTAATCATATCGAAATCTGCATGGTCTGATATGTTAGTTGGATTATCCAAGTTATTTCAGTCTATTATTGCATTTGGAAGTCTTTTATTGATATTTTCGTTGGTATTACTAGGACTAATTCTTTTATTAGGTGGTTTATGGAGATTGCTTAGAGTAATTTCTAGGTATTTATCTTCAAAAAGACCATCTAAAAAGTCATTAGGTATGATGAGACGACGATAAAAACCTCATAATATTACTTATAATACTCTATTATTAGTAATATTCCATAGTTCCAAGTTCGTTGAACTGATTTCCATGAATCCTTCTTCTAAGAAATCATCTTGTTTGTTTATATATGATGGTAGTTGCCCTTTCTGTAGTTATTTCGCTGAATTTGCAGAACTTAGAAGTGGTATACCCGACTTATTAATCAAGGATGGCAGGTCAGATTTAGATCTTCTAAGAGAATTATCGCAAAATGGTTATAATTTAAAGAATGGAGCAATTCTTAAAGTAGAAGACCAGATTTTATATGGTTCGGAAGCTGTTCAGTGGGTTTGTTCTAGGATGAAACCATCTAATAATTTGTTAAGTTATTTAGTACCATTAATGTCTAAGCCAAGCCGTTCTAGGACACTTTATCCTCTGCTTCTATTGGCAAGAAAAATGATTCTCAAACTCAAGTCAATACCAGAGGATCCATTGGCTACAACTTCATATCATGATTAACTACATATTTGGCCATGGGCACACATAGAATCAATAAATCCTACTCCTCATTATCAGCTTGGACAGCTCTTTTCTTTTCATTTTATGGATGGTTCAATCTTTATATAAAAGGTTACAGTCCTATTCTGTGGATTATAGATGGACTTTCCTTAATTATCACAATTTTAGTACTGACACTTGGATTAAACGATCTAAATAAATTTCTTAGATTTCCACATCTACCATTTTCGGTATTTAATCTGGTTTGTACTTTTGTCCCAATATGTTATTTCTGTTCTGCTATCTATGGTTTAATTACCTTTATAAACCAACTGCAACTGAAAGATGTTAATCTATCGCTATTTCCCGTTACAATCTGTACATTTCTTTTTGCAGGTGCTTCTATTGGATTATTTCAGAGGGACTAGATTTAACTATTAAAATTAACACTAACACTGGCTTATTTGCATTACCCTCTAAGGATTGTTATCTTATTCATGAATTATATTCATTATGATTGACAAGACTCTGACAAGTTATCAAAGGTCTAAAATTGATGAAAGTGACGACTCCATCTTTTATTCTTCCCCTAAATTAGTTCATCATCTTGATTATGCCTTTAGATCTAGATTAACAAATCTATATAGGGAAAAACTACATCAATCATCAATTATTCTGGATTTAATGAGCAGCTGGGTAACTCACTTACCTGAAGATATATCTTATCAAAATATTATAGGTCATGGTCTTAATAAGGAAGAATTAGCGGCCAATAATAGGTTAGATAGTTACTGGGTTCAAGATTTAAATAAAGACCAGATTATACCCTTAGAATCTAATAGTGTAGATTACATTCTAATTACAGCAGGTTGGCAATACCTACAATATCCAGAAAATATAGCGTCTGAATTAAGACGAATTATTCGCATGAATGGAAGACTGATCGTTTCATTTTCAAATAGGGCTTTTTGGCATAAGACACCAAGAGTTTGGTCAGAAGGGACTGATGAAGATCACTTAAACTATATTTCAGAGTTATTACATAGACATAATTGGATTATTACCGATTTAATTTCAGAGAGTACTCAGCCTATAGGAATATCTCGTCTATTGGGAATCAAAGGGGACCCATTCTTTTCTGTTATTGCGTCACCAGCGTGAAATGTATCAATTTTTGTAGTTCTTTCTAGTCTAGATCTCCACCATTGCAAAATCTCTTAGATATAGCAAGAGTTATATTTTTGCTAAACTGTGGATCTAATGTATTTGTTAATTCAAGATATTCCATAGAACCTTGCAAACATTTGTTTTGATATCTAGCTTCTTTGATTATTGGATCAACATATATCACTGTAACGATTATGAAAGATAGATATATTATTGATCTTTTATTATCTTCTATATAACTTTTAGTCCTTTTACGTATTTTCAATACCGATCTAAGCCACCGATCAGGAAGTCCTATTTGGACGAAGCATAGCTCCACCCACCAGGGCAGCTTAGGAAGACCATCTGCACCTCTTGATCGCTTGAGTTCTTCAGACATCATCTTTATAGGCCTATAAGTCAAAATATATATGCTTTAGGGCTTGTTGAAAATACCCATAATTAAATGAAAGACTTCTCTTCGGAAACATTGTTCACTATTGTCTCAATTTAATTAATATATACTTTATATTTTATTGCTTTTCTGATTGTCTCGTTAATTCAGAACTTTTGACTTCCTTTTCAAATAAGTTTGGTTACGCTTGAATCAGCTATAAGTAAAAGACCATGAATTCTAGTAAGACCTCACTCATAGCCGCCTCTTCAGTTTGGGTTGCTGTTTTATTAAACCTTCTTCCTGGTCTAGGCACAGGTTATATCTATCAACGACGATGGAAGCCTTATTGGATTACTATAATAATTACATTCTTTTGGCTTCTTATAGGATTTTATTCTGTTCAATCCATAGATCCAGCTGATCCTGTTACTACCGAGAATGACCAAACTGGTTTTTATGGACTAGTATTAATTTCAATTGCTACTGCAATAGAGTCAGGTTTAGCAGTTAAATCAGCACGGGAACAATCATACTTAACAACTCGAGACAACTGAGAATGTAGTAAAACATTAGTTACCGGGCATCCTACTAAGACATTAAATTACAATTTATACATTATTTTCTTGATTTCCAATCAGCTCTTAGTTTTTCTATTCGGTTTAAGCTAATGTTTTAGTAATTAAATATAAAAGCTATGGCCAAGCGTAGAAGAAAATTAAATAAGGAGATGGAACAACATATAGCGCAAGCAAAAAGAAAAGTTGAACTTATTACTGCTATTATTAATGATATTGATGAGGAGGATATACAAGGAGAGTATAGACAGGCATTTGAGCCAGCTAAATCAAAATACATATTTTTGTCTAATTTATATGACCTTGAGGGATTTACTGAAGAATCTCAAGAATGTTTAGATACATATAATCAATTACTTAATGACTTTGAGAGTGAATATGAAATCTAATCTATAGATGATAAGTTCAAGTCAATAATGTCATTACTAGCCAACGAACCCTGACCATTTGGTTTAGTTTGGAGTCCGAAGATTAAATAGCCTATACTTATTGACTCATTAATAATTTCTTTCATTAATTGGTATTCGTTATCAGCTGTGGCGCTAATTTGGTTAAACAGCGCATCATTAATATGATTTTCAATTTCACTTCGTGAAAATACTAGCTCTGAATTATTTAGTTTTTCTGACAGCTGTTTTATTGTTTCTCCTATACATAGACTGGATATAGTTGTATTCGTGTCACTCATTATTTCTAAGTTATCAATTTTAGGGCTGGGTACTATAGGTATCGGGTAACCTAGTTCATTATTTGCATTCATTAAATCTGACTTGATTATATTTAAGGCGATTGAATTGTCTTCTCCAGAAATTAGTTTTGACTTAATGAAATTGAGTAGACTGATTCTTCTATCTTCATTTGACCTTATTAAGGATCTGATAGAGGCCTTGATAACAGTTGCATTTACTGGAATCATGGAGAAATTAATTGATAATTCAGCCCTAAGTAGTTCTATGTCCTCAGAGTTTAATTCAGTTAAGAGACGACGGGTATTATTTTGGCTACTTAACCAATCTATTATGTCATCTTCATTTGTTGAATCATTGGACCATCTTGATATACAACCAAGGGCAATCACTATCTCCCATATATTATCTTGAAAAATCTTCTTAGCTAGTATTTTTATTGATGATTCATTAGACTTTGATCGTAATTCCGTTTTAATATGATCATAATTCAACCCACTGGTTGAATTATTCTGATTTGCATCCTGGTTGTTTTCTTTGTTTTCTGCCGTTAGTCCTCTGGGCCTTGACATTCTTTGGTCTTGAATCGGAGCATCTAATCCCATCTCACAATATCTACAAATGTCACCATCTGCCCTAAATAGATTAAGTGATACTTCGCTATTGCAGATCCGACAACTCCTAAGCTCAGGCTTGCTTTGTTCCATTACTTGGTTTCGACTTATATAAATTCTACATTCATTTATTCTTTTATCAAATAATATTTCCTAAACAATTAGCATCAATACAGGTTATACGCCATCTACACAGTTTAAAAATATTATTCGTTCCTAACACCATTATGTTAGGTAAACATTCACACCAACCCAAATAAATCTTCATACTAATATCTTTTTGATTCTTGTCAAACTATTCTTTTGATGAATATACGTAATTACATCATATAAATACTTAAGAGGGATATCAATATATTTCACTGAATAATTAGACTCTTGGTTTTGGAGTAGAGCAAGTCCTATATATGTATCAAGAACAGCTTGACTTTGGCTTACCAGTAATCTATATAGAAATATCTATGTATACATACTAGCTAATGGGAAAAATAAGATTACTACCAATATTTTTAATTGCTTTCTGGCAGCAACTTCCATTGTTATCACATGACTTAACGGATTTACATAGGTTCTGCCTTTCAGCCAATGATTATCCTGGATGTTTTTCTACTCAACTATCTGACGACAAACTTGATTTAACTTCAGATACTAATTACCCTGAATTTAGAAAATATGGTCCCCTTCGGATTAATTGGACAAGTTGGAGATCTAAGAATGGTAACTATGTAGCAGCAGCTACAAATATGAATAATCAAAACATATTTTTGGCTATTAATTGCTCTCAGTCAATGATAAATGTCACCGGTATTCAGAATCGCTGGAAGGGTTGGTCTAATGTACAAAATGATTTCGAGGCAGCATTACTCAAGGATTTATGTAATCTGAATTAAATTCTTATTCTTGACTTACATTATATTTTTTATTCAATTAATCGTAATATCATTCTTGAATATCCCTTTATTCCATGCTATAGATAGAGAATATTTTGTATTCTATGCCTCTTATTACAGTCCATACATCTATCTGTCAGTCTGAGAATTCTGATTTACTTCTGAAGTCACTTTCCAGGGAAATTGCCTCTTTGACTTGTAAGCCGGAATCCTATGTTATGACTATTCTTAAAACAGATATAGCTATGACCTTTGCTGGATCAAAAGATCCCTCAGCTTTCGTAGAAATTAAATCAATTGGTGCGCTTTCACCCAAGGAATTTACTCCTAGAATCACTGAAATCCTAGTCAAATATTTAGGATTAAAGGCAAACCGTATTTATGTGAACTTTAGTGATGTTGAATCTTGCAATTGGGGTTTTAATGGCAATACTTTTGGCTAAGTGACTATTCGTCAATCGTATAATCCCATTTACGTTCATAGGGTCTTAAGTTTAAGTTTCGTTTGATAATGCTATTCATTTTTTTGTTTTTATTTTCATTTATATTTGGTAGTGCTTCCATATGGCTACAAACTGTTCCTATGCAGCCATAATCTTGTTCTTGTTTATTTTTCAAGTAATCTTGATAAGGAACGACCTTTATCTCAATGGGTTCGTTTCTATTTATCCTTGGTAGATTCATAACATTAGCAGTACATTCTGAATATTGACTTGTACCTCTACAATGTTTTACAACAACTTCCGCTGCTTCCACAAAATTAATGCACGTAACAAAAAATGAAATTAGTACCGTTACATTCTTAATCATATTAATACTTTGAGTTTTTATAAGTATATAATGAGTTTAATAAATGTCATGTGCGATATTCTTTAAAATTATTGGACTGTCCTTAAGTTAATCTTTTTTTCTCCAATCCCTCTTTAATGCAAATTCCTCACTGTTGTCTAGCCTTACCACAACTACAAGGAAAATCAACCCGAAAACTGCTACACCAATGAAGAGGCTGGTGATAGGGTCAACATTCATAGTAACTATCAGCTTTAAGCTATTATCTTTAATATTTCTATTTTACATCAAAATACATTGAGTGATTGGATTATACAGACAGCTATCCAATCGTTCCTTTGCAGCCAGTCTGTCTTTCTTGTTGTTACATTATGCAGACAAAATTAAAATCATTGGCAGAATGAGTAAAAATAACACTAAAAATGTCTGAAACACATAATGCAATTGATGAGGCTATGAATGCCATTAAGGAAGAAATTTTAACTGATTTAGCTGAGGATGTATTAAGCCTCAAGAATAATAATGATAACACTCATGATATAAATGAATAGACCAACTTACGCGAGCTCTTCTTTATTGATTGATTTCTCATATTTAATTAACCTTTTCTAGCTATATTTATTTGTTCTATAAGTTGAACCTCATCTAAGTGAGTTATAACAAATATCTCTTGCATACTTCTACCTTTTCTTGCTATCAATTTATATCCCCCTAATATTTTAGACGACAATCTGATCACTAAATCGTTTGACCTTCCTCTCGCTCTGGCTATTACAGCTGGAGTTATGGTTTTTATTCCGTCAGCTTCAGCTAGTGTCTTTAGCCATGGAATAAGGCCATCTATATAAGTACTGTGTGTTACAACCAGTCTACCCACGATCTTTCGATTCAATTACAGGCTGAAAATACCTGATCTACCTACGAAATTAAATCAGGCGCAATATCTTTAATCTTTCATACATCAGATGCTCTTCCTTGGATAGTCTCCGCACTGCTTGAAGCAGAATTTGGACCCAAAGCTAGAGTCTTTACCCATGAACCTCCTGGACATGAGGTTCATGGGTGATCTTTTACAAACGTTAATTCTATCTTTATTTTTTATCTATGTGCAAAATTTAATGACTACGGGTTAGATGATGTTTGGATGATTTTAATTTTTACACTATGAATGTATGTCTACAGATAATTAAAATTATTTGTTATCTTATCTATTCTCAGGTTAGGAGAGTGTTGTATTAATCACCTGTTCCTGAAAACATATATACTTCGAATACCATGGCCTTAAATCGTTAGCATCTTTCCAAAGGTGCCATTGTTAGTCCTTCGTTAGACAATTGATGGTGATACAGTTCTGCTTGCTCTAGAGGTCCCCTCCATACCTCTGCCTGGCCTTCATTATTTATTTTGTGAGCAAGCTTCCAAGCTTTTTCTTCATTCATACCGGGAATTATTTTTTGTAGACAATTAGCTACATGCTGAAATGTATTTACATCGTCATCAAGGACGATTACTCGTGCTTCCGGGTACTTTTGGGTCTTTTGTATCCTTTCTAGGACAGTGCTTGAGCCAGGAGTGGTAAATGTCACGTTCTTGTCCCTATAACCATGTAATCTTGTTAGAGCCTATAGGCTGACATCCTTACTAGTGAGTTAAATGCTATTTACCTTTGCTTGGGCTGCATTGGCAGCTGTATTCAGCGTCTCAATCGCGATGGTTGTTTGGGGTCGTAATGGAGATGGATCAATTAATTTCTAACGTGCCTGAATCACTCTCAATCCCTAGTTTATCAAAACTATTATCTTATTCGGCCGCCTTTTTGCTGGTTTTTGTAAGTATATCAGTTATATATTTATCTTTTATAGATTGGAAAGATAAAAGACGTTTGAAAAAATAAATTATTATTGATGTACAAAATATTAATATACTACCATTGCTTTATCTAATAAATTTTATTTTGCAGACCTTCTTTTTTTGTCAGCTTCAATAGTCTCTTTCAAAAGTTCAATTGCTTGAGTAAGTCGTTCAAGGTTGGATTTATAGAGGTTCAAGTCTCTCTCAACTCGTTTCTGTGAAAAACCTATATTACCAAGTATATTTTGTGTCATTTCTCTTCTTTCATTTATTGATTCTTCTGATTTAGGTTTTGCATATGTTAATAAGCTGAATAAACCTATAGCTTGTAGCCTGGTGTAGTAAATGTCTTTTCTGTATAATGAATCTATAAGTGACTTAATTCTTTCTGGGGCATCTATACCTTTATTCTTAAACCAATCTTCAATTTTACCTGCTTCATATTCCTTTGCTATTTCGATCAGTTTCTGACTGTCTTTCTGGATTGCTATCGGATCAAATCCATTGCACTCACATAAGGCATTGAATAAATTCGTTAAATGTTTTTCTGGCCTATATCCATTTGTAAAAGAATTAAAAACTTGGTATACCCCAACTTCAAACAGAGGGTCGGGCTGAAAATTCTTGTTTCTACTAAGAAGATGTAGCTCTACAAGGAGTTCATCGGCTAGTCGCCTGTATATGGGTGGTATGACATGCGGAAATGCTTCATGGAATACACGCTTGCTGTCAGCTATGGTTTTGGTTTCACTCAATTGGCTATACAGATCTGTTATAGATCGACCTTAGCTCTGCCTATGACAACGTTAGTATCGTGGAAACCGATCCGATAAACATGATCCCGATAGTTATTGAAGAATCGGGCCGAGGAGAAAGGGCCTTTGATATTTACTCCCGGCTACTGAGAGAACGCATAATTTTCCTTGGCGAGCCTGTTACAAGCGATTCAGCCAATCGAATCGTTGCTCAGATGTTATTTCTGGAGGCCGATGATCCAGAAAAAGATATCTTTTTATATATCAATTCTCCAGGTGGTTCTGTTTATGATGGGTTGGGTATATTTGATACTATCCAACATATAAAGCCCGATGTTCATACAGTTTGTGTTGGATTGGCCGCGAGTATGGGCGCTTTTTTGCTTTGCGCAGGAACAAAGGGAAAGCGAAGCAGCTTGATGCATTCGCGAATAATGATCCATCAACCACTTGGAGGAGCTAGAGGCCAAGCAAGTGATATACGCATACAGGCAGATGAAATTCTTTTCTTAAAGGATAGATTAAATCAAGAACTTTCAGACAGAACTGGCCAGCCATTGGATCGCATCAAGGAAGATACCGATAGAGATTTTTTTATGTCTCCTTCTGAAGCGGTTAAATATGGCCTAATAGATAAGGTTTTGAATAAAAGACCTGTAAGTCCAGTGCTTTAAAGTTAAAGATTTATTATTATTATTATCTTAATACTATTAATATTATTGTTTTTTATACTAAGTATTTAAGATAGGAGTTATCCTTTCTTTGTCTGGTATTAGTGTGAACTCGGACAGGATATTTCTAAATTCATCCCCATCGATAGTTTCCTTGTCAACGAGTATTTCAACTAGTTTATCCATTGCTTCTCTTTGGTTTTTTACTATTAATAGTGTCTCTTCATAGCAGAGTTTGACCATTTCTCTAACTTTTTCGTCAATTTGCTTTGCTATCGCATCTGACATGTCAGATCTTGTCATCAAATCTCGTCCTAGAAAAACTTCTTGACTGTCACCTTCAAGTGACATTGGGCCTAGGTCACTCATTCCAAACTTAGTTACCATTTGTCTAGCCATTGAGGCTACTTGTTGTATATCACCTCCAGCTCCAGTAGTTACTTCTGCTCTTCCAAAAACTACATCTTCAGCAGCGCGACCTCCAAGCGCCCCCATAATTCTGGCTTTTAATTGTCCTCTGCTAATCAGCATTTGCTCATCATCTGGAGAAAACCAGGTAAGCCCTTTTGCTTGTCCTCGAGGAATTAGTGTGACTTTTTGAACTGGATCATGATCTTTTACAAGTGTCCCAATCAAAGCATGTCCTACTTCATGATATGCAATTAGTCGTTTGCTTCTGCCATCAGTTAGAGGCTGTCCTTCCATTCCCGCAATAATTCGATCTACTGCATCATCTATTTCATTTAGGCCTATGGATTCTTTGCGACGTCTGGCAGTCAAAATAGCAGCTTCATTTAGTAGATTTGCTAGATCTGCACCTGTAAATCCTGGTGTTCTTCTTGCAATATTTTCTAGTGAAAGTGACGCTTCTAGTTTTTTATTTCTAGAGTGAACTTTTAGAATCGACAATCTACCTTTAATATCTGGCGGGTCAACACTAACCTGTCTATCAAATCTTCCTGGTCTCATAAGAGCTGAATCAAGCACATCAGGTCTATTAGTTGCTGCAATAATTATTATTCCACTATTACCTTCAAATCCATCCATCTCAGTTAGTAGTTGGTTTAATGTTTGTTCTCTTTCATCATTACCACCACCAATTCCAGCACCTCTTTGTCTTCCAACAGCATCAATTTCATCTATAAATATTAAACATGGACTGTTCTCTTTAGCTCTCTTAAATAAATCTCTGACACGACTTGCTCCTACACCCACAAACATTTCTACAAATTCTGATCCAGATAGAGAAAAGAAAGGAACATCCGCTTCACCTGCTATTGCCTTTGCTAAGAGTGTTTTTCCTGTTCCAGGAGGGCCAACAAGAAGTACACCCTTCGGAATTTGTGCTCCTACTGAAGTAAATCGTTCAGGCTGCTTTAAAAAAGTTACTACCTCTTGTAGATCTTGCTTTGCTTCGGTTACCCCAGCCACATCATCAAATTTAACTCCAGTTTCAGCTTCCATAGCAAAGCGAGCTTTTGTTTTACCAAATTGCATCGCTTGACCTGGTCCCCCAGGCATCGAACTTGATCTTCTTGCAAGCAAAATTAGTCCAGTTATTAATATAATTGGGAATAAAAGATTTCCTAATATTCCTAAGGCAGGGGGTGCAGTTTTTGCTGGATGAATATCAAAACTAATACCTTCTTCCTTTAATGTATTTATTAATTCTGGAGCTAACCCCGGGAGATCTACACGAATTCTCTGTACACGATTATCAAGGTCTGGATCAATTGCTTCTACTACAGCATTTCTACCACCATCAAATATATCTACTGAGGTGACTCTCCCATCTTGGACATAATCCAAGAAACGACCATAACTCATCCTTGAAACAGCTGTATTTTTTGGGGCAATGCTCGTAGCATTTGAAGTATCAGGACTTAATTGGCTACTTCCAAGTAATTGCCAAGCCAGTACAGCCGTCATACCAATAGGCAATAACCATAGTGCTAGTAGCCTCCATCGTTGATTCATTAGTTGCTTTTGCTGCTTTTAAATTCCAAGATTCTAAAGGGATTGCGTCCATTTCGTTGCATTGTCTCTCAATTGAGCTTTAGAAAACCTTATTCATATGATTTACAATTTAAATTGTGGATTAGTAAAAGAGAACAAATATAGAGCGAATTATAAACTCAATGACATTGTCCTTTGTTCTTAGATGTGATTATTTAGAGACTTCTAAGTGCAACAATTGGATCTAATGTTGCGGCTCTTTTGGCTGGGACAACACCAAAGAACAGACCTATTGCTCCTGATAGTGATACGGTAATTAAAATTGTAGTGGTTCCTATAGAGGCTGGTAATGGTGTAAATATTGCTACCGCTGTCACAGCACCTAGACCAACAGTAGTTCCGACAACTCCTCCTAAACAAGCTAATATTAATGACTCCAATAAAAATTGAGTTAAAACATCAGTACTTCTAGCTCCAAGAGCTTTTCTAAGGCCAATTTCCTCTGTTCTTTCACTAACTGCGACCAACATTATGTTCATTATTCCTATACCACCTACTAATAACGAAATTCCACCAATAGCTGCTAGCATCAATGTTAGCCCGCCAGTAATTGTACTAACAATTTGCAAAGCATCTTTCTGAGATCTAACAGCAAAGTCATCATCTCTCAAGATTTTGTGTCTTTGTCTTAGTAGATTTGTTATTTGAAACTTAGCTGCTTTTGTGCTCTTCTCATTGATTGCTTCAGCACTAATAAAGGTTAAGCTAATTCCATATGTCGGATCTCTTCCAGTTATTCTACTAACCATTGTAGTTAATGGTATATAGGCATTTTCGTCTTGATTACTTCCAAATACTGCTCCTTTTGGAGCCATTATACCAATTACCTCAAACGATTGGTCTTTAATTCTTAGGGTTTCACCTAATGGAGTGTTGTATTTAAAGAGTTTCTTTCCTAGATCAGGTCCTATAACTACTACATTTTTACTACCACGCATATCTTGTTCGCTGATAAAACGACCATTAGCAATATCAAAACTTCTCACTGGAAGAAAATTAGGTGTTACACCTGATATCGAACTAGTAGTACTGTTAGAACCAAATTGGATTACCTCACTAGATGTAATTTGTGGGGCTACTCTTTTAACAGATGGTACTTGTTTTTCTATTGCTTCTGCATCTTTAAGTACAAGAGTTCGTGGAAAAGTTACTCCTCTTCTTCGGGTATCATTGTTGCCAGGCACTACAAATAATACATTAGCTCCTAAATTACTAAGTTGATTCTCAGCTAGGTTTTGAGCTCCTCTACCTACTCCAACAAGGGTAATAACAGAAGCGTTACCTATCACAATTCCTAACATTGTTAGAAGGCTTCTAAGCTTATTTGATTTGAGGGTATTGATTGCCATACTCATCGTTTCGATGAGTGATAACTTTCTAGTCATATTTACAATAGATGGTCAAATCTGTAATTCATACTTGAACCTGCACCTCTATAAACCACTCCTTCATTAATTTGAAGAGTCACCACATCACCGTCCTTCAATTCTTTAGTGGCATTTTTGGCAGATGCAATTATTGGCTTATCAAGATTCTTAGAAATCTCAACTGCCTCTGAATCTTCTATCGCTTGTTCAGTTATAACGCCAGCACTTTGCTTAATTGATTCTATATATTGACTTCCTCCTTCCTTTATTACTAAAATATCACCAGGTAACATATTAGAAAAATCTAATTGAGTCAGTGCAACTTTAACTCTTCCAGATACATTCTTATTTCCTAATCCCAATCCTCTAGTTACAACAGCACTTACTATAGCAACTTTAATTAAGTCTGTTGATCCACTGATACCTGTAAGTGTTCCTGCTGTTTCGACAACCAAATCACCTTCCTTTAATAAACCATTATTCTGAGCCGCTTCAATTGCTAGGCTAAATGTTTTACTTGTGCTCAATTGTGTAGGTATCATTATGGGAGTAACTCCCCAAACTAACTGAAGTCTCCTGGCAACATTAATTTCATTAGTAATAGCTAGTATTGGTGTTGCTGGCCTAAATTTACTTACATTATGTGCTGTAGAACCACTTTTTGTAAGTGGTAAAATTGCAGCTGCTGTTAATTGACTAGCAATGCTGCTTACTGCTGCACTAATTGCATTTGGAATTGTACTAGCTATATGACTTTCAATAGCTCTTTTTGGATAGTCTCGTTCAATTCTTTTTGAAATAGTTGCCATCGTAGTAACTGCTTCAACTGGGTAATCTCCAACAGCAGTTTCATTAGAGAGCATAACAGCGTCTGTACCATCCAGAATTGCATTTGCAACATCACTGACTTCAGCTCTGGTGGGTCTTGGACATGCTGCCATTGAATCAAGCATCTGCGTGGCAGTGATAATAGGAATACCAAGAGTATTTGCTTTTTTAATTAAATCTTTTTGAAGCAATGGCACCTCTTCAGCCGGCATTTCAACACCCAAATCTCCTCTTGCAACCATTACGCCGTCACATAAAGGCAAAATTGCATCTATTTGATCAATAGCTTCAAACTTTTCTATTTTTGCTACAACTGGTGTATCACATCCATGTTCTCTAATTAATTCTTTAATCTCTTGCATATCTGATGGGTTTCTGACAAAACTCAGCGCAATCCAGTCAACACCTTGTTTAAGTCCAAATGCTAGGTCTATACGATCTTTATCAGTTAGTGCTCTCACGGATAATTGTACGTCTGGGAAGTTAACTCCTTTGTTGTTTGAAAGAACACCACCTACAGTTACTAAGCAATGCAGGTTGCCTTCAGTTGGGTCAACTTTTTCTACCTTCATTTCAACTCTGCCATCATCCAGGAGGATTCGACTACCTGAAGTTACTTCCTCTGCCAATTTGTCATAAGTAACATTGGCTTTGTTTTTGTCACAATCGATAGCTTTTGCAGTAAGAAGAAACTTGTCACCTGGGGATAATGTAATTGGGCCATCTTTAAACCTCCCAAGTCTTATTTTTGGACCCTGTAAGTCTTGCAATATGCCTATATGAATTCCAAGCTTTTTAGAAACTTCTCTAATCGTATTGATACGAACTTTATGCTCAGAATGATCACCATGCGAGAAATTTAGCCTAAAAGTTGTAGCTCCTGCCATTACGAGCTCTTCAATCCTCTCAGGACTCTCTGTGGCAGGTCCAATTGTGGCGACTATTTTTGTTCTTCTCATGAGATCTATCCGTGACATCGATCGGACCTTCAACATCTCAGAAACTACCATCCGGTTATACCTACCATTTTGTCATTGTCCTTCAAAAGACTATAAACATGGATTTAAATCACTATCAAATCAAAGCAAGGGCTACGGCTTCTTACCCAAATCTTGGCAAAAATCCAATCTATCCAACCCTTGGCTTAGCAGGGGAGGCCGGTGAGGTTTCAGAAAAGGTAAAGAAAGTCATTAGGGACAAAGATGGTGTCTTCGATCATGCATCTAGGCAAGCATTGAAGCTTGAGCTAGGAGATGTCCTCTGGTATGTAGCTCAGCTAAGTTTTGAACTCGGATTTCAGCTTGATGAAGTTGCGTCAGCGAATCTTGAGAAATTAGCAAGCAGAGCTGATAGAGGACTAATTTCTGGTGAGGGAGATAACAGGTGAGTTGGATTTGAATTATTTATTTTTAACTTTTAATCTTGTCTTTCTATAAAAATATAATATCAATTAGAGTGCATTTAAAGATTGGATTTCTCTCTGTATGCAAAGTTACAAATAGATTTCATATTAGTTAAGGCTTACATGTTTAAGGTAGTTGTAAATACTGACATACTTGCACCGTTTAACAATTGTTGCATAACACTAAGAGCTATAAAGGCAAGTATTGCCGATAGGTCTAAGCCTCCAATTGGTGGTATTAGTCCTCTAAAGACATTCAGATAAGGGTCGGTTATTGATCCTACTGTGCTGAGCACAGGATTTCCCCAATCAAGATTTGGAAACCAACTGAGTAATACTCTTACAATCAAAATTAAGGAATAAATCTCTAGTGTCTGAGCTAGAACTTGTAGAACGGTTGCAAGAATTTCCATGATAATTAGTGATTTTTTGCTGCTACGCAGCCTGTGGTGGTTCAGCTGATCCTAGATCAGGTAACACAGAAAAGGTTCTGTGGAATTTCTCTGAAAGAGTAATCCAATATGACCTTCCTTCACTTTGTCTTTTACGCTCAATGAAGTTTTGGCCAATCAATTCCTTGATGTGGTCATATGCCCCGGTTCCTCTTAGATCAATTAGATCTGATTGAAGAATTCTTTTTTTAAGAGCAATAGTGGCGAGGGTTCTGAGCGTTGCCACTGATAGGTCAACTGGTAATAGATTCTTAACTAATTCTCCTAGTCCAGGGCGTAACAGAAGGCTGTATCTGCCTTTTGTCTCTTGTATATCTAAGGCAGTATCACGTTGTGCATATCCCGCCATAAGTGCTGTCAATGCTTGTTCAACTGATGATTCTGACTCTTCAGTTAATTCGCTCATTTCTTTGAGGCTGACAGGTCTACCTTTCAAGTACAGAATGGCTTCAAGGCGAGCGGGTAGAGAGATAGATGAGTCTTCGTGCCTTGAGTTTGCAGAATCATTGGCCATGAGAGGCCTAATCGACGGATAGTCAAAGTTAACGTGATTAATGAGAGTTGGCACCTAGAAAAAGTTTGTAGGCAGGGTTATTCGTTTCATCCCAGCTTGGATATCCAACTTTGTTAAGAAAATCTCGCCATTGATCTGTTTCATTTTCTTTAACAAGAACCCCAACAACAATTCGCCCAACATCAGCACCATGATTACGGTAGTGAAAGATGCTAATGCTCCAATCAGGATTTAAATTATTAACAAACTTCATTAAGGCACCTGGTCTTTCAGGAAATTCAAAGCGGTAAAGAAATTCATTGAGGTTATTATTTTCTAGGAATTTTGATTTTCCTGGTAAACGACCACCAACCATATGACGTAAGTGCATTTTAGCCAATTCATCATTACTTAGATCTAGGCACTTAAAGCCATTAGTATTTAACTTTGAAATTAATTCCTTTCTATCTATTAGTCCGTCATTTTCAATTCCCATAAAGATCTGTGCACTTACTTCTTCTGACATTCTATAACTAAATTCTGTAAGACTTCTATTACTAAGTAAGTGACAGAGCTTTCTTAGACTCCCAGGTTCTTCTGGTATCTCAACAGCGAACATAGACTCTCTTTGCTCACCAAGTTCTGCTCTTTCTGCTACAAAGCGTAACCGATCGAAATTCATATTAGCACCACATGCTACAGCTATAAGATTTAATCCTTTATGGCCTAACTGCGTTACTTCTGATTTCATACCAGCGACAGCTAATGCCCCGGCAGGTTCAAGTATTGAACGTGTATCTTCAAACACATCTTTAATTGCTGCACAAATTTCATCAGTACCAACTGTCACCATACGGTCTACATATTTCTGTGCTAACTTAAATGTATGCTCGCCAACTTTCCTTACTGCTACTCCATCTGCGAATAATCCAACATTTTTTAATTCAACTCTTTTGCCTGAGTCCAAAGACATTGCCATGGCCGCAGCATCTTTAGGTTCCACTCCTACTACCTCTACATTCGGCCATAAACTTTTTACATATACAGAGATTCCCCCAATCAATCCACCTCCTCCGACAGCTACATAAATAACATCAGGTACATTCTTACTTTGTCTTAGTATCTCTAATGCGACTGTTCCTTGACCTGCGATCACCTCAGGATCATCAAAAGGGTGAATAAATGTGAGACCTTCTTTCTCACTAATCCTTTTAGCTTCTTGATATGACTCGTCATATGTGTCGCCATGAAGCAAGACTTCAGCTTTTAAGGAATTAACAGCCTTTACTTTCATGGCTGGTGTAGTTATTGGCATTACAATTACCGCTCTGCATTTTAAATGTGCTGCACTGAGAGCTACACCTTGAGCATGGTTACCAGCACTCGAGGCAATTACACCTCTTTTAAGTTCCTCTGTTGATAATTGAGCCATTCTGTTGTAGGCCCCTCTTATTTTGAAAGAGAAAACAGGTTGCAAGTCTTCTCTTTTTAGCCAGATTCTGTTATCTAAACGTTTACTAAGATTTTTTGCTAGTTCTAAAGGGGTTTCAATTGCCACGTCATACACGCGGGCCCTCAAGATCCTTTGCAAATAATCGTTCATTTGGCCATTGTGGCAATTTTTTGGGCTAGATGTTTCCAACATTGATCGACTATTGGTAATGTTTTTTTCCTGTTCGGTGGGTGATAACCCGTAGATTGAACCTATAGGTTGTTGACGGGCATGCGTCTCAGCGAACTAACTCATCCGAATCAACTCCATGGCTTGTCCACGGCTCAACTGGAGGACGTGGCATGTCAGATACGAGAACGACATCTGCAGGTTGTCTCTCAGAGTGGCGGGCATTTGGGACCTGGACTAGGGGTTGTTGAATTAACCCTTGCGCTTTACCAGACACTTGATCTTGATATAGATAGGGTGGTTTGGGATGTTGGACACCAGGCATATCCACATAAACTAATAACAGGTCGCTATGAAGATTTCCATACTCTTCGGCAGCAAAAAGGTGTCGCTGGATATTTAAAGCGGAGTGAAAGTACCTTTGACCATTTTGGGGCAGGTCACGCAAGTACCTCTATTTCATCTGCCTTAGGCATGGCGTTAGCCCGTGATCAGAGAGGGGAAGACTTTAAATGTGTCGCTGTAATTGGTGATGGAGCACTTACAGGTGGAATGGCATTAGAAGCTATTAACCATGCTGGCCATTTGCCTGAGACCCCGTTTCTCGTTGTTCTAAATGATAACGATATGTCGATATCTCCTCCTGTTGGAGCACTTTCTACATATTTAAATCGCATGAGGCTAAGTCCTCCTGTCCAATTCATATCAGACAGTGTTCAAGAGAGTGTAAAAAACCTTCCTTTTATTGGCGGAGAACTTCCAGAAGAACTTAAGTCTCTAAAAGGAAGTGTTCGTAGACTTGCAGTCCCCAAGGTTGGAGCAGTCTTTGAGGAACTAGGTTTTACTTATATGGGACCAATTGATGGTCATGATATCTCTGGGATGATTAGAACATTCCAATCTGCACATCGTGTCGGTGGTCCTGTTTTAGTACATGTTGTCACCACAAAAGGAAAAGGATATCCATATGCAGAAGCAGATCAAGTTGGTTACCATGCTCAATCAGCATTTGATTTAACTACAGGAAAATCACTTCCTTCTAAAAGTCCAAAACCCCCAAGCTATAGCAAAGTATTTGGTCAAACTCTAGTTAAACTTTGTGAGCAGGATAACAAGGTTGTAGGAATTACCGCAGCAATGGCTACTGGTACTGGCTTAGATCTATTGCAAAAAGCTGTCCCTGATCAATATATAGATGTTGGAATTGCCGAACAGCATGCAGTAACTTTGGCAGCAGGAATGGCTTGTGAAGGCCTCAAACCTGTAGTGGCAATTTATAGTACATTTTTGCAAAGAGCATACGACCAACTTATTCATGATGTTGGTATACAAAATCTACCTGTATCCTTTGTTTTAGATAGGGCAGGTATTGTTGGTGCAGATGGACCAACGCATCAAGGTCAATATGACATTAGTTATCTCAGATCAGTTCCTAACTTCACCGTTATGGCGCCAAAAGATGAGTCTGAACTTCAAAGAATGTTAGTCACTTGTTTAGAACATGATGGTCCTATTGCTTTGAGAATTCCAAGAGGTTCTGGAGAGGGAGTTCCTCTCATGGAGGAAGGATGGGAACCATTAAAAATTGGTAGAGGAGAATTACTGATGGAAGGAGATGACTTGTTAATAGTTGCCTATGGATCTATGGTTCCTCCTGCAATTAAGACAGCAGAGATATTAAATAAAATAGGTGTTCATTCTACTGTCGTAAATGCTCGTTTCCTTAGACCTTTAGATCAAGCTCTTATTCATCCATTAGCTAGACGCATTGGTCGTGTGGTCACGATGGAGGAAGGAGCATTGGCTGGTGGCTTTGGAGCAGCTGTAATTGAATCATTAAATGACCAAGATCTACTTGTTCCTACGATGCGAATTGGAATTCCTGATCAACTTGTACATCATGCAAGTCCACAGCAAAGTAAAGAATCACTTGGATTAACTCCTTCCCAGATGGCAGATCGAATTAGAAAAAGATTTGGAATTGGATCATCTGAAACTTTAATTGGAGAAGGTACTTCTAAATCATTAACCTCATAACAACTGAATATTAGTTTTGAAAGTACTTGTTGCTGGTGCTGGTCCAGCTGGTTCAAGAATTTCTGAAATACTTGCAAGAAACGGCATTCAAGTTATATTAGTTGATAAATTAACAACTCCTAATAGAAATATTTTCTCAAGTGCTGTTCTTCCAATTAAATCAATACAAGATCATGATATTCCTTTAGATTCAATTTCAACTTATTGGAATGCATGGAATATTGTTGACCCTAATGGTTATAAACATAAATGGGTTGCTAATTCAAGTTTAGGAGTAGTATTAGATTTTTCGAAATTAAGGACATACTTATGGAAGAGAGTAGAGGATTTGGGTGTTGAGTTGCTTTTAGGTTGGACTGTTAAATCAGTAGAATCTTTTGAAAGTTCGGCAGAAGTTACTCTTATAGATTCTTATGGCACTATTCACAACAATAACGTTGATTGGGTGATCGATGCTACTGGTAATAAAAGATCCTTGATAGGTTGTTCTTATTCCCAATCGAGGCCTACTAGAGAAGAATTCTTAAAGGGTTCAGGTATTGAATGGATTATTCAGGCCAATAGTAAAGTTTATAAATCTTGGTTTAACTCTGTCACTTTTCTTCTAGGGACCCAATTTATTCCTCATGGTTATGGATGGATATTTCCTATGGCAAATAATCAGTTGAAGGTTGGGGTTTGTCATCTTCCTCCCAATAACTCAAATCTATTTACAAGTTTAAGTAAATCACTTTATAGAATGCTTCAAATTTATGACCTACATGATCTCAAAGTCCTCGATAGACATGGTGGTTTATTGAGTAGTACCTTAAAAAGGAGAGTACCGCATATTTTCGGTAGGATTATTGGTGTTGGTGATGCCGTTAGTACTGCAAATCTGTTAGGAGGTGAAGGTATACGTCATGCTCTATTAAGTGCAGAGGTGCTAGGACAAAAACTTGTCGATCAATTGGATAATAAAAATAAACACAAATCTATCCTTAAATATCAAAAGGCCCTCAGTCACCGCCTTGGTTGGCGATGGAGGGCTTCAAATCGGATTGCTAAGCGAACCTGGTGGGGACTAAACGGTCAAAGGGCTGATAAACGTTTAGTGGCAATAATCAACGGACTTGATAATGTTGCGAGCGCTGAGGAGCTCAGCGCTCTGCTTTTTGATTACCGGTTTGAGCGTTACGGTTTTCGCCTTTTGCCTTACTTAATAGGCTGGCGGTGACCTGGGCTTGGCTCAAGGAAACCTTAAAGAACACCTCTGGCCGCAAGGCCCAAGATTGCTCCTATTCCTAAAACGTGGCCAAGGCAGTTAGCTGCAACGACGGATGCATGGCTTAAGCCGCCATAAAATTGAGAGTTTGGGATCTCAAAACCCTCGTTTGGTTTTGCGATATTTGCACGGGCGATTGCATAAGCAAGAACGTTGCAAATGATCATCACCACAGCAACCTTTGGTGACCATTGAAAGGTTGCTGGGGCAGCAGCAGCCAATAGGGGTGTGATCATGAATACTTCGGAAGCGACAATTTATTTTCCTTTATATACACCTATTAATCACATGGAATTCCAGCCTCTTAAGAGTTATTCACTACTCTTTTTTGCCCAATTCCCACAAATCCCAGTACTACCAGTGCATCACTGATAGTCAAAAAAGCTTCGGCGGCCCCGTGAAAATGATCAACATCTGTTAGTTCGGCCTGATAAATGCGGTTTGCCAAGATGGCAAAAACAATTGTCATGAAGACAAACAGTAGTGTTAGACGGAATCCCCATAAGGCCAATTTGGGGATTGAGATGCTTTTTTGGGCCCAATAAAGAAAAACCAGATAGGGGATTAGTGACAGGACAAAGAAAGGGCCTGGATCAATAGCGCCTATTTTCGTCAACAGATTTTGTAAGAAGGGACTGTTCATGTTCTTAGCCTTTCTCTCCGAACCAGGTTCCAGGCCGCTAATGCCAAACAACAATTGCCAATCATCGTTAGGGCAGCTTGTAATACGACTAATCCCTGAAGGGATTGAGTGTTGTCATAAATATGCCAAGTTATCGCTGCCATTGCACTAGCAAGATTTGGCAGCATGGCTAGTGCGAGCCAAGTCATAGCCCTATTCGACTCCCATTTCCCCCACCTCACAATCAAAACTATCGCTAAAAGCCACTCGAATAGAGTGGTTATGTGAATAAACCAAGTTCCGAGTGATAAAGCGTGCAACTTAATTTGTGGGTTGGTCAACCTAGAATATCTAAAGATGGTCAATATGAAGTTGAATAATTAGTTACGGCCTTAGAAACATTAGAAATCACCCTATATGAAACTATTGTTATGCGGTTTTTACGGAGCTAATAACTTTGGGGATGAATTACTTCTCAACTTGTTTATTTCTGCATTACCTTCTCATGCAAAGGTTTATGTGCTCTCGCAAAGTCATGCGTTGAACAAAGAGGATCATCGGATTGAAAAGGTAGTACAAAAAAGCGCCCCTTTTGATATTATTAAATCATTTAATAAGGTAGATTGTTTAATTTTAGGAGGAGGTTCATTACTTCAGGATGAAACGAGTATATTCAGCCTAGTTTACTATTTAATTATAATATTAATTGGTAGGATTAAAAATCTACCAGTTTATCTATGGGGGCAAGGAATTGGACCAATTAATCATAAAATACTATTATATCTTACATTATCAATATTGCGTAATGTTCAGCTTATTGGGGTTAGGGACCATCAGTCATTTGATTTAGTAAAGAAGTTAAATGTACAAACATACATTGCCCCCGATCCCGTTTGGCAATTAGATATTGGAAAATGGATTGGGGGAGGACCAATAGTTATTTGTTTGAGAGAAAGCTCTCAGATGGATCAAGCTAAATGGAGAAAGTTAATTAGTTCCTTAGACTTATTTCTTGATAAGCTAGATCTTGATGTTGTATGGTTGGCTTTTAAACCTAATGATGATTATGGTTTGTATTATAAAATGCATAATCTTGGTTTAATATCCCCTCAACTAGAAGCTAGAAGTATTCATAAATGTGCAACAAGTGTAGAGGAAGTCTCTAGTTATTTTAGATATGCCACAATGGCTATAACAATGAGATTTCATTCACTATTGCTATCTCAATTGAATGGATGCCCTACGTTAGGTTTAAGTTATGATCAAAAGGTGAGTAATCTTGCTGCCACATGTTGTTGTAATTTTATAGAGTTAGATAAAATGCCAACTGAATCACAGATTGTTCATATGATGGAAAAGCAATTAGAATATCAGCCTCAGCAAGATATTATTCAAAGATTTCATAGAGAATCTTTCATTCATAGTATCTATCTAAATAGATTCTTAGCAAAAATTAATTAATGAATTATAAAGAACTAATTGATAATTTATACGTTAATTATTCTCATACCAGTTTGAGAGTCAAAGTGATGTTCATGTTTTTTATCCCAGTTTATTGTTATGTCCTCAGGAATTTCTATTCCGATATCAACAGTTATTCTAATATTTCCTACAGGGGTATCTAAGAATAGCAATTGGTTAGTGCCTAGCCATTCTTTATGTAACAATTTAGCTTTTAATCCAGTACTATTGAAATATATATTTTCTGGTCTGATGCCGGTAATATGTTTAGAGGAATTATATATCACGTTAATTTGTGGCCTACCAATAAAGGTTGCTACAAATATAGAAACTGGCTCATGATATAGCTCTTGGGGTGTACCTATCTGTTCTAAAATTCCTTCCTTTAGGACTGCTATTTTTTGAGACATAGCCATGGCTTCATGTTGGTCGTGAGTTACATATAACACTGGTAAGTTTTGATTTAAAATAATCCTACGCAATTCTGGCCGTAGCTGTTCACGAAGCTGAGCATCTAGATTACTCATAGGCTCATCTAATAAATAAACTAAGGGATCTCTTAGAATCGCCCTTGCCAGTGCAATCCTTTGTTTTTGACCTCCTGATAGTTGCGAAGGACGTCTAGTCGCTAAATTTTCAATTTGGAAGAGCTCTAGAGTCGAACGAAGCTTCTGTCTTTGCTCTAGATTTGAAATACCTCGAATTTTCATTCCCAAAGTCAAATTCTCAGCTACTGTTAAGTGAGGAAATAACGCATAACTCTGGAAAACCATTCCTATACGTCTATCAATAGCGGCCGTGTTAGTTATGTTTTTGTTGTTTAAATAAATAGATCCCTCATTTGGTTTATCTAGTCCTGCTATTAGCCTCAATGTACTGCTTTTACCACAGCCACTTGGGCCTAATAAAGCCAAACATTCTCCGTCAGTTACCTCTAGGTTTAGATGCCTTACAATCCAACTATCATTAATATGCCTTCCTAGATTCTTAATTAATAAGGTCATCCTTTTACAGCCCCCTGAGTTAGTCCAGATACAATTTGTTTTTGAAATATAATAACAAATAATAGTAAGGGAAGAGATCCTAATACTGTTGCAGCAGCATATGCCCCATAAGGTACTGAGTAAATGGAAGAACCAGCAATTCTTGCCATTGCTACCGGAAGGGTCAACATGTTTTCGTTACTTATCCAAGTAAGAGCAATTGGATATTCATTCCATGTGAATAAAAAAACTAAGATACCTGTACTTGCTACAGCTGGCCGTATCAATGGAATTAGGATAAATCTAAAGCGGTCTAAAAGAGTTAGACCTTCTAAAGTTGCTGCTTCTTCGAGATCCTTAGGAAGATCCCTAAATGAAGAAGATAAAAGTAGTATTGCAAGTGGCATTGATAATGCTGAATAAGGAAGACTTAAAGCAAGCAAGTTATTTCCTAAATCTAATTTTCTAGCAAATTCGAGCAGGGCAAGAAAAAGCAAGACATAAGGAAAAAGAGCAGCACCTAAGAGAATTAGCCTAATTATGCTTGATAAATAGAAGGATATCTTGGTTAGTGCATAAGAAGCTGGAATAGCAACTAGTAAGGTTATAAATGTAGTTAACAATCCTACTAATGTACTATTGGCCAAATATGTCCAAAATGGTGGGTCAGAATTAATTATTTGGATGTAATTTTCAAGTGTCCATCTATTGTTATGATTTAGAATGGGAGCTGTTAATGCTTCAGGCGAACTAAATGATGTGTATATCTGCCATGCTAATGGTAATATAGACCAAGTTATAATAGCTATATAATAAATAGATCTATTTTTCATTGGTTTATTTAACCGTAAGTAAACGAAGTCTCTTTAAGAGAATATAGCTCGTGATTGAAATTATCATTAGCAATAGGAAACTAGCTAACATTATAGTTGCACTATATCCAAAATCTAGGAACCTCATTGCATTTAAATAAGAATAAAGCGCTAAGCTTTCTGTGCTTGTTGCTGGTCCTCCTCCCGTCATTACCTGTATGAGATCAAAGACTCCAAAGGCTTGAGCTACTCTGAATAAAAGAGCAATTAAAATATAAGGTTGAATTAGAGGTAATGTAATTTTTTTAAGGGCTTGTAGGGAATTACCACCTTCTAATCTAAATGCTTCATACAAATCATTAGGAATACTTTGTAGACCTGCCAGTATGATCAAAGCCACAAATGGGGTTGTTTTCCAAACATCAGCAATTACTGTCGTAATCCACGTGTATTTAGGAATAGAAAGTAGGTTCAAGTATTCAATCCCAAAAAGTTGAGTAAGTTGTTCAATAGGGCCGTAAGGTGTATTAAAAATCCATCTCCACCCCAAAGCCATTATTGTTGTTGGTAGAGCCCAGGGCAATATGGTTATAGCTCTAATTATGCCTCTTCCATTCCACCTCTGATCTAATAATAATGCTATTGCGATCGCTAGAATGATCTCTAAAGTAACTGAAAAGGCAGTAAATCTTGTTGTTTGCATTAAATCTTGCCAAAATCTTTGATCTTCAATTAATCGGCTCCAATTTGCTCCAAAATTTGGAACCATTACAAGACCCGTTGACACTGAGACTGCGTGAAAACTTAACCACGCATACCTAATTAAAGGAAATACGAATACAAGGATTACTAAGATAATTGCTGGGAGTACAAGAATTAATGACATCAATCAATTCCATATGAATTAAGAATTCGTCTTGTTTTATATGTAGCTCTATTCATAGAGTCTTTAATATCATGCTTTTGGGTCAAAACGGTGCTTAACTCTCGTTGTAAAATATCGCTTACTTGAGCATATAAAGGAATTTGAGGTCTTGGTTTAGTTATTTCAAGACCTTTTTTTAGGTTGGTTAGGATCGGATTTTGTTTTAACAAAATTGGATCACTAAACAATTTCTTTCTGGTAGGTGTATATCCAAATTCTTTAAATAACAACTTTTGGCTTGATTCAGATGTTAAATAGGAGATAACTTGCATTGATTCGTTTTTGTTGGCTGACCTGTTTAAGATTGAGAACCCCCAACTTCCTAGAGTTGATGTTGAACTATATTTGGGATCTGAAACCATTACAGTAACACCTACATTCCCTTTAACAGCACTAGAGTCTTTTTGAAGTTCTGACCAAGCATAAGGCCAGTTCCTCATAAATGCTGACTGACCAGCTTTAAATGATTGAAGTGCTTCTGATTCAGCAAAACTAGTTATTGCTTTAGGTGAAATCCCACTTTTTATAAGTGATTGCAACCATCTAGTAGCTTTTAGACTATTTGGTGAATTTAATTTCACTTCACCATTTTCTGTAATCCACTCTCCTCCAAATGCACTTAATACCTCAAGAAATACGCAACTAAGTCCCTCATATTGTTTACCTTGCCAGACATAACCATATTTAACTTTATTCTCTTTTTGAAGTCTTTTGCTTATGTTAAAGAGTTCATTTGGTGTTGTTGGTGGAATCTTCATAAGGTCCTTACGCCAATAAAGCAAACCAATATCTGCTACTAAGGGCCATCTATAAAGCGTTCCTTTGTATTTGTTTCCAAGTCTAGCTCCCTTAATCAATAATTCCCATTCACTATTGTCAATCATTTTATCCATATTAAACAACCAACCTGCCTCAGCATACTTCGGTAGCCAAGTTACATCTATTAGAAGAATATCATATGGATTATCTCCTAACAATAGACTACTTATGGCAAGATCTGAAACTGATTCAGTTTCTAAGGGCCCCCTTGTTACAGTAACTTCAATTTGGTTTTTATGATGTCGATTAAAACGGTCTATTATCTTTGCTGTTGAATCTGCAAAAGGGGCAGGCATTAATATTCTTATATCAACTTTATTTTTAGTTGTCGCGCTTGATACATTAATTGGTTGAATAATGGCTGATAATATTGCTGTCAAAAATAATTGCTTTAATTTTCTCATTTAATTAGCTTTTTGTAGGTTCTATTAATTCGTTAATTTGTTCCTCTGCCCAATCCTTGACAGTATATGATTCTACAGATTTTGTCATGGCAGCCATACGTTCTAGTTGCTCATTCTCTTTCATAGCTATTGCTTCTTCAATGGCTTCATCCATTCGCCTGTGAGAATATGGATTTGTAAGAATAGCGCCATTAAGTAGAACAGATGCTCCTGTAAATTCAGAGAGGACTAAAACACCTCCATTGCTCTTTCTTGCGGCAACATATTCTTTAGCTACAAGATTTAGTCCATCCCGTAGAGGAGTTATCCAACATATATCTGCTTGGCCAAACCACGCTACCATCTCATCGTATGGAATTCGTCTTGTGGAAAGTCTTATGGGAACCCAATCAATTTGACTAAATTTGCCATTTATTCTTCCAGCCATTTCTTCAATTGATCTTTGAGTATCGTCATAAATTTTCATTCCAGAGGCAGCTGATACACAGGCAAGCATCAAGACCACTTTTCCATGTATATCCTTCCTTTTAATTAATAACCTTTCAAAAGCTAGTAATAGTTCCTCATTACCTTTTGTATAATCTACCCTGCTAGCAGATAATATAAGTTTCCTATTTTTCTTTGTGCCTATTTGAATTTTTCTAGAATGTTCTCTGACAACATCAGTATTCATTAATTCTAGTATTACATCTGGTGATGTACCTACAGGTGATGATAATAATCTAATATTTCGTCCTGCATGCCTTAGTGATGTTGTAACCGTTGGTTCTGTTAGTGCACTACCAACGGCAATAAATTTTTCATCTACATTAGCTTTAGGACCCTTTTGTGCTCCAACTAAACAATTTGCTGCTCTGGCAAAGTTTTCTGTATATCTAGGGATATGAAATCCTACTAAGTCACAACATAAAAGACTCTCTATTATTTGTCTTCTCCATGGAAGAATTGCAAATACATCATTGCCAGGAAAGGGAGTATGGTGAAAAAATGCAATTTTTACATCAGATCTTTGCTCTCTTATGAAAAATGGTGTTAACCATAAATTATAGTCATGTATCCATATAACTGCTCCTTCCTCAGCTTGATCGCAGGCCGCTGCGGCAAACCTTTTATTTACCTCTTCAAAAACATTCCAATCAGCATTATTAACATCAAAATAGGTTGGAAATGTATGCAGAATTGGCCAGATTGATTCTTTTGATGTCACATGATAAAAACTATTGATTTCTTCTTCAATCAGTGGGATGCGTCTTAAGGCAAATGATGATGGTTTATTCATTTTGATAACTTCATCGTTTGCGTTAGTCAATTCATCGACTTTTCTCCAAGCAATCCAAGTGCCATCTTTTTGATTTCTAAAAAGGTTTCTTAATGTTGGGATTATCCCATTCGGACTTTTTTGATCTATCCAGGTTCTTTCTCCTTTATTATTAATTTGTTCTTCAAATGGTGTCCTATGATATAGAAGAATAAATTTGCTTTTTTTGCTCTTTGCAATCATTAGTTAGGTCTCAATGAGATGGTAAATGAATTCTGTTATTTATCATTTATACAACCGCCTTCCACTAAAAAGATCTATTTATTTAGATTTTATTCAAATCAACTCCCAGTGACTTGGCATAAGGTCCAAGGCCTTTCCTTTGTATCGTTTTCAAAGCACGCGTAGAAACCCTTATGCTTATCCATTTGTTTTCCTCAGCCCACCATAATTTGCGTTGCTGAAGATTTGCCTGCTGTAATTTTTTAGTACGTATATGAGAATGACTAACTGCCATCCCATTATTTGCTCGTTTTCCAGTCAGTTGGCAGACTCTAGACATATTTATGTTCCTTTAAACTAGGTTTCTGGGTTCAATGATATCAAATGGCTTTATTCCTATAAGGTTTTATTGACCAGCAAACCCATCAAATTAGCGCTTCTTCTCTGAAATCCAGCTAGTTCCTTGGGTTCTAAGCCCCCTACACCAAGTCTCGCCATGTCATAAAGGTGTTTCGAAAGCTCACTAGCCAAGGATTCTGATGTGCTGTGTCCATTTGAACTAGTGAGAACTGTCCCAGAATTGATTTTTAAAATACCTTCTACTAGCTCATGATTTTGATTTACTAGAAGGACATGATGCTCAGGTAGGCCGGGCAAACGTTGTTCCATTAAAGCTCCTACATCATTAATTCTCCTCATTTGCTCAGGCAGAAGTATCATTGCTGGTGGAGCTTGCTCACCTTTCAGGGCCTGAATCTGAACTGTGACCTTGTCATTATTGAGTGCATCTATAATTGTTTTTCTCAATCTTTCAGATTTTGTTTCTCCATCTTGATTAGTTATTTCAGGCTTATCGTCCTTTAGATTGTTATCTAATTCAGCATCTACTCGTTGAAATTTTAAGTCTTCATATCTGTTTTCTAGCCAAGGGATGAATTGTGTGTCTATTATTGTGTCTGCTTTAATAACCTCTACCCCTTCTGCCTTCCACAACTCTAAAGGACTAGCTTGAGCTAATTCGTCCGTACAATAAATAACCTTTTTGTCCGTATCTGATGTTATTCGATCCTTATAGGCATCTATAGTTGTGAAAATTGTTCCATTTGGATTTACTAAATAATTCTTTTCTTCATCAATAACATTACTATTATCAACTGTAGATTGGAATAAAATGATTTCTGATACCTGTTCTGCAAACTTATCGTCTTCCATTGCCCCGATTTTTATAAAGGGAGCTAAAGAATCCCATATCTCAGAGTAAAACTCTGGACTATCCTTTTTTAGCGACCGGAGTTTATCTGCAATCTTCTTGGCTATGAAGTTTCCTATAGACTTTACTCTACGATCACTTTGTAATGCACTTCTGCTTACATTTAAGGGTATATCAGGTGAATCAATAACTCCTCTTAAAGGAAGTAAATATCTAGGTACTACCTCCTTAATAGAATCACTGACAAATACTTGGTTGCAAAATAATTTTATTTCTCCCTTTTCCCAGTCTGCTCTTCCAGATGTTTTTGGAAAGTAAAGAATACCCTGTAAATTATATGGATAATCTGTATTTAAATGTATCCATAATAATGGATCTCCCTGAAAAGGATATAAATAATTGTAGAGTTCCTTATAATCTTTGTCTGTAAGATCTGCATTGCTTTTTCTCCATATTGGATTTCTTTTGTTAATTTCTTCACCTTCGAATTCGATTTTTACAGGCATAAAATCGCAGTACTTTGCTACTAGAGTTTTTATTCTGGTTGGTTCAATGTATTCAATCTCTTCTTCCATTAAATATAGTATGACATCGGTACCTGGCTCTGCCCTGTCTGTATCTTCTAGACTATAACTTGGTGAACCATCACAATTCCATTTGATTGCCTTTGATTCTTTTCTTGCTGATTTAGTGATTAGCTCTACGTTTTTAGCAACCATAAAACTTGAATAAAATCCCAGTCCAAAATGTCCAATTATCCCGTCATCTGCTTTCTTATATTTTTCTAGAAACTCTTCGGCACTTGAAAAAGCAACTTGATTTATGTATTTTTTTACCTCATCTTTTGTCATCCCTATACCATTATCAGAAATTGTTAGTGTCTTTAATTCGCGATCTATCTTTATTTGAACAGAACCCTCAGCACCCTCATCGCAATCTCCTGCCAATGATGCCATTCTTCTTTTATTGATTGCATCAACACTGTTACTGACTAATTCTCTAAGGAATATCTCATGATCTGAATAAACTGCTTTTTTTATTATTGGGAAGATATTTTCAGTGTGTATCTGAATCTTGCCTTCTTCCAGAGGTGCCATTTCATCTCTAAATAATAAGACTTAAAGCTATAACACTTCTTCTTGATTTTGTAGGAGTGTTCCCCGAACCAGTTTTTTTATGGGCATTTTTGTTCTTCAGGCCTTTCCTCTGGAACTACAGCTCCCTGAACAGGACACACTTGTAGGCATATTCCACAATCTATACAAGTGTCGTAGTCAATCCAGTAATAGTCGTTCCCTTTTGCATTCTTTAAAGTTGATGGCTTTATACACGCTACTGGGCATGCGACAACGCAGTCAGCAACACCTTCGCAGATATCTGAAATGATACTGTGTGGCATGGAAAGAAAGATTAAGTTCTTATATTAACTGTTAATTTTCTATCCAATCTAGCTCATTACAACCTCTAACAGGTAGAAGTGCAATCGCATCAGAACGACATGTGCATGGATCTAATTCAACAATTGATACAAAACCTTTGGAATGCCATTGTCTTGACTTATAAATAGCCCTTTCAATTGGAATATCATTTTTATAGGCAACTAAAACACATCTATTGATATTAGAAGTAGTTTCTACTCTGCTTTTTAACTCTCTTATTTTGTCAATTGCAAAACTAAATCCAACTCCAGCAGCATATTGCTCCTCGGCTCCACATCGTGAAACTAGCTCATCATATCTTCCTCCTCTAGCTATTACTACTGGAGAGGCTTGACCTTTACATATAAGTTGAAAAACGATGCCAGTATATAAATTAAAATGTGGTTGAAAAGTTGGATCTAGTTGAAGTGAAACCTCTTGACTTCTCGACACATCATTTATTACTTGGAATATACTATGCAGTTCTGTTATTACCTTTTGATCGTTAAATAAACTAGTTAATTCATCCAACACGTCTGTTGGACTACCTCTTAAATTCTGGATTTTGACAAGTTTATTCTTTACAAATGATTCGAGATTGCTGTTTTCTAAACTTAACTTGTCATAATCTATCAATTGTTGCTTTGTCCTTTCCCTCTCACTATTCGGAACTGAAGTAAGTATCAGATCCATTAATCCAGTATGTCCAACAAGAAGTGTAGGTCGATGTATAGTTTCTAAATCTAATGTATTCATTGCATCTAACAATAGAGATAAGAGTTCTTTTTCTGCGCTCATTCCTTGAACTCCGAAGAGTTCTACTCCACTTTGCAGGTTCTCCTCAATAAATAATCCCCTCTCATCTGTTTCTTTTGTTTCAAATACAGTTCCTGATGCCCATAATCTAAGGGGCCTAGGTTTTTGAGCGAGTCTTGTGCTCGCAGCTCTCGCTATTGAGGCAGTCATTTCGGGCCTTAGACCTAATGGTTCATCTGCTACTAACCTGACGATGTCATTACTATCAATAGCTCCTCCTGCTTTTAATGTATCTATTCTTTCTATTCGTGGCGGCGATACTTCTTCATAACCCCAGAAACGGTAAATCTGCGCTAAGCGCTTTGTCAGCATGTGGTTGATTTCCACTTGCTGGGGATTTAAGTCTCTAACACCTGCTGCTGGTTGTAGCGTCATAAATTCATTCCTGTATTTTCTTCAGGATCCGACGTTTTTGAGATTTGGAGAATCAAAATATTTTCCTTCTAATGGCATGACTTTACTTAATTCTGCTTTTAATTCAGATTCTATCCCTGGAGTAGTTGCCAATACTCTACCGGTACTGATATCAAATTTATTGGTTTTGTAATCTGAGATTTTTCCTCCGGCAAGTTCCACAAGTGCGACACCAGCAGCTAGATCCCATTTAGATAAACCTCGTTCCCAGTAACCGTCTAGACGACCACAGGCTATAAAGGCTAAGTCAACAGCTGCTGCACCACCTCTTCTTACTCCTCTGGTTTTATTTGTTAGCCAACAGAATTCTGCATAATTATTATCTAATCTATTATGTCTATCATAGGCAAATCCAGTAACTAAAAGTGAATCAATAAGCCTGTGAGCACTTGATACTGTTATTTTCTTAGAATTACAGAATACTCCAATTCCAGGAGCTCCCCAATATGTCTCGTTGAGCATTGGTATTGAGATTGCACCGAGAATTGGTTCATTTTTCCATGTTAATCCTATTGATGTTGCAAAAAATGGGTATCCGTGAGCAAAGTTTGTTGTGCCATCCAAAGGATCTACGCACCAAACTAGAGAGTTTTGAGGTCCTAAGTTACCGCTTTCCTCTGCATGAATAGAAATCTGAGGAGTCAATTTATTAAGATAATCAAGGACTTTCCTTTCCGCTGTTAAATCGGCATTTGTAACAAGATCTCCTACCCTACCTTTATTTTTGACCATACATAAACTGCCATAATGCTCCATTAAAATAGTTCCACCTATGTTAGATGCCTTTTTGGCTACAGTTATCAAATTCTCCATTTCGATGTCGCTGATTCCCGCTTTCTTGGCAGCAACTGAACAATTCAATTCACTCATGTAAATGTGATCCATTAATCTTCTTTAATTATACTTTTTAGGACAAGAAAACAACTCAGGTCCTTTAAAATTATATTAAACCTGCGAACTTAAAGTTTGATCAGATGAGAAGGTTATTAGCTACCTGCTAGATTTAATGGCTGAAGGGAGTACCTGGAGAGGTGGCCGAGTGGTCGAAGGCGCAGCACTGGAAATGCTGTATAGGGGCAACTCTATCGAGGGTTCGAATCCCTCCCTCTCCGTTGTTTTAACTCCTACATCACCTGCTTGTTCCTATTTCTATCAGGCGATTTAACCAAATCTTCCAGAAATATAATCTTGTGTAGCTTTCTGGACAGGTGAATTAAATATTTTGTCGGTGTCATTGAATTCAACAAGATATCCACATTTTCCTCCAGCTGCACCTTCCTTAATTTCTGCATTATAAAATGCAGTCATATCACTTACTCTTAGTGCCTGTTGCATATTATGTGTAACTATAATGATAGTAAAGTTCTTTTTAAGTTCATGCATTGTCTCTTCTATTTTTAATGTTGAAATAGGGTCTAATGCTGAACATGGTTCGTCCATCAGTATTACTTCAGGTTCAATGGCAATTGTTCTCGCTATGCACAGTCTTTGTTGCTGTCCGCCAGATAATGAATATCCACTATCATTTAATTTGTCCTTACATTCATCCCAAACAGCTGCTTGTCTAAGTGAACTTTCGACCAATTGATCCATGTCTCCCTTATAACCATTAATTCTTGCTCCAAAAGCGATATTTTCATAAATGGATTTTGGGAATGGATTAGGTTGTTGAAAAACCATACCAATCCGTCTGCGAACTTCAACGGGATCAATTCGGGGGTCATAAAGATCCGCCCCTTCAAACAAAACTCGACCGTTTAATGAACAACTTGGAATTAAATCATTCATTCTATTTATTGCTCTTAAAATGGTAGACTTTCCACAGCCAGAAGGGCCAATTAATGAAGTAACTTTTCCTTTTTGAATATCGCAGTAAACATTCCTGACTGCCTCAAACTTTCCATAACTTATAGTAACGTTCTGAAGAGATATAGTGGTTTTATTTTGAGGCTTACAAACTTGTTTAGATTTGTCCATGGTTACATAAATTGAGTTAAGACTGAATGATAATTATATTCTAGCGGAAATATTTATTTTGATGATGCATATTTGCTAATGAATCGCGATATAATGTTAGTTGTTAGGATAATAAGGACGAGTACAAAAGATGCTGCCCATGCTAATTTATTTTGAGCTTCGTATGGTTCTAATGCGAAGTTATATATAAGTACAGATAGGGTTGCAATTGGCTCTAATAGAGCTTCACTTCCTTCAGCCCAGTAAAACGAGAACAAAGCTGTAAAGATAAGAGGAGCTGTCTCTCCTGCTGCTCTAGCTAGGGCAAGTACAATGCCAGTTGCTATTGGGGTTAGTGCTGCTGGCAAAGTGATTCTTGTTATGGTAATAAATTTTGATGCACCAATACCTAGAGCTCCTTTTCTTAATTCATCTGATACTAGTTTCAATCCTTCGTCTGTTGTTTTTATAACCGTTGGCAGCATGAGAATAGAAAGAGCAATGCCTCCTGCAAGCCCACTAAAATTACTCCCAAATATTACTTTAGTAGAAACAATAACTCCATAAACAAATACACCGGCAATAATTGAAGGCACACCAGATAAAACATTTGTTCCAAATCTAATGAACTTTGAAAAAGGACCATTTCTGGAATATTCAGCTAAATAAATCCCACCTCCTACCCCAATAGGTATTGCTATTAACGCTCCAATACCTGTAACTACAAATGTACCAATTACTGCATTACCAATTCCACCTGAATTTAAATCATCTCCAGGTGGCTCAGGTAGTTGAGTTAAAAGATTGATGTTTATTTGTGAAGCACCTTTAATTAAAACATATAAAATTACAAGTATTAAAGGGAGCACCGCAAGTGTTGCAAATAATCCCGTTATTAATGTCAATATTGTATTTGATAGGTTACGTCTTGATGTGTGCTTGTAGAAAAGGTTCATCTGTTTAATAATTAGATAATTGAGTAGCAAACTAATATTTGAGGCTCAATCGTTTCACCATCCATTGGGCAAATATGTTCACACTTAATGTTAATATCATTAATATAAATGCTGCGAACATTAGAGAAGAGACTTGGCTCCCGTCAGCCTCTCCAAATTGATTAGCTAACATTGCAGCAATTGTATTACCTGGAGCTAATAAAGACAAACTAAAATTATTTGAATTTCCAATTATCATTGTTACTGCCATTGTTTCTCCCATTGCTCTTCCTAAAGCCAGTAAAACTCCTCCTGTTATTCCAGAAATTGCAGCTGGTAGTATGACATTAAAGATTGTGCTCCATCTTGTTGCACCAATCCCATATGCTGCTTCTCGAAGTTTAGCGGGTACTTGATTAAGTGAGTCTCTAGAAATTGCTGTGATAATTGGGAGTATCATCACTACTAAAATTAATATCGCAGGTGCCAATGCTGGACCTACTGGTTCAGTGCTTAAAAATGGTATCCAACTATATGAATTATTTAAGCTGGTTAAGAAAGGCCTTATAAAAGGTTCCATAACAAATATAGCCCATAAACCTAGAACAACTGAAGGGATTGCAGCAAGCAATTCAACCATAATTCCTATTAGCTCTCTTATATTTTGAGGAATAATATTTTCCGTGATAAATATTGCAGTGCCTACTCCTAGTGGAACAGCAATCATAAGCGATGCAACTGAAGTTACTATTGTTCCGTATATGGCTGTAAAAGCACCATAGTCATCTGTCACAGGATTCCAATCAGAGGTCACCAGGAAACGCAGTCCATATCTTCCCATTGACTCAATTGACCCTAGGAAAATTACCAGCAGAATTCCAAATAGGATCACGGCAACCATAGAAGCCATTGCTATGGCAAGATTCTTGAATCCTATATCTATGATTTTTTCGGAAGGCGGACGATTCCTTCGTTGGAATTGATCGTTCTTTCTCTCTGACACGATTCAATTTTGAACTTCTCAAACCTTATGTCTTAAAAGAAAGGATTTCACTAAATGACCCTTAACAGTGGGAATAATGAAAAAAAACTTGGATCTAGTCGTTAAGGCCAGTACCGTAGAGATTCACAATTGCTGATCATGGGGAGGATAGTAGGAATTGACTTAGGTACTACCAACTCTGTGGTTGGAGTGCTGGAGGCTGGAAGACCTCAAGTAATAGCCAATGCAGAGGGGTGCAGAACCACCCCTTCTGTTGTTGGCTATACGAAGGATTCTGAACTTTTGGTAGGTCAACTCGCGCGACGGCAGTTAGTTCTTAGTCCTAGGAATACCTTTGCAAACCTTAAAAGATTTGTCGGTAGAGGATGGGACGAACTTGAGGAAAGCAGTCTTGCAGTTCCTTATAACGTCAGAGCCAATGAACAAGGAAATATTCGAATTACTTGCCCTACTACAGAAAGAGAATACGCTCCAGAAGAGCTAATTGCGAGCATAATCAGAAAACTTGTCGATGACGCTGAAAAATATCTAGGAGAACTTATTGAGGGAGCTGTCATTACTGTTCCTGCATATTTCAACGATTCTCAACGCCAGGCTACAAGGGATTCGGCACGTTTAGCAGGTATTAAAGTTGAACGTATTCTTAATGAACCTACAGCAGCTGCCCTTGCATATGGATTTGAAAAAAGTGCAAATCGTACTGTTCTTGTATTTGACTTAGGAGGAGGAACTTTTGATGTCTCACTTATGAAAATTGCCAATGGAGTTTTTGATGTAAAGGCAACTTCAGGAGATACTCAACTAGGAGGAAATGATTTTGATCAGAGAATAGTTGATTGGCTTTCAAGGTCATTTCAATCAACTCATTCTCTAGATTTACGAAGAGATAGACAAGCCTTACAACGTTTAACAGAGGCAGCAGAAAAGGCTAAACAAGAGCTTTCAGGAGTACAAAAAACACCTATTTCACTTCCTTTCATTGCGACAGGCCCAGAAGGTCCCCTTCATATCGAAACATCTCTGGATAGAACAACATTTGAAGGTCTTTGCACTGATCTCTTAGATCGACTTTTAAAACCAGTCGAGTCAGCCCTCATGGATTCGGGGTTGAGCCCCGAAGACATTGATGACGTTGTTTTGGTGGGAGGTGGAACAAGAATGCCAATGGTTCAACAACTTGTCAAAACACTAGTTCCAAACCCACCCTGTCAATCAGTAAATCCTGATGAGGTTGTTGCTGTAGGAGCTGCAATCCAGGCAGGCATAATTAGTGGGGAGCTCAGAGATCTGCTTTTAAATGACATAACTCCTCTTTCCTTAGGTATAGAAACTGTTGGAGGCCTAATGAAAGTATTGATTCCACGAAATTCTCCTATACCTGTAAGACAATCAGATGTATTTAGCACTTCAGAACCTAATCAATCATCTGTAGAGATACATGTATGGCAGGGAGAAAGGCAAATGGCTTCTGATAACAAATCTTTGGGCAAATTCCGATTGAGTGGTATACCTCCAGCCCCACGAGGTGTACCACAAATACAAGTTGCCTTTGATATAGATTCAAATGGTTTATTAGAAGTAAGTGCTACAGATAGGACAACGGGAAGAAAACAAACAGTAAGTATTCAAGGTGGCTCCAATTTAAATGAACAAGAAATAAAGAGCCTTTTGGCTGAAGCAAAAGAAAAAGCAAATGAAGATCGAAGAAAAAGAGCCTCTATTGACAGGAAAAATAGTGCTTTAACCCTAGTAGCCCAAGCAGAAAGAAGATTAAGAGATGCTGCTTTAGAGTTGGGCCCATATGGGGCAGAGCGTCAACAACGTTCAGTCGAAATTGCAATGAGAGATGTTCAAGATCTTCTGGATCAAAATGAATTCCAAGAATTAGAATTGGCTGTAGCCTCATTGCAAGAAGCTTTGTTTGGTTTAAATCGACGTTTATCAGCTGAACGCCGACTTGATTCAAATCCACTACAAGGTATTCGAGACACCTTTGGCTCATTAAAGGATGAGCTCTTTTCCGATGATTATTGGGATGATGATCCTTGGGAGAATACTCCAAGGTCCTCCCCTAGCCGAAGAGGTTTAAGAGAGCGTGACCAGGATCCTTGGAACAATGACATATACCGCTAATACAGATTATTGGGCACTACTTGGTATACCACCCGGTAGTGATTTAAGTTTGTTGAAAAGTGCATTTAGAAAGGAAGCTAGACGCTGGCATCCTGATTTAAATGGCAACGATCAACATGCAGAAGAGCGCTTCAAACTAGTTAACGAAGCATATGCAGTTCTTAGTGATCCAAGAAAACGTGCCGCCTGGGAGAGTACATTTCTAAGAGAGACAAGTTCATATGATCCTTTCGAAAGTGGTTTTCCAGAATTTAAAGATTATGTGGATCATATGTTTGATATTGAGTATGAACAACCTAATGACTATTCACAAAATGTAGTTAACGAGGAGACTAAATATGATGATCCAAGCTTTCAATGGCCAACTACATCTGAACCACCACCACCACCGCCAATACAAGCCACTCAAGATCTAGAAAGCTTAGTTGAATTAACCCCAGAACAAGGATTATATGGAACAAATGTAGAATTAGAGCTAGATGATGGAACTATAGTTGAAGTTAATACACCACCACTAGCAGGAGATGGATGGCGACTTCGCATAGCGGGAGTAGCACCAGGTGGTCGTGATCATTTCCTACAATTAAGGATACGAACTGACAGTGGCCTCCGTATTGATGGATTAAGAGTATTATATAAATTGGAAATATTTCCCCCTGATGCAGTTTTAGGTTGTGCAGTTGATGTTCCAACACTTAATGGACAGGTGACATTGCAGGTTCCACCTAAATCATCTAGTGGTCGCTTACTTCGATTAAGGGGAAGAGGACTTGAGTATGATGGAACCAGAGGAGATCAATTTGTTGAAATTGTTGTTGTTGTACCAGCAGATCTAGGTGATGCTGAAGGTGCCCTATATAGACGATTACAAGAATTGGCCTTAGATCCGGAATCTATATGACAGTGGAATTCTCTTTTAATGAGAAAATATCCTGATTTGCTTGACCTGTATGCAAGTACACGTATTACTCTATGACTCTGGAACTGATAATGAGGGTGTACATTCCCTTGAATTAAACGGTGTAACCGTTGTTCTCATGTTCGAGAATCGTGATGATGCAGAAAGATATTCAGGATTATTAGAGGCACAGGATTTCCCGAAACCAATGGTTGAAGCCTTGGATAGAGAAGAAATTGAAGTTTTTTGTACTAATGCCGGATATGAAGCTCGTTTTGTTCAAGCAGGTTTTGTACCTCAAACCAATAATGAACGAATATTATTAGTGCCGCCAGAAGATAATCTCGACGTGTCTAAATGGAATGAGCAAGAGTTATCAATAAATAATAACCAGACTGATAAAGATGATTTACTGAATGAAGATTTAGAGGATATAAGAAAGGGGCTTGAGGGACTTTTATAAATGCCATTTAATAGTAGCAACATTGACAATATAGAGCAATTATCTAACAGGGGACATCTCATGACTGAACAGCCTAATGATTATAGTACGAATTTAGACCAATTAAGTACCGAGTCATTAGTTAAACTATTCTCTGAAGAAGATTTAAAACCTCAAATAGCGGTAAAAAATGCTTCAAACAAAATTGTAGAGGCTATTGAGTTAATTTCTCATCAACTCAATAATGGAGGAAGACTTTTTTATATAGGAGCTGGGACATCTGGAAGATTGGGTGTTTTGGACGCTTCAGAATGTCCTCCTACATTTTGCACCCCTCCAGATCTAGTACAGGGCGTCATTGCGGGCGGCAGGAAAGCATTACAGATAAGTTCAGAAGAAATAGAAGATGACATCAATGCATCAGTAAATGATCTGCACCAGCGTCGATTTACTAATAAGGATTGTCTTATAGGAATAAGTGCAGGAGGAACTACACCCTATGTTTTAAATGCACTGAAGTTTGCAAAGAATATAGGTGCTAAAGCTATCGCATTGGCATGTGTTCCTTCAAAAGATGCTCCTATGCCAAATGATATTGACATTCGTCTACTTACAGGACCTGAAATATTAACTGGGTCAACAAGACTAAAAGCAGGAACAGCCACTAAAATGGCCTTAAACATAATTTCAACGGCTGTAATGGTTCGATTAGGTAAGGTATATAGAAATTATATGATAGATTTATCTGTAACTAATGATAAATTACAGGATAGAGCTCTTCGTATACTTAGCGAAGTAGCAGATATAAATAGACAAGAAGCCTTGAAATTATTAGATGATGCAGAAGGTTCGGTAAAACTCGCACTCCTTATGCGATTAGCCAGAATAGAAAAGATCCAGGCGGTAAAATTATTAGAAAAAAATGCTGACAATTTACAACAAGCTATTTTCGAACAAAACTCAAGCATTAAATAGTGTCTTTCTTTTATTTTAAAGTGTCTTTATAGAATAAACTACAATATAATTGCTATATTCAATTTTTAGTTATATAATAATCTTTATTTGGTATCTATTATGAGCAAGGTCATTATGGAAACTGATGCAGGCAAAATTGAAATTGAATTATTTGAAGCTGATGCACCAAAAACTGTAGCTAATTTCACCCAACTTGTGTCAGAAGGCTTTTACGATGGACTCTCTTTTCACAGAGTTATCCCTGGTTTTATGGCACAAGGTGGGTGCCCAAATACAAGGCAAGGTTCAAATGGTGTTCCTGGAACCGGAGGTCCTGGTTACACAATCGATTGTGAAATAAATTCCAAGAAGCATCTGGCTGGTTCTCTCTCTATGGCGCACGCAGGAAAAAATACTGGAGGGAGTCAATTCTTTTTAGTTCATGATGCTCAGCCTCATTTAGATGGTGTTCATACTGTTTTTGGTCACACAAATAACATGGATATTGTTTTAGCATTAAAGAATGGATCAAAAATCATTAAGGCCACTGTTAAATAGATCTAGGTTTAATATCTAATTACTAATTCCAACATATGAGTGTTGTTTCGTTCTTAATCATTATTTTATTGCCAATAAAAACTTCGTCTATCTGCTCACTGGATTTAATATCAAGATTAGTTGGAATTAGATTAAGTGATGGATGCATCGCATGAGTTATATTGTCTGACGAAAATATTCCGAGTTTTTTTGTTGAAGACAAATCGCGTAGACTATTCAGTATCTTGCTAATAAGCCTAAGATCATAATTGTAGTCCTTGTCTAAATCATTCTCTGTAATTGGTAAAACTCTAAAAATTATATCTGGAAATTCTAGTATTGCCAGGAGTCTGGATGAATGTTCATCTGTAAAATCAATATATTGTTCGGAAATTTCATGAATAATTGTTTTAAATTCAGTTAAGTTAATAGCCTTAGTATCACCCTCCCAGAATATAAGAACTATATTTTCTGTATTTTTTCTAGTATCATTGTTTATCTCATCCATCATATGGCCTAATTTATTTCTCTTTACTTCGAGGTAATTTGCATTGTATGTGCTAGGACAAATTACCAGTGGAACACGACTCTCAACTTTAAGTCCATACCCTCCTAGACCAGCTATTTTACGAGGGTTATTAGTTAGTAAACTAAGTCTATGTATGCCTAGATCAGTTAGTATTTGTGCTCCTACACCATAGTTTCGTAAATCAGCTGGGAATCCAAGTTTCTCATTTGCCTCGACCGTATCTAAACCTCCATCTTGAAGACTATATGCTTTTAATTTGTTAATCAATCCGATACCTCTTCCTTCTTGACGTAGATAAACAACTACTCCCTGTCCATGAAGCTCAATTCTGGATAGTGCCGCCTCAAGTTGAGCTCTACAATCACATCTTAGTGATCCAAATGCATCTCCTGTTAAGCATTCAGAATGCATTCTGACTAGAACAGGCTCCTGTAATTGTCCTGGATCACCTTTTACTAAAGCAATATGTTCAGTACCATCTAATTCGTTTTGATAACCGATTGCTTGGAATCCTCCAAAAAGGCTAGGCAGATTTGCAGAGGCCTTTCTGGTTACAAATCTTTCATTCTCTAATCTATATCTAATTAAGTCAGCTATTGATATTAACTTTAGGCCCCATTTATCTGAATATCTTTTTAATTCGGGGAGTCTAGCCATTGAACCATCTGTATTTTGAATTTCGCAAATCACACCAGCAGGTGATAAGCCAGCAAGATTTGATAAATCCACTGCTGCTTCGGTATGTCCAGCTCGTTTTAAGACTCCACCATTTCTTGCTCTCAATGGAAAAATATGACCTGGTCTTCTTAAATCTTTCGGAGAGGTTTTTGGGTTGATAGCTACCTGGATTGTTCTGGCTCTGTCTTCAGCCGAAATGCCTGTTGTAACTCCCTGTTCTGGTCCCGCATCAACACTAACTGTAAAGGCAGTTTCATTAGCATCAGTATTTTGATCTACCATTAATGGAAGATCAAGTTGATCTAAACGGTTACCTTCCATAGCTAGGCATATAAGACCCCTTGCCTTAGTAGCCATGAAATTTATTTGCTCAGGGGTAGCGAACTGAGCTGAACAAATAAGATCTCCCTCATTTTCTCGTCTCTCATCATCCACCACAACTACACACTCACCATTGCGGATAGCTGCAAGGGCGTCTGAAATATCATCAAATTGAATATCCACGGTTAAGTTTGGTTCAGCTGTTTTTATAGATGAATTGATCATAATTTCCTCAGTGAATAACCACCCCATTACGATCGTGATGCAACAGGCGCTTTATGGCTAGTAGAACAACTCCTTTGAACAAGTCTAAAGATCCTTTAAAGGGATTTCGCGTTGCTGTCATAGGTGCCTCTGGATACGGAGGACTTCAGGCAATCAGATTGCTTAAGGACCATCCAGATTTTCAGGTTACTTATTTAGGCGGGCTTAGGAGTGCTGGAAAGAGATGGACTGACATATGTTCGTTTATACCCTTAAAAAATGACCTAGTTATACAATCCCCCGATCCTGACGAGATAGCTCTTTATGCAGATTTTGCAATTTTAAGTTTACCAAATGGAATAGCATCTAAATTGGCACCAGAATTATTGACTAGAAATATTCGCGTAGTTGATCTTTCTGCTGATTACAGGTATAGATCACTAAGTCAATGGAAAAGTGTATATTTCCAAGTTCCAGATGGAATTGAAAGGGAAGATAATGAACTTTGTAATGAGGCTGTTTATGGTTTAGCTGAATGGAGGATAAATGAAATAGCCAATTCAAGACTTGTTGCTGCTCCAGGATGTTTTCCAACAGCAAGTTTGTTGGCTCTTCTTCCATTCTTAAAGCAAGGGCTTATTGATAATGAGGGTATTATCATTGATGCAAAGTCAGGTACATCAGGAGGAGGTAGAAAACCTAAGGAACATTTACTCTTAGCAGAATGTTCTGAATCAATAGCACCATATGGAGTTATTGGTCATAGACATACATCAGAAATAGAACAAATTGCATCCGAAATCGCTTCACATTCAATTCAACTTCAATTCACCCCACATCTGGTACCTATGGTAAGAGGAATACTGGCTACAGTTTACTGCCGCCTCCGTGATCCTGGACTAACGGCTGAAGATTGTACAACTGTATTAAAAGCTGTATATAGAGATTTCCCAACTATAGAAGTACTTCCTGTTGGAACATATCCCCAAACTAAGTGGGTTAAACATACAAATAAAGCGATTATCTCACTCCAAGTAGATAATAGAAACCGTAGGCTAATAATAATGAGTGCAATAGATAACTTAATTAAGGGACAGGCTGGACAAGCTGTTCAATGCTTAAATATAATGTCAGGATTAAGACCACAGCTTGGTCTCCCCATAACACCATTTTATCCGTAGTATTATTGAGTCCTCCATGATTTAGCAGCCATAGAAACACCCATTGGTAGTATTATATGTTCCTTATGCTGAATCCTTGATGTTAATATAGCAAGGTTATCTTCTTCATAAACTGGTACAGCTGCTTGAATAAGTATTGGACCAGAATCGACCTTTTCGCAAACCATATGAACTGTACAACCAGTAATTTTAACCTTCGCGTCTAGGGCTTGATTGATAGCATTTATACCAGGGAAACATGGTAGTAACGAAGGATGTATATTTAGAATTCTATTAGGAAAAGCCTTTATTAACTTGTTAGTGACAATTCTCATCCAACCAGCCATTATAATAGCTTCTACATTAGATTCTTTGAAAACATTTAAAATATCATCATCCATACTCTCTCTGGATTGATATTTTCTATGATCAAATGTCTTGCAGGGAATATTTAACTTTTCTGCTTTATACTTAGCTCCACAACGTGGATTGTTAACTACAAGCAAGGATATGTTTGCGTTCAGCTCTCCAGTAGAGCAGGATTTTGCCAATGCTTGAAAATTAGATCCGTTACCAGAAGCCATTAATCCTAATCTCAAGGAGGGGGTAAAGAAATTCTTTATGGTTTTGTCAGGAGAAATAATATAAGGACTATTTTCACTATCAGGTTGATATGATTTATTTGTTGTCTTTGAAATGGACATTGGAACCTTGTCGCATTTGACTGTTATTCCAACTTTATTGAATGACTTGCAAGTCCTCGAAAGGGCACTTATTTCTCAAGGTTTCACTGTTAGGAGACCAGATCATATTGTCGATTTTGATGGAAAGCCTAATTTTGTTGATATTTCGGCAGAGGCAAATGATGGCAAATTGCTTGCTTGGGTAAGAGGGACAGATGGTAATCTTGAACTTGTGATTGATTTATTTAAATTTAGTTCAAAGAAATCATCCAATAACTCATTAGATAAGATTTTAAAGTCATATGCGGCTATTAAGGCCTTGGAGGCTGCAAAAGATATTACTTCAGTTTCATTAGTTAAAGTGATCTCATAAGATATGATTAGTAACTCGAAGGTAACAGTTCAATTAGATTTAACTAGCCATAACAATCAAATAATTGACGTAACGATTATTTGGAAACCTACAAATACACATCAAGTACTATCATTACCTCAATGGACACCAGGTTCATACACCATAAGGGATTACTCACAATATTTATTTTCTATGCGAATAGATCAGAAAGGACTAACTGTGCCTATTAACAACATCAGTACAAATTCTTGGGAGTGCAACTTGAAGACTGGAGAAAGTACAACCTTGAGATATAGTGTTGAGGCACGATCACTTAATGTAAGGAATTGTTATATAGATAATTCCTTCTCTTCTCTATGCTTACCAGCTCTTATTGTTGAAATTAGTGACTTTAGAAATTCACAATATAACTTAATTATAAAAGCACCAGAACAATGGAAAACATTTGTACCCCTTAGGCATGATAAATCTTTTGTTGCAAGGAATTATGATGAACTTCTAGATACTCCTGTACATTCCGGAAATATTGATTCAACAGAAATACTAGTCCGAAATAAAAAACATATTCTTGTTGTAATAGGTCAGCCACCAAAGCCACTCCCTTTAAATTTCATTGATGATATTAATACAATCTTTGACGCTACATGTGAATTGATGGGAGGCGATCCACCATTTAAATATTCCTATCATTTAATACTACAAATATTTGATAGAGGTTATGGAGGTTTAGAACATGATAATTCATCTGTTCTCCAATTTAACTGGAGATTACTTATTAAACCTGAGGGATATCGCAAATTGCTTCAACTAATAGCTCATGAATACTTACACCAATGGAATGTTAGACGTCTTAGGCCTATTGAGCACTTAAAATATGAATATGGGAGGCCTCAAATTACTGAGAGCCTTTGGTTGGCTGAAGGTGTTACAAGTTACTTTGATATCTGTATACCATATTTGGCAAAGCTTCAAACGCTTGATGAATTATTAGTAGATCTATCTGAAGACATAAGTTATATTATGAGAACGCCAGGAAGAAAAATCCAATCTTTGGCAGTAAGCTCTAAGGAGGCTTGGGTTAAACTATATAAATCTACTCCAAATAGTAGGAACACCCAAGTTAGTTACTATAAGCTTGGATCTATAACGGCATTCTGTCTAGATGTTAGACTACGTCAGTTAAATACATCCTTGGCGCAACTACTAAGAACTTTATGGTTAAAGTATGGTATAACAAATCTTGGATATAATAGACAACTGATTAAAGAAACTATTTCAGAATATAGTGAATCATTAACTCACGAACTAGATGACTGGCTTGATATCCCAGATTCCTTGCCTATTAAAAGTATAATTGAGGAATTAGGCCTATGCTTAGTAGAAATTTCGTCAAAAACTCCTGACCATGGCATGACCTTTCGCCAACAATTTGATAAGGTGTATATATTAAGTACTGAATTTAATTCTCCTGCTAGTAAAGCTGGACTAATTACTGGTGACGAATTAATTGCGGTATCAAATTACCGTATTAGTTCCACTGAGGATATAAAGAACCTATTAGAAATTAAAAAGACACTCTCAGTAACTTACAACCGTAATGGCATTGTACAGTCCACGACAATTTACGTGGAATCATACGCAATTGATAAATGGACATTGGAAGTTGATAAATTAAGTCCATTACCAAAAACAGAATTACGCAACTTATGGTTACAAATTCTGTAGAGGTCAAACATCTAAACGGATTCCTTGGAAATGATGGTTTATCAAGACATCTCATTAACTATATGGAATCATTGGATTTCGCTAACTGTGGCGATTTTTCTAAAACAAAAAACGTTTAGTCATGACATTTCATTTCTTTTTTCATATTATGTCCTAACTTACGTGAGTGGATGTTTCCAACATAGCGTTGATTTAGAACAAAGATGAACTTTCCTGATTTCAGCGCTACAGACAAACAGGCGCAATGGCAACGTTTCTGTGACCTTCTCTGGTATCAGGAAGATCTAGGTATTTGGTTAGATATAAGTAGAATGAATATCAACTCAAAGGACTTTGATTCAGTAAAAACTAAATTCGATAAAGCTTTTGAAGCCATTAATTTATTGGAAGCTGGTGAAATAGCCAACAGAGATGAAGATAGGCAAGTTGGCCATTATTGGCTTAGAAACCCCCAATTGGCTCCAGAGAAAAGCATTTCAACAAATATTGAATTAGAAATTGAAAAAATTAAGGAATTTGGAAGGGATATACTTACTGGAAAGA
>QCFZ01000008.1 GCA_003278255.1 Prochlorococcus sp. AG-363-O15
AATCACTCCTCTTCCTGGAATAGACCTACTAGGAACAGCCGCTATAAATGCTCAAATGGTAATAGAGATTGCAAAGATATATGGAGTGGAAATAACAAGAGCCAGGGCAAAAGAATTAACAATATCAGTTGGCAAAACTCTGACAAGTCTTGGAGTAATTAAAGGAGGTGTCAGCTTAATTACTACAGCGCTAAGCATTAGTCTACCCACAATTGTAATCAGTCAGGCAATACAAGGTGTAGCTACTGCTTGGCTAACAAAAATAGCTGGGGCCAGCCTAATAACTTATTTTCATAGAGATCAAGACTGGGGAGATGGAGGAATGCAAGAAGTTGTTCAACATCATTACAATTTGAATCGTCGCGAATCATCTCTTAAGAAGTTTCTTGAGATAGCTTTTACAAGAGTGATAGAACCTATTCAAAGGAATCGGTCGAGACAACTACCACCTCACCTAAGGCCTCCAAAGGTGGAGGACGCATTGGACCCCTAGAGTCGAGAACGGCAATTAAAACTAAATATATTAGTCCTAAAAGTATAGAAAAAACTGCTGTAATCAAAGCTAAAAACTTCTTCTTTGAATTTTCATTATTCATGTAATCATTCTCCTATCAGACAGAGTGATTTAAAAGGTTCCCTAATTCATCTAAATGTTTAGAAGAAGTATGAGGATTGCCTAGAACAACTTTTATATAATGACAGCCTTGATAAATAGGCCTGGAAACCATAAATCTCTTTTCAAGAAGCATGTTTCGTGTTGCTATTGACCAAGATTCAGCCTCTTTGCTATCTAGATTAGCTGGAACACATGCAAGTAAATGAAGAGGTCCACTAATCACACTTAATTTACTTGAGATAAGTTTACTTTGTAGATAAAATCGGCGTTGAATAGAACTATCCAAAATATTAACAATTCCTTCTTCCCCTAGCTGACGAAGCCCCAACCAAAGTTTAAGGACTTCTGCAGGTCTAGTTCCTTGCAATCCCATTTCTCCTCCATGAGCTTCTCCCCAAGAAGGCTCAATATAAGGTAATCCAGTGGAAAATACAGAAGAAAGGTTTGATCTATTTGCAACCAGAAGCAAAGATGATGTTTTTGCTATGCCTAATAATTTCTGTGGATTTAGGGAAATTGAATCAGCAAAACGAATACCGTCAACCAAAGATGATGTTGAGTTAGACAGAGCAAAAACTCCGCCTATAGCAGCATCAACATGCAACCAAATATTCTCCGTCTTGCAAAGTTTTCCAAGCTTTACAAGTGGGTCAACTGCTCCACGAACAGTTGTTCCTGCTGTTGCAACTATTGCCAAACATCTTTTTCCTTGTGACTTTAAATCCTTAAGCTTATCTTCAAGATAATCAATAGATAGTTGCCCCTTAGAATTTGTTTTTACCTTTTGCAATGAATCTGTAGGTAGACCCATTACCCTAATTGCTTTTGCCAAAGAAACATGCGAATCAAAACTAGTTAGAACTACAGCCCTTGAGTCAGTTAAAAGATCACTTTGCTGACGAGCTATAACTAATGCCATTAGATTACTAATAGTTCCACCACTTGCAGCAACACCTCCTCCATCCGAAGACATCCCTAATCGTTGAACAAACCATTGACATAATTGTCTCTCTAATCTTGAAAGACTAGGAGAGAGTTCTTCAGCTAATAGATTATTATTTAGTCCGGCACAGATTAATTCAGCAGCTATTGAAGCAGTAAGAGGCGGAGGGTCTAAATGAGCAAGTGCTCCAGGATGAGAAGGTTGATAAGCGCCATCCATTATCAGTTGTAGATCATTTAACAACTCTTGAGGAGATAGTCCTTTTTGATTAGGAGCGACTTCTGGTAAAACACTCGAACAAGGCAATGGCCCACCACTAGAAGCTTTAGAAAACCATTGGCAAAGTCTCTCGGAAGCATCTCCTAGAAAAGATTGCAACTGAGGGTCAAGATGATCTGGAGAGGCAAAAGAGGCCAATTTAGAAGAGGCTTCAGGGCTTATATCTGGAGTCCAAGCCAAAAGCTAAAACAATTCGAAGAATATTCTCCCTCTTCATGGCTTTAATCAATCCAATTGATCTGTCCAACCAAACCATTGTCAAAAACTTTTGAGCTCACACAAGAACAAATCCAGAACTGGATGGCAAGGTTGCTTGCAAGAGCACACAAAGTCGGCTCGTCTGGAGAAGTACCTGTAAGTGCCGTAATACTCAATGGTTCTGGCCAGTGCATAGGACATGGAAGCAACCAAAGAGAAAGTAAAAAAGACCCATTAGGTCATGCAGAATTAATTGCGTTGAGACAAGCGGCTTATTTAAGAGAGGATTGGCGCTTCAATGATTGCACTTTAATTGTCACCCTAGAGCCTTGTCCAATGTGCGCGGGTGCATTAATACAGGCCAGAGTTGGCAAAGTAATTTATGGTGCTAAAGACAGTAAACGCGGTGCACTTGGTGGAACAATAGATCTATCTAAACATCCAAGTGCACACCACAAAATGATCGTGAAAGGGGGAGTACTTGAGGACGAAGCTAGCAAACAGCTTGAAGATTGGTTTAAGCTGCGACGGAAAAATTCTGTTTAAAACGCGGAAGTTCAGACTCAAAGAGATTTAGAACTTTATCAACATTTTCAGGAGTTGAGTTATAGCCCATTAAACCAATTCTCCAAACTTTTCCAGCCAGGTCACCTAATCCCCCTCCAATCTCAATTCCATAATTATTAAGTAAATGCAGAGTAAAACCTTTACCATCTAAACCTTCTGGAATTTTTACCGTAGTAAGCGTAGGAAGCCGTAAATCTACAGGAACATGTAATTCAATACCAAGTCTTTCTAACCCATTCCATAATTTCTCAGCATTCTTTCTATGTCGATTCCACGAATTCTCCAACCCTTCCTCAGCTAGTAATCGCAGCGCTTCTCGCATTCCAAAATTCATATTAACTGGTGCAGTATGGTGATATACACGATCACTACCCCAATATTTATTTAGCAGGGAAACATCCAAATACCAATTCGGAACTTTATTTTTACGATTTTCTAGTTTTTTTTCTGCAAGTGAACTCATTGTAAAAGGACCTAACCCTGGAGGGCAACTTAGTCCTTTCTGACTACAACTATAAGCTAAATCTACTTGCCATTTATCTAAAAACAGTGGTACTCCACCTAAGGATGTAACCGTATCCAAAAGCAATAAACAGCCATATTTATGACAAAGGTCTCCTATGCCATCCATTGGCTGGCATACGCCAGTTGAGGTCTCAGCATGGACCATAGCTAAAATAGATGGCCGATACTTTGATAAAGCTTCTTCAAGCTCATCTATAGAAAAAGCTTCACCCCATGATTTATTTATCGTTTTAACATTGGCTTGATACCGTCCAGCCATATCGGCCAAACGATGTCCGAAATAACCTTTAATAGCAACTAATACCGTATCTCCAGGTTCAACAGTATTTGCAAGAGTGGCTTCCATCGCAGCACTTCCTGTCCCACTCATAGGAAGTGTTAGGCGATTATCGGTTTGCCAGGCATAACGCAACAGCTCTTGAACCTCTGCCATTAAATCGACATAAAAAGGATCAAGGTGGCCAATAGGTGAAAGAGCGAGAGCTTTCAGGACAGAAGGATGGGCATTAGATGGTCCTGGCCCAAGCAACAACCTGTCCGGAGTTGAGATGGGTCCGAAAGATTTGAGATGACGTTGATCAACAGGGAAAGAAGTTTGCGTTGTCGCCAAGGCCCTGGATTAGTTCATTTTCATATGAGCCTAAACAGGCGACCTTTAATAAGTGAAAAAATATTGTGTATTGCAATGGCTTACAGCAGCCAAAACAAGAATTACGAGACAAAGGGCTTAACAAAAATATTTAGAAAATCCTCATGCCTCTAAAAAAAGTACTTATTGATACAAAAACAGGGGCAAGCCGACATTACGGTCAATTTAGTTATATCCGTTAAAGCCTTCTCAATATGGGCAAATCTCCTCAGGACGTTCTCCGCCAAATCAAAGATGAGAATATTGAACTGATTGACCTCAAGTTCACTGATCTGCATGGCAAATGGCAGCACCTCACTGTCACCTCCGACATGGTCGACGAGAGTGCTTTTCAAAGTGGGCTGGCCTTTGACGGCTCCTCAATAAGAGGTTGGAAAGCAATTAATGAATCAGACATGGCAATGGTGCCAGATGCAAGTACAGCTTGGATAGACCCTTTCTATCGCCACAAAACACTTAGTTTGATTTGCTCTATACAAGAACCTCGAAGTGGCGAACCTTACGAAAGATGTCCTCGAGCCTTGGCACAGAAGGCGCTCTCTTATCTAGCGAGCACAGGATTAGCTGATACAGCTTTTTTTGGGCCAGAACCAGAGTTCTTTCTCTTTGACGATGTTAGATACAACTCCAGTGAAGGTGGCTGCTTTTACAGCGTTGACACAATCGAGGCACCATGGAACACAGGCAGAGTTGAAGAAGGAGGAAACCTGGCTTACAAAATTCAACTAAAAGAAGGTTATTTTCCTGTTTCACCAAACGATACAGCCCAAGACATTCGTTCAGAGATGCTTTTATTGATGGGCCAGCTTGGTATTCCTATAGAAAAACATCACCATGAAGTTGCTGGAGCTAGCCAGCATGAATTAGGAATGAAATTTGCTCAACTAATTCAAGCAGCTGACAATGTAATGACATACAAATATGTTGTTAGAAATGTGGCCAAGAAATATGGAAAGACTGCTACTTTCATGCCTAAGCCAGTATTCAATGACAATGGAACTGGAATGCATGTCCACCAAAGTCTTTGGAAAAGTGGCCAACCTCTTTTCTTTGGTGAAGGCACCTATGCAGATTTATCTCAAACTGCTAAATGGTATATAGGAGGAATTCTTAAACATGCTCCTTCATTCTTAGCCTTTACTAATCCTTCTACAAATAGCTATAAACGACTAGTACCAGGATTTGAGGCTCCTGTAAACCTTGTTTATTCACAAGGCAATAGATCTGCGGCAGTAAGAATTCCATTAACAGGACAAAACCCTAAAGCAAAGCGCCTAGAGTTTAGATCCGGCGATGCTTTAGCTAATCCATATCTTGCATTCAGCGCAATGATGATGGCTGGTATTGATGGAATTAAAAATCAAATAGATCCTGGAGAAGGAGTTGATGTTGACTTGTTTGAACTACCAGCAGATCAACTTTCAAATATAGAGACTGTGCCAGCTTCTCTTAATGAAGCGCTTAATGCACTAGATTCTGACAAGCAATACCTAACAGAGGGAGGTGTATTCACAGAAGATTTTATAAACAACTGGATAGAGATTAAATACGAAGAAGTTCAACAATTAAGACAAAGACCTCATCCTCATGAATTCGTAATGTATTACGACGCTTAAGAGCTAACTTCCATAGAAAAGTAGGTTGCCAAGTAAATTTGGCATAGAAAGCCCTAGACTTGTACAATTTAATTTATTTACAATAAAAGTTAAATTGTACAAGTAGATAGTAATCAAAGCCTACTAACAAGTTAATACTTTTTCAAATGATTTCGAAGCAATTAAAATGAAAGGCTCTCTCTTGGCAAGCATGTTAATGTTAAATCCTGTGGTATCTTTTCCAGTAATAACTCAGTATTCATTATTAGCATCTATAACAAATCCGAAGATATTATTTGACAAGCACATGGAAACATTAGAAATACAATTAGATGCGAATAAATTCAAGGCTGCCTGCAGGGAAGCCAAAATTTCTGCAGACATAATAAATTCAAATATAGATGAATTCAAAAAAATTGAACCAAATTATAACTGGAAAGAAATCAAGAATGTTTTACTAGAAATTCCAAAAAAACATTGCAAGCAATAAAAAAGAATATCTTTCAAAAGAAAATCTCTTCGACTAAACAATATAAATCATCTCTAAAAACAGATAATATTTAAGGTTTTATTGAAAAGAGTTCTTCTAATAGTCAAATTTTTGTGCAGCTTTTTGTAGCAGTCAATACTAAGTGGAGACCTAGAGGTAAAAAAAAGTTGTAGCTTAAAGCCCCAAAAATATTTTTCATGAATGGGTAAACCCCATTCAAGCTTCATGGCTCAACAAAGCCTTACACAACTTGCCTACCAGACACTTCAACAAGGCAAGAGCCTTGCTGGACTTGCTCATAAGGGGCTCAGCACAAAGCTGATGGAAATATTGGCACCAGAGTCCATCCCGCCTACAAAGCCAATTCCACCAAGACTATTTGGTGAACTGCGTAGATCCATGTCGGCTCTTGAACAAAGGGACTGGCACGAAGCAGAGCAAGGTATCTATCCAAAAACACAACTTTTTGAAGCTCCATGGATTGAATGGGCCAAGCGTTATCCTTTCGTTTGGCTTGACCTACCATCAACTTGGAAAAGAAGAGAACAAAAAAATGTTCGAGATATTCCTAATCAAATAAATGCGGAAAATTACCCTAACTATTATCTTCAGAACTTCCACCATCAAACTGATGGATACTTAAGTGATCATTCAGCAGGGTTATATGATCTTCAAGTAGAAATTCTATTTAATGGAACAGCGGATTCAATGAGAAGGAGGACATTGGCTCCATTAAAAAGAGGGCTGAATAAGTTTAAAGATAGAAATCCAGGAAGTTTAAGAGTACTAGATGTAGCCACTGGAACTGGAAGGACCCTACAGCAAATACGTGGAGCATTTCCTGATATTGAACTCCTAGGTATTGATTTATCAGCGGCTTACTTAAAACAAGCCAGTAAGTACTTCAATAATCAAAATGGAGAATTTGCACAATTACTAAGGGGTAATGCAGAACAACTTCCTTTCACGAATAACTCAATGCAAGGAGTAACTTGTGTATTTCTTTTACACGAGTTACCAGGAAAAGTAAGGCAAAACGTTTTAAATGAATGCTGGAGAGTTCTTGAACCAGGAGGAATACTTGTTTTAGCAGATTCGATCCAAATATCTGACTCACCTCAATTTGAAGCAGTGATGGAAAATTTTCATAGAGTTTTTCATGAACCTTATTACCGTGACTACATAAATGATGACATTACTTCAAGGATTAATTCCGCTGGATTCATTGGAATAACAGCAGAGTCACACTTTATGACTAGAGTATGGTCTGCCAACAAACCACTTGAAAGCTAAAAATCCACTCATTCCCATTCCCTGACAACTAGGTTTGCCTAAGCCGTTATAGCCCATAGGGTGAATTTGTGATTCTATTTTCTCCCTGAAGGGACCAAATGAATAATCCCTTCTTTGTAAGATGGTTAAAAGGCTGGAGCTTTCAAACAGTTTTCATGGATGGTAACGTAGAGGTTGAAGCTCATGGATTTGGAATATGTTTAAGAACCTCTCTTTTGCCAGGAGAGAGTCCTAAAGATGCAGCCGATAGGTTGGTGATATCTGAAGATCAGAGAAGAAAATCATTACACAATGCTTGGGTTCGAGGACAATTGTCTCCTAAGAATTCATTCCTTTCAATATTAAAAGAACCAGAAAGAACAAAAAACAAGCCACCTTCTTTAGTAATTGTTCCATAGAAAATTCTCTTTTTATTCTAGGGACCAATCACTACTAGACTAAAGAAACTATTTCTAGGGTTGGAGCAATGTCAAGAATCAACTGGCAATAAGACAACATAAATAAATACAAATGGCAGTTAATCTATATTATATTTATAAGAATATACTTATTAGTAATTCAATCAAAGAAAGTGACCAATTCAAATCTCACCTGGACAAGTAATGCCAAAAGTCTGGCAACAGCATTACATGCTGAACTAAGCATTACTCATGAAAATTGGCACAAGCTTAAGACCAATCATTCTCTAAGATCATCTGAACTTATTTCAGGTGCATTAGTTCAATTAATTAAAGGTGGAAACCCTTCTGATGTTGAGGAATTACTAGAACAAGCAATCAAATGGCTCAAAAAAGAAATCAAAGATCCTGGCTGCCCTCATCATTAATTAACTAAGTCTCTTGCAGGCTAACTGAAGACGGTTCCCTCTTCTACTCCAACGAACATCGTCAAAGCATTGATGGATTAAAAACAAACCTCTACCACTATTTGCATCTAATTCAGTTGGCAGTCCACAACTTCGTTCAGTCTCAGGAACTCCATTCCCTTCATCTTGAACCTGCCATATAAACCAATTAGGAGTCATTATTCTTCTTACTCTAAGAGATTTTTCCGGATCTCCCGAATTCCCATGTTGAACAGCATTTACTAGTGCCTCATGCAATCCAAGCTGAATTCTGCTTATAGTTTCTTTACAGCCAACTGGTTCTAAAAGGATTTCAATAAGTGGTGACAACTGAAGGGTAGATGGAAGGATGAAATCAGCCCAACGAAAAATTGGAGGCATTCCAATAGGCGTTACTGTCAGCAGATGCCGTACAGCCTTAATAGCGCTGAATTGCAACATGTCTGAATGCACCCTTTTTAAACATAACGGCTTTCAGGGAAAAAGTTGTTTTTAATAGATAAATCAGCTTTGGCATCTTGAGGTCATTGCAGGATGATTTAAGAGAGCATCCATTAACCTCACCCCTCTAAGTTGATTAACCAGAGGCATATGTCCTTCTGGGGCAGTTAAAGACCAATCGAATGCTTTTGGGTATCTTGTCCATACTCCATCTTTTTTCCAACCAATTCGAGGCCAAAGGCGGTCGTACCTTCCCGCTAAGGATGATAGGAGCCGAGATTGAACAGAAAAACCAAATTTTCCTTGAGAGAAAGCAATCCAAAGCCTATCAATTGTGATCAGATCAATGCCAGACATAGATTCAACTTCGCTGAAATAAACGTAACCTCGTGATTCAGCAGCACTACCGGCTAATTTCCGCAATGTTGAACTTGTAAAACGATCTGCCTCCTCAAATTCTTCTTTTAAGAGATGATTTTGAAGAATGTCATAGTCAATTCCAACAAGAGATGGTGAGGAGAACCATCCTTTGGAATCTGAATTAAGGATATTGCTTAAAGCTCCAGGTTGATTTCTTTGCAATACCTGCAAAGTCCAACCCGCAGACCAATCATCAGATTCAGGGTCAAATTTTTCCATCAAAGATGATCCCAAACCAGCCAACTCATCCGCTCTAGATTCAAGAGTGTCAATAAGACCTTTTTTCTGGCGAGCACTCCCACTTGAAAATCGCTCTAGCAGATCTTCAATGGCTGGCTTGGTTGAATTGGATGAATCAGAGGACATGGATCACGACAGGAATCGTATTGCCAGGCTTTCGCCCACTATGTCAGGCATAGGTTCACCAGCTCCATTCGAAATTCACAAATTCCGCAAAGCCGATGGTCCATTAGTGGATTTGCGCAGCCCAAAAGAATTTCTACAAGGCCATTGGCCTGGAGCGATAAATATTCCATTATTTACAAACGATGAGAGAGCTACGATAGGAACAACATATAAACATCAAGGAAAAGGTAAAGCTGTACTTTTAGGACTTAAACTCACAGCCCCCAAACTAATAAAAATAAAGGATTCATTAAATGAGCTGTTAGAGATCAAAGAAATAAAACAAAAAGATAAAAAGAATAATTCACTAAGGCTCTACTGCTGGAGAGGGGGAATGAGATCTGCAAGCGTTGCTTGGCTTGCTGAAATCTTTGGGCTTAATCCGATAGTCTTAGATGGAGGTTATAAAAGTTATAGAAACTGGGTCTTACAACAATTCGAACGCAACTTCCCTATTAGATTAATAGGTGGAAGGACTGGAACAGGTAAAACGGATCTTCTAATTGCTCTTGCTAAAAAAAATATTCCTGTAATCGACTTAGAAGGCTTAGCTAATCACAGAGGAAGTAGCTTTGGAGGTCTTGGACTCCCTACGCAGCCAAGCACAGAACACTATGAAAATCAAATAGCAGAAGCCCTTGAGAATGCAATAACTAAATCGGATAAAGGAATATGGCTAGAAGCAGAAAGTGGAAACCTAGGCAAGTGCAGAGTTCCTAAAGGACTAATAAAACAAATGAAATGCGCTCCAATGCTGGAGTTATTTCGCTCAAAATCAGAACGAATTTCTCAACTAGTCAATGTCTATAGCCCATATGGCCTTGAAGAACTTCAAGAGGCAACACTACGGATAAGTCGCAGATTGGGACCTCAGAGAACCAAACAAGCACTAGATGCAATATCAATAGCAGATTGGAGTCATGCTTGCGAAGCCATGCTTGATTATTACGACAAATGTTATGAGCATGAATTAAAAAAAGTAGAACATAGGAAAACAATTGACCTGACTGGACTAACTTCAGAATTTGCCGCTCAAATGCTGATTGAAAAGGGGCTTATTTGCTAGTAAACCCTACTCACGAACATCATTCCCACCTCTTAAGATCCAACTTTAGAAGACAAATCCATGGCTAAATCGAACTCCGTTGCAGCTATTCAATTCTTCCGGGGTGTCGATGAAACTGTAGTGCCTGAGATACGTTTAACAAGAAGCGTAGATGGCCGTACTGGTCAAGCAATATTTGTCTTTGAACAACCTGAAGCACTTTCGCCAGAGACTATGGGCGACATAATTGGAATGTTTCTTATCGATGAAGAAGGTGAGCTGGTGACTCGCGAAGTAAAAGCTCGTTTTGTGAATGGCACCCCAAATGCTCTAGAAGCTACCTATACCTGGAAAACTGAAAAAGATTTTGAAAGGTTTATGCGTTTTGCCAAACGCTACGCTGAAAACAATGGCCTCGGATATTCAGATCGTTCCGGTGAAAAATGAAGCGCTCATAGAGGACAAACAATTGAGATTTTCTCACTTGCTGGCTCTTTCAATAATTTTGGCTATAGGAATTTTGTGTTGGAACTTAAGAGAAATCATTATTCAGATATTTGCTGGAATTGTGATTGCAATGGCAATCTGCACTCTTGTTGGTAAATTACGATCTCTAATAGCAATTCCAAGAGCCTTAGCATTGATTGTCTGTTTAACAGGATTAGGTATCTTAACAAGTATCTTCTTGGCAATTGTTGTTCCTCCATTTACAAACGAATTCCAACAATTACTCATTCAATTACCAACTGCAGCCAAAGAACTATGGGAGTTAGGGATAGGAAGCATAGAAAGAATATCAGATATAGTTTATGGAAATGATCCTAAAAGTATCTGGAATCAGCAATTCTTTAGAGCCGGATTAACTACTTTGCCGGATGGTTCAACTTTGGCAAATGGGCTAGGAGATGGACTCAAAAAACTTTTGGGACTTGCCGGAAATGTTGGGAGTGGACTTATAAGAATGATGTTTATTTTAGCCATAGGTTTAATGATTTCCATACAGCCTAAAGCGTATTTTGAAATAGCAATAAAACTTTTCCCATCTTTTTATAGGCGCAGAGCAAGAATAATTCTTCATGAATGCGGCAATTCAATTAGTGACTGGATGGTAGGTGTATTAATAAGTTCGTTTTGCGTAGCAATCCTTGCAGGGATAGGGCTTTCACTTCTAGGCGTAAAACTAGTAATAGCAAATGCTTTGCTAGCAGGAATGCTAAACATTATTCCAAATCTGGGGCCTGTATTAAGTACAATATTTCCCCTTTCAGTAGCTTTACTTGATGCACCCTGGAAAGCGATTGCTGTAATAGGCATGTATATTTTTATACAGAATTTAGAGAGTTATTTGATAACACCATCTGTAATGCATCATCAATTAAAATTACTTCCAGGATTAACACTTACAGCTCAATTCCTATTTACAATAATTTTTGGGCCAATTGGTCTACTACTTGCATTACCTCTAGCAGTAGTCATGCAAGTTTTAATAAAAGAAATTTTGATCGAAGACATATTAGACCCCTGGAAGAATAAAAAAAGGATTGCAAGATGAACTCTCGCAATCTCATAATTACCATTACTCTTGTTCTAATTTCACTTATTGCGTGGCAATTAAGGTGGGTTCTCCTAGTTCTCTTTGGAGCAGTAGTTCTTTCAGTGGCATTAGATGTAATTATATGCAAATTACAAAGTAAACTTCCTATCTCACGCTATCTAGCTCTAACAATAGTCCTAATAATATTAGTATTGGCAGGACTGTTTGGGTTTATACTTTTAGTTCCAGAGCTAATAACGCAAGTCAAGGAATTAGGTACTCTTCTGCCAACTTTAATTGCCAAAATAAAATCAATTATTGCGACTCAACCAAGACTTATTGGACTCGAACAATCAATTCCAGAACAATTGGATTGGGATCGTATTCAGCCTCTCTGGTCAAAACTAGTTGAACTTGCAGGTGGCGTAGCAAATAGTCTTATGCAATTGATATTAATGAGTTTACTGGCAATATTATTAGCACTAGATCCAGAATCTCATAGAGAAATAGTCCTTTCAGTTACTCCTAATAATCTAAAGGATGAAATAAATGAATTGCTAGATCTATGCCGAATTGCACTTGGTGGATGGTTAGCAGGTATGACCATTTCAGCAGGAAGCATCTTTATACTTACCTGGATAGGCTTGTTATATCTACAAGTTCCACTAGCTTTACTGAGTGCACTTATTTGTGGAGTCCTAACTTTTGTTCCTATAATTGGTCCTACAATTGCAACAATATTGCCACTAGGAATAGCACTATTACTTTCTCCAAGTGTAATGCTTCAAGTATTGATCTTTAGATTAATACTTCAAAACCTTGAAGCCTTTGTTCTAACTCCAATTCTACTTAGTAGAACGGTTAACTTACTGCCAACAATAGCACTAATGTCTCAATTAAGTCTAGGAGTACTACTAGGTCTTCCAGGAGTTTTACTTGCCTTACCTTTAGCTGTAGTATTACAAGTAGCAATGCATAAACTAGTATCTAAAACAATACTCTATGCAAATAATTAGGGTATAGAACAGAAATTCTATAACTTATTTTTTGCATATTTATAAAACAAGGAAGGACTAGTAATTAAAACTATTACAGCTAATGGATGATGCTTAATAGTAAATATAAGAGAAGTATAAGTAAAATGGTCTATAAGAAGTCTAAGGTCTATCCTTAACTCCCAAATTGAAAATGCTATTAAAAGCATTGGGAACAAGCGCCCTTCAAAAAAACCAACTGAACGTGCCAATAACTTTACCAAATCGAATTCTATCCTTTTTGAATTGTTCTCTCACTTAAACTCAATAATGATGGAGCCAATGCAATACTTGACCAACTCCCTACAACAACTCCTATTGCCAATGCGATTGCAAACCAATAAAGAGTAGAGCCTCCAAATATTATCAATGCAATTAAAGGTAAAAGAGTTGTACCACTTGTATAGAGAGTTCTAGTCAATGTTGCAGATACAGCCTGATCAATTTGATCGTAGAAACTAATTGAAGAATCTTTCCTATTAAATTCTCTAATTCTGTCAAATACAACTACAGTATCATTAACCGAATAACCAGCAATTGTTAAAAGAGCAACAGCAAATAAACTATCTACTTCTAAAGATATAAATAGTCCCAACCAAGCGAATAGACCACAAACAATAATTACATCATGAGCCAGAGCTACTATGGCCAGAAGTGCATAACGGCGATCATATCTAAATGATATATAAAAAGCAATAGCTGAAAAAGCAACTAATAATGAAAGCAAACTGCTTCTCAACAGTTTGCTTCCTAAAGTAGGTCCGATTGTATCTATAGACTGTGCTCCATTTTTAAGAGGTCCTAAAACTTGATTCATTCCTTCAATAATCAGTTGACTTTGCGAAGCCGAAAGAAAAGGTAGTTTTAAAGAAACGGATTTACCTCCATCAAGAAGTTGAACTTTGGCTCCTAATAAATTGGGTGCAGGATTACCCTTTTCGTCGGGCAATTTTAAATTGATTAAAACTTCTCTTGAAATTCTTGTATCAACAGTAGAGCAAACTTCTCCACAATCTCTCTCTAACAAGATCTGAGTGCCACCAGTGAAATCTAAACCTGGCCTTAACGGCAGTCTTATAGAAGGATTTAACCAACAAAGGGAAAATCCTAAAAGACTCAATAAAATGACAAATGAAGATAAACTCCAAACTTTCTTCCTATGGCGACAAAGTTCCCATCTAACAGTTCTTTGTAATTTGGGTGATTCACTTGAAACAGTCATTTTCAATCAAGAGATGAAGGTAATTGACTTGCTGCTAAGAAATTAGTAGGTCTTCTCAAGACTTGATATCCCATAAAGAATCTAAGAAGAGTTCTAGTGCAACTCAGTGCTGTAAACAAGCTAAGGAATACACCTATTCCAAGAGTGGCAGCAAACCCCTTGACTAGTCCAGTCCCAAGAAAGAAAAGTGCCGTACAACTAATTAGCGTAGTCAAGTGACCATCAATTATTGAAGAAAAAGCACCAGAAAAACCTGTTTCGATTGAACGAATTAATGTATTCCCTCCTCTAAGCTCATCTTTAACTCTTTCAAAGATTAATACATTTGCATCAACAGCCATTCCTATACTAAGAATAAATCCTGCAATTCCAGGCAGTGTCAAAGTAACTGGAACCAATGCATAGACAGAGAGATTAAATAATGCATATAAACTAAGAGCCATTACTGCTACAACACCAGCAAGTCTATATGAAACCAACATAAAAATTGCTACCAGGAAAAGTCCCAATAAAGCTGCGATAAGACTTCTTCTTATATTCTCAGCACCTAATGTTGGGCCAATAGTCCTTACTTCAATAGTCTTAACAGGTAAAGGCAATGAGCCGCCACGCAACTGAACCTCAAGATTTCGAGCTTCTTCAGCATTAAAATTGCCACTTATTGTTGCTGCTCCTCCTGTGATTCCAGCAGCCTTGAACTGATCTCCAACTGTCGCTTCACTAATTGAACGTCCATCTAAAACTATACCTAATAAACGTCCTGTTCCTGCTAAAGACTGGGTTAATTCAGCAAATTTTTGACCACCTGATTGATTAAATAGAAGAGTAACTTCCCATCCAGAAATATTCTGTTCTTGTTGACGACCAGCATTGACAAGATCTTTCCCTGTCAATTTAGCAGGCTCAAAACGTAAAACAATTTCTCTATTTATCTCCGCTAAGAGTTGTTCAAGTTGTTCAACTTCACTTCCAGCAGGTACTTCTATTCCAAAGGCCTTTTGAGCTTCTTCTAATTGCTGTTTATCTATTTGCATTTGCTGCAATGATGACTCAATATTTACTTCACTTAAATTTTTGTTTTTCAAAATATTCTTAATTTGAAGACGTAATGTTTGTAAATCGCGGACTTCATTTTCTGTACCTGGCTTCTGAGCTCGAAATTCAAGCAATGCAGTCTCACCTAGAATTTTTGCAGCTTGACTAGGATCCTGTTCCCCTGGCAACTGCAAAACCAGTTGGTCTTCTCCAACTGTCTGAAGGGTAGATTCAGCAACACCTAATCCATTAACTCTGCGATCTAATACTGCCTTAACAGCTTCAATCTGCTGAGACGTGACTCTTGTAATTTCTTTTGTTGGTTGAACTTCTAGTGTTAGCTGACTTCCTCCTCGAAGATCTAGACCTAATTCAAGAGGGAAACTTGCACAAACAGCACCAGCGGCAATAGCCAAAGCAAGAATCAAAGCAAACCACCCTTGTTGACGTGCCATAAATAAAAATTCCTAATGAATAATTTTCTTAGTTGCTTCTACTATCTGATGTGGCTGAATAATAGTCAGATTTTCAAGTTTTCCATTATATGGAGTAGGAATATCCTGACTAGATAAACGAATAGGTTGTGCATCTAAGTCATCAAAACATTGTTCTGTAATAAGAGCAATCAATTCAGCCCCAATTCCACCTGTTTTCATACACTCTTCAACAATAATAACTCTATGTGTTTTCTTTATCGAACGAGAGATCGTTGCCATGTCAAAAGGTTTAAGGCTAATCAAATCAATCAATTCTACGTTGATTCCTTCACCACTTAACTGCTCAACTGCCTTAAGGCAATGATGACGCATTCGTGAATAAGTAAGAATAGTTACATCACTACCCTCACGAACTAGATCGGCTTGATCTAAAGCACAAATATAATCTCCTTCAGGCAATTCTTCGCTTAAGTTATAGAGCAGAACATGTTCAAAGAATAAAACTGGATTGTTATCTCTAATTGCCGCTTTCATAAGACCCTTTGCATTTGTTGGAGTACTACAAGCGACAATTTTTATCCCTGGAACAGCATGAAAGTATGCTTCTAAACGCTGACTATGTTCTGCTCCCAGTTGTCTTCCAACACCCCCAGGGCCTCGAACTACAGTAGGAATAGTGAAGTTTCCACCACTTGTATACCGCAACATTCCCATATTGTTGGAAATCTGATTAAACGCTAGTAAAAGAAATCCCATATTCATTCCTTCCACAATGGGACGCAGTCCCGTCATTGCTGCACCTACAGCCATTCCCGTGAAACTGTTCTCTGCAATAGGAGTATCAAGAACTCTCAGTTCACCATACTTTTCATAAAGATCCTTGGTGACTTTGTAGGAGCCGCCATATTGGCCTACGTCCTCTCCCATAACGCAAACATGGGAATCTCTAGCCATTTCTTCGTCAATGGCTTCTCGAAGAGCGTTAAAAAGAAGTGTACCTGCCACGGCCTAGTTGTGATTCCGGTCTAACCCGGTTACTAAAGACAAATTATCTCAGCCTGTGCCTCATCAACCTCCTGCCGCAAAAGTAGTTAGGAGCAATACTGAAAGCAACATCCCAGGACTTAGTAATAGAACCAACATTCCTAAATCATGAGGTGTCATCAACTTATCTCCTGAATAAATTCATAAATATATTGTTGAATCCTAGGCCATGTCTGGCTCTTTGCCATCAAATAAACTGCGTATAAAGACAAGAATTAAACCTAAACCTATAAATGCAAAAGTAAATGTGGCCAAAAAACACATACCTATAACTAGCGTTTTAAATCCAGATGCAATGCTCTGCACTATTGCGGAGCTGTAACTAGGACTATGCAAGATGAAATATTCCACTGTGTTTTGACTCAATCCAAAACAAAGCCAAGCAAGCAAGCAACTAGTAACAGCTCCACTCAGAAAACTAAGTGGCCCTTTACGTTTTGAAGGTTTTTCATCTGAAAAGGCATCCTTAGATGAATTTGTTTCCTCAGGAATGGAGAAACCAGACTTAGATTGGTCCTTCATGATTCCAAAATGACTCCTTGATTTTTCAAAGAACAACACCAACCATCTAAACCTTCTGACTGCAGTTCTACACGATGCTCGATCAAGGCTTCATTAGCACTGTCTAAATCCGAATAAAGAGCAAAGCAACTCGGGCCTGAACCACTCATTGCAACTGAAAGAGTTCCTGGCAAATTAAATAGAATCCTCAAAGCCTTTTGTACCGCTGGTGTAACTGGAGCCACAATTCCCTGAAGATCATTGCGCAAAGGGGGAGGATTAACAGAAGACAATGGATTTAGCCAAGATTCACGCCTAAGACGCTCGCGACACTCCTCAAATTCATTTTCAAGAGTCAAATATCTACTAGAGTTAATCTTTTTACATTGACTATAAGCCCAAGGAGTAGAAACACTGGTCAATGGATCTTTAACAAGCAATATTGCCATTGAATTAATTTGATTTTTCAATGGCTCCAAACACTCTCCTCGACCAAAACACAATTGCGTACCACCTCTTATACAAAAAGGTACATCTGATCCTAGTTTAGATCCTAGTTTCTCTAGTTCATTAATTGAATAATTAAGACCCCAAAGTGAATTCAGTCCAACCAAAGTTGCAGCTGCATCACTGGAACCTCCTGCTAATCCAGCACCAATTGGGATACGTTTCTGAAGAAAAATAGAGGCTCCAAGATCACTTAAATTAGCATGCATTTTTAACAACTGCGCCGCTTCAAAAATCAAGTTCCCTTGACCATTGCTTAAGCTTGAATCATCAGAATCAAGCTTTATTAAACCATCTTTTCTCATTCTCATATCCAGATGATCAGCAAGGTCGATGCTTTGCATGACCATTGCCAACTCATGAAAACCATCCTTCCTTAGGCCTAAAACTTCCAAGTGAAGATTGATCTTAGCTGGAGCCGTAACTTTCAAATCGTGCCTCAATTCATAGGAACTCTTAGACATTCTAAGTACTATTTAGCAACGTTATTGATCTGATTAAAACTCTTAGCCAATATCAACCATTCTGCAGGTGACAATTCTTGTGGTCGCTTATTTAGTCTAATACCAGAAGCTTCAGCTGAAACTGATAATTCATTAAAAGACTTCAGTCCTCTTAAACTGTTTCGCAACATTTTTCTCCTAGAAAGAAAAGCAGTGCGAAGCAAAGCATCCACTCCTTTGGCTAGCTTGTCATCCAAACGCTCCTCTGGTTTGATCGGCTCAAGTTCTATTACTTGTGAATGCACCTTGGGCGAAGGTTGAAAACATTTTGGCGGCACATCACAAACACAATTACTACTAGCCAAAAAATGAAGGCGTACTGTCAATGCACTAAAATTACTTTGTCCAGGTTTTGCAAGTATTCGATCGGCGACTTCCTTTTGCAAAAGCAATATGAGTTTTTCATAGGTTATTTCGATTGGAGCTCCCAGACGTCCCACCAAACGTTCAAGTAATGGGCCCGTGATGTTGTAAGGAATATTTGCTACTACCTTATTAGCAACTAATCCATCAGGAAATTGCAACGGCATTGAAAGCACATCTCCCTCTTTAAGAGTAAATCTAGATTGATTGCTAAAACGCTCTTGCAATCCAACCACCAAATCCCTATCAATCTCAATTGCATGAATTGCCGCTGCTTTTGAATCCAGTAATTTTGCCGTTAGAGCCCCTCTTCCAGGTCCTACCTCTAATACACGATCCTTAGATTGCAAATTTGCAGCTTCAATAATTTTTCTCAGCACAACCTCATCCTTCAACCAATGTTGGCCAAAACGCTTTCGTGCAGTGTGTCCATGAAATCCCATTGTCCAGCTTTCTCCTTGCAGTACATCTTGCTTTCTCAATCAACTATGACTACTGATATATCTCCCATTAAAAACAGGCTTAAGGTTTACTAAGTAAATTTCTTCCTTCAATGCGTGCCCGCCTAGTTGCCCTGGCCGCTGCTGCTCTCCTTTTTATGTTGCCATTACTACCAAGTGGGGCAGCACTAATCAGTAAAAAAAATGATGTCACAATTGACAGCATGGATCTTCCTGCCGCCCTTGCTGATGACGATAGCTTTGACGATCTTCCCTTCGAACAACTGCGCCAAGCATTAAGAGAGGAGGTAGAAAGAGATCCTCAAAGAAGAAGAAATTCTCCATCTCCTAAGCGATACAACTTACTAATCCGATGAGTTTTGATTCTCATAGCATTGAACGCCTTCGTGCTCTTGGACGTCAGCTGCCCAAGAGCCTTGCCCAGCCCAATTCCACTAAAAAGAAAAGAGAAATAAATAAAAACAATCAACATCCAATCGAAACAGAAAAAGACCCTCAGGTTCTATTCCAAGAATTTATGCGCGCCAGTCCAGACGGCAATATTCCTAAACACCTAATTCACCGACTAAAACAAGCTGAACAAGATTTTCAAAAGTCTATTAATTCTGACAACCAAGACTTAATAGATAATATTCCTGCCAAAACGAATAATCTATCTGGCAACAAAAACAAGCTTCATAAGCACAAAATAAATTCTCAAAATCAAGAGGAAGAAAGTCTTTATGCCTCTTTTGAGAGGCTTCTTCTCGAAGACGACATATAAAAATCACGCAGATAAATTTTTCGTGTTTAACCCATCTCGCTGTCGAATCTTTGTTATAGGAAAAATTCGCAAGCACTGGATCAAAGATGGCCTAAATATGTATCTAAAACGATTACCAGGTCTCACCATTGTTGAATTACGTGATAGCAATCCTCAAAAAGAGGCAAAAGAAATATTTGCGCAACTTAAAAAAACAGAGGCTCTAATTGCTCTTACCGAAGAAGGTGAAACATTCTCTTCAAATTCATTCGCCAAGCACTTACAAGAACTTGGTTCTCAACACCTCGCTTTTGTTATTGGTGGAGCTGAAGGACTAGATCCTGTAGTCAAAGAATCTGCTCGCTGGCAAATAAGCCTTTCTCCCCTAACTTTTCCTCACGAAATAGCCCGTCTATTGCTTATTGAGCAAATCTATCGAGCCGACACCATTTTAAAAGGGAGCCCCTATCACCGATAGCCAATCGACCCAGCGATAGAACAGGTGTACTATAGAGCTGATCTTTGCTTCTAGTGAAAATTCCCCGATTAGCGCTGCCCTTGCGAAATGATCGCTCGAAACTAATCCTGCCACTGGCAACTGAATGTATATCTGCGGGCTTTCCATCACCTGCAGACGACTACATCGATATCGGCATCGATCTCAATGATCATCTAATTCAACATCCCTCAAGCACTTTTTTCTTACGTGTTAGTGGACAATCAATGACTGGTGCTGGCATTCAAAATGGAGATTTATTAGTAGTAGATCGCAGCCTGAATGCCTACCCAGGACGAATTGTAGTGGCCATCCTTGATGGAGAATTTACCTTAAAAAGACTCATAAAAAGTCATGGGGTGCTTTACCTAAAAGCCGATCACCCCAACTATCCCTTGCTAGATCTACGTCAATATGGCGACGTCCAAATCTGGGGTGTAGCGACATATGCCATTCATAACCTTAACGTCATTCGAGAAACACTATGACTAAAGCTATAGCGCTAATCGACGGTAATAATTTTTACGCTTCTTGCGAAAAAAGCTTGGATGCTTCATTAATTAATCGTCCTGTAGTAGTTCTCTCCAACAATGATGGCTGCATCATTGCTCGCAGTCCCGAAGCTCGCAATCTTGGCATCCCTATGGGGCAGCCATACTTCAAAGTACACCACAAATTAAAAGAGTTAGGTGTAGTAGTACGTAGCTCTAATTACGCTCTCTATGGCGATATGAGTCAAAGATTAATGAAACTAATAAAAGAAAATTGCGAGCAAATAGAAATTTATTCCATCGATGAAGCATTCGTCACTCTAGAACGTCCTTCCCACCAAGACCTAAGGCCTTGGGCCCGTCAACTACGAGAATCAATCAATCAAAGCCTAGGAATACCTATCGCCATTGGCATCGGTGCAAATAAAGTACAAGCAAAACTTGCAAATCATCTTGCCAAAACAATAGTTATCAATACAGGCATATTTGATTTAACTATTACTAAAGATCCGGATAGCTGGCTTGAAAATATTGCAATCGAAGATGTATGGGGAATTGGTCAGAAGTTAGCTCGCTGGTGTCGCATTCATGGTGTTAATAATGCCCGTCAACTACGCGATATGCCTAGCAACAAATTACAATCAAAATATGGCATAGTAGGTATACGACTACAACATGAACTAAGGGGCAAAAGCTGCCTCCCTTTATCAATAAAACCAAAAAACAAAAAAGAAACCTGTGTAAGTAGAAGTTTTGGTCATCCAATTACCAATTTAGAAGATCTATCTCAAGCCATAGCTAGTCATGCAGTACGTGCTGGAGAGAAGCTACGCCAACAAAAACAACTGGCAGGAGCTCTCACAGTATTCATTAGGACCAGCCCTTTTATGCCATCTTTTTATAGCCAATCTGCTACTAGAAAATTAAATAATCCAACCAACGACACTACCGTTCTTTTAAAAACAGCTCTAACTTTAACTAAACAAATATTTCAACCTTCACTTCACTTCATTAAGGCTGGTGTGATTATGCAACAACTACAAAGCACTAATTACCTGCAACAAGATCTATTAGTTTCCGATACACCCAACGAACAATGCCAACGAGATCGATTAATGAATACTATCGACAAAATCAACAATCACTATGGTAATGGGACAGTAAGCTGGGCCGCATGTGGATTAAATCAACAATGGGGCATGCGACGTGAGCAGTTAAGTCACGCTTCAACAACACAAATCACACAAATCCCAATTGTGAATGCTTAAACACTACTAACATACAAAAAATCATTCTTAAATTATGGAATTCCTCTTATTCCTAACAGCAAAAGATAAAGAAATCCTTGACCTAATATACAAAGCAAATTTTTCAGTAGAAGAAAACACACCCTTATGCCTTCTAGGAGAAAAGTTTTTTGGTTTTTTAAAGAAGAAGCAACGAAAAGTCGTAATATGTACTAAGAATGCGATGAATATTGGAGGTTATTTTATACCCAAAAGTAGAGGCGAAGATTATAATCAAACAAGCATTTATATAAGAACAGCATTAAGACATGAAGCCGTTCATGTAGCACAAAGTTGTAATAATGGTCAGCCTCTAAATTTATTCAAAGATAAAAAAATCAAATTACATCCGTATAAGAAAGATGCGCTAAAGAAATCAACATTAGTTTCAGGAAGTAGAGAAAAAGAGCGTGAAGCTTATTGGATGGAAGACAAACCCAAATTAGTAAGGTCAGCTCTTATAAAGTATTGCTTATAATTGTCAGTCTGGAACTTGCTCTAAAGCCTTAGCTATCATTAGAGCAGAAACAGTGATTGTTTCTAGGCAATCAGCATTATCAAGATAGCTATCAAAGTTTTTATAACGATTTATATGCGGATTAGAATTATTCTTAATACAAGCAATGTCCCAATTACCATCTTCAGGCTTGACAAGCTTAAAAGCTAAAAGTGCTTCGTCTAAATTATCTCCATCACCAATATTCTTACCATTCCAAACAACTTCATAAAAGCACATAAGAATAAATTGACTCAATTTAAGTATAGATAAATTAAAGAGCTGTGATAATTTATTAAAATAAATATAACCATCTATAAAGAACAACCCATTAACTATGCTGTAACAGGTTCAATATCTTGGAATCCAGCACAACGTTGCTGATCTAAATAAAGTATATGCTTACGTTCACTGTAATAAAGGGACTGAAAATGTAAGGCATCACTATTAAGTCTTTCAAACATTTCTACAATTTTTGTTTCCATATCAATTGAAGAATCAGGTTGACGGCGTTCCTCTTCAATTAAAGCGGCTATACAACGTTCAAGGGTTTCTAAACGCTGTCCACTCCATGCTTCTAAAAGATGCCTACAACGCTTTAAAGATTTCTGACGTTCTAAAACAGCAACAACCCCTCTCAATTGAAGCATCGGCTTATCCATTGTGGCCAATTGAACCTCCCCAGGTTCTAACAAAGGAGTTAAGCGAGAAATTAAATCATTATTTTCCAATAAAAATTGATCAATCAATAACTGAGGGAGCTCAATTTCTGAGAGTTCATAGCCAGAATCATTGCCTCTACTAATTTCATCTAAATAACCAGAACCAAGGTTCGACTCTTCTAAATCACTGATTGCTGCCCAAAGAAAACGATGGTGCTGCAAAGCAAAGTCTTCAAGCTCACGCTGCCGTAATTCTCTACGAATAGCTGCTCTATAACGAGAACAATGAAGATATAGACGAAGGATTTCCGCTTCACTTCGCTCCCTCTGACTTGCCTCATCAGGTTCCTCGTATCTTTTAGAGCGACCATGCCAACGTTGACCTTTAACTTGTTGACGAAGATCTTCTTCCAACTGCAGAGATAAACGGCCATGTCCCCCACTCAATCTTTCTGCCACTTTTTGAAGATAGTGACTACGTACAGCCGATTGAGGGAGCTTCCCTAACAACTGAACCAAACCAGCAACTGCCTTTTGAAAATGATCGGCTTTACTAAGATCAAGGCCCTTAAGAACTAATTCAATTTGCCAATCAAGCCAAAGTGGAGAATTGTCTATTAATACCTTGTATTCAGCAACAGAATGATCTTGAAGAAACTCATCAGGATCTTTTCCTGAAGGCAAATGCAATACCCGTAATTCCAATTGACCTTGAATAGCAAGCTGCTCTACCTCTCCAATAGCTCTATTTGCTGCTCGAATTCCTGCTCCATCAGCATCAAAATTAAGCACAATTCGCTTACTATCAGTACAACGACATAACTGGGTAATTTGTTGACTACTTAATGCAGTTCCCAATGAAGCAACTGAATTACATATGCCAGAAGCATGCAAAGAAATAACGTCAAAATAACCTTCTACAACTATCGCAGTATCAACCTTATGAATAGACAAGGCAGCTTTATCAAGACCAAAAAGATTTTTACCTTTTTCAAAAACCTCTGTCTCGGGAGAATTCAAATATTTAGGCTCTGAATTATCGAGACTACGTCCTCCAAAACCAATAACTCTGCCCTGACGATCACGAATTGGGACTATAACCCGATGTCGAAATCGATCATAAAAACCATTTCCTCCCTTACGAGCAGCAACTAATCCTGCCGCCTCAATCAAGTCAGGAGGGAAGCCTTCAACCTGAGAAAGATAGGTAAATAATCCATCCCACTTGTCAGGTGCATATCCCAACTCAAATTGATCTAATGTGTCCTTACTAAAACCACGGGTATTAGTTAAATATTCAAAAGCAACATTACCTTCAGTGCTAAGCAATTTATTTCGAAACCAATTTGTAGCAAGAGAAAGTGCTCGATAAAGCTTCTCACGACGAGACAATTGTTCTCGAAGACGATCCTGCTGAGGTCCTTCAACCGTTTCAACAGGAAGTTGATACTTACGAGCCAGGTCAAGAACTACATCTCCAAAACTCTGGCGATGAAACTCCATAAGAAACTTAATGGAATTTCCGCCAGCTCCACACGCAAAGCAGTAATAAAACTGCTTTGCGGGGGAAACAGTCATTGAAGGATTACTGTCATCGTGAAAAGGACAGATACCAACAAACTCTTTCCCTTTTTTATTTAGAACAACGTGCTCACCAACAACATCAACGATGTCAGCTCGTTCTTTAACGGCCTCAATGGTGCGTTGATGTAAACGAGGACTTGGCATTCGCTCATTGTGGGGGAATGAAAGAGATTGGTCTAGATGTGTTTGTTCCTAGTCCAAAAAACGTCACCTATCAAAGGAGTTCAATGCCAGTGGAAAAGGATGCAAAAGATTTGAGATGAAAAAGGATTGGAGCTTTTCGCTAGAAAGGAATTCGGAAACAGCTAAGGGATGTCGATTTTTGCTGTCAAGTGCTTTTGCATTCAGTCTTATGACTATTTGTGTGAAAAGTCTTGCAAGTCGTATTCCAGTGGCAGAGATCGTCCTTACAAGAGGGGTTATAAGCCTTGTAATAACAAGGTTTATGCTGAGAAAAGAAGGCATCTCGCCTTGGGGTAAAAATAGAATATTGCTTTTAATAAGAGGACTTATAGGAACAGCAGCATTATTTTGCATATTTGAAGCTCTGGCAGCACTACCTCTAGCTTCAGCAACAATAATTCAATACACATACCCAACTTTCACAGCAATAGGAGCATGGGTATTGTTGGGAGAAAAAATTCGATCAAGGATTATTTTAGCAATACTTTTAGGCTGGGTTGGAATAAGCCTAGTAGTAAAAGCAGTAGAAACAGAAACCTATCTAAATAAAGTTCCAACCGTATCAATAATTATCGCCCTAATAGGAGCGATTCTTACAGCTCTTGCATACGTATGTGTTAGGAAGCTTTCAAACAATGAACATCCACTAGTAATAGTACATTACTTTCCTCTTGTATCAATTCCTATAACGCTTCCATTCGTTCTAGCAAATGGGGTAATGCCACTTGGAATTGAATGGATATGGTTATTAGGAGTAGGAATCTTAACTCAACTGGGTCAAGTATATATAACTAAAGGGTTATCATTACTTACAGCTTCACACGCAACATCGATTAGTTATGCACAGGTCTTATTTGCAACTATTTGGGGCGCACTTTTATTTTCGGAGCCAATAAGTAATGGGATAATAATTGGAGGATTGTGTATACTTGGATCAACAATTATTAGTCTATCTTCAAAAACCGATTTAAAAACAGATTTAATACCTAAGACAGATTAAATCTTACAAGAAATAAGGTGTATAAGAAAATAACCAGTAATACAAATAAGAATGCTCTATTAACAAGCGATAATCAGATTTTTACTGCTAAATTGACAAGCATTAAGAAAACTAATAGAAACAATAGAATATGAGCAAAAAGGCCAAGAAGCAAATGAGAAACTGATATTTAATACATTAAGAAGAATTCCTGTAAAGCCTACTTGCATTAAAGGCTGGAACTGGGTCAAAATAAGTAATAAATGACCGAACCATTCCTCTTACGGAATAACCAACATCAGCCAGCGCCCTCTAGAGATTCTCTCCCAATGAAGTTATTTCTTGCCACACTTATTGTTTTAGGTTCTGCCACTCCCTCTCTGTCGGGAGAATATCAGCCTGGATACTCCAAATCACAGACTTGTACACGCAATGAATATCGAGAAGAATACATTCCGGGCACAAAAAAATCACCTGGCTTTGTAAACAGTTGGACAGAGGTAATAGAAGTACCATGTGATACAAAGCCTTCAGCGTCTGTTATCAGCAGACCAATGAATCAACAACCAGATCTAGACACAAATGATTGCTCACAAGGGTCTTTAATAGGGGGCTTACTTGGAGCTGGATTGGCGACATCTGGATCACGAGGAAAAGATCGTTGGTGGGCAATACCAGCAGGTGCTGTTGGAGGAGCAATGCTTGGGTGTCAAGTAGATGGAGGCTGACAGACCAACAAATTCATGAAAAGAATCTAATGCTGTAAATAAATAGTTTCTTTTAAAAAATAAAATAAATAATTAACTAAATTAATGAATAAACATACTTTGCTAATCTAATAATGGAATAGAATAAGTAATCCAATCTTGAGAATCTCCATTTAAAGATTCTACCGGCTTAGCTAAACGCCAACTTTGCCCCATCTTTCCTCTTTCGAGAAAAAGTTCAAAAGGGCTATTTTTTCTTATTTTGTCAGAAGGTGACATCCAGTCGAAATAGCCAGATACCCTAAGAAAGCTTTCCTCTCCAAGTTGGATAAACTCTTCTTTTTCAACTCTAGGTCGAAACGCCTTGATAGATATCGACGATTTTGATTTAAACAAAGAATCTATCGAATCTTGGGTAAGCTGTAACTGCAATAAAAGAGCTTCTTTCAAAACCTCTTTGGATGGAGATTTAGAATTGACACATCCAAAAATTAAAAAGCAAAGCGAGATAACCACTAAAGAGGAAATAAAGCTCTTGAGCCAAGACATTTGTTTAGGACTAGACAAATCAGGCAGCATGGATAAAAAGGCACATCAATGATTAGTTGGATTCATGGCCAAAGAGTAGACACATGGCAACAGGGTTTGCGTACAGGCGTAGTCATTGCATGCAGTGGTCTTGGCTATGAGATTCAAGTATTACCTCGTCTTCTTAATGAAATCATCGATCTTGACGAATTAACTCTTTGGGTCCATCAAATACAACGCGATGATGACCACAGCATGTATGGCTTCCTTGAAAAAGAACAAAGAGATCTTTTTAGATCTCTTATTGCTGTAAATGGCATTGGAGCACAAATGGCTATGGCCCTCTTACAAGAAATTAAAACAAAAGAATTAATTGATGCAATAACAAAAGGTGATCTCAAAAGACTTTCAAAAGCACAAGGGGTCGGTAAAAAAACTGCTGAAAGGCTTGTGGTTGAATTGCGCAACAAGCTTTCTAGGTTTGATCCCGACAAACCCAACATCAGTCATGTTGAGAAAGGAAGTAAACCATCTCTTCACCTTGAGCTTGAAAAGTTCAATGAATTACAAAACACCCTCACTGCTCTCGGATATGAAGAACATGAAATACAAAACGCTTTAAATGCAGTAGCAAAGCAAGATCAACCCAAAACCAAGTCCTCATCAAGAAATACCGATGAGTGGTTAAAAGCAATGTTGATTTGGCTTAGTCAAGAAGCTGCGTAAAAGGGTACTCAAGGAGTTAAATTAGTTAATTACAGAAATGCGCCAAAACAGAAACATGTCGCTCAATACCGAAGAAAAGCAAAAACTAATCAACTCTCATCAAACACATGGCACAGACACAGGGTCAGTAGAGGTTCAAGTGGCAATGCTTAGTGAGCGAATTACCAAGCTGAGTGGTCATTTGCAAAACAACAGCCACGACTTCTCTTCCCGTCAAGGTCTTCTTAAAATGATTGGACAAAGGAAACGTCTACTAACTTATGTGAGAAGTAAAAGTGAAAAGCGCTATACAGACCTTATTAACAAGCTAGGAATAAGAGGCTAATACATATTTAGCATTTACTCTAAATCAATTACTAAACAATTAATGGCCAACTCCCCAGAACTAAAAGGCTTTGACGAAGGGGATACAAAGAAGACTTCTAAAGCTCCTAAACTTACGAATTCAAAAAAGGCCTCTTCTAAAAATACTAAGCCAAAACGTGATTCAGGAATCCCGAAAGAAGTTGCCAACAGAATGGCTAGAAGAATATTATTGACCACAGGAATACCTACTATTACAGGCATGGGAGTATTTATAGGAAGCTATATATTAGTAAGCCGAGGCATAGCAGATATACCTCCTGGAATAACATTAATTAGTTCAGCAGCATGTTTCTTAACTGGGCTTGTAGGACTAAGTTATGGAATACTTTCCGCTAGTTGGGAACAATCAAATGGAAGCATTCTTGGTTTAGAAAACATCCGCCCAAATATTCAAAGAATGCGATCAGCATTCAAAACAAAAGAACAATAGAGTGAATAAAGATTCCTTAGTCAACTATATTCAATTCAAGCTACTAAAGCATCACTAACACTTGCATTAAAAGACTTTTTCTTCAGAGTTCCTAGAGCTGCGTTAACATCTCGAACACAAAATTGAGGACCTAATCGAACATATCTCACACTAGAACCTTCTCTGACTGTTGCAATAACAGGAACTTTCACTCCAAACTCATCTTTGGCAGGACGATGTTGTTGCAAACACTCTCTTAATTTGTGCTGAATCTCAATATCACCAGCTTGATCTGACATTAAATCAACTATTAACAAACGCAAATCATCAATTGCTCTACAATCGTCAACTATCAATTGAACTCGATCATCTCTTCGATCAACAGAAGCCCAAACAAGAAGTCTTGCTTCTAGCATCAAATAATCAGAAAGACGTGCATAACTTTTAGGGAAAACTACTGCTTCACATGATCCTGTAAGGTCTTCAAGTCTAAGAATCGCCATTTGATCTCCCTTTCGAGTCGTGACTTGACGAATTTCTGAGACCATAGTGATAACACTTACTTTCGCTTTATCTAATTGATCATCCAAACTAACCAAACCAATAGGTGAGAGTAACTTTGTTTTTGATGAGAGTTGTTTTAATGGATGATCTGACAAATAAAAACCAACGAGTTCTTTTTCAAGTCTCAATTTTTCTGTCGGTGGATAATCGGGAACAGGTGCTGAGCTAGGAGCATTATTAATTCCTCCAGAATCTGCTGCGTCAGAAACTTCAGAAAAAGTATCAAACAAATTCCCTTGACCACTTATTCGATCACGAGCACGTGAAGAGGCCCACTCGATAATTAAGTCAAGATCAGAAGCTAATTGGGCACGATTAGCTTTAGGATCCATCGCATCCAATGCCCCACAATGAATAAGCGATTCAATTGATCTTCGATTAAGGACATTTGTAGGAAGACGATCACAAATATCAGCCAATGAAATGAATGGTCCATCAGATTCTCTACTTCTAATAAGATGCCTAATAGCTCCATCTCCAAGATTTCTTACAGCCGAAAGGCCAAAAAGGATACGATTTCCATCTGGGGTGAAGTCAATCCCAGAAGCATTTACATCAGGAGGCATAACTTCAATGCCCATTGAATTGCAATTAGATATATAACGCTGAACTTTATCGCTAACTCCTGAATTAACTGTTAACAAAGCAGCCATATAAGCAACAGGATAATGAGTTTTTAAATATGCAGTTTGATAAGTAACTGCTCCATATGCTGTTGAATGACTCTTGTTAAAACAATATTCTGCAAATAAAACCATCTGATCAAACAACTGATCAGCTAATTTCTCTGTAACACCTTTGCCTAAAGCTCCCTTAACAAAAAGGCTCCTATGTTTCTGCATTTCGGAAACTTTTTTCTTGCCCATTGCTCTACGTAATAAATCAGCTTCTCCAAGGGAATATCCTGCAAGATCCTGTGCAATCTTCATTATCTGCTCTTGATAAACCATGATGCCATAAGTCTCTTTAAGTATTGGCTCCAAAGAAGAATGTGCAAAATCAATATTTTCTTTACCATGCTTACGATTAATAAATTTAGGAATCAATCCTGCATCTAAAGGGCCTGGTCTATATAAAGCAAGAATAGAAGATATATCTTCCAATGATGATGGACGCAAATCACGAACTATCTGTCTCATACCGCTGGATTCAAGCTGAAAAATACCTTCAAGATCCCCTCGAGACAATAAAGCAAAAGTGTCTGGATCAGCTTCAGGCAATTTATCTGGATCAATACGTTTGCCTATACTTTTCTCTACAAGTTTAACTGTCTTTTCGATCATAGTTAGATTCTTTAAACCAAGAAAATCCATCTTTAATAGCCCCATTGATTCTACATCTTCCATAAAATATTGAGTAATAATCTGGCCATCATTATTTCTTTGCAAAGGGACTAAATTATCAAGAGGGTCGGCAGCAATGACAACTCCTGCAGCATGTACACCAAAAGTTTTATTAGTGCCTTCTATTCTCATAGCCATATCAATCCATTTCTTGACCTTAGAATCTTGCTGATACTTATCTCGGAAATCAGAATTGGGAGACTCTTTGCCAATCATTTCTGCAAGCTTTGCAGGTTTCCCCCTAACAACTGGGATTAATTTAGCAAGTCTATCTGCTTCACCATAAGGAATATCCAATACACGAGCGACATCTTTTAAAACAGCTTTAGATGTCATTCTGTTAAAAGTTATAATTTGAGCTACTTTTTCTTCTCCGTATCGTTGAGTCACATAATCAATAACCTCACCTCTACGTTCAATACAAAAATCTGTATCAATATCAGGCATAGATTTTCTTTCGGGATTCAAAAATCTTTCAAACAAAAGTCCATTACTCACTGGATCAATATTTGTAATAGATAATGCATATGCAACTAGGGAACCTGCGGCTGAACCTCTTCCAGGGCCCACTGGGATACCTTTCTCTCGGGCAAAACGTATATAATCCCAGACAACGAGAAAATAAGTTGGAAAACCCATTTGATCCATTACACTTATTTCATAATCCAGACGTTGCTTATAAATTTGATCAATTTGATTAATATCACTAAGATTAAACTTTTCCAGCAAACCTTGCTCTGAAACTTCTTTTAGGTAACTTACTGAGCTATGACCTTCTGGAATAGGGAATCTAGGCATCTGATTACTTCCTAGAATTGAGTATTCTTCAACTTTATTGGCAACTGAAATTGTGTTCTCTATTGCACTATCTATAATATTTTGCGGAAGATGATCCACAAAAAGCCTTTTCATTTCCTCTGCAGACTTAATATATTCTGTTCCTGTGTACCTAAGGCGCTTCTCATCAGTAATTAATTTTCCCGTGAGTACACATAACAATGCATCGTGGGCTTCTACATCATCTTTAGTTAAATAATGAGCGTCATTAGTTGCAATCAGTTCTATGCCAAGTTCTTGGGCAATTCTGACAATTTCAATGTTAACTACACGGTCTTCAGGTGATCCATGGTCCTGAATTTCAAGATAGAAGTTGTCTCCAAAAACCTCTTGATACCAAGAAGCAACTTTTCTTGCTACATCTAACCGTCCTTGCAATATTGCCTGAGGAATTTCTCCCCCAAGACATGCAGTGGCAACAATTAATCCTTCTCGATAAGTCTTAAGCAGTTCTTTATCGATACATGGCCTAGAGAAAATCCCTCGTCCTCTCATGCCTCTTAAATGACTAATAGTTGTTAATTTGACAAGATTTTTATAGCCAATAGTATTTTTAGCTAGAACGACTAAATGATATCTACGTTCTTTTTTTTTCTGAGGATCATCAATAGAACCATTTATCACATACATCTCATTGCCAATAATTGGCTTAAGGTCAGCCGCCTTACAAAGCTTTAGAAGTTCGATCGCCCCATACATGACTCCATGGTCAGTAAGAGCCAATGCAGGCATACCAAGCTCTTTGACACGTTGAACCATCTTTGGCAACTGACTGGCACCATCCAGAAGGCTGTAATCGCTGTGATTGTGCAGAGGTACAAAATCCATACACCAACACTAAGGGAAAGCGCAAGATAAGGTATGCATATATAAACTAAACGCTACATATAGCGGAACGATCAGATTCTTGTCAGGGTACGTATTGGCATTTTGGCTTAAGAGACATGACATTAGCCATTTGTTCATATTGATGAGCAACCTGTAGCAAAAGTGATTCTTCCAATACATTTCCAATGAATTGCATTCCTATTGGCAAACAAGAACTGTCAAATCCACAGGGAAGACTTATTGCTGGCAACCCCGCAAGATTGGCGGGGATCGTCAATAAATCTGATAAATACATAGACAAAGGATCATTCATATGAGCTCCAGATTTAAAAGCTGTAGTTGGACAAGTAGGAGTCATCAAAACATCCACCTGACCAAACGCTTTATCAAAATCAGCACGAATAAGTGTTCTGACTTGTTGAGCCTTTTTGTAATAGGCATCTACATAACCGGCAGATAAGGCATAAGTCCCAATCAAAATTCGGCGTTGAACCTCACTACCAAACCCCTCTGCACGCGAAGTTGCTGTCATTGCAGCTAGTGAGTCAGCATTTTCTGCTCTATAACCATATTTAACCCCGTCATATCTAGCTAAATTGGCAGAAGCTTCTGAAGGAGCAATTACGTAATAGGTAGCAATACCATCTTCAAAACGTGGGCAACTAACTTCGACTAATTCCACTCCCATAGATTCCAGCTTTTGTGCTGCTGCTAAAACTGAGTTTTTCACCTCTACTGAAAGTCCTTTTTGTTCGAAACATTCCCTAATAAGTCCTACTTTCAGGCCTTTTATCGGATTCAAAAGAGAAGCAGAATAATCAGGAACTGCTGTTTTTAAACAAGTTGAATCCTTATCATCTGGACCTGCAATTACCTGTAAAAGCTCTGCGGCATCAGCAACAGTATTAGTAAAAGGACCAACTTGATCAAGAGAACTTGCAAAAGCAACCAACCCCCATCTACTTACTCGGCCATAAGTTGGTTTTAGTCCAACAACTCCGCAAAAAGAAGCTGGCTGTCTAATAGATCCACCTGTATCTGAACCCAAAGCTGCCATACATTCTCCTGCTGCAACTGCTGCTGCACTGCCACCTGAACTTCCCCCAGGAACTGTTTGTATATCCCATGGATTGGATGTGGCACCAAAGGCAGAAGTTTCGGTGGAACTGCCCATGGCAAATTCATCGAGATTAGTTTTTCCAATTAGAACAGCACCTGACTCCCAAAGCTTTTCTGTAACAGTTGACTCGTAGGGAGGAACAAAATGCTCAAGCATTCGACTTGAACAAGTTGTTCTTATGCCTTTAGTACAAAGGTTGTCTTTTATCGCTATTGGGACTCCAGCAAGAGGTGGGAGTGACTCGCCCAGGGCAAGAGACTTATCTATCCGCTCAGCATCTTTCCTGGCCCTATCAACAGTCACCTCCAAATAAGCATTTATTGCACTATCAACTTTTTCAATTCGAGAAAGTTGATTATCAACTAATTCTCTAGCCGATAATTCGCCAAGCTGTAACTGCCGTCGCAATTCGGCGATTGTCATTTATTTCGAGGAATATTCAACTTCGACGCTATCAGCAATCCGTTGTTATTAGGAAGAAAAAGTAAGCGGCTCACCACGTCGACAACGAATAAGTCTGTGACCGATTGATTGACTGCCTTCGATTGAAAGGTCATTCAAAAATATGGATAGGTTCAGCCTAAGACTCCTCCGAGTCATAAAAGGTCCAAACCAGTAAGTCACGTTAGGTTCATTGGTTTCGATTCTGGCCCACCAGGCGAGGCCAAGACTATTGCAAAAGCGGCGCAATGCCCTGATTGGTCCCATTAGGACTAAGCATGTAACCACCATTTTGCACTCCTCTTATTAAATTTCTTACCTAAGGATTGGGATCCCTGACGATTGAGAGAAAAGGATGCCTGATAAAGCTACCAATTTTCGAACAAGGCGAATTATTCTTTGGTCTAACAATTGCAAGACAAGCTTTACTCGAAATGATTTAACAATCTAAAGCATTCTTAAAAGATCAATTAACTCGTTTTTAAAATTCCATGCCAAGATTTATTGAGATTCTTTTTGTGAAATAGCTTCATTATTTGACATTGAATCATAAGAACACCTAGCCCTAGTCATTCTTGGAGAAGGTGCCTGTCCAGACAATCCTTTCATCCATCCACGCCTTGCAATTTCATACAAAAGAACAGCTGTAGCCACAGATGCATTAAGACTTGTAGTCACTCCTCTTAATGGAATTCTGACAAGCTGATCACAATGTCTTCTTGTAACTAATGAAATACCTTTATCTTCTGATCCAGTAACAACAACCAAAGGACCACTTAAATCAGACTCTCCAAGTGTGACATCTCCTTCTTCTGCAAGTCCTATTACCCTATATCCAGTTTTTTTAAGTTCTTCTAACGAGCGATTCAGATTAACAACTCTCGCGACTGGAAGATGTTCCAATGCACCTGCTGCGACTTTGGCAACAGAACCTGTTAAACCAGCGCTACGTCTCTGAGGGAGTACTAAACCATGCGCACCCAACGCTTCAGCAGATCGCACTATCGCTCCTAGATTTTGCGGATCAGTAAGTCCATCAAGAGCGATTAATAATGGATTTTCATCAAGTTCCTTACATCCTTTAACAAGGGTTGCTAAATCAAGAGTTTCAGCTGCAGCTATTTGCAGAGCTATTCCCTGATGAACGGCTCCATGAGTTAATTGTCCAAGACGAGCCCAAGAAACTTCTTCAACAAGTACACCAGAGGATTTAGCCTCTTTTAATAATTGAAGAAACCTAGAGGTACTTCTCACTTCTGAAGTGCACCAAATACGATGAATCGGTCTTTCAGCTTCGAGTGCAGCCTGAGTGGCATGTCTACCCCAAAGAAGATCATTTGGGGTGAATTCACTAAATGATTCTTTGCTATTTGATGAGCTATAAACCTCTCTATCAATATCTAAGGCTTTTAATTCATTTCTTTGCTGGTTGAATCTGCCTCGACGTTCATTTCGCGAGATACGATTATTGCCAGGTTCTTCCCTTGAAAATCTATCTTGTCTGTTTTTTCTATAAGAAGGAGTTGAAAACGAGCTGCTCTGTTTGGTGAGACCATCAATTCGTCTATCAGTATTAGTTCTATTTCTGTTGATTTTTTCATCTTTTGAAGAGTTTGAATAAACCTCTAATTCATCAGGACCTCTTCTTGATCGATAAGGATTATCTTCTCGACTTGCTCTATTGCCCAGAGGGCGAGCATTTGAACCAGAAGACCTGTTAATTCCCTGCCTTCGACTGCTGGAACGACCAGAACGGAAGGAGTTGTTAGAACGGTTATCAAAACGAGAGCTCATTCGATTAGTGGTCTATTGAAGATCAGTTGCGCTCTCCTCCAATCGATCCAGTAGTTCCGCTAATCGCGATGGATTTTTCAAAAAGAGCCAGCCAATCATTGTCTCAAATCCTGTGGCCTTGCCATAAGTAGCTGCATCCACTTTTCGTGGTCCTCGACCTGCTTTATTTCGACCTCGTCTTGCTAAATCCTTCTCAAAATCTGAAAGGTGTGGTTCCAAAAACTTAATAGCTTCTGCTTGTGCTCCTGCCCTGACTTCAGAAACAACAGCAACATGCAAGTCTCGAGATTTTCCTGGGCTATTGCAATGGCGAAGCCTTTGATGCATTTCCCAAACAGCATCGCCCAACCAAGCAAGTTGCAAGGGCCCTAAGGCTTCAGGATTGCCAAAAGGTTTCTGAGCACGAATCCAATCAGTCAAGCTGCCAATTTGGTTAATGCAGTAGTCAAATCAGGAGCCAAGTGAAGGAAATCTTCTAATCGAACAAGCTTGATTGTTTGAACAACCCTTGCATTTCCAACAACGACAAAGGAACGTTTAGCTCTATTGCACTTTTTGGCTATTTGAACTAATGCGCCTAAGCCTGACGAATCAATGAAATCAATATTACTCAAATCAATAACAACTGGATAAGGATTAGCCTGAAGCACATCCTCAACGTAATTATTGAACTGTTTTTCAGAGTAGGCGTCTAGCTGTCCAGTGAAATGAAAGACAAGAGAACTAGAACGTTTCTCAAAACCACCTCTTAAGGAAACGGTGAGTCGCTGCAATTCAGTTATGGGATTAGCCTCTAGGACCTCTGGCAAGAAGTGTAGTGATACTGAACAAACTCAACCACGATTCAGCGACGATCTGCCATGAGTTGAACAAAACGAGAAAAGTGATAATCGGCATCATGCGGGCCAGGACTAGCCTCTGGGTGATATTGAATTCCAAAAACAGGTCGATCGCGCAAAGAAATTCCTGCAACAGTTTTGTCATTAAGATTAAAATGGGTTATTTCAACTGCTGATTGGGGTAATGATTCAGGATCAAGAGCAAATCCATGATTCTGACTTGTTATTTCAATACTTCCAGAAATTCCACATGGATGATTCAATCCTCTATGTCCATAAGGGAGCTTGAAAGTTTTCCCGCCCAAAGCAAGACCAAGAATTTGATGTCCTAGACAGATTCCGAATAAGGGGAGATTCTTTTTTTCTAAAAGACTCTTTGCTAGTTCAATTCCTTTCAATACAGCGGCAGGGTCCCCTGGGCCATTTGATAAGAAAACACCTTCTGGATGCATATTTAGGACCTGAGAGACATCTGTTGTCGCAGGCAAAACCTCCACCTCACAACCATGTGACACCAAACGCTCAAGAATTGAACGTTTAATGCCAAAATCAATTGCAATTACTTTATAAGGAGAATCTTTCTTTAATTTAATTCGTCGATCAAAACCAACAGATGAGGAATCGTTCCATTTATAAGCCTGAGAAGTAGTTACTTGTTCTGCCAAATTCAAACCCTCCATCGCAGGAATTTTCTGAACCTTTTTTAAAAGTTTGATTGGCGATTGATTCTCTTTACTAGAAATCACTCCATTC
>QCFZ01000009.1 GCA_003278255.1 Prochlorococcus sp. AG-363-O15
TTCAGACTCAACAAGCGGAGTAGCCACTATTTTGGACTCTGCTTTGGTAGTTGGTGCTTTGGTGGCAACAGAACTCATGTCGGAACAATCGAACAGAATTTAGGCGACGAAATAAGTGAAGGCGTATAAAAACAATGCAGAAAGCATATTTTCAATAGCAATGGATCACAGCATCTCAGTTAAACGAACTTGTGAGTCAGATCATCATGAGTTGATTTGTTTTTGGATGATCTTTAAAAGCTGATTAATAAGCTCTGTGATTTGACGGGGTACTAGAAAATAACAAGGAGCACTTTGTGGACTTTTGCAAGTTTGTCAGGGGCTTTCTCAGACCGGATGACCTTTTTTTGGGGAGCCCAAATTTGGTACATGCTTCGTGTCTTCCCACTGGACGGAACTTTGCCTTGTCCCGACAACAGCCTTTTGGCTGTCAACATTCTAAGTTTAAAAAAAACTTGTGACCTCGGCAAGTCCTGATTTATCGAATTGTCCTGTAGAGGTTGATGTCTGGCTTGACGCCGGGAGGGAAGGGAGAACTTTTACGTATTTGGATAAACAGCAATTAGGTGTTGATCTTGGTGATTTGGTCTTAGTGCGATTGAAAGGTCGCTTGATGCATGGCCTTGTGGTCGGTAGGCGCCAGCATTCACTCTTAAAAGATCGCGAACGAATTGTTAATGAAAAAGTGCGTCACTTGGCTGATGTAGAAGCCTTATTGCAGCGTGCGGCAGTTGATCCTAAATGGCGCGAGTGGATAGAGGCAGCAGCTTTTAGTTGTCATATAAGTCCATTTAAAATGCTTAAAGCTGCTCTTCCGCCTGGCTGGCTTGGACAACGACGGTCTCGTTGCTTAAATCCAAAAAAATTGTGGTGGGTTTTTATTCGAGAAAATACTAATCTTGATAAGAGTCTTACAGGAAAGAATATTCAATTAATTGAATATTTAGTTGCCCAAGGAGGAGGAGCATGGCAGAAGGATCTGTCTGTAAATGGATTCTCAGACCATGTACTTAAAAGATTAATGTCAGTTGGAGCTATTGATCGTGAAAAAAGATCTTTGCCAGAGGAGATAAACTCTTTCTCTCGGAATAACTGTAATGTAATTAATATAGAAGAACCAAAAAGTCTTACGCTTGAGCAAGAATCTGCGATTAGTATTTTTGAAGGACTACCATTAGGAAGTACTTTGTTATTATGGGGTATAACTGGGTCAGGAAAAACCGAAGTTTATCTTCAATTAGTAGCTAAGGAATTGGCATTAGGCAGACACTGTTTAATTCTGGCTCCCGAAATTGGATTAATACCTCAATTAGTTGATAGATGTAGAAAACGCTTTGGAAATCGAGTTTGGGAATACCATAGTGGCTGTTCAGAACGAGAAAGAGTATTTACTTGGAGACAAGCACTTAATAATAATAATCCAGTAGTAATTGTGGGAACAAGATCTGCTGTATTTATTCCTTTAATGCCTTTAGGATTAATTGTTCTTGATGAAGAACATGATAGTTCTTATAAACAGCAGTCACCTATGCCCTGTTATCACGCTCGTGATTTAGCTTTAGAACGAGCGAAAAGAACTGGGGCAAAGATTGTTTTAGGAAGCGCTACACCTTCATTAAAAACTTGGAAAGACCTTGTTCCTAATGGAACAATCGAATTAGCCAGGTTAACTTCTAGAATCTCACAAAAGTCGTTGCCTTTGGTTCATGTTGTGGATATGCGCCAGGAACTGATAGAAGGCCATAGAAAATTAATAAGTAGGCCTTTAATGCAGCGTCTTTCTGACTTGCCTAAGGCAGGAGAACAAGCAGTTATTTTAGTTCCAAGGAGAGGCTATAGAAGCTTTTTAAGTTGTAGAAGTTGTGGTGAAACAGTCCAATGTCCTAATTGCGATGTTTCGCTAACAGTTCATAAGGGTACAAGAGGGGATTCTTGGTTACGTTGTCACTGGTGTGATCATCGTGAAAGTATCCAATCAACTTGTAAAAGTTGTGGTTCTAATGCTTTTAAACCTTTTGGTGCCGGTACTCAGCGAGTGATGGAAATTTTGTCTGCAGAGCTAAAGGATTTGAGGTTGCTTCGTTTTGATCGAGATACAACGGCGGGACGTGATGGACATCGTCGGATTTTGGAGCAATTTGCTGCTGGAGAAGCAGATGTACTCATTGGGACGCAAATGCTTGCTAAAGGAATGGATTTGCCAAAAGTGACACTTGCAGCTGTGCTCGCAGCAGATGGATTGCTTCATAGACCAGATTTACAGGCTGGTGAACAGGCCCTTCAATTGTTTATGCAACTAGCTGGTCGTGCAGGGCGAGGAGAATTACCAGGGAGAGTCTTTGTACAAACTTATTCACCTGAACATCCAGTAATTCTTCATTTGGTTGATGGACGCTATGAAGAATTCTTGAAGAAAGAATCAATTCTTAGGTTTGAGGCTGGTTTGATGCCTTTTAGGAGAGCATGCCTATTACGTTTGTCTGGTGTATCTAATTCAATTACAGCTACTGCTGCTGCTGCTGTGGCTGAAGAGATAAGAACAATTTGTGATTCAACTGGCTGGAGTTTGATTGGTCCTGCACCAGCAATGATTTCAAGGGTTGCTGGTAGAAACCGTTGGCAAATACTTTTGCATGGCCCTGAAGGAAGTGATTTGCCACTGCCTCAAGGTTCTCGTCTTTGGTCTGGCTTGCCTAAAGGTGTTTCTTTATCGATTGATCCAGACCCTCTAGAACTTTAAATTAGTTTTTGGGATTTATTTAGGGTGGTAATTCAGGGAATCCAAACCCCAATTTGAGACGTAATGTTTGTAATATTTGTGATATCAATAAAAGTATTAATATTAATATAAGGCCTATGCCGAGTGGGTTCAAACGCCAAGTTTCAAGCTCTATGATATTTTGCTCTCCCTGGATTAATGATTGATTAATTAGAGGAGTATTATTGCTTTTGGAGTTAGACTTAACTATAACATTCATTTCTATGCCAGGAACTCTTGGGATATCCCTTAAATCAATAAAAAGTTTAAGTTTTTGTTGAATGAAAATAAAAAAATTCTCTTCTTCGAGAATTAGTTCTGGTGAATTGATGTCAAACCCTGCGGAATCGGCTGCAACCCTAAAGGTTTGTTTGAGAACTAAATTGGCTTCTTTAGAAGTTAGTGATTTCGTTTTTAATTTTTGCATTCCTTTTGAATCTCTTGTTGAATTTATATTAGTAATCTCGTTTTTAATTGAGTCTTCAAAATCAATTTGCCAAGGAAGTATTTGCTTCGTATTACTTTCTATCTCCCAGTTCATATTGATTAGATCAGGCCCAGCAATCTCTACTTCTGTATTGATGCGAATGCAGCCACTTAATATAAGTGTTAATAGCAAAAGAATTGATAAAACAATTAGCGAAAAGCCCATATCTAGAGCTTTCGTTGGACCAGTAGGAGGATGCTTGGAAATCTGTTTTTTAGATGTTTTATTGCTACCGAAATTAATTTGTTTCCCTGAAATTACAGTTGTTTCAATGCTGGGTAACTTTATAGACCAATTCGATTGTCTGGGAAGGCTAGGAGCTTCTAATACTGATAGAAGTTGTTTTGCAGATTCTCGTATGTCATCATTTTTGCAGTGCGTTAGAAGACGACAAAGTGATAGTGCTTGTTTATCATTTCCTTGGCCCATTAATGCTGTTACCATTAGCATTCTTATTTCAGAACCTTCTTTAGTTGTTATTGGATATTTTTTTTCTATTTCTTTTAATAAAGCCAAGCATTGACCGTAATCTCCTCTCTCTAATGCAGCCTCTGCAGAAATCATCTCTAAGGACATTACTTAACCACGTCCTATAACCATCGTTCCAATACCTGCATTAGTAAAAACTTCTAACAGTAAAGAATGTGGTATTCTTCCATCAACAATATGTGCTGCAGATACTCCTTGGGCTAAGGCGCGAATGCAGCATTCTGTTTTAGGAGTCATTCCACCATCAACGATTCCTTTTTCTATTAATTCTCGTGCTTCTGAAAGTCGTAATTGTCTAATTAATGATGAAGTATTACTCTTGTCTTTTAGAATTCCAGGAGTATCTGTCAGTAAAATTAATTTTTCGGCTCCCAATGCTGCTGCTAGCTCTCCAGCAACAGTGTCGGCATTTATGTTGTAGGAATTTCCTTCAAGACTAGAAGCAACGCTTGAAATGATTGGTACATAGCCTTTAGCAAGAAGAGGTTCTAAAACATCAGAATTTATTCTTGCTACATCTCCAACTAGTCCATGACTTCCATCACCCCATGGGCGTGCTTCTATCAATGATCCATCTATTCCACTTAGACCTATTGCTAGGGCTCCGATTTTATTTAGCCCTTTAACTATTTGCTTATTAACTCTTCCAACAAGGACCATTTCAACAACATCCATTGTCATTGAATCAGTGACTCTCAATCCATTACGAAATTCTGAAGTAATTCCGAGTCGTTCTAACCATTGATTTATTTCTGGTCCTCCACCATGAACAACTACTGGTTGAACACCTACGCTTGATAAAAGAGCTATATCTCTAAAAACTGCTTCTTGGAGATTTTCATGAACCATTGCAGCTCCACCATATTTTATTACAATTCGACGTCCTGCAAATCTTTGAATATATGGAAGGGCTTCACTAAGTACAGAAACTCTAAGTGAGTAGTCTTCTGAATGATTTTTGGCTGATTGTTTTTTAGAGGAGTTATTAATTCCGTTTAAAGGTTTAGCTTGTTTCATTCTGATCAGTAGTGTTCTCTTGGTTTTGTTTTGGTAGAAGCATTAAGTCAAGTTGTTCTGGGTTGGGAGAAATTAATTGGGCTTCTAATCCTTTGGCAAAGAATCGGCCAAGTCTCTCTTGCTTATCTTCCCATTTTTTAAGAGGAACTCCTGCAAGTTCAAATCTCATACGGATTCCATATTCGCCATTTATTTCCATTTCTTCAATTTCAAGTAATTGAGGTGGATTGTCGTCATCCCAGAGATTTAGTACCTCGAGAGAAGATTCGAGATGTGCTTTTTGTCCGTATCGCCAACGGGTTACATCAGCAACGAGTTTTGCTAGTTCTTCAGGGCCTTTTTCGCGTGTTTCTTTAAATGCTGATTTGGGAGTCAATCTTAAAGCAGGTGGTAGCTCAGAAGTTTTTAAAGCAAGTCCAGCGATAAAGATTGGAAATCCATAGAAAAGAGTAGGTACGCTTAGGTTTGCAGCACCTGTTAAATAAGCCACACCGCCTATAACGGTTAATACTGCACCTGTAACAGTAATCAGGCTTCCTGGAGAAAATAGGTCATTCATAGTGTCATTTTGGTGCTCAAGGTCTCAGGATGGGTTGCACGGAAACTTAATTATGGTTGTACCTAAAAGAGATACTCATTCAGCTGAGTTTTCAAAGCTGATAGCTCAGCTTGAGGAAGATAGGGCTTGGTTGTTGAAGCAGATTGACCTTGGTAACTGGACTGATCTCCGACTTGATTTGGCGGCATTGGAGAGGGAGTTGGGACAGCTTTTAATCAAAGCAGCTGAACGGTTGGAAGAATGAATTGCTTGGTTGAGGTAATTCAGAATGGGATGTCATCGGTATCGGGGACTAACGGAGCACTGTTCCAACTCAAATTCTCAGAATCTGAAATTAAAGGTTTTTGAGATTCCTTTGTATTCGAATTTGATTTTTCAGGAGGTGGTGGAGAAGTTGAATATTCTGGATTCTCCTTATTGTTCTGTTTGATAGATCTGGCTAGTAGAGGGTGGAGCTTTGAGAGAGTGAATTCTGCTCTTTTTTCTTTTGATCCATCTTGTCTTGGAACTGTAGTCATCCTCAGACGACCTTCTATAACAAGCCTTTGACCAACTTGGATGCGATTTTGGAGCTCTTCAGCTAGGTTCCCCCAGCCAACAACCTTAAGTTCCCCAGGAGGATCGTCTGCTCTAAGTCCATCGAACTGGACTTCTATTTCTGCAATTGGGGTCTTGTTGTCTTGTGTGTAACGAAGTGTGGGCCCCTTTTTAACTTCGACCTCAAGTAAGCAGTGATTCATTTCACTAAAAAGTTAAGACCGCTATCCTGATGCACAGACGTAAGAATGACCATAGGCACCTTTGGGTTTTGTCTGGGACTGGCGAAGGTCCATGTTTGACAAGGGCTTTAATTGATCAAGGTTGGCGCGTAAGCGTGAGTGTAGTTTCTTTTCAAGGATCATTGCCTTACTTGGATTTTCCTTTAGAAGCTCTTTGGGTTGGGCCAATTGCTGGGGTTGAAGGTATAAAAGAGATTCTTAATAATTCAATATCTCGAAAAAAGACATTTGACTTTGTAATAGATGCTACTCATCCTTTTGCAGAAGTGATTAGCTCAGATCTTCAGATAGCTTGTGGAGAGCTTTCGCAACCTTTGATACGTTTTGAACGTGAAATAGAAAATGTATTTGGAGCTAAGATTCTTTCTGATCTAACTGATCTTTCTAATAACAATTTTGAAGATAAAAATGTTCTTTTAGCAATAGGGTTTAGGCAACTCTCTGAAGCCGTTAAATTGCTTCATATGCAAGGTGCAATCGTTTTTGCGAGAGTATTACCTTCTTCTGATAGCTATAGAAAAGCTTTGAATGCATTGCTCCCAGCCAAGAATGTGGCAGTAGTTAGACCTTTTGAATATGATTCTTCAGGAGAAATAGAGTCTGCATTATGTAGACATTGGTCTATTGATGCTGTTGTTTGTAGGCAGTCTGGGGGAGTAACAGAAAAGTCTTGGCAATTAGTATGCCGTGAGAATGATATTGATTTGTTTTTGATCGCGAGACCTGAACCATGTAAAGGAGTAGATACAGTGAACACTTACATCGATTTATTTAATAAGATCATGGATTTTAATTAATAGTTTGGTGTAAAATTATTTTTACAAAATAGACTAAATGGACTTAAATCAGATGTGCTCACAGGTAGTAGTTGTTTTAACAACAGAGAGTGACCTTGAGACAGCAAAAAGTTTGTCTGATACTCTATTAAAAAGAAAGCTTGCTGCATGTATACATTTTAATGAAATTCATTCATGTTATTGGTGGGAAGGAGAGTTGGAGAAGAATAAGGAAGTAAGAATTATGGTGAAAACTACTAATGCTAAGTTGCAAGAGCTAGTGGCTTTAATAAAGGATCTTCATTCATATGAAGTCCCCCAGATTATTTATTGGCCTGTTTCTTCTAGTGATGAATATATTAAATGGATAGAAGAAATTGTTTTGTGATTTTTAAGTAATAGTAGTATCTAAGTTTCTATTTACAACTTCTTTGAGAGGGATTTTGGAGCGTGGACCTAATTGAGTGATAATTTGACCCGCACATATAGATCCTATTTGACCACACCTTAAAAGAGTCTGGTTGCTTATATAGCCATAGAGAAAGCCGGAAGCATAGAGATCTCCTGCTCCAGTGGTATCTATAACAGGTCCAAACTTATAGGAGCTTATATCAAACCTTTGCTTCTTAGTGAGGATAACTGATCCTTTTTCGCCAAGAGTTAGAGCTGCTATTCCACAACTTCCCTTTACTTTATCTACTGCTGATTCAAAATCAGAGACTTGATAAAGAGATATGATTTCAGCCTCATTTGCGAAGAGTATATCTACATATTCCTCTACTAAGCTTAGGAAGCTGTCTCTATGTCTATCAACACAAAATGAGTCGGACAATGTTAATGCTATTTTTCCTCCTTTTCCCTTACAGGCTTCTGCTCCAGCGATAAAAGCTCTTTTTGCTGCTACGTTGTCCCATAAATAGCCTTCTAGATATAAGACCTTTGTTTTTGTAACAAGTGAAAGATCTATGTCTTCAGGCTCAAGTAATACAGATGCTCCTAAAAATGTACACATTGTTCTCTGTGCATCAGGAGTTACGAAGATTAAGCAGCGTGCAGTAGGAGGGCCAAATGTTGTTGCAGGTGTGCTAAATATAGCTCCAGATTTACATATATCTTTGCCAAATGTTTTGCCAAGCTTGTCATTATTAACTCTTCCAATAAAGCCTGATTTTCCTCCAAGTTGTGCAAATCCAGCAAGTGTATTCGCTGCCGACCCTCCAGAGGTCTCTAGATTTGCTTCTATAGAATTATAAAGTTTATTTGCTTCTAATTCATTTATAAGTGTCATGCTACCTTTCTCTAAAGAGTGAGACTCTAGGAACTGATCATTCGTTTTTATTATTACATCTACTATTGCATTGCCAATGCCAACTAGATCTAGATGGAAATCATTTAAACCCTGAGTATTTGTCATAGATAGGTAAGATTAGGAAAAAAAATCATGAAATTAATTGTTTAATTTTGAGAGATAATAGGACTTGGCCTATTAAGAACTTAATAGAGCTCTTTTGGGGCCGTGAATTGGATCTTCCACCACGATTGTCTGATCACGATTGGCTCCTAATGAAACGATTGCTATAGGGACTTCCATAAGATCTGCTAAAAAACGTAAATAATTCATAGCTGCAGAGGGAAGTTCTTCTAATTGTCGACAATTAGAAGTTGAAGTTTGCCAGCCTGGGAGAGTTTCAAAAATTGGATTACATCGTTCGAAATCTTCTGCACTGCTTGGAAAATACTCAATTCTTTTCCCATCTAGTTTGTATGCAACACAAACTTGTATTTTGTCTAGTTCGTCTAGTACATCAAGTTTGGTGATAGCTAGACAATCGAGTCCATTGACTTCAACTGCATATTTTCCAATAACTCCATCAAACCATCCACAACGTCTTCTTCTGCCAGTGGTAGTTCCAAATTCACCCCCTCTATCGCAAAGTTGGTCATTTATGCTTCCTTCAAGTTCAGTTGGGAATGGGCCTTCGCCAACACGAGTTGTATAAGCCTTTGCTACACCAATAACTCGGTCAATAAGAGTGGGCCCTACTCCTGCACCAATACAAGCTCCACCTGAAACTGGATTAGACGAAGTGACATATGGATAGGTCCCATGGTCGAGATCTAATAAAGTTCCCTGAGCTCCTTCAAAAAGGATGTTTTTTTTATTTCGTGCTGCTTGATGTATAGCCCTTGTACATTCGACGATATGGGTTGAAAGTCGGTTGCCATAACCAAGATATTCATGAATGACATCTTCAGGATTAAGAGGTTCTATTCCATAGATTTTCTTTAAAAGATCATTTTTTTCTGATAAAGGTCTCGCTAAACGTTCGCGCAATCTTTGTTCATCCAATAAATCAATTATGCGAATGCCATTTCTTTGTGATTTATCTGCGTAAGTAGGGCCTATTCCACGACCTGTGGTTCCAATTTTTTGCGCTCCTCTTCTTTTCTCCATCGCTTCATCTAGTAAGCGGTGATAGGGCATAGTGACATGGGCTGTTGAGGCAAGTTGAAGCCCAGAAATATCAATGTCATTCTCTAAAAGCATATCTATTTCACGGAGCATGACTTTTGGGTCAATTACCGTTCCTGAACCTATTAAACAGATAGTTTCTGGATAAAGGATTCCAGAAGGTATTAGATGAAGTTTGAGTACTTTGTCTTCTACAACAATAGTGTGTCCAGCATTTACTCCGCCTTGATACCGCACAACCATATCGGCTGAACGACTTAATAGATCTGTGATTTTGCCTTTACCTTCGTCACCCCACTGAGCACCTATGACGACAACGTTGGCCAAGGAAACTGCGGCCCGAAGCCGCTCTACTGCACAATCAGCAACCCTCGCAGATCTCTCTGCTTTAGTCAAAGAAATGAATTAAAGAGTAGTTAATTTCCTCGGAGTACAACCTTTTCGGCTTTGCTCAATTCTTTATTCAGACGACCCTTTAAATCATCTGATAGAGGACGGTTTGCGTAGTTTTTGTAATGACCTGCCATTGAGTTAAGTGCTGTCTGCATAGTTGTAAAGGACATGCTCTCATTGACTTGGGACCGATTTCTGTAGCGAGAAATGTAATCAGTAATAAGAGCTACTGCTTTGATTTCTGCTTCTGATCTGCCTTCTGCTTCATAAGGAAGTGCAATTGTCTCTTGGAGCGTATGTACTACTGAAACTGTGTCATTTACGTAGTCTCCTGTCATTGACGTGCGACGGGCTTGGGCGCTATTCCCAAAAGGAGCAAGCATTAGGCATATTCCTAAGCAGAGCGCCAAAGTTGCCCCCATCAGCCTTTTGATCAGGTGATGAAAGGCATAAGTCATTTTTTAAAAGCAATTTCTATGACTTTAGATGGCTAATCAAACCAATTAGCCATCATTTGTCATTATCTCTGACTTTAGTTTTCTTATTGCAGTCTCAATATTCAATAATTCAGTCTCTCGCTTGTTCCTTTTAATTAGCTCGACTTTTCCAGAGGTCGCATCTCTTCCGACTACTACTCTCCAAGGGATGCCAATCAAGTCAGCGTCTTTGAACTTTACGCCTGCCCGCTCTTCTCTGTCATCAAGAAGAACATCAACATTCGCTTGCTTTAATTTTAAGTAGAGTTTTTCCCCTAGGTCTTTTTGTTCTTTTACTTGCATATTCGCAATTACAATAATTACTTCAAAGGGAGCAATTGAGATTGGCCAGCATATGCCCGCATTGTCATGATTTTGTTCGACTGCGGCTTGAGCAAGGCGAGAAATTCCTATTCCATAGCACCCCATCCAAAAGGGCTCTTGTTTGCCAGATTCATTGGTGAAATTTGCATCTAGTGATTCTGAATATTTTGTTCCTAGCTGAAAAATATGTCCTATCTCAATCCCTCTACAAGACTTTAATTTTTGACTTTTGTCAGTTATTGATGCCTCTCCTTCTTTTGCTTGTCTTATGTCAAATGTTAAAGGAATTCCTCCTATTAATTTCCAATTGACAAAATTTCTATGACTATTTTTTTTGTTTGCACCACATACAAAATATTCTAGTGATGCAGCGGTATGATCGGCCAACCGTAAAAATTGTTTGTTCCAACTTTTAGCCTTTTCAAGTAAGTTGTCATTAAGATCAGGTCCAATTGATCCAAAAGGCCATTCTTGGAGTCCTTCTGATTTTAATTTTTCTGAAGTTATAGGTTGGATATCGAGTACATCTTTCTTTAAAAGAGATGAAAGTACATTTGCAAGTTTTATTTCATTAAGATCTTGGTCACCTCTAAGACTTAAAATAAGAGGCTGGATTTCTCCATTTTCTATTTGAACTATCATCAAAATAACTTTTATTATTTGTGATGGTAATAATTCATTCTCTAAGCAAAGAGACTCTATAGAGCCTTGATTTTGAGTGTTGAATTCTATTGGATCTCCTTCTGGTAGAGGTTCATGTGGTGATGGAATAGAAACTGCCTTTTCTTGGTTGGCTGCATAACTACCATCTGGAGAAATAAGAATGAGGTCTTCTCCAGCTTCCGCAGTTACCATGAACTCCTGTGATGCGGCTCCTCCAATAGCTCCACTATCAGCATCAACTGCGACAGTGTCTATTCCACAACGGGAAAATATAGTTTTATATGCATTATCCATTCTTTGATATGTTGACTTTAAATCTGATTCATTTGAATGGAAAGAATATGCATCTTTCATTATGAACTCTCTGCTTCGCATTAACCCAAATCTAGGCCGTATTTCGTCTCTAAACTTTGTTTGTATTTGGTAAAGACATACCGGAAGCTGTTTATATGAATGTAGTATTTCTCCCGCTAAATTAGTAATTATTTCTTCATGAGTAGGACCAAGGCCAAGTTCTCTTCCTTGCCGATCTTTTAGATGGAACATTATCCCTTCTCCTGCTGTATATCCTTGCCAGCGGCCACTTTTTTCCCATAGTTCAGCTGGATGAAGTTGAGGCAGAAGTGTTTGTAAAGATCCAGCCGAGTCCATTTCTTGTTGGACTATTGCAGTGATTTTTTTGAGTACTTTCCACATCAAAGGCATATAGGCATATATGCCAGAAGTCACCCGACGGATAAAACCGCCTCTTAAAAGTAGTTGGTGAGAGGTGATTTCAGCGTCAGCGGGGATATCCCGCAGCGTCACCAGCATTAGGCGGGAGACGCGCATGGATCTAAAAACGAAACAGATCGGAAGATAACATCTGTCATAAAAAAGGCCGATAATGAAACTGTCATTCTTCAAAGAATCGATTTCCTAGAAATGAGTCTCATCTGCTAATTTCTGTCGAAGTTGAATTTGAGTCGAGTAAAAATTATGTTTAATGGGTCGTTGAGTACAAATCCTTCAGATTCTTCAGTTTCTGGTTTGCCTAAAGATTTTCAAGAATTGTCTTCCACGACAGAGTCCTTGGTAGGTATTGATGATGTGCAGAAATCATTAAGTCGCTCTAGAGCATCTGTTTATAGATATACAAATACAGATACTCGTAATTTAAATCCACCTTTTAATCCAAGAAAATTAAATCCAGAATATAGAAGTGATCAGAAAGATCCTCTTTTGTTTCATCCCAATGAAGTAGCCCGTTTTGCTAAGGATGTTCTGCGTATTAAAGAAGTAACAGTTGAGGTTTTGAATTCACCTTCCACTGCCACACAGGAAGTCTTGAGCTCGATTCTTGATGAACTTCGTCTTATTAGGTCACATATAGAAGGCTTTAAAGGGGCTCCATCTGAGCTTTATGTGCATCGTGATCGTATGGATCGTCCAGCTGCTTAGTTTTTGTTATACTGTTAATGACAAAGTTATAGTGATGTATAGCTAGAAATTGAACCTACTTCCTTTTACTAGTCCTCACAAGGGTCAAAATAAGAACTTTTGTTTGGGTTGTTGTTAAGTTCCTTTGCATGGATCGCGAATCAGTCACAGTTGCCTCTATTAGCCCTCAGGTTGAGGTTTCTTCCCTTCAAGTTAGAAAGGAAGAAAGTCAAGTAGCTGAGCAAGAAGACCCTTACAGTTTGAGCGGCCCATATATTGCTTTATTCGGCTTGACCATCGCTATTGTGGCTATTGGCGTTCCCTTTGTGGCTGTACTTACAGAAAGGCCAATAAGACAAGAAAGCGTAGTCCCAACTGCCCTAGGTAATGGATCTAAGTCATCTCTCCCCATCTCCTTCACCAGGGTTGGTCAATCTGGTAGTTGAAATACCTGCAGGTAGTAGGAATAAGTATGAGTATTCAGCTGAAGCTGGAGTGATGGCTTTGGATAGGGTTCTACATTCTTCTGTGCGTTATCCCTTTGATTACGGATTTATACCTAACACTCTTGCCGAGGATGGAGCTCCTTTAGATGCAATGGTGATTATGGAAGAGCCAACGTTTGCGGGTTGTCTTATTAAAGCTAGACCTATTGGAGTCTTGGATATGCATGATTCAGGAGCTTATGACGGAAAACTTTTATGTGTTCCTATTGCTGATCCTCGTCAGCGTTCAATTACTAGTATTAAACAAATAGCTCCTATTCAATTAGAAGATGTAGCTGAATTTTTTCGAACTTACAAAAGTCTTGAAGGTAGGGTTATTGTTATTGATGGTTGGCGAGATTGTGATGTAGTCAATAAATTGTTGGAAAAGTGTATTCATGCTTCTAAATGCTAGTGTTTAAAAATACAAATTATACTTACCTAGCTTTTTGATTTCTCTCTTGATTCTTTATATTGCTAAGAATGGATTCTGAACTTCGACTTTATAGTTATTCTGCTTGTTCAACTTGCAGGAAGGCTATTGCTTGGCTGCGCGATCACAATTTGCAGCATGAAATAGTTGATATTGTTAAAAATCCTCCGCCTAGAGAATTATTAAGTGAAGCAATTGTTCAGCTGGGTGATCGCAAATATCTTTTTAATACAAGTGGGAAAAGTTACCGTGCGATTGGATCTTCAGCAGTTAAGTCTATGTCAGAGGAACAAGTACTAGATGCTCTTGTTAGTGATGGGAAGCTCATTAAGAGACCTTTGTTGATTACAGGGCGAGGTCAGATACTGGTTGGATTTAAACTTGTTTATTGGGCTGAGGTTTTGTTGAACTAAAATTCAATCCGTCAAGTTCAGTTATTAAATCATCTAAGGTGCCTTGATTCTTTAATTGATTAAAGCTTAAGCGTTTTAATTCCTCAAGAAAGGTGAGAAGTAGCTGTTGACTTTCTTTGAGGACATCGTCTTTGTCTAAAGTACAAGCAAGTTCTTCCCAAAAACGATCTATAGCATTTAAACTCAATTGTTCCAATAACAAGTCTTTTTGACCAAGTTGGTCACCTGCACTTTTAGAAAGATCAAGTAATGCATCTACCATCCCTGATGCTAGTTGATAGCTTATTACTGATTCGGCTTTCTCAAATATAGCAAGATTTCTTATTGGGTTAGGCATAGTTGATCTCTCTAGACTGCGTTGAAGTGCATGATCAAAGAGTGCAATTAATTGTGGCCGCATATTTGGTCCGATCTTATTTAGAAGAAGAGGAAGCCACAGTCCTATGAATTTGTTGATTTCATTTTTATTGTTCTTATTAACTCTTTGATGACTGCATAGACTGCGGATTCGTTGAGGAATGTGCGACGAACGAATTAAATTTTGCAATGAATCTACAATTCTCAATGTAAAAACTTCGAAAATCTCTATAGCAAGTAGTGCAACTATGCCTTGACTAATTACTGCTCTAATGGGTTCTATCTGTATCAGATTAGAATTATATAGACGTTCTGTTATTGGCATTATTCTGGTTAGTCTCCAGAAGGGAAGTATCAAAGGAAGGTCTATCCATCTTCTCAAAAGGGCGTCACGCCAACTTATAGCTGGAAATCGTCTTTTGAAACGTACTGTTTTTATAAGAATATCAAGAATGAAGAGTATTTGGAATGGTATATCTATTCGCCAGGCTTGGTTGATTGGATTACCATGTCTGTCAGTAGTTCTAGAATAGTTTGTTTTAATAAGTGGAATAATCTCTTCATTCCAGAACTTTCTTTCTTCATTCCAAACAACTGTATCTAGATATTCTTTGCTAAGAATATAAGAAGCTGCTTCTTTGTAAGACGATATAGTTGTTTTGCTTTTAAATTTAGATTGTAATTTGTCTAGTGCATTAACATTTCTTAACCCAATATAGTAATAACTCTCAAAAAGCTCTCTAGTAAGTTCTCGTTGTTTTTTTATTAACTTGTTTAATTCATATGGATTGCGATTTTTTGAGAGAAGGACTTGGTCAAGCTTTGTAAAATTTTCTAAGGTTGATTTAGTTTCACTATGATCTTGTATACCCTTAATTGGATCGTAAAAGGGTGTAATATTAGGGATAATTTTTAGTGAAATATTGGCTTTATTTAACAGAACGATATCAATTGTACGGTTGATCCAAAAATTTCTAAGAGGGATATAAGTTACGTCAAATATGATCCATATCAAATTTGCAGTTGCACAAAGAGCCAAAACCTGATTCCACCTATGCCAACATATGCGTTCTGGGCTCTGCTTTAGAACTTGCCAGCGAGGACGAACCATAATTCCATTTCTCTCCACTTACGGTAAAGCAATTTGATAGTGTCTATCGTTAGGTATTGAATTCAAATAAAATCCTCTTGACCAAAGCTCATAAGAATGATTCTCATCTAAGAAATAAAACTGGGGGAAAAGTCCCATCATTGAGCTCTATAGAACATCCTTTTTGGGATTTCTGGGGGCCAATATTAATGACCCTATCTCTTTACATTGGTATTCGTCATTACATTGCAGAGGCAAGATACATTCCTTCTGGTTCAATGCTCCCCGGACTAAAGGTACATGATCGACTTTTGATTGAAAAACTTAGTTATCGTTATAGATCACCATCTAGAGGTGAGATAGTTGTCTTTAACTCACCTTTTGCTTTTGATACTATTTTAAATTCAAAGCGAAGCTCTGGTTCTTTTCAGTGTGCTTTTTTGAATATTCCTATAATAAATATAATTCCAGGATTGTCTAATCCAGCATGTGATGCATATATAAAAAGAGTAGTTGCTATATCAGGAGATACAATCCATGTAACCCAAACAGGCAAAGTAATTGTTAATAATAAACCATTGAAAGAATCTTATGTAAAGCAGTATTGCTCTTTGGGGCAAAATGGAAAGAGTGATTGTTTAGAACTTAAAACTACTGTTCCTGATAAGCATGTCTTAGTTCTTGGAGATAATAGAAGTAATAGTTGGGATAGTCGTTTTTGGCCGGGAGGACCGTTTCTTCCAGAAGGAGAAATTCTAGGCAGAGCTATTTGGAGGTTCTGGCCAATCAATCGCTTAGGGGCTTTGCATCTATAAGGCCACAACTTATTATTTTACCTGTTAATTCTTTCCCTTCCCATGGTTGATTGGCACCAAGGGAGATCCCTTTGTTGTTGAGACTTTGTTCCCAGGTTTTTTGGGGATCAAATAGTAGCCATCGACGACTTCCTATTTCCAAAGACTCTTCTTGTGTATTGATCATTCTAGATGGACCAAAACTTAATACTTTCCAGAGTTCTTCAATGCTCCACCCTTCTTTAACAATAAGTTCTTGCCATAGCGCAGGAAGTACTAATTGATATCCACAAAGTCCAGGTTGCCTTTGATCTGGGGGAAGAAGTATTTCTTCTTTATCTAGAGGAATACTGTTAACTGCTACAGCAGTTAAAATACCCTTTAATAGTCCTTTAATAAGAGACTTTCTGTCTTCATTAGTTCCTATTGAAGGTGTTATTCTCCATCCTAAATCTATTGGACTTAGTAAGCTTCCATCTGCCACTAGATGCCACCAGCATACAGTTGCCAAAGGTTTATTTTTTGATGCTTGGAGTATAGATATTCCATCAGCTGTTGAAATATTCATTAGGCAAATGTTCGATTTTGGATGTTGTCTATGAAGTTCAATTAATTGAGTAAGAGGAAATGTTTCACTAGCCCTCGGATCTGGTGGCCAACCTGCACGGAGTGCTTCTACACCTTCTCTAACCATTCCATTGCCTTGAATATCAGCATCTCTTGGTGCAACTAAGAGAGGAAATGATCCTATTTCTCCTAGAACTAGGCCTTTTTTTAAAAGATCAATAGGCAACATTAGATCATCTTCTGCTAAACCAATTGCACCATTTTCTAAAAGATCAGCATGTGGTGCGAGCTCTTTTCTTTGTCCAGATTTACTAAAGCTACCCCATAAATGAATAACTACTTCGGTTTGAGGGTTCGAAAAACCTTTTAAAAGTTCAGGGCGATCTCGCCATATATTGCTTCTTGGGAGTAGGGCTAATTGACCATAACCTGCATTAGCTGCTGCAATTTTAAGACTTTGAAGATTTTCATTTTTGCTATTAATGGGGGCTTCAAGAACTGAATGTGGGTCTACTAAGCATGGAGCTAGCAGTTGGTTCTCAGCAGATTCATTAGCAATTCCTTTTGCTTTTCCCTGTTTTCGTGCCTCATTTCCAAAAGCTATTAAATGATTGTCAATTATTAAGGCAGCATCTTGGACAACAGAGTGCTTTGAGTCATAAAGAATTTTGACAGGATCTAATAATTTTGATTGATTATTCATGAATTAAAGAGCTCCTGCCGCTGTTCGATCAATAATCCCGCCAAGATGAGAAGTGAGATTTAGACATGTAACTACATCAGGCTTACTAGAGCCTACAGATATGTCAATAACACTTACACCACCATTTCCTTGCTTTACCATCCAAATATCTTCAGGACTAAGACCTAGCAGATTGCAAAGAATTGTTTTATTAACGGCATCGTGTGCAACTACAAGTGCAGTTTCTTTAGGAGCCAAGCTTAAAGAGATTTCTTCCCAGCATTTAACTGAACGATGCCATACCTCTTGAATCGATTCACCCATGGGCATATGAACTGATGCTGGGGCTTTTTTCCATGAATCAAGCATATCTGGCCAATTTTCTTTGATTTCTTTTTCTAGTTTTCCCTCCCACGATCCGTGACTTATTTCTAAAAGCTTTTCTTTTTCAATAATATCTACAGAAGGATGTGATTTCATAATTATTTCTGCGGTTTGTTTTGGTCTTGATAAAGTGCTGCTGAAACATTTATCTATATTTTCTTTGCTAAGGAAATGTCTTGCTGCTTCTGCTTGTGCAATTCCATTTTGATTAAGAGGAATGTCAATCTGTCCTTGAAATTTTCCTTGTTTATTCCAATCAGTTTCTCCATGCCTTACAAGTATCAGTCGAGCTTGTTCACCTTGGGGAGGTAAAGATGGATTTAAATGAGCTGTGCTATTTAAGCATTCAATTTGAATTGAAAACTTTTGGTTTTTATTTGGTAAGATATTAAAAACTGAGACTGAAGCATTGTCTAATTTTATTTTCCGGAAGTTGTGGCTTTCCATATTAATTAATTCCATTACAAGACAACGAAGTATGGCATTATGGGCAACTACTAAAACAGTTTGATCTTGATGAATCGGATGCCGTTTTAGTAAATCGTTTAGGAAGAATTTTGTCTGGATGATTAATTCTTTTATTGGACTATACTGAGTACCATCTTTTTTAGTAAGAATTAATTCAATAGGGTTTCTTTGCCAAGTTTGGTAAGCATCAGGGAATTTATTTTCTACTTCTTTAGGAGTTAATCCACTCCATGGAGCAAGATCTACTTCCATAAGAGCTTTATCAAAAACAGGAGTTATTCCTTCCTCACGAGTCGATAACAAGTTAATTGTTGTCGATGCTGCTCGTTTCAAAGGGGAGCTGTAGACCGCATCTAGAGGCAAGTTGGCTAGTGCTTTTCCAGTTTGTTTAGCTTGTTCCTCGCCTTTAGCTGTGAGTTCGGAAAGATCATCACGACCTTGAATTCTCCTTTCGAGATTGAAGCTGCTTAGACCATGGCGAACAAGTAAAAGGCGCAAAGTCACAGGTAGATCGTCTCTGGAAAGCCATCGTATGGGGAATAGGTCGACTTAATCTTTCTAAAAAGTGGAGGACTCTTCTCTGCTGATACCAATTCCTTGAGCGAATTCCTTATGAGACAAGCCAACCCAGCCTGGAAAGTGTTGTTGGCAGGACTTTCTCTTTTGTTAATGGTGTTGGTTTGGGCACAAGGCCTTATGGCTAGCTTTAGTCGACCTTCAGTAACTCCAACACTTTCTTTACATCAGCAAGAAATGGCATTACTTGCTGATCCAGTAATGCCTCTTGATATAAAGCCACTGATAGTTGGACTAGATCCTGAATCAAACCTCAGAAAGGCTCTTAGAGAGAGCCCATTAGATCAAATAACGGATCGCAATAAACTTGTCCTAGCAGCTCTTGAGCCGAAAGCTTCTGATAGGGATCTTCTTTTGGAGAATGTCCCAGAGGAAGAACTTCTTTTAATTGTACGGAGAGCTCTTTTAAATAAAGGCAATAATAAACAAACCATTAGTGAGCTTAAATCTGTTAAGGATGATCCATTGCTTTATCAAGTTAGTTGCTTTGCTATCGGTGGTAATGAGAATGAATGTATTGATGATAGTGTCTCTAAAAATATGGCTTATAGATTGATAATTAGCCAAATATTTCCAGTCTTTGCTGTTATTTTAGGGGTTGGACTTTTGCTAAGTCAGATTTGGTTATTTTTACGAAGCAAAACAACTTCATGGCCAATATTGATACCTTTACCACTTTCTTTAATTGATATGATACTTCTTATTGCAGGAGGATTTGTTTTTTTAGGAGAAGTGTTATTGCCAACAATAGTTGTTCCAATAAGTAGTGTCCTTACAAATGGACTAGTAAGTCCAGTAAGTGATGCCTTGAAAGTATTTTTTGGGTATACGTCGATGACAGTTCCTCCATTAGTGATTTTAAATCAACAAATGAAAAGTTTAAAGAGTTTGGAAACTCCACTAAAAGGTTGGTTGCAATGGGGTTTGTTTCCAGTTGGTTCGGCATTCTTAAAAGCTTTCAGAGGTTGGTTGATGGTTATGCCACTAGTGCTTATCACTGGTTGGTTAATGAATTCTCTAATAGGTGATCAAGGTGGCAGTAATCCGTTGTTGGAGTTAGTGCTTGGGAGTAAAAACTCTATGGCATTATTTTTACTTATTATTACTACCGTTGTTGTTGCACCACTTTTTGAAGAGGTGGTTTTTAGAGGTGTACTTTTACCAGTATTAGCTAGAGAATTTGGACTTACATGGGGAGTAGTAATTAGTGCACTAGTCTTTGCACTAGCTCATTTAAGTGTCGGAGAATTGCCCCCTTTGATGGTATTAGGTCTTGGTCTTGCTTTATTAAGACTTAGTTCAGGAAGGCTTTTTCCCTGTGTGCTGATGCACTCTTTGTGGAATGGAGTTACCTTTGTGAATCTTTTATTGCTGGGTGGATAGTTGAATTGCTTCCCTTGAAATTCAACTTTGAACTTGCAAGAGTCTTGTTAGAGTGGTTTAATTTATAAATAACTGGAGTGATTGGGTGGGTGCTGTTAATAAACTGCGCGCTGTGCCGACTCAAAGGGCGATGAAAAGAACTGGTTATTCTCAAAGACTTCATTTGATAAAGGGTTCCTTGTCATCGAAGAAGGTGGCTCGTCAGGCACCATTAGTGGCAGGCTTTCATAAGGCTGTTGATGGAGCACTTGTTGGAGTATTGATGGCAACAGCTTTGATGTCGGCTTTTACTTTGCATTGGCAACATCTTTGGATTGTTGCTTTTAATAAGTTGGAAAGTACTCGTGATTTATCTCATCGTCTTACTGAATCAACGGCAATTATTGAAAGACATTTATTACAAGAAACAGGATTGCCTAAATCAATGGTTCCAACAAAGGCTGCCAATCTTCTTTATTTAGACAGATTTCAATCAAGTGCTAAATCTAGTCAGAATTCATTTAAAAATTGGTCAAAATTTACAGAGCTTGTACAGCAACCAAGTAACCATGGTTATTGATGAAGAATCATAAAATACATTCTAATCGATTAGAAAATAGACGACGGAGAAAAGATGTTCCTTTTGAGCCAGTTCCTTCAAATCGAATTAAATTGGTTTTTGCAATACTTTGTTTTGGTTTAATTAGTTTAGTAGGCAGAATGATTTGGTTACAGGTATTGGAAGCTCCTGTGCTTGAAGCTAAAGCACGTTCTTTTCAGATTCAACGTACTAAACCACTTGGAAGAAGACGTTCGATTGTTGATCGTAATGGAAGATTAGTCGCTATAGATGAAGAAAAATATAGACTTTGGGCTCATCCTAAATATTTTAACTTCCCAGGAGATTCACCATCTCTTGTTAGAAAACCTATTGATGTTGCTCACAAATTATCGGGATTATTAAATATATCTAAATGGGAATTGGTTAGTCGAATTGGAGATAGGACTTCTGGAATAAAACTTGCAGAAGGAATTAATTCTGAAATTGCATCACAGATTAAGAACCTTGGTGTGAGTGGTTTAGATATTGAACCTTACCCCCAAAGGGTTTACCCTCAAGGCTCATTATTTGCAAATGTAGTTGGTTTTTTAAATCAGGACCGTATACCTCAAGCAGGTTTAGAGCAAAGCCTTAATAGAAGATTACTGAGGAAAGAACAGATAAGAAGCCTTCGCAGAGGAGCTGATGGTACACCTCTTCCTGATGATTTATCTCCAGGAGTTTTTTATGGAGATGATTTAAAGCTTAATTTAACGTTAGATGCACGTTTACAAGAGTTAGCAATGAAAGCACTTGCAAATCAAGTGCAGAAATGGAATGCAAAAAAAGGTGTGGCAATTGTTATGGATGTTATTAATGGAGAACTTTTAGTATTAGCATCTACACCTACATATGATCCTAATAAATATTGGAAATATTCCCCATCATTGTTTAGAGAATGGTCTGTTCAGGATTTGTTTGAACCTGGTTCTACATTTAAACCTATTAATCTTGCATTGGCCTTGCAAGAAAGAGTTATTCATCCTACTGGAAAAATTAATGATACAGGTACTTTAGTTGTAGGAGGTTGGTCAATTTTTAACCATGATAAAAAAGCTAATGGAGTTATTGACTTTGCAAAGGTTTTACAAGTCTCAAGTAATGTTGGCATGGTAAAGATAATGAGTAAATTGCAACCATCTAATTATTGGGATTGGCTGAAGAAACTTGGTCTTGATGTAAAGCCAATAACTGATTTACCAGGTGCAATCGGTGGCCAATTAAAGACTAAGAAAAACTTTATTTCAATGGATATTGAGCCTGCAACTGCATCTTATGGGCAAGGCTTTTCTCTAACACCTTTAAAGCTTATTCAGTTACATGCTTTGATTGCTAATGGTGGTTATCTTGTTAGCCCCCACATCACTAGAAGTTTGCATCTAGATGCTAATTCTTTATCTTCTTCTGTAGAAAAGAAGTATTTATTACGTCCAGAAGTAACAAAAACAGTTCTTAACTGGATGGAATCTGTTGTAGAAAGTGGTAGTGGAAAAGGCGTCAGGACACCTGGATATCGAATAGGAGGGAAAACTGGTACAGCACAAAAAGTTGTAAATGGTTCATATAAGCCAGGAGTCAAGGTTTGTAGTTTTGTTGCTAATCTTCCTGTGGATAACCCTCAATATGTGGTTTTAGTTGTTGTTGATGAACCACAAGGCCAGTATGCATATGGGTCAACAGTCGCCGTTCCAGTTGCTAAGAAGATTATTGATGGTTTGATTGTTTTGGAAAAAATTCCTCCAAGTAATAATCAGACAAAATTACTACCAGCGAAAGGCTAAGAAGTTGCAAAGGTTTTGCTGTGAGATTCATCTGAATGATGTCATATGCAAAAAGCTCGCTAACTTACAAGCGCATGCCAGATTTGCTTTTTCATGGTCACCCTTCTTGAGCAGCTTTCTTCGATGACTGTTGTTGTTGCAGACACTGGAGAGCTTGATGCAATTAGGAGGTTTACCCCTAGGGATGCCACTACAAATCCCTCGCTGATATTGGCTGCAGCTCAAATACCTACTTATCAAACCCTTATAGATGAGGCACTTAAATCATCACGTGTCAGGATCGGAATAGGTTCCCCGGTGGAGGAAGTAGTAGAGGAGGCATTAGATGAAATCTGTGTAATTTTTGGTAAGGAAATCTTAAAAATTGTCCCGGGAAGAGTATCTACTGAAGTAGATGCGCGTTTGAGTTTTGATACAGATGCCACTATTGCGAAGGCTAGGAAACTTATTTCTCTTTACAATGAACTTGGCATTTCAAAGGATCGAGTTTTAATCAAAATTGCATCAACATGGGAAGGCATTAAGGCTGCAGAAGTGCTTGAAAAGGAAGGTATTCACTGTAACCTTACATTACTTTTTGGCTTTATTCAGGCGGTTGCTTGTGCACAAGCAGATGTAAAACTGATCTCACCATTCGTTGGCCGTATACTTGATTGGTATAAAGCAGATACTGGTATAGATTCATATCCTGGGCCTGAAGATCCTGGCGTTATTTCTGTTACTAAGATATATAACTATTTCAAGTCTCATGGGTATAAAACTGAAGTTATGGGAGCGAGTTTTAGGAATATTGATGAAATCATTGAGTTGGCTGGCTGTGATCTTTTAACCATTTCTCCTAAGCTTTTAGAGCAGCTTCGGAATACTGAAGGTCCATTAATTAGAAAGCTTGATGTAAAAAATAACTCTTCAATAGATTCTAAGGATTTAAAAGTTGATAAAAAAAGATTTGATTCAGAAATGGCTACTGATCGAATGGCAAGAGAAAAGTTAGACGAAGGTATTAGGGGGTTTAGTAAGGCTATTGAAACTTTAGAGGCTCAGTTGGCACATAGACTTGCAGTATTGGAAGGAGGAGCTGCATTTAGCCATGCTGTTCAAGAGATTTTTATGCTAAATGATCTAGATGGAGATGGTTGTATAACCAGAGAGGAGTGGTTGGGGAGTGACGCTGTATTTGATGCTCTTGATCATGATCATGATGGAAGATTGTTGCAAGATGATGTTCGTTCTGGGTTGGGTGCTGCATTGGCTTTAAGTAGTTTTTAACTTATTGTTTCTACTTGGAAAGATTATATAGTATATATTTTAAGTTAAAGAACTAGTCTTTAGTTAATGAGAATGCTTTAGCCTATTAGTCTTTATCTCTATTAGAAGTAATTGCTTTTGTAGTTAAAATTTAGTCTTCCACATTGCAGCAAAAGCTAGTACAATGCTTTTACCTTTAAAGGAGAAATTCTTTTTAACTGGAAAGATAAATGTGGTAATTAAAAGACTTGGAGATGTTGGAACCAATTACGTATTTGCTTCAGGCGCCACTAGCTTATTTCTAACAATACTTAGATCTATCAAATTAATTGAATCTACTCAATTACTAGAAATGAGTTAATTAAAGTTTTTCTTATCAAAGAAATACCTGTTTCTTTACTTTGGATTATTGCTTCTTTAGACAAAAGATTAAAAAATAGAAAGGATAAGGAATTCTAAATTCCATTCTTGATGAATTCTTAGGTAGTTGACCTTATTTATTGATTTTGATTATCTTTTAGAATTTCCATATCCCATTTAAAGGTATTTCAGGCCCTTTTGTTTCATCTTTTGGTTCTTCAAAACTTATTCTCCATTCTGGAACTCTGCAGTTTACGAAGTCTGAGCGTTCAATTAAAAAGCCTCCTTCTTTACTGGTACTAGCAAGAAACCCACTTACCCATGAACCTCCATTGAGACCACCTTTAAACCAAATCCAAGCTTTTCGTTTTTCGGTCGCTTTTGCTGGAGTCATTTTGCTTGAGTAATAAACATTGATTTTATTCTTTAATGCTTAATTGGAAATAGAAAATAATAAACTCTTTGTTATTGACTTTTGAGAAGTAATCTTTTAATAACTCTTTGAGCAATATCTCCGTAGCCCATTTTACCAGAAAGTATTTGCGCAATTCGTTGTGGGGCTGTTGGCCTTTTGATACCTAATTGATAGCCAACCTTTGGAAATCTATAGAAGACTTGCGCAATTCTTCTTCCCCATGCCATCGAGTCTCCCCATTTGTCTTTCATTGATTGGGTATAAATATCGAGACTCATTGTTTCTCCTCGTATCCAATGGTCAAGACTTTTAGCGGCTTCGTAACCACTCATTAATGCAGGTCGTAACCCTTCGGCAAGGAATGGATCACAAATAGATGCTGCATCTCCAATAACAAGTATGCCTTCACCATGGAGTTTGTGATGACCATTCCAAACTCTTAATTTTGCTTCTCGTCTTTCTCCATCTGTTGGATTAAAACCTAGATTAGGTAATAGTTTATTTAGAATCTCTTTGCTATCTATTGAATGGTTTCCTATAAAAGTTCCTACACCTATATTCACTTCGTTGGCTAAAGGAAAGGCCCAAGCAAACCCATGGTGCACTAACCCAAATTCAAACCTTGCTGTTCCAGCTTTGAGATTACCTTTACCCTTAAGTCTTACAGATATTGTTTGTGCATGATGTTGATTTTTTGGCCCTAAACCGATTTTACTAGGCCAAATAGATTGTGAACCGTCTGCAATGATAACTGCTTTTGCAATCAACTCTCTTCCATCAGATGCTTTTATTTCCCATACTGAGTTATGCCTGTTAATATTGATAGCTTCAAATCCATTTATGAAATCAGTACCTAAATTAATTGCATGATCCATTATTAATGAATCGAGTTTTTCCCTTTTTACTATCCAAAAAGGAGCTGATCCTGGAAGTGCTGCTATGACTGGGTCCTTTAAGCACCAACTAAATTCTACTTTGCTAATAACATCTTCAACTGCTGGTTTTAAATCAAATGGAAACCATTCTTGAACAGCTGCTGCCATTCCACCTCCACAAGGCTTGACTTGGGGAGCAGAATTTTTTTCTAGTAAGGTGACTTTATGACCAGTTTTTGCTAGATGGAATGCCGCAGTTGAGCCAGCCGCTCCTGCCCCGATAATCACTATTTCTTTAGAGTTCAAACCTTAAGAATGTCGGCTTCTTTCTCGGAAAGATGACTTTCAATTTGAGAAATAAATTTGTCTGTAAGTTTTTGAACATTATCTTGTTGATCTCTGCTTTGATCTTCTGAAATTTCAGCTTCTTTTTCTAATTTCTTGATTTTTTCAATTGCATCACGACGAATATTCCTCAGAGAGATTTTTCCTTCTTCTGCATATTTTGAGGCAAGCTTACAGAATTCCTTACGTCGTTCTTCAGTTAACGGTGGCACATTTACTCGTATAATTTTTCCATCGTTGTTTGGTGTAAACCCTAGATCACTAACACTAATCGCTTTCTCAATTAGGGCTAATGAACTTATATCGAAAGGTTGAATAGCAATCGTTTGTGAATCTGGTGTTGAAATTGTTGCTAGAGCTTTTAGGGGAGTTTCTGCTCCATAGTACTCAACAGTTATACGATCAAGTAAAGAAGAGTTTGCGCGACCAGTTCGTATTGTATTAAAGGTGCGCTGGGTTGCATCAACTGACTTGCGCATATTTGATTCAAGGTCCAGATTCGACATCGGCTTACATTAATGGAATAAAAAAAATTAGATCAGATTTATAAAGATTCAACTTGTATTACTGATTCGAGAACCTACTGTTTCACCAGCCACTGCTTTGCTGATATTGCCAGGCTCAAAAAGGTTAAAAACTACAATTGGGATATTGTTGTCTTTGCATAGTGCAATTGCAGTGCTATCCATTACACCTATTTCTCGACTTAGTACCTCTTGAAAAGTTAGATTTTTATAACGGATAGCATCTGGGAATTGCTTTGGATCTCGATCATAGACTCCATCAACCTTTGTAGCCTTAAAAACTACATTTGCATTTATTTCTGCTGCACGAAGTGCGGCAGTTGTGTCTGTAGTGAAGAAAGGATTGCCACAGCCTCCTCCAAATACAACTACTCTCCCTTTTTCTAGATGACGAATTGCTTTTCTTCGAATATATGGTTCTGCTACTTCTTTCATTTCTATAGCAGTTTGAACTCTAGTTGGCACTCCAGCACGCTCCAATCCATCTTGCAGAGTGATTGCATTCATAACAGTTGCAAGCATTCCCACGTAATCAGCTGTTGCTCTGTCCATTCCTGCCGCTGATCCTTTTAGACCTCGAAAAATGTTTCCACCTCCTACAACAATCGCTAGTTGGGTCCCATTGGATACCACCTGAGAAACATCTTCCGCAATGGATTGAACGATTGCAGGATCGATCCCGTAAGGTTGTTCACCCATCAGTGCCTCGCCACTGAGTTTTAGGAGTGCTCGCGCGTAGGCCATTAAGAGTCCATATCCTTTCGACAGTAGCAAGTCTTGAGCAGACAGATCTTTGGCCAGATAAATTTTGTGGTTAACGCTTTTTGCGATTGCTTTTATAAATCAAATGGCTAACCTCACTCTTTCTGCGCTGCACAAAGCTAGTTCTAATACTGATTGCTGGAAGGAGCCTGATGTTCATAGGGCTTTACTTCTAAGTGGTTAGTCAGTATCAATAGCTTCCACTCAACTTTTGAACAAAGATTTGGATTTTTGTGGAATTTAGCTTTAGAACTCAATTCCAGCTTGAGCTTTCACTCCTTGCTCTTTGAAAGGGTGATGGATCAAAGTCATTTCTGTTACAAGATCAGCATTTTCAATTAATTCCTCTGGGGCATTCCTTCCAGTTAGGACTACATGTGTAAAAGGTGGCCGCTCTTTAATTCCTTTTAGGACATTTTCTATAGAGATATATCCGAGTTTTAAAGCAATATTTATTTCGTCGAGAATCACAAGTTTGTATTCTTTACTTCGAAGATATACTAGTGATTTTTGCCAAGCTAAAGAAACTAGTTCTTCATCGCGATGCCTATTTTGCGTCTCCCAGGTGAAGCCTTCTCCTAAAGAATGCCATGACAATAATTTTCCAAAACTTTTTAGTGCTTTTACTTCGCCGGGCTCCCACCCACCTTTGATGAATTGGATAACTGCAACAGATTGATCATGACCAAGTGTTCGTAAAGCTATTCCAAGTGCGGCTGTGGTTTTTCCCTTTCCGTGTCCTGTAAAAACAAGAATTAGTCCTTTTTCTTTGTTTCTTTTTTCTAATCTTTTTTGCTGAACCTCCATTCGTTTTTTCATTCTTAGCCGATATGCTTCTTCTTCTTTTTCTGAAGCTAAATTGCCACCAATGCCAAGTTCAATAGCATTTATATCGAGTCCTTTTAATTCTGTTTCCTCTTGTTTTTGATTTGTTTTCATAGTCATCTGTAAATGGTGAAGAGAAAAGAAGAGAAGAGATTATGTAAAGAAAGAACTTAGTATTTTCTATATTTACTAGTTTTTTGAAAGTGCTGCATCTACTGCCTTTTGTTGATCTCTTCGAGTGATCCAGTGATGATAAGTGCGAGTATGTATTGCCACTGAATGTCCCATCATTCTAGCAGCAACTGTATCTGGTAGACCGATGTGAATAGTTCTGATAGCCCAGGCATGTCTTAAATCATATGGTGTTACTGGTAATTTATAGCGACGGAACTGTTCTGCTACACGCCGACCTACTTGTTGCAAAGTTGTTTTATTTAGATCTACTTTGACTGAGGGAAGGGACTTTGGTTCTTTGGCAAGTTTTGCTAATTCAAACAGTTCAATCCACTCTGGATAAAATGGCCAGCTTTGATGTTCTCCAGTTTTTGTAGTAGGAAATACTCTAATGACCTGATCTTGCTTGTTTGATAGACAGGAGAAATCACAAAAGAAAACTTCGTGATTTCTAAGACCAAATGTTGCCATTAGTCCAAAAACAAGTCTCCAACTTTGATTCGGTATTTTTAACCAGGTCTCTTTTATGAGATCATCACTTGGAAGATCACGGAACTTTGCTTTATGAAGGCCGTAACCACTAGATTGGGATCGCCAGTCATCTGGAAGTGATAAATCTATGTGCTGAGCAAAAGCATTAAGAGCAGTCGCACATTGTTGACGACTTCTACTATTTTCGGTGTAGCTCATTAGTGTTTTACAGAAGACATCTTTATTTAATTTTTCTTTTTGTGATTCTGATTGTTTAATTAATCTTCGTAGATATGGTAAATAAGCGGAACTCCAAGTTGTGCGAGTCCCAGATAAGGATTTTCGGCGATTTGGATCATTAAAAAATGCTTGTTCAAAGTCTTTGATAACGTCTATTGTAAAAGAATTGTATTTTTTCTTTTTATTTTGAATGCGGTATTTTTTCCAATGCTTCCAATCAAATTGATGATGTTGAAGCTGTAATACAACAAGTTGAAGTATCTTTTGTGCTTCTTTCAGACCGTACAAGGTTGCAGACAGATTAAGACTTATTCTTTGTGTTTCAATTAGTCCATTTGTTTTTTGAGATGGAAGCGGGCCTCTAAGGTTTAATTTTTGCCCTCTCTGTTCAATTCTCAAAGTGATTCCTTTGGAGACCAAGTCTCGATTAATTGAGATCAGCTTGCTTCTGAGATCCATTTCTATTAAAAACTGATACCACCTTGACGTTGATGGGGGCTACGCTCAAGTCTTAAAGGGAATTTTCTTCATGGCTCGTGTTGGTGTCCTCTTAATGAATCTTGGAGGACCTGAGCGGATAGAGGATGTTGGACCTTTTTTATACAACCTTTTTTCTGATCCCGAGATTATTCGTTTACCCAATCCAATTCTTCAGAAACCATTGGCTTGGCTTATAAGCACTTTAAGGAGTAATAAATCGCAAGAGGCTTATCTTTCTATTGGAGGAGGTTCTCCTTTGCGCAGGATTACTGAGCAGCAGGCAAGAGAATTGCAGAGTCAACTACGTCAGAGAGGAATAGATGCAACTAGTTATGTCGCAATGCGTTATTGGCACCCTTTTACTGAATCAGCAGTAGCTGACATAAAAGCCGATGGAATCAGTCAGGTTGTTGTTTTACCTCTTTATCCTCATTTCTCTATAAGTACTAGTGGCTCAAGCTTTCGCGAATTGCAGCGATTAAGAAAATCTGATACTGATTTTCAACGCTTACCAATTCGCTGTATTCGTAGTTGGTATGACCATCCTGGATATGTAAGGGCTATGGCTGAATTGATTTCTATAAAAATCAAATTATGTAATCCATCAGAGTCAGCACATGTATTTTTTAGTGCACATGGAGTGCCTAAGAGTTATGTAGAAGAAGCCGGGGACCCATATCAAAAAGAAATAGAAAATTGTTCTGATTTAATAATGAAAGAACTTGAAATGATATTGGGTTATAAAAATCCTTATACACTTGCCTATCAAAGTCGTGTTGGTCCTGAGGAATGGTTGCAACCCTATACAGAAGATGTTTTAGAGAAATTAGGAGAAGCGAAATTAAAAGACTTAGTAGTAGTGCCTATAAGTTTTGTGAGTGAGCATATTGAAACTCTTCAAGAAATTGACATTGAATATAGGGAACTCTCTAGGAAGTTTGGCATTATCAATTTCCGTAGAGTTCAAGCTTTAGATACATATCCTTTGTTTATTGAAGGCCTAGCCGATCTTGTTGCTTCTTGTTTAGAGGGGCCAGAAATTGGTCTTGATGAAGCTGCTAAGTTACCTGTTCGAGTGAAACTTTACCCTCAAGAGAAGTGGCAATGGGGATGGAATAATAGCTCTGAAGTATGGAATGGTAGAGTCGCAATGATTGTGTTTTTATTATTTATACTTGAAATTATAACTGGGAGAGGTCCTCTTCATTCTATAGGTCTTATTTGAATTTGATAGGAATAGATTTGTTTATTTATTGTAAAAAGACTTAATCACTTGAGAAAGATTCTGCTTGTAATTTACATTGATTTTGTTGGCTTTTGCTGCCTTGTGTTGTTTAAGATAAATTTTAAGTTTAATCTTTGATATTTATTGGGCAAATAGAGCGGTTGCATCTAATGTTAAGGATCACCATTCTCTTAAGAAGCTGTGACCCTGACATCTTCACCTATTGTCCTAGGTGATTCAGAGCATCAGGTTCATCAAAAGATGACAGGGGCTGATGCCCTTATGGATGCTCTTCACCGTCATGGTGTAGATACGATTTTTGGATATCCAGGTGGGGCAATATTGCCTATTTATGATGCTGTTCATAAGGCAGAAGAACAAGGTTGGTTAAAGCACATACTTGTAAGGCATGAACAAGGAGGAACTCATGCTGCTGATGGTTATGCCAGAGCGACTGGAAAAGTAGGCGTTTGTTTTGGTACATCTGGACCAGGAGCAACCAATCTTGTTACGGGGATTGCTACAGCACAAATGGATTCAGTCCCTTTGGTTGTAATTACTGGACAGGTTCCTCGCTCTGCTATTGGCACAGATGCTTTTCAAGAAACTGACATTTTTGGAATAACGCTTCCAATTGTTAAGCACTCTTGGGTTGTTCGCGATCCTTCTGATTTAGCAGCAGTTGTTGCTCAGGCTTTCTTGATTGCTGCTTCTGGGCGTCCTGGTCCTGTTCTTATAGATATTCCTAAAGATGTTGGCCAAGAATTATTTGAGTATTCGCCCGTAGCTCCTGGAAGTATTTTGCCTCCTGGATTTCGTCTTCCTCCATCGCCAGACCCAATATCTATTGCAAGGTCTTTAGATCTTATTCAGCAGGCCCAAAGACCTCTTTTTTATGTAGGTGGAGGTGTTATCTCTGCTGGAGCTCATGAAAGTCTTGCGTATTTAGTAAATCTCCACAAAATCCCAGTTACTACAACCTTAATGGGTAAAGGTGCGTTTGACGAAAAGGATTCTCTCTCAGTTGGAATGCTAGGTATGCATGGCACTGCTTATGCGAATTTTGCAGTAACAGAGTGTGATCTATTGATTGCTGTTGGAGCTCGCTTTGATGACAGAGTTACTGGCAAATTAGATACTTTTGCTCCTCATGCTCAGGTTATTCATTTTGAAATAGATCCTGCTGAGATCAGCAAAAACCGGAGAGCAGATGTTGCTGTTTTAGGCGATGTAGGAAGAAGTCTGGAGATGCTTCTTGAATTGAGCAAAAAAAAGAAAATCGAACCAAAGACTTCATCTTGGTTACAACAAATCCAAAAGTGGAAGAATAATTATCCGTTGATGACTCCTTCTTATGAGGGTGAGATTTATCCTCAAGAAGTTTTATTGGCAATAAGAGACTTAGCCCCTAAGGCATATATAACTACTGATGTAGGTCAGCATCAGATGTGGGCAGCTCAATATTTAAGAAATGGACCTAGACAATGGATAAGTAGTGCCGGTTTGGGGACAATGGGTTATGGAATGCCTGCTGCTTTAGGTGTTCAGGTGGCTTTGCCAGAGGCTCAGGTTGTTTGTGTAGCAGGAGATGCAAGTGTTCTTATGAATATTCAAGAGCTTGGGACCATCTCTCAATATAAATTGCCAATAAAGGTGATTGTTGTTAATAATCAATGGCAAGGTATGGTACGTCAATGGCAGGAAAGTTTTTATGAAGAACGTTATTCGGCTTCAAATATGCTTCCTGGTATGCCAGATTTTATGAATTTGGCCAAAGCATTTGGAGTTGGAGGAGTATTGATTAAACATCGAAAAGATTTAAAAAAAGAGATCGAAATTGCTTTAAAAACCCCAGGTCCAATGTTTATAGATGTTCATGTACGAAGAGGAGAAAATTGTTATCCAATGGTACCTCCTGGTAAAAGTAATGCAGAGATGGTTGGATTACCTACTATCTAAATGTTTAATCAAAAGCTGTTATTTGTTTTTATTCTCATTGCTTTCCTTGCAGTTCCTGTGAAGCTCTTTGCTGCTGAATTGCTTCAGGTTCAAAGTTCAAGATTGCTAAAAATAGGTGATCATAATCGTAGCTATTCAGTTCAACTTGCTTGTTTAGATATTAATCCTGAGAAAGAAGAGGATGCTAGAAATTGGCTCAAATCTGAATTAAAAAGAGGAAGTAGAGTCAATTTACGCCCCCAAGGATCTAATGATGGAGTTTTGGTGGCAAGAGTTATCTCAATTGATAGTGATCAAGATTTAAGTCTATCAATGGCTAAAGTTGGTTTGGCTACCTTCTCCTGTGAGGGCTAATTATAACAATTAAGAAATAATCAACATATATATTGTAATGAAACTGGTTTATATTTAAATTGATTGTGTTATGTCAGCTTCTATCCTATTTTTCGAGGTTCTTTGTGTTGAGATTGACTGAACTTAAGCTTCCTCTTGATCATTCACTAGAGGATTTGGAAATAGCACTTATAAAAAGATTGAAAATAGAAGCCTCTAGACTTATAAGTTACAAGTTAGTAAAGAAGAGTATAGATGCAAGATGCTCTGAACGCATCAGTCTTATTTATAGCCTCGATGTTTGTGTAGACAGAGAAAATGCTCTTTTAAAGAAGTTTCAAAGAGATCATAAGATTAGAAAATCACCAGATAATTGTTATCAGAATAGTATTAAAGCTCCAAAGGGTTTCCCTAGAAAGAAAGAAGATAGACCTGTAATTATTGGTGCGGGACCATGTGGTTATTTCTCTGCATTGCTTTTGGCTCAAATGGGTTTTAAACCTTTATTGCTCGAGCGTGGCGAATCAATAAAAGAACGAACAAAACAGACTTTTGGCTTTTGGAAAAAAAACATACCCTTTAATTCGTATTCAAATGTTCAGTTTGGAGAGGGAGGAGCCGGTACCTTTTCTGATGGAAAACTTTATAGCCAAATAAGTGATCCAGAAAATTATGGGCGAAAAGTTCTTGATGAATTAGTTGCTAGTGGTGCTAATCCAGAGATTTTGACCTTGTATAGACCTCACATAGGTACTTTTAAACTTGCAACTGTTGTAAGAGGACTTAGATCAAGGATTGAGGCTTTAGGTGGAGAGGTTAGATTCCAAAATAAAATGGAGGAATTACTTGTTGAGGAATCAACTACTAATAATAATCAGGACAAGAATCTACAAGTTGTTGGTATAAAACTTGGTGATGGTAGTGTTATTTCTACTAGACATCTCATTCTTGCTTTAGGACATTCCGCCCGAGATAGTTTTGAGATGCTTGAACAAGTAGGCGTAAGTATTGAACAAAAGCTTTTTTCAGTTGGTTTTCGTATTGAACACCCACAAGTATTAATAGATCGCGATCGTTGGGGATCCATGGCTGGACATCCAAAGTTAGGACATGCGGAATACAAATTGGTACATCACTCTAAAAATGGTAGATGTGTTTATTCCTTTTGTATGTGCCCTGGTGGATTTGTTGTAGGTGCAACTTCAGAAGAAGGTTGTGTGGTGACAAATGGTATGAGTCAGCATTCTCGAAATGAAAGAAATGCTAATAGTGCTTTAGTAGTTAACTTACTTAGAGAAGATTTTTTGAAATATGAGCGTTGGCCTGGTGACCCACTAGCAGGCATTATTTTACAGCGTGAACTTGAACATAATGCATTTAAGTTAGCTGGTAATAATTATTTTGCTCCTGCCCAACTCTTGCAAGATTTTTTGGATGATAAAACTTCTATGAAAATAGGAAATGTTCAACCTTCTTATTTACCTGGAATCACTCTGTCAAATCTTAACCGCTCACTCCCAGCACCTTTGATTGAAGCTATAAAGGAAGCTATCCCAGAGTTTTCTAAAAAGATCCAATCTTTTGACATTCCTGATGCGTTGTTGATAGGTGTAGAGACGCGAACCTCGTCGCCTATAAGGTTGCCCAGAGATGAATCCTTAGAATCTATAAATACCAAAGGGTTAATTCCAGCAGGAGAAGGTGCTGGTTATGCGGGAGGCATTCTTTCTGCAGGCATTGATGGAATAAAAGCTGCAGAGGCAATGGCCCTTAAAATACTTAGTAAGTATTAATTTATCTAGAAATTATTCCACTCCATTGAATTGCCTTAACTTGTTCCCTACGCCAAGAGAAGAACAGATCTTTTTTGTCATATGTACAAAGAGGGCATATGCTTATTTGATGTGAACTAATCTCATTGAGTTGAAGTTGTTTTGCAGTAGCTAATCTAAGGTCAAGTAAGAATCGATTGGGATTCTTGTCATAACTTAAGAAACCTTGGTTAATCATTTCTTTTACATGCATACTTGTTATTTCTGAATTTACCTCCTTGGACTGTATGCCTGAATATATTGTATTTACAGTGTCCAGCATAACCTGATAATTTTTCCCGCTAATTGCAGGGCCAAGTGAAAATAATAAATCCTTCCTAAGAGATCCCTTTTTCTCAAGTCTTTGTATCGCTTTAATAGCAATTCTTCCGGCAACTCCTCTCCATCCTGCATGACATGCAGCGACATCTCCATTCTTTGTATTTGCTATAAGAAGTGGTATGCAATCAGCACTACATACCCAAATCCCCTCTTGAGCTTTATTACTAATCAGACCATCTGCTTTAGGTTTAAAAAAAGTAGTTTTATCAGATGCTTCTATTATCTTATTGCTATGTACTTGATTTAATTGATGAACACTAGCTTTTTTATCTAGATGGGTTGTTAATTCCTTTGGACCTTTGCCCTCCCATTCTTTGCTGAAAAATGCATGCTGGAAGCCTTCTCTTTTCAGTAAATCTGATTGAAGATAACTACCTTCATCAAGGCTAATCCAGGACCAGGAGTTATTTTCAAAAGACAATGTTTGAAATGCGTAAAATCTTTTACTTTTAGAGAAATAATTTATTTCTCAACTAGATCTCTCAACATCCAAAAGCCTGTAAATTTTTCTATACTTGGAACTGTTTGGACAGCAATAAATTGAAGTCCATTGGCATTTTTTTGCGAATTTAATAAAGATTCTTTTGCAGTTTTTGCTGTTTTTTTATCTAAGTCCGTCACTAGCCAACGGTCTTCTTGTCCTGATTCGAGTAGAAGTTGATTACCTTCAATTGTTAGCTTGACTGGTTCCATTCCACCAAGCCAACCTGCAAGAGCAAGTGCACGAGTTTTGCTGAAAAGTCGGAGTCCTGGAATTGGAATATTTTCGTTTTCATTGATCTTTACTGGTAACAAACCACTGAATTCCATTGGCCATTCTTTAGCATCTTTAAGCATGCCCAAAGGTATGGAGGCCAAGCTCCAGGCATCTCCCCTAACTGCTTCTGGGAGAGGAATTGGTTGACTAAGGATTGGTGCTTAAGGTGGAGAGGTTAGATTCCAAAAT
>QCFZ01000010.1 GCA_003278255.1 Prochlorococcus sp. AG-363-O15
CTTTCTTTTTTAGCTTTTGATGATTCTCCAAAACCTTTCATGATTTTCAATTGTTAGTACCTATTGGATTTTCAATTCTGCTTTCATTAATATAATTGTTGATCATTTATAAGCACAATCTTGCTTTTTCTTTCTTTTTACTAATTTATAAAGTGGTATATAACTTAATCTTCCAGAAATCTTCGGCAAATGCCCTCATCGAGTTGCGTTCATAGCGACGTGATTTTCTGAGGAGTGTCGACCTTCTGTTCTATTCCTCTATGGGATGATTTGGTAAGTTTCAGTTGGTTCCATGAAGCTTCAAGCTTGTGTTCTGGAAATGATGCAAGAAAAGGTTTAGGCAGCATTTTTATTGATTTGATGCTCCACCAGATCCCAACCATTATTCAGTAACTCATTCCAAGTCTCCAATGCATCTTCTAGTTCGATTGTTCTTGTGTTTTTAATTCGAGTAGGTATGCCTTCATTAGTCGAATACCAAAGTTGAGTAATAACTTTTGGCTTTCTTGTCAGGGACTTTGAGTCCCTAATAAAAAACAACACCTTTTTTTTCTCAGGGTGGATCAACCATCCAGTGGGGGTTGGTAATGCTCTGTCAGATTCAGCAGCCATTGATTCTCTAATTCACGACATAAAAGCACAAGTGCTCACTGGTAAATGCAGGAACTCTTTTGCTAGGACAAGCTGCGTGTGAGGAAACGCCTATAGAACAAATGTACTCCTAAGGGCGCCGGTCGTCAAGTGTTGGCTATATGGACTCATCTCAAATCAAAATTTTTTCTTTACTACTTGATGATTGAAGAAACTTTGTGGAATGCATTTTTAGTAAAATGATGCATGCAAGAGGCAGCTTCTTCTTCTACGTGTATTTCTTCCTTGTCTTTAGTCTTAGTAACATTTTTTCTTTTACTTTGACTGGAGAACATATATTATTTTCCTGCGCTCATATGATCCTATTTCATATGGGACAAAAGTTTGATTTACATTGGAATCATTTAAGTAGGTTTCATTTCTTGGATGATCCTCTAGGAATAAACCTTGATAAATGATGTTAAAATTAGACTTTTTAAAAAATGATTCCCAGTCTCTAAATCTATATTCATGTTCTCCATTTTCAAATCTTGTTAGCTGAGTCCCTTCGGGTAAATTGTTCTGACTAATAAACTCCTTGGAATATTGTATATTTAACATCCTTTGTATTTCACTGTCAGGAGTATCATTGTTATGAGCTCTATCCACAACAACAAAGTATCCACCTTTTACAAGAGTTCTATTTACCTCGTTCAGGGTCTTTATTGGATCAAAGCTATGATGGATCGAATCCCAGGCAATAGCAAAATTAAGCGTGTTAGTTTTTAGGTTGATTTCATCAAAGCTTCCAGATATAGGCAAGATTTTATCTTTGACTTCTTCTGCAAGAAGTTGGCTTCTTACAATTGGAAAGCATTTTTCTAGAACATTGGTTACAATTTCAAGAAGAATAATGGTCTTAATGCCTTTATATTGGTTCACAAGACTTCCGGAAATTAAACCTGGGCCTCCTCCTAAATCAATGCCATTACCACTAAAAATCTTATTTGATTGAGGTATCTTAGAGATTAGATCAACTATATTTTTCTTGTCAATTGATGTGTATGTTTTACATAGAAAATCTAATGTACCATTTTTATAACATAGATCAGCTAGAGAACTATTTAAATCATATTCGGATTGATGATAAATATTTTTATATTTCCAATGCTTTGGAGAAATCATGATTTGCTTTGATGAATTAAATTATTCTCTATATTATCATAATTGATTATTTTAGATAATAATTCTAATCCCTTTTCTCCACTTCTTTCTGGATGGAACTGAAGACCTATAATATTATCTTTTTTGATTGCAGAAATAAATTTATGCCCCCCAAAATCAGATTCAAAAAGAGTATCTTCATCACTCTCAGAATTCTTTAGTGCAGCAAAGCTGTGTGTAAAATATTGATGGAAATCTTCTCTAAAATCTATAAATTCATCTTTAAACTTATCATTAATCTTTACTTCATTCCATCCAACATGTGGAAGTGTAAGTGAATGACCTTGACTTGAGGTGGTAGGTAGTTTGCATACTTTTCCTTTCAAAATCCCCAAGCCCTTGCACTGTTTATGCTCTTCACCTTCTTCAAAGAGTAATTGCATACCTAAGCAGATTCCTATTATTAAACCTCCTTGTTTCGCTCTTCTAAGAATGGGGTCAATTAGATTCTTAGACTTAAGCTTTCTCATCCCTTCTGGGAATGAACCTACACCCGGCAACGCTAGTGCATCTGCTTTTTGAATGACTTCAGGTTCAGATGAGAGTTGAATTTCTGCCCCTATGGCAGCCAATGCATTACATAAGCTTTCTATATTGCCCATTGAATAATCAACTACAGCAACTTTAATTTTATTATTAATGATCTTTGTCTTATTTTTAGATACTATTCTCATTGGAAAGTTTTCAGACTTTATTACATCTTTTGCTTTGTAAATAGATAAAAGATTTTGATGTAATCCATAACCTATAGCGATACCTGAGATTTTATTGTTTATTTTAAATATATTTCTAATATGCACACTTTTTGATATTCCACCTCCTATAATAAGAGGAATAGATACATAAGGTGATATTGATTTAATTAAATCAATATCTGGACCAAATCCCGTGCCATCATTATCTACAGAGGTTAGAAATATCTCGCCAGCTCCTCTCTGTTGAACCTCTACGATCCAGTCCTTTAAATTTCTGCTTGATCTTTCTCTGCCAGATTCAATCATCACATCCCAGTCGTTTGAACTAAAGGATTTCCTTGCTTGAATCGAAATCACTATGCATTGATTCCCAAAAGTCTTAGCTATTTCATTAATTAAACTAGGATTTTTTACTGCTGCAGTATTAATGGCAATTTTATCTGCTCCAGCATTAAGTAATAATCTCGCATCTTCAACGGATCTAATAGCACCACCAGCTGTTATGGGTACAAAAATATTCTTACTTGCTTTTTTTAAAAGATCAGCAAGTCCATTACGTTGATACAAGCTAGCAACAGCATCTGCATAGAAGATCTCATCAATCTGTGAGTCAGCATATTTAGTTGTAAGCTCAGTAGCATCTCCTACTACTCTTAAACCTTCAAACCTTCTTCCTTTGATTATTTTTTTTCCCTTTACATCTAAACGAGCAATTACTCTTTTGCAAAGAGCCATGCTTTTATTGATTGCCTTGCCATAATTTGGCAGTCATCTCTTGACTTGGATTATTTTTCCCCTCATATACTTTATGCCTTAATTCCCAGCCAATATTCTTATCCCATTTCCATAGATGTGGTGATCTAGCATTGTCTGATAGAACATCATAATATTGCCTGTCAAATATTGGCTTTTCGAAAAACTTGGAGATTCTAGGAAACTCAGACTCAGGTAAACTTAGGTATTCAAAAATCTCATTTGCCCATCTTTCTGGGAATTCACCATCAAATCTTTTTACAAGTGATACCCCTTCTTCTCTCATTAAGTCACCTGACCTTATTTCCTGCGCAGCATCGTAGGAAGCTCTCCCTATTCCGAACTTTATATAGGTAGTATGATAATGAAAATCATCTATTTTATCATCTATTGAATTGTAAGTATTGTAAGTACCTGTAGTTCTTTCAGGTGAAGCTTGAAATTTACCATTATCTACAGAATAATAGTAAGCACCTTGTGGGTGCCACTTCTCAAAATAACCTAAGTAATAATATTTTATGTTATTCTGCTCAATAATATTCCTATCAATTGGAATATATGCATTCCATTCTGCTTTATTTAAACCAATTTCTTTTAACTCAGAAAGAGATGTGCCTCCAATAAACATTTCTTCTTCTGATGTGCTGCTAAAGAAATTTGATGACATTGTTGAAGATTTCATGTCTTCCTTGGGATTGCCATATTCAGCCTGGTTTTCCCCATAAAAGATAAGATTTATATTATATTGATAAGCTATTTTAGGAGCCATTATCTTTTGTCCAAGTATAAATGGTTGGAATGGATAAAATATTTTTTCGGTTGAAAGTCTAGTTAGAATGCGATGAACTTTACCATTAGGTGTAAACAATATATTATCAAATCCAGCGTGAACCCAGGCATTGTGATTACTCCAACCCCAGTTTGTATAAATATGTGGCGCCCATGTACAGGTTAGAGGATTCATTCCATATTTATATTTAAGTAAATGGGCAGTCATAAAACTATCTTTGCCTCCACTTCCAGGAACAAGACAGTCATATCCCCCATCACTACGTCTGAATCGATCACATATATCTCGAAGTTCTTTCTCCCTCTCGTTCCAATCTATTTTGGATTTGTATTCAGTTACTCTACATGCATCACAAATCCCAGAGTCATCAAGTCGAATTGCTTTTTTAACTTGATTTCCATCATTGTAAAACTCAACACTGCTATTAGGCTTTTGATTACTTATCACACATCTATTGCAAAACTTGATTTCCTGAGGAAGCCCATAAAAGGCCTGAAGGTTATCTACATTTTCTTGATATTTAGATTTATCGACTTTACTTGGATAGGAGTATAGAAATGACATTGATGATTAATAGTCTTTAGAAGCTATTGCTATGGCAATTAGTTGTTCTTAGGAAAAAAGCTTGTTAGTTCAAGCTTTACCATAATCCAAATTTAGATCAGATGACTATCAATGTTGTAGAACTGATTTGATTGTCATTTCCTGTTAGCCGATCTGAGCAATATAGCCAATATACCCAATATAGTCAATATAGTCAATCTAACCACTCTGGCTTTGGTCCTAGCGTGATTCTGGAATTAGATAACTTAGAAACAAAAAAAAAACTAATCTTTATTTACCCTTTCTAATAGAAAAGCGTCAAGATTGCGTAACATATGAAATTTGCTATTAATTTCTGGTTTCATACAGACAGACCACTCGTTATTTAGCGAGTTACTTATTGATGATTCTTCTTATATAAATACTGCAAGGCTATATACAAGTAGTTATAAGAAAAGGTCTCTTTAATGTAGAATCAAGAAAAGAGTTATTTCAAGACTAACCTATAATTAATTAATGTATCAATGGCGGCAACTAAAACAATTGATTTAGGCACCTATTATAAAATAGTGAAAGAAATATTTAACGCATTTCAATATCTTGAGAATACAAATCCTCCTTATGTCTGAATATACCAATAACTCAAGCCTTTCTTCTCATGAGCTTTGATTCGTTGTTTGATGAAAATATTTCCTATATTAGGGAGCTTTCTCCAGGGCTTGCTAATCAGTTGTTGGAGTGTAAGGCTGAGGTTTCAATAACCTCTATTTCCAATAGGATATCAATTAGAGCTGGAAATAATATTGTATCTGATGACGTTGAGAAAGATATATCCGATAGCCTATCGGCCCAATATAATCGGCCTGATGGTATATCTATTCCTGTTGTTTCTCAAAATGGTTCAACAGACAAAAGTTCAACGCGCATATTAATAAAAGCAATCCATAGTACAGAACAAGTTTTTGCGCAAAGTTTAGATATCACTAGTCCTAATAAGATAGATATCCCAAATTCTAGATCTAACTACAAAACTTGTTTGCTTTTAGGTTCTTTAAGCATAGTTCCACTTTTAAATAAAGTAATAGCTAATCAGCTGCCAGCAAAAACTGTAATTCTAGTTGAGTCGAATTTATCAATTCTTTCTGCAGTATTACATATACATGACTTTAGTAAAACTCTTAAGTCTTTTAAAGACTTGGGTTATGGCTTTCATTTTATTTATGCGCAAAGTGTTTCTGATTTACGCGTACGAATTCTAGATCTAATAGCCACTAAACTATTACTTTCCCTTCATGGAATGCAAATTTTTAGATCGCCTAGAATAGGAGCTGAATTATTATCAATACATTCTTGGTTTCATTCTCCAGATGAACTCCCAACCATGGTATCTGGGTTAATGGGCTTCTCAACTGATGAGGCAAATCAAGCACTTAATTCCGTCTCTTCTTTAGCAATTTCCAAAGATGTTGACATTAATCTAATCAATCTTTCAGAACCAACCACTAGGGATATTCCTGTTTTATTAGTCGCCAGTGGCCCATCCTTAGATGAATTTATTAAAGTACTACCCAAAATACAGAATAAGGTTGTTGTTGTTGCCTGTGGGAGCTCTCTTGCTGCTCTTACAAAAGCAGGTATTAAGGTTGATTATACAGTGATCTTAGAGAGGGATCCATCTACCTATTATGCGCTTCTCGAATTAGTCAATGATTTTCCAGAGATAAAGGATATTACTCTTGTATCATCTATCACTGTTGACTCAAGAATTCCAAAGATCTTCAAGCGATCTATTTTCTTTTCACGACCATTTGCTCTTCCTACAGCAATATTTCCCGCCTTAACCAGTTGCACACTTCCTATTGCTGGACCACATGTCATCAATGCTGCATTAGAAATCTTTTTATACTTAAAAATCAAAACAATCGTTATCTGTGGTTGTGACTTGGGCTCAAAATGTGTATCAAGATCAAGGGCTGTCAATGCATATGATCTTGATACAAGAAGGCTTTCTATTCAAGAAACAGGACCAGACGGTCAGACAATATTTACAAGTCCAGATCTTTTGCAGGTAAGATCTAATATTGAATCTCTTTTGAGCAATAAACATTTTTCTAATGAATCTGCAATATTTAGAATTGGTTATGGCTTACCTGTTAAATCTATTAAACAATTAGCTGTGGATGATCTATATGAATTGTTAAAAAGGCACGACACAAGTAGCAATGATGAATTACTTAATCATCAGATCATCCAAACATTTTCATTTTCATTATCTACTAAGCAGCAAACAGATGTATTAAATCAGTGTCTTATGGAAGGAAATACTTATATAGACGAATTGCTTTCGACTATGAATAATGTAAATTATTGGCATGATTCTTTCTATAAGAATATATCAAAGTATCTAACTCGATGTGGGGAAAGAACAATTTCCAATAAGAATGCTCCATATCACTTTTATGTCCCACTACTCTTTTTTGTATTTCAACCACTGTATTTATCTCTAGGAGAATCCGACTTTAGGTCTTCCTTGAAGCTTGCAATTTCTAATATTAAAAAAATACAAGGATACTATATTGCTCTATTTAATCTATTTATTGAAATTACTAATAGTAATTATCCGGAATTATATTGTGATAAGGGATATATAGAATATAGGCTTACTTATATTGATTTAGATAATAAAAGTTCGAAGAAATAAATTGCCATTATTATTCTTTCATTACACGCTACGCTATACTTTTAATCTCTTCTCTGTAATTGAGTTTTAGTTGATAAGTGTGTCGGCTCTAGATTTGCTTGTGATGAATTATCTTCCTATTTTAAAACATTGCCCTTTTGCTATCTATGAATCATAATTAACTGAATTTTCATTGTATAGGTGTACCGCTACACCAATAAATGTCTTCAACTGGCTATGCATATTTTCTTAAATTTCTTTGAAGTGAGTCATTCGATAATCATTCTTGCACAGAATTTTTTTGACCTTTTACAATCCTTTAAAAGTTTTTTTTATTGCTATAAATATGTCTTTAGCACCTCGCCGGAACCTTTTGACTCAGGATGCGAAAGTTCTCATCAAGCTACTTGGACTTTTAGCACTGGCGTTACTGTTTTCTATATCGGTTCTAAATGCAATTATCCCTTTGGTATTCCTGGGTATGTGCGGATATTGGATTTTCCGTTGGTCTTCTAATCTCAATTAGGAGTGCTTTTACCTCCTGCCGTCTCGTGTTGGAGTGCTTTGACCTTTATTAAGAGTCTAAGCACGTCGTTCAAAAATTCGTGTTTGACTTGAGGGGGGACTTGAGCCTCCCACCCTATTCAATTATTTTCCTATCACTAATATAATATTCATTCAATTATAATGAGATATTGTCTGAATAAGCCTATTGCTACTTTCTATACTTTATAAAATAATGAAATAATATACTTTTAAAACTAAGATCTATAGAAGATTGAATAGGCTATATCAATATAATCAATCTATTTTGTAGAAAGGCAAGTATCTTGATAAGAAGGATTCCTAAAACTAAGAACATAAAAGCTTGGAATATATCGTCTTGGGAATCCTTTATCTATGAACTATATTATCGTGCATTACGTTAACAGCATTAAGACATAAGCATGATGTCTACTATTAATTTAACTTACTAGCCATAAGAAAGTAAAAGATTAAGAGAGGCACCCTTGTATTGGGGACAAGTAGGTGCCTTTCTCAATAAGTCAGGACTAATTTTTGATGAGTCATAGCCTGACATTACTTGTTCTAGTAAGGGAACAGCAAAATAGGCATTGAGTAAAATTACTCATTTATAGGCTTTTCTGAATAAATTGCTTCTAGCTGATCTAGTTATCTAACTTTGATCCTTGTATGATCTAGAAATTAGATAAATTTAGTACTTTATTCAGTTTAATATTATTTAGCCCGCTTAAGATTAGTCTTCAGAATTCTCAAATTGCTTTGCTAATCTAAATACTTTACGTATAATCAAATATCCACCATAAAGCCCTGCTATCAATGGTATAATCGTTAAAGGGTTTGGGCTATAGTTTGAGTAATCCTTTACTCCATCAACGTACTCAACTCCTGAACAATGGAAATACATAAAGCTTGTAAAGGTTAATCCCCAGCCGATAATTGATAGGATGCCTCCTTTCTTATCGCCTTCATAAAATCTGTCTAAACCTAGCCCCCAGCCAACTGAAAGAATAAATCCTCGCACTAAGGAATTTTTTTCTTGCTTACGTAGCATCTTTTAAAAGGGAATTGAATATCCTATGAACAATAACTGAATTTCTTGGGTTTTGCGAGCATCTCATGCAGTACTTCAATAAAATAGTATTTGATTTTAACTAGTGGATTTATCTAAATTGATACTTAAACAGTTTTATTCTTGGTCAGGTAACAAGATATAGGTTTCAATTAGCTATTAATTTTTCAATGATCAAGCCAATTAATACCCCTTTAAAAAAACATAGCCATAACAATGCATAGTCACTCAAGCCCAGTTTCAATTTGTACCAAGCAATAAATCTTTTATGCTGGGTTACTAAATTAATCAGTCCATACTTTTTTGATTGACGTTTTAGAGGAACTGGTATCCGTACATATTTATCCTTGCTGTAATTTGAGGTCATGATTACTTGATCGATTTCCACTATTTTCCATGATTTAAAACAAAAGGCAATGGGACTATTTAGTGAAAAATTTATTTATTTACATATAAGCTATTTTTTCTTTTCTAAAATTATAGAGACATTTAATAAAATATCTGTACTAATGTTTCAAGTTTTCGCCAAAATCAAATAATAATTACTATGACATAAGTTTAGATGGAATAGCTTGCTTTATTGCCTTTGCTATTTCTAAATCTTCTAGGTTGTCATGTGTTATCTGATCTACCGTGGGATCACCAATCTGTTGGGCATATACTAACCAATTCCTAATTACAAGAAAATCGTTTAAGCCTAAGCCTACTATCTTTTTATCAATTTTCATCACCTTTGGAGTAGGATTTCTTTTGTCATAGTTTACCTCTATCTTTTTCCAGGCTTCTTTGTATTTAAATACATTAGGATCTAATTCTTCTGGAACTTTGTATAAAGGATATGCAACAGAGTATTCATTACAACCTCTTTTTACTTTTATTTGAGGTTTATATAAGAAGTAATCGGATGTATTTTTTCTAAAGACTTCTAGGATATTTTTAGCCTCTATAAGACTTGAACAATAAATTAAGCCTTTATAGAGACCCGGCACATTATTTCTCATCTCTACCATACACTTTCTAATATTATTATTTTTAAGACTTAGCCCCTCGAATATGAAAAGTAATTTAATTAGATCAATTACTGTAGACAAATCAATCTGGACTTTGTAGCAGCTAAAACAAAACTCAGGGATTATATTAAAATTCTCAAAGACAGTTTTGTGCCTAGAACAGTTTAAATCGTAATCATAACTTCTGCAAATTTGTGATAATGGATAGTCTATATGTATGCTGTTTCTGCTTAGTGCATTTACTCCTATGGTGTAAATTTTAGATATACCACTACTATTAATTGAAGTAATAATGTTCCGTTTAATTTCCCTCTTGATCTCATTGTCTGCTCTTATAAGAGGATGTAAATCTTTTTTGATTGGATTATATGTACATAAAAACTGTATTAGCCTAACTTGAAAATCTATCGAAGTGCTATCCAGCATCATAGCTTCAACTAATTTTTCAGTCGCCTCTTCTTTGTTTCCTCTCCCTATTAAAATACTTATCAAATTTATGTACGCTTGCGATAAGTTCTTATTTATTGCCATTGATTTTTTTGTAAAACCTTCTGCTTCATCTAGTCTTCCCAGATCAAGCAATATAGAGCCAATATTATAATAATTCAAAGCATTATTATGATTTAATTCAGTTGCCTTTATCAGAGGAATTAATGCTTGCTCAAGTTTTCCCTGTTCTTTTAATAAAGAACCTAAACTTATATAACTCTTCTCCAAATTAGGGTCCAACAAAATAGCTTTCCTCATTATTAATTCAGCATCTACAAATTCGCCAGACTGTTTTAGGATTGAACTGTATAAAAGATAATTATTGGTAGACTTTGGACTTAGCTCGATAGCCTTCTTTATATTTATTTTAGCTTGACTTAAATTCTCCCTAGCCTTTTGAATTAATGCTAAGTAATTATAAGGGATATATAACTTGGGATTTAGTTCTATAGATTTCTTTGCAGCTTTTTCTGCAATATCTAATTGCCCAAGTTGTAAATAGCAGTTGGAGAGGCTAGACCAGGCTGAGGAATGTTTTGGATCATTTTTAATTGTTCTGAGTTGTAGTTTCAATGCTTCTTCTTTGTTGCCTAACATTAGTTCAATATTTCCTAGACTAGTTAAAGCTGGCGGATAATCATTATTGATATCTAATGCTTCCTTGTAGTATTTCTTAGCTAACTCTTTATTTCCGGATAAATAATATGTTGTTCCCAAGTAATAGATAGATTCAAAGTCTAGTTTATCTAATTCAATAACATTTCTGAAGCATTTTGATGCTTTTTCAATTTGGCTTAAATTCATCAGAGCTCTACCAAATAACTTCCATGCTTCTTTAGATTCTTTATTTTCCGTTAAAATACTTTGGCATAATCCAATAGTCTCTAGGTAGTTCTTTTGTTTGAACATCTCATTTGCTTCTCTCAGCGACTTATTCATATTATCCTTTACACTATCATTCTAGAATTATCACATGTCTGCTTCTTAGAAGCAATAATTGTCAAAGAAAACCTCCGGTCTAACTAATCGAATAAATTGTTCAACCTTTAAAGTAATCCATGGCAAGTAGTTCTTGGCAAAAGTTGTAGTATGTTTAGGCTTAGCTTGAGATGTCTAAGTAATAATGGGACTTCATTTGACTTTTGACTGGAAGGCACGTTTATCTCAAGTTGAGAAATTTGAGCGTCAGGTTGAAGATGCTCTATCAGATTTTAATTCAGGACATAACGCATCAGGTTTACATGAAAGCATTAGAGCTATCACACGATCTTTATTCCCTGTTCCCTATGCTAATCAATTACTCAGGAATAAAAGTGATTCTGAGCTTATTAATAAAGGTTTTGTTTATAAACCAAAAATCTTTTCTAATGATGTTGCTGTAGAACTACTTGAATATTTTAGTTCCTCTGATGAGTCTATAACTCTAAACGCTATTGAATATATGAACGATAGTCTAATTCTACATAGACTATTAACTCTAGTTAATAATGAAACCGGTTTTAATCACATTATATGGAAATGTTCATTTAGTGAATCACATCCATTTAGTGAAAGCCCTTCCAACTTTTGGCACTACGACAATCATTATAATGATTGGACTCCTAAACTAATGATATATATTAATTCCCAAGAAAAAGAAAAAGGAGGAACTGGATTCTGTAATGCTGATTTGTCCTCAAAAATCTCTGCTCAAACTAATTATCGTGGACTACTAGGCCAACGAGAGAAATTTCGTGAATACATATCAGATTCCATCCATTTATTTAATATTGATCCAATCTCCTTAGAATTACCGCATACACGCATTACTCCAATTAATTCTACAGACTCTGTCTTCTTCTACCCTTATAGGGTTCTTCATAAAGGCTTTATGCCACTACATGGAAGTAGAAAAGTCTTAACTATTTGCTTTACACCATTGCCACCAAGTAACAATTCCTCTATAGAGCAATGTGCATTAACTTCTATGTCAGTCCTCCTCAATACTTTAAATAATAAAATGCAAAAATGGGACAATATTCCTTATTGGAAACAATAGTTTCATCTTACATAATTAGTGTGATTTTCTATTCATACAATATAATTTGAGTAGTTGTTTCGCTTTTTTACATCCTAAATCTGAAGCTTTTTGCCATTCATAACATCCATGAGTGAATTTATATAATTTATTCTTTAAATTTCCTAGTTCTAAATATGCCAATTTGTTTTTAGGGTTGATTTCTAATGCCTTAATATAATCATCAACTGCGCCATCATAATTATTGAGACTACTCCTCGCTAAAGCTCTCTGAAAATAAGCTTGATCATTCGACTCTTTATACTTAATTGACTTTGTAAAATCATCAATAGCCCCTCTATAATCATTCAAATTACTGGTATAGTTTTTAACCTGACTTTTAGCTATACCACGATGTAAATATGCATTGGAATTTGTAGGATTTAATTCTAGTGCTTTGTCGAAATCATAAATTGCCTCTATATTACTCTTAAGCTTTAATTTTACTAAGCCACGATTAAAATACGCTGACGCATGTTTTGGACTAAATGCTATCGCATTTGTGTAGTACTCAATTGCAGCCTTGTAATTTCTATCTATAAACATTTGATTGCCTAATGAAAAATATTTTATACCTCTGTCTGTATTGTTTAGTTCAGACATTAATAAACTGGCCTAGATCCTTGACTGATAATATTTATCTTACACTCTTTAAGTAATCTCTGATGTTTTTATGTGTTTAATCAATGATATTGCTAGATTTAGTGCCTTTTGCTACTGACTAACCTCATAGACTATATCATTGTAATAGATAATGATATAACTAACATCTATTGCCCTCCAAATCTTTCTAATCACTAAAACCCTTAGTGAAGCCTTTTATTGCATCTAACTTGTCTATTGTTTTGCTTATACTTTATTTATATCCCTTTTTAATCTCTAACTTCTTTATCAAACATATATAGTCCTAGTACAGTATTACTTGTGACTAGTTATGATTATTCATTCCTGTTACTGAGAAACATTCTTGGTACATCGAATAAACCTTTTGTATGATAAGTCCCTTAACTGAAAGCTTTTCACTTACTTTCTTTGTAAACCATTTGTGGGCTATGATTCTACATCCTCATCAAATTACACGATTAAATTTATTTTGATATAGCCTCATGATTTTGACTCTTTTTAAATAATCTTATTTTTAGGGATTAATTTTTTCTCTTCTTTATATTGATATATAGGTTTGCATAAGCTGCAATAACTAGGAGGAATAGACAAAATGAGTTGAACATAGATAAATGTCGATTTATAGTTAATCTATTATATTACTAGAGTAAATGGCATGACTATATATTTATAATCTCATATCTTCGAATTATTATCTAATCGATGAGCTACTTGTGCACCCTTTCTAGATGTCATCTTTTGGTTACTTTCTTTTTGATAGGTACATGTAATCATCCCTGTCCAATAAAGTTCCGTACCCGTATTTGCTGTCAATGTTCCTCTAGAGATTTCGTACAATGCATTGTTTGAAGACTCTTCTATAAAGTTTGTTAATTCATCCTCAGTTGAAAACACAACCTTAGTGTATTTGGCTACTTCTGACATATTTGACTTATTCCAATCTTCTAAAGTAGATGTTGTGCGCGTTGACCCTATAGTAAGGGTCCCACCTGGTTGAAGCATACTGGTAATTTCAGTTATTGCTTGCTTCGGCTCGCTTAAATATGGTAATACATAACCCATTATTACTCCATTGAAAAATAATTCTCCTTCTAAATCATGCAAATCGCATACATTAATAAAAGGACTATAGGAAAAAAGATCTATAGCTATTATATTCTTGAAACCATAAGCTAATGCGCTTAGGATCTCATATTCACTTCTTGGGCCTATCATTAATAACCTATATCGATCTTTCGGCAAGTTACATGTTGCAGCATATGACATCATATTCATCATATCAACCCTAGGATTTATTCGTCTTCTTTCTTCTTTATCTGCTATAGAATTTTGAAATACTTTTAAGTTCTTTGAGATTGTATTTGGCACGTTATTTTCAGCATTCGAAACACACAATACCTCTCTTATTTTCTTTAATTCCATTAGCCTTTCACATGTAAGACTATCTCTAAATAACTTATCTTTCAATAATATCTTAAACTGATCAACATTGACCTTGTCGAATGTATCGAACCATAAAGGTATTTTTGATTCTAAATTGCTAGGATTGATTCCAAGCTCTATATTGCTGGATATCATTGACTCTAGACTAACTGTCTTAAGTAGATTTGCTTTAACCATTTAGATATTTTTCATTGATTCTAATTCTAATTCATATTTTCTGCCAAGAAAGTCATTTTCCTTAAGTATCTTAATAGCTGGTTCCAATAAGTCTTTGTAATTTTTCCACTCACCGATTGAATTCCTGTTGATGGGTGAACGTACTTGTACTTTGCTTGCTGTAGATATTGTACGATTGCTAAGATGAGGAAGCTTATAAATTTCTTTCCAATCCCAACCCATCCAACTGATAAGATTCTTTATTTCTCTATCTGGATCTAATACTAATTTATCATAATCAAGTGTATATATAGACTTATTATAGTTGCTTTTGTATTCTTTCATGAGATTCATTTGATGTATATACAATAGTGATATTTCTACCAGAGACGATGAATACAAATTACCAGAGGAGAAATTACTTCTATATATTGATAGAATGTTGTCTAGGGGATTTCTTATGCAATGTATTATCTTTCCTTCAGGGATTTGAGTGCATATAATACCTGTATTTATAAAATTATACAGGTTTTTATCACTGTATATTCTTCCTTTCTTGTATTTTTTAGCCCTAACTTGTCTATATATATCTATTAAATTATTTGATTTGGCTAGTTTTTTTTGATTAACCCATTTTGATAGTGACTCTCCAAGGATATTTGTTTCACCTAATGTCTCAACATCTTCATTATGACTAATTATTGATTCTATAAGAGTACTACCACTTCTTGGCATTCCAACTATGAATAGAGAGTCGAAGTAGCTATCATTTTCATCACTTACTGTTCTTAACTCATACGATAGTTGCCTAATATTATTTCCAGCTTCTATTATCCTGTTGTAATCTGAACCATATATTTTTAATTTCTGTTCATTACCTTGCTTCAGCCACTTAGCACCTTCTTTATAGCGTTTGTCCATATGCAACACATTTGCTTTTGCGAAGCACAAATTAATCTTTTCGGCTATTGAGTCAAGACCTTCAATATCTAACTTTAGAATCTTTATTTTTTGAGATTCTTCAATATTTGCCCTTCCCAGTAATGTCTTTGCATATAAGGCAGTTATACATTTCTCGTTCTTCAGAAGGACTCTATTTAATACATCCTTTGACTTGTCTATTAGGCCTTGATATTGATATGCAGAACTTAATCTGAGCAGCACTTCTGTTTTATTAGGATCAATTTCTAATGCTCTTTTATAGTTAAAAATGCTTTCATCTATATCACCCTTTTCTTCTAAAGCTATACCTAGCCTGACATATGCCTCGCTGAACAAAGGATTGATCTTAATTGCTAACTTATAATGTTCTATTGCCTTTTCATCTTCTCCATCATATTTTAATACATTTGCATAATTAAAGTTTGATTCTTCCGAATCCTTATTCATTTCTAACGCCGATTCAAACTGTATTTTTGCTTCCTTAAATCTAAATTTCTTAATTAATGCATTGCCGTAATTATTTCTATACTTTTCATTTCCCGGTTCTTTTTTGACAACCTTTGCAAGAATCCTAATTGCTTCATCAACTTCTTCTACCTCATTCAGTATTCCGCCGAGATTTGCTGATGCAACTGTAAGATCAGGCTTTATACTTAAGGCTTTTCTTAGGCAATTTATTGAATTCTGGTTTTGCCCAAGATGCTTGTATAGATTACCTAATTTAAACCATGCCTCATGATTTTCTTGTTGTAAACTTATAACTTTTTTTAATGTCTTTACTGCTAATTCTAGGCTTCCTTTCTTTTTTAGTACATTCGCATATTTAAGTAGATAAATCACATTATCTTTGTCTAGATCTAATGCTTTTTCTATAAGAACAATTGCTTTATCTATTAGTCCATTCTGTATATATATACATCCTAGTAGATAGATAACTCTTGAGTTTTCAGGGTCTTTTTTTAATATCTCACTAAATTGCCTTTGCGCATTAATTAAATCACCCTGATTAATTGCCTTTAAGCCAGCTTCTAAAGCATTAGTATTTGTTTTTTGCTTCATATCAAAGGACTTGTCATTCTATAGAATCTATTATTCCTTCTGTTATATATCTTGCCATTCCCATTACTTCTTTGTTGATTTGTCTTGGTTTCATATCCCACTTTTTAGATATTCTTTTTGATATCTCATTGGACTTGAAATAATCTATCATCTTATTTGCAAGCCTAGGCGGAAGATATGCTTCATGCTTATTAGCAATGGCATCCCATTCTTCTTTGCTCAGTTGGCCGATTTTTTGTAAATCTTCTGTTTCTGCATATTTATAAAGCTCCATGATTCCTACGTAGCAGAAAAGCTGGCCTAATTCATGCAACCCGCTATCACAATTCTCAGATTTCTCGTATTCTATTAGTAAATCTTTTAATTCTTCTTTTTTTTCATCATTTCCATTCTTCACGTCATTAAGAAGCCTGTAAAACTTGCTGAATTCAACTGGCTTAGACATTGTTGTAGGTTTACTTCAAATGCATAATAGCTTGAATTTACTCTATAGGCCCTTCCTTTGGTGGGATATTTTATGCTAATTGATCACGTCAACAATTCCATCACTTATATATTTAGCAAGTCCATCCACATTGTTCTCTAACTCTCCATCGGTGTGGTTCCATTTTTTAGTAATTTTTTCAACTAACTTATGCGCTTTTGCATGATCTATCATTTTATTTGTCAAATAATCTGATATGCTTAAACCCATCCTATCTTCTAGATATTTCCATATAGCAGTCTCTAGCCTACTAATATAATTTATATTTTCTATACCTGTATAAGAGTACAACTCCATCACTCCTATATGGCAAAAGATCTGACCCAGTTCATCAAAAGGACCTTCTCCATCTTTTGCATGTTCGTATTCCGCTAGGAGCCATTGCAGTTCAGTTTCTTTTTTTTTATCTCCTTTTTTTACATCCTCTAACAGTCTGTAAAATTTACCAAATTCTATAGGCTTAGACATTTTTTCTTTTTTAGATATTCTACTTTATTCATTGTCTCTAAGTCTGACAATAATTTGGTCTTGCTTCTTAACGATAATATGTTGTGGTCTTTCCCTCCTTATATTAGTTTCCTTACGTACCTTTGCTATAGGATAGATATCTATTCCTCTTTAATTATCCTCATCGTTTTACTCAGCTCTTTTTAGAATGATTTCTCATGCTTGATCACTCTTATAAGGAGCTCCCTAATCGGGTCGCTTTAGTTCACGAATGGTTTGCTCCAAATTCGGTAGGTGGAGCAGAGCAGGTTGTTCAAGCTATAGATAATATTTGCACTAAGTTAGGAATCACTCCTCAACTAACAGCTTTAGTGGATGGTGAAAGTGATCTTTCGAAAAGTTGGCTATATAAAAGAACAGTAAAAACGTCAATTATTCAGAAATTGCCTTTTGGTAAAACCCATGTTCAACATTATCTGCCACTTCTCCCTTATGCTATTGAACAAATTGATTTAACAGATTATCCATTGATAATTAGTAGCAACCATCTTGTGGCCAAAGGAGTTATTACTTCCCCCGACCAATTGCACATAAGTTATATCCATACTCCTGTTAGATATGCATGGGATCAAATGCATATTTATCTTAAACGTTCCTCTTTAGCAAATACAGGCTTTGGACCTTTGATTAGATGGCAATTGCATCATTTACGTCAGTGGGATCAATTAACTGCTGTACGAGTCAACCGTCTCATTGCAAACTCTCGATTTACTTCAAGACGAATCTTTAAATTTTGGGGTAGAGAATCTGATGTTCTTCATCCTCCTGTAGATGTTAATCGGTTTAAATGTGATAAACCAAGAGATGAATATTATCTTTGTTTATGCCGTTTGGTTCCTAATAAACGTGTAGATATTGTTGTTAAAGCATTCAATAGACTTTCTTTGCCATTAATTGTTGTAGGGGATGGACCGGAAATGAATTATTTAAAACGTATTGCAGGACCAACTGTGCAATTCCTTGGGCATCAATCTCGCAGGAAAGTAGAAGATCTAATGTCTTCTTGTAGGGCGTTTGTTTACGCAGGTATAGAAGACTTTGGGATAGCTCCTGTAGAAGCTATGGCAGCAGGATCTCCTGTTATTGGTTTAGCTAGAGGTGGTTTGTTAGATACTATTCGTTGTGTTTCAAGAAATATTTCTTCGCCCACAGGATTACTTTTTAGAGATCAAACTGTTGAATCTTTAGTAGAAGCTGTTACCTGGTTTCATGATTCTAGTCTTTGGCATCAATTTGATTCCGAATCTATTAGACTTTGGGCTGATCAATTCTCTCCAGAGCGATTTTCAGTTCGATTTGAGAGAATTTTATTTAGAGCCTGGAATGAGCATTTAAATGACTGTGCTCAGTCATCAACCGATCCGGCTGAACAATTAGGCTTGAATTTATGATTCTTAGTTAGTCTTTTGGTCTAGATTGATCTCAATGGTTATAGGTATAAGCCAAATAATTTTGGCTGACCTATACATACCCTTTTATCCTTGTTTTACTGCTAAGTGCTTTCGGATCAACCCTCATCACTTTCAGCAAAAGTTCTCATTCGACAGCAGAGTCGTTTTGGTAGATCACTGAAAAGAACGGGAGACGTTATTTTTTCATTATTTGTTCTTTTTTGTGGATTACCACTATTTATTCTGTTGGCGTTAATAGTAAAAATGAGTTCCCCAGGACCTATTTTTTATGTACAAGAAAGAATAGGTCGTAACTTTTGTCACTTTGGCTGTATAAAATTTAGAACTATGAGACAAGATGCAGAAGAGGTTTTGTCTAATGTTCTAAAAAATTCTCCTTCTATGAAAAAAGAGTTTGAGCGAGATTTTAAATTACGACAAGACCCTAGAATTACTCCAATAGGAAGATTTCTAAGAAGATCTAGTCTTGATGAATTGCCTCAATTTATTAATGTTCTGAAGGGAGAGATGAGTGTTGTAGGACCCCGTCCAATAGTAGAAAAAGAGCTAGAAAGATATGGAGTCTTTATGCAAGAAGTTGCCTCTGTTCGTCCTGGTCTAACTGGACTTTGGCAGGTTAGTGGTAGAAACAACCTTAGTTATGAAAAAAGGGTTCAATTGGACCTTTCTTATGCTAGACAACGATCGTTTGTTTTAGATATGGCAATAATGTTAAGGACTTTTGGAGTGCTTTTATTGCCTATGGACCGAGGTGCTTATTGATTACTTACTAATGCTCCAATAAATACTATTATAAGCCATAGAAATTCTAATCTTAGGATAAGATTTAATATCTTTTTAATTGCATCTATGTCCGCTTCAGGTGCATTGCCTGCAAGTATTGGTTTGGTAATGATTTTGTTTTTGTATTTATTTATTCCTCCCATTCTTACCTGTGCGCAATGAGCAAAGATGGCTTCAGATAGACCTGAATTGGGTGATTGATCTTTAGAGCCCTCTTGCCAGGCCGCTTTAATAAGTATCGGTGCTCTCTTCAGATAATTGCTGGCAATAGGGAGAGTTGCTACTACTAGTCTGCAAGGAATCCAAGTTAAGAAGTCCTCTAAACGAGCTGCTGCAGTGCCTAACCATTTAAGTCGACCATGTCGATAACCAATCATTGAATCAAGCGTGCTACTGGCCTTATAAATCCACACAAGTGTTAGTGGTCCAGGAAGATTAGTGGAAAATTGCCATAGTACTGCCCCAATTATCATCCAAAAAAGTGGTGCAAATATTCCGTCTACTGCATTTTCACTTGCGGTTTCTGCTGTTGCTCTAAGGATTTCCGACTTATTTAGGTGGTCTACTTCTCTGCCTACAATTTGTTTAAGTTTCTTTTTGGCGTTATAAAGTTCCTTTTGTTCGTTTTCTTCGAGTAGTGATTTAATGACATTTTGAACTGCTTGAAGAAGGCTTTTTGTAGCAAGCCCACTTGCTAGAGCTATTAACAATATTAAGTTACTTAATAAGGATAAGTTTGTTTCTTCTGTCAGTGTTAATTGTTCTAATGACCAACCGGCTAATCCACTGATTGATATTAAAAATAAGGTTATAAAGATACCGTTTAATCTTAACAACCATGGTCTATCACTAGAGATATTTTCACTCCAATATTGTAATCCTTTAGTGATTCTCCCCATCAGTACTACTGGATGAGGTAAATAACTAGGATCACCGACTATTAAGTCAATCCCAGCTGCTAATAATACTAGAGAAAAAGAGTTGATTAGTCTGTTTTTAACCAGCTAAACATTGATCTAAGCCCTTTGCCTACTTGTTCAATAGGAAGAGCTGCATCTCTATCACGAATTCGTTTCATCTCTGGCTTTCCAGCATCACATTCTGCGACAAAATTCCTAGCAAAACTACCATCTTGAATTTCTGAAAGGATGCGTCTCATTTCAGCCTTTGTATCTGAAGTGATCAACCTAGGCCCACTTACATAGTCGCCGTATTCCGCTGTATTAGAAATTGAATCTCGCATTGCTGTTAATCCTCCTTTAACCATTAGGTCTACTATTAATTTCACTTCATGTAAGCACTCAAAATAGGCAAGTTCAGGTTGATAGCCAGCCTCTACAAGAGTTTCAAAGCCTGCTTTAACAAGTTCTGATAGGCCTCCACATAAGACAGCTTGTTCTCCAAATAAATCTGTTTCGGTTTCTTCTTTAAAGTTGGTTTCAAGAATTCCTGCACGAGTACCTCCTATCCCTTTTGCATAAGCCATAGCAAGCTTTCTTGCTTTGCCTGAAGAATCTTGTTCGATTGCGAAGAGAGCAGGTACGCCTTGACCATTTTGATATTCCCAGCGGACTGTGTGGCCGGGGCCCTTGGGGGCAATCATTACTACATCAACGAATGATGGAGGTTTGATTAGTTCAAAGCGAATATTGAATCCATGGGCAAAACTTAAAACTTTTCCTGGTTTCAAGTGGGGCGCTATCTCATTCGCGTAAACATCTTTTTGGAATTCATCAGGAAGAAGAATCATTATCCAGTCAGCCTTTGCTGCTGCATCTGAAACGCTCAGAACTTCCAATCCATCAGAGGTTGCTTTGCTGGCGGATCTGCTGCCTTCGTAGAGACCTACTACTACATTTATGCCACTATCCTTAAGGTTTAGGGCATGTGCATGGCCTTGTGATCCATAACCAATTATTGCGACCGTCTTGCTTTGCAGCAGACTGAGGTCAGCATCGGAGTCATAAAAGAGTTTGGCCATTCGATCTCTATGGCATTGCGGTATCAGGCCAGAGCTTACGAAAGAGTGGTAATACTCTGTGGGTATTAAGCCAATTTCGTGAATTAGTTAACAGCTTTCTAGTAACTCTTGCCTTTTATAACGGTTAAGTTGCTAAAGCCTTTGAATTACGGATTTCTCTCGGAAAGAGCTTTATCCAGTTTTTGATTTTTTATGCTTCATTGGGATGGGAGATCACTCTGTCGATCAATCCATATTCTTTAGCTTCATTTGCGCTTAAAAAATAGTCTCTGTCCGTGTCCTTTTCAATTTTTTGAAATGTTTGACCAGTCATCTCAGCCATTGATTGGCTAAGCATGTCTTTGATCCGAAGAATTTCTTTTGCTTCGATCTCAATATCACTTGCTTGTCGTTGTGCTGTTCCTCCAAGGGGTTGGTGAATCATTATTCGACTATGAGGTAAAGCAAGTCTTTTCCCTTTGGTTCCAGCAGCAAGAAGGAATGCACCCATTGATGCTGCGAGCCCTACGCAAATTGTGACTACATCACTTTTTACATATTTCATCGTGTCGTAAATAGCTAACCCTGCTGTAACCGAGCCTCCAGGGCTATTTATATACAAATATATTGGTTTTGTACTGTCTTCAGAATCTAGATAAAGCATCTGAGCAACAAGACTATTCGCAACTCCATCATTCACTTCTTGGCCAAGAAATAAAATTCTTTCTGCTCCGAGTCTGGTGTAAATATCTACCCAGCGCTCTAATTGGCTGCCAGGAAGACGATAAGGAACACTTGGGGTACCGATTGGCATGGTTTCGAAAGAATTGGGCGGAGTGAGAGTTGTGTTAAGGATGGTATTAGGTTTAAAGCAAATAAACCTTTTTTAAGAAAAAGATTTTTTGCGAACTTTGAAATCAAGTGAGATTATTTGTCTTTGGCAGATCTTTTCTACTTGTAAGAACACGATCTATCAGTCCATATTCAACAGCTTCATCAGGATTTAGATAACTCATTCGATCAGAGTCTTTGGAGAGTTGTTCAACGCTACGACCAGTGTTTTTTGAAAGAATTTCTAGCATTGCTTGCTTGTTGTGGATAACTTCCTTTGCCCGGATTTGAATGTCAGTTGCTTGTCCTCTGGCGCCACTTCTTGGTTGGTGGAGGACAATTGAAGCGTGAGGAAGGGCTGCTCTCTGTCCCTTAGTGCCTGCAGCAAGGATTACAGCAGCAGTTCCCATTGCTTGACCAATGCAGATTGTGTGCACGGGAGGTTTTACATAGCTAAGGGTGTCGCAAATGGCAAATGCTTCGGTCTCGAAACCAACTGCATCGCCTGTATACCAACTTGTGCCTGTTGAATTGATATAAAAGTAGATAGGTTTCTCTGCATTATCAAATTCAAGGTAGAGAAGTTGAGCAATGATTAGCTCGGTAACATCCATACCTAGTTGTCTTTTGGCATCGTCATCAGAGAACAAAGGCAGCCCCAAGTAGACGATCCTTTCTTTTAGAAGAAGAGATGGAAGATCTGGTGGGGGTGTGCGCATTACGGATGAATCACCGTAATAGGGAGCGGACACCGTCATATGCTCAAAAACTTTTACAGACTTTGGAGCCTAGCGGGGGGTTGCCTAGGAGTGCTAGTTGGATTTACTGGATTTATTGGTAGTTTGATCCTTTTCCAATTTTCCGAAGATCATTCTTCCAGTTGGTGTTTGAAGTGCTCCAGTAATTACAACTGTTTTTCTGTGGCCTATGGCTTCTTTACCTGATTCAACAACGACCATTGTTCCATCTTCTAAGTAGCCAATGCCTTGACTTTCTTCTTTGCCTGCTCGAACGATTTTTATGCTAAGTGTTTCACCTGGCTGAACGTCTGGTCTTAGAGCAATTACTAATTCACTTAAATTCAAAACTTTTAACTCTTTGACTAATGCTATTTGCGATAAATTGTAATCAGTAGTAATAAGTGTCCCTCCTGTTTCTTCTGTCAGCTTTAATAATTTCTCGTCTACTCCTTCTCCTTCATATCGCGTACTGTTGACTACAAGTCTTCTGCCATAGCTTTCGCGTAATTCAGTAAGTAATTTTAGACCACGTCTGCCTTTTCCTCTTTTTTCTGAATTACTTGAATCAGCTAACTTTTGCAATTCATCTATTACTGACTGAGCAACAATAACTTGTCCTTCTAATAGTCCACATTCCAATAGCCCAGAAATTCTCCCGTCAATTATCACACTTGTATCCAATATCTTTGCACTGGCTGGGGTGAGAATTCCTTCGGCAACTAATAAGGCTTCAGTGCTGTTTGGATTGAAAAGACGAAGCAGAGTTCTCCCATGAACTTCTGCAAGGTTGTAACCAAGAACACCAAAAAAAACATTGCTTATTACTGCTGTAACTGGTTTGAGTAAAACCACTTCCCAGGGAAGTGGTAACAAAAGTATGGGAGCAAGAAGAAGATTGGCTACGAGTAGCCCCATGATTAGGCCAACTGTTCTACTGATTAAAAGATCAGTAGGCATAGACCTGATTCTCTTCATCACTCTTTTTCGAAGCTGCTGAAAGAAGAAACCTGCTAATAATCCAAAAAATGCACCAAATCCACCAAGAACAAGTCTGAAGCCTTCAATATTGACTACTTCTTTAAGCAGCCTTTCTGGTAGTAAATCAACTCCTAGCCAACCAGTGGCTGCTCCAGAAAGGAGAAACAACAAAAGGATAAAGGGATCCACCATCGACCGACTTAATTTGTGGCTCCTATTGCCTTAATCATCATGCTCCATATTTAGGGTCTTGGCCCAGGTAGATGTCCGCACTGTTGCTGATTGATCAATGAGTCATGATTTTTTTACGGTATTACCACGAAGTGCTTATTTGCACATTCCTTTTTGCCATAGGCGTTGTTTTTATTGTGATTTTGCTGTTGTGCCTCTAGGTGATCAGGCCAATGGAGAGACTGGGGTTGGTAGTGGTTCAATTAAGACTTACCTAGATCTTTTAAATAGAGAAATAAAAAATGCACCTAAAGGTCCTCCTTTGTCAACTATTTATATTGGTGGAGGTACTCCTTCTTTATTAACCCCTAAGCAAATCAGTAGACTTTTAGAAAGTCTTAGAAATCATTTTGGGTTTCAGTACGGCTGTGAATTAACCTTGGAAATAGATCCTGCAAGCTTTGATAAAAGAGATCTTTATGGTTATATAGAAGCGGGAGTAAATAGATTTAGTCTTGGCGGGCAAAGTTTTAATGATGAGACCTTAAAGAAAATTGGGCGAAGACATCGAAGTAATCAATTAATAGAGGCATGTGGATTATTGAATGAGCTATATCAAACTGGCAATATATCTAGTTGGAATCTAGATTTAATGCAAAGTTTGCCTGGACAAGATTTTTTGGACTGGCAGGAACAACTTTCACTGGCAATTAATACCTTTGCTCCCCATTTATCTATATATGACCTTTCAATTGAACCCGGAACTGTTTTTGCAAAACTTCAGAAAAAAGGAATGCTTTCATTGCCAAATAATGATTTGTCTTGGCAAATGATGAGATTGACAAGCTCTAAACTTTGTAAAGCTGGATATGGACGTTATGAGATTTCTAATTTCGCATTTCCAGGTCATGCATCAAGACATAATCGTGTTTATTGGAGTAGCGCAGGGTGGTGGGGTTTTGGCCTGGGTGCAACTAGTTGTCCTTGGGGTGAAAGGTTTGCTCGACCAAGAATAAGAGATGCTTATAGAGAGTGGATTGAAAATCAAGAAAATCAAGGTATTCATTCGTCTTTGTTATATGCTCAATCATCTTCAATGGACCTTTTTGATGTATTTGTTGTTGGCTTGAGACGTCGTGAAGGTGTCGACTTATGTCAAATAGCTAAATCTTTAGGATGGAGTCAAAAGCAATTTGAGATTATCTTTAATTCAATGAAACTTCATTTAACAGAATTAACTAATAAAGGATATTTGATATTTAGAGGCAAGAGACTTTCTCTAAGTGACCCTTCAGGCATGGAGATTAGCAATCAGATTCTTGTTGAGATTCTGTTGTGGTTGGAGTCTTTCCCTGCTGCTTTATCCAGTTTTCCAGTGCCTTCACAAAAAGTTTGCGACCATCAATCAATGGCTGGCTAAAAGGTGGCTGTTTTTCTGTGAGTCCTAGCAAATCTGCAGTGACACGTACTTGGCCATCACAATCTTCTCCAGCTCCAATACCTATGATTGGGATTTTAAGTAATTTTCTTAGTCGACCTGCAAGTTCACTCGGAACATGTTCTAAAACAATTGCAAAACAACCAGCTTGTTCAAGTTGAGAAGCCTGAAGAATAGTTCTTTCTTGGCTTGCTGAATCTTGCGCTTGTTGATGGAATCCAAAACGATGAACAGCTTGAGGAGTAAGTCCTAGATGACCCATTACAGGTATACCCATTCTTATTAAACGTTCTATTACTGCTAAGACTTCTGGTTCAGCTCCTTCAAGTTTGACAGCTGCAGCGCAAGAATGTTTTAGAAGATTTCCTGCTGCTGCAACAGCTTTATCTTCTCCACATTGATAGCTAAGGAAAGGAAGATCACATACCACTAGAGGTTGTTTATTAAGAGCATTAGACAAGCCTCTACCTACTGCTTGAGTGTGGCTGAGCATTTGATCCAAAGTCACCGGCAGGGTGGTTGAGTGACCGAGAATCACCATCCCTAGAGAGTCTCCAACAAGAACAACATCTGCTCCAGCTGCTTCAACCATTGCTGAAGAAAGACTGTCCCATGCAGTAAGGATGGTTATTGATTTTCCGGTTTCTTTAAAACGGATCAATTCGTCAGGGCGCATCTGCCTCTCAAGGCAATAAAAGTTCCATTGCTAGAATTTAGGCGACTCGGACCCATGCGGCTAAGACGCCTAAATCTGGTCAGGACCGGAAGGTAGCAGCCAAAAGGGATGCTCGGAGCAGGCGTGGATTCCGGGTCACCCAAAAAAAGATTAGTTTTCTGGGTCTTTTCTTAGTTGTCGTATACGTAAAAACTCAGGAATACTTGCACCCGGTTCTTTGTTCTCTGATTGGTTATTTCGAGATTGAGGTGAAAGCTTATTGCGGGATCTTTGATTTCTATACGGCTGATTACTTTCAAAGCCTGTAGCAATAACCGTTACTTGTATTTCACCTTCTAGTTTCTCATCAACAACTGCGCCAACAATTATGTTTGCTTCAGGATCCACTACGTCATAAATAACCTCGGAGGCTGAGGTCATGTCTTCAAGTGTCATGTCTCTTCCACCAGTGATATTGATAACGCAGCCTTTTGCGCCATCGATTCTTGCTGCTTCCAAAAGAGGACTATTAATTGCCGCTTGTGCAGCTTCTAAAGCTCTAGATCTGCCAGACCCTATACCTATTCCAAGCAATGCTGTCCCTGCTTCAGTCATGACTGAACGGACATCTGCAAAGTCAACATTTACAAGACCTGGACAAGTAATGATGTCACTAATCCCTTTAACACCCATACGAAGTACATCGTCAGCATTCCTAAATGCTTCTTGTAGGGGAGCGCCAGCTATTACGTCTTTAAGACGATCATTAGGAATGACAATTAAAGTGTCAACATTTTCAGCAAGCTTGGCAATGCCTTCGTCTGCCTGACGCATTCGACGACGGCCTTCAAATCCAAAGGGTTTTGTAACAATACCAACGGTTAAAGCGCCACATTCTTTAGCCACTTCAGCAACAACTGGTGCGGCTCCAGTACCGGTTCCGCCTCCCATTCCTGCTGCAATAAAAACTAAATCAGAACCTTCTAAGGCTTGTTGAAGATCAGAGCGAGACTCTTCAGCTGCCTTCTCTCCAATATTTGGGTTTCCACCTGCGCCTAAGCCTCTAGTTAGGTTTTGGCCCAGTTGGACTCTGAAATTTGCATTTGATTGGAGTAAGGCTTGGGCATCGGTGTTTAACACTCGATATGCCACTCCTTCGAGATCACTAAGGATCATGCGATTTACGGCATTGCTACCGCCTCCGCCTACGCCAATGACCTCAATTCGAGCCATTTGACTGGGTTGAATTCCATCGAGCTTCATCAACCCTGACTGTCTCCCGCTCCCTAGCTCCATTTTCAGGTTTAAGCATTGAGGTTTTGTGCATTATGTCTGTGCTCGCGGATTATGTTCAGATTTTCAATAACTTGAGAGGCTATTAAGCCAGAATTTCAAGACTTTTCTCACAAATGCTATTTCATCAATGAGTCTTGAGTGGCGCGTTAAGCCAGGTAGAGACTAAAAAAATCTATTTAGGGCCAATATTGCCAAGATTGAAATTAAGGCAATTAAGAGTTTTTCCGAAGAACTGAACCCTGATTCATTTTTTAGAGAGTTCTTGGGCAGATCATTAGAAAGGCTTGCTGGATTGTCGGCAATGCTTTTTATCTCAAAAGTTGGCCTTCCAGAAACTTCCCATTCAAATCGCTTCTTAGGATCGCTTAAAACGTCATAGGCTTTGTTGATCCATTTGAGCCTTTCTTCAGCATTCTTATCACTATGGTTTAAATCTGGGTGCCATCGTCTTGCTTCGCTTCTAAAAGCTTTTTTGAGCTCGGCAAGATCACTCCCTGGAGTAAGCCCAAGCAAAGACCAATAGGTAAATGTTCCAGTAGATGAGTTCATCTGACTTGGAAGGTTTAATAAGAATCAAACCATCGATATCTAAAAAATCGATTTCTTGCCAGTATTTTCAAGGAAAATTATTTTTTATTTAATCCTTACTTTGCTTTCTTGGTAAAATTACAAGAGTTGAGTCTTCAAGAATGATTTTTTGAAACACTAAAAATTATTCAAATGTTTTTGATAACTGCAATTCTGGTTTTTTGGGATCTCTGATATCTATACTTGTTTTGCTCGTATAAAGAAATGAAGAAGGTAGGCTTTTGCTTAATTGAGAAATGGTTTTTAGTTGTTCTTTTAGTTTAAGAATATTTCTTCCCAGGTAAATTGCTTTAAAAGCTTTTGTTTTAAGAATAATCTCTCCATTAGGAGTTAATGTAATTTTCTCAAGAGCACTACCTAGCTTTTCTCGATTCGCAAGGATTATGGAGATCGATTCTCTATGACTTGCCATCCATCCATCTACATATAAAGGCTTAACCGGAGGCTCAATTTTGTTAGCAATTTTTAATGGTATCCAAAATCCTTCTTTGTCAAGCATTCCTTGTTCTTCTCCTTTAGAACTTCTTCTTTTTGCAAAAGCAATCGGTTTTTTTTCTTGTAGCTCTATTTCTAGATTTGGCGGAAATAGTCCCCTACGGATTGAAACTCGGTTTAAAGGTAGATTCTTTAGCAAATTCAATTCAACTTCTTTAGGATTAATTTCAATCAAAGCTTTTGGAAAGCCAATCTCAGATGCATTGACAATTGATTGAGCTCCAATTTTCTTACTACCTTTTACTTGTATTTGTTCGGTATGTATTGGTTGCCTGCCTGCATTAATAAATAAGAAACTAAGTCCATATGACATTGATGTATATAGAATTAAACGCCAAAGAATAATTAACTGATAGTGCGTACGTTGATGATCTGTTTTATTATTTTGAGAAGATTTAGGATCTGAAAAATTTCTCTTGCTAAAATGTCTTTCTCTTGATTTTTTCACAGATCACAACGAGATTTTGCCATAAGTTGATCCATCCATTCGCGAGCTCTTTCTGCATCGGAAAAAGGAACATCCATTTCTTTCCCATTGCCAACTAGTCTTAATCGACAACGACCCTGTGACTCTTGAGTTAGAGGTGCATCTCCAGAGGCTAGTGCCATCAGCTCTATTAACTCTAATTTTTTAATTTCAAAAAAACCCTGTTCTTGAAAATTCCCTGCTTCAAAACTGCTCCAACTAAGAATCCCTTTTTGAAGACGTGCGGCTCCACACCCATCTAATTTAGAAAGTTCAGATCCCTTAGACCACATCAGAAAAAGGTTCTGTCGACGTCTTTCTAACCAGCCAAGAGCAGTTAGTAGGACGAAAACAAGCAGTAGTGGAAACCAGAGCAGACCGTGAATCATTTGCAGTCAATAGCGGAGGTCTTTGCCGCAGAATTGTTGTTCTTCAATTCTCCCGCTGTTTCCACTAATTGGGCCACGAGCTTTTCGAGAGTTAACCCTGAGGCCTCCCAAAGCATTGGATACATGCTTTGGGAGGTAAAGCCTGGCAATGAATTGATTTCATTAATCCAAAGTTCATCGTTTGAATCGTTATAGAAGAAATCAACCCTTGCCATTCCTTCAACTGAAACGGCATGACAGGCTTGCAAACTCATTTCGCGAATCTTGTTTGTAATTCTCTCAGAGAGGACAGCAGGGATTATTGCGTGGCTTGATGCATTGGAATATTTGGTCTCATAGTCATACCATTCTGACTCAAAGCAAATTTCACCGACAAGAGAGGTCTTCATTTCTTTGACTCCCAGTACGGCACATTCAAATTCTCTGGCTTTTACACTTTGCTCAACTACTATTCGATTATCAAATTCAGCAGCTTTTAAAAGGCCATTTATAAGTTGACTTTTATTATTTGCTTTTGTTATTCCCACTGAGGATCCCAAGTTTGCAGGCTTAATAAAACATGAATAGTGCAATTTCTCTTCTATTTCCTTTATTTGATCCTCAAGAAAATTCTTATCCAAAACTTTTTCCCTATGTATTGAGATATATGGCACCTGAGGTAATCCAGCCGCTGTAAATGCTGCTTTCATTGCAATTTTATCCATTGCTAAGGCTGACCCAAGTACTCCTGAACCTACAAATGGCTTGCCAATAAGTTTAAAAAGTCCTTGAATAGTTCCGTCTTCACCATTTGGGCCATGTAGGACTGGATACCAAACCTCAACTTTTTCAGTGTCTTTAGGTAGTTTATAAAAACCAGAACCTTGCTTATGATCTAGATTTATGGGCTTTCCAGTTTTTAAAACATTTTCGGCCTTT
>QCFZ01000011.1 GCA_003278255.1 Prochlorococcus sp. AG-363-O15
GTTGGAATGCACTTTGGGAAACAACCAATCAAGATAAAGAGGGAAATGCTATACGAGGCAATGTGATTAATCAAGAATGCAAAAATTGTTATCTACGCAGTGAATATCGTTTGTTAGTTGGAATTGGCATCGAAAATCTTATAGTAGTAGAAACTGATGATGCAGTTTTAATTGCCAATCGTGAACACACTCAAAATGTAAAAGCCATAGTAAAAAAATTAGAAGAGACAGGAAGTTCAGAAGGAATAGCACATAGAAAAATCTATCGCCCATGGGGAAGTTATACAAGAGTTGTCGAAGGATCTAGGTGGCAAGTTAAACGAATTAAAGTAAATCCAGGTGCCAGTCTTTCTCTTCAAATGCATCACCATAGAGCTGAGCATTGGATAGTCGTAAAAGGTACAGCTCTAATTGAAAAAGATCAAACAAAAGAATTACTAGGAGAAAATCAAAGCACTTATATCCCTTTAGGTTGTAAACACCGACTTAGCAACCCTGGAACAGAACCAATTGAATTAATCGAAGTTCAAAGTGGTTCTTATTTAGGAGAAGATGATATTGTCAGATTCGCAGATGAATACGATAGAATTTCAACTGATAAAAGCTAATATATAATTTATTCTACAGTAACACTTTTTGCTAAATTCCTAGGTTGATCCACATCCAAACCTCTATGAGCAGCAATATGGTAACTAAGTAATTGCATTGGAATAACTGAAAGCAATGGACTAATCCATTCACTAACTTTAGGCATTGGAAACAAGGTATCAAAGATCTCTGTTTCAGAGCCAATTGGAGCAATGCCAATTAATTCGGCATCTCGTGCTTTGGCTTCTTGCGCATTACTAAGGACTTTGTCAAAAACGACACCAGGCATGGCTATAGAAATAACAGGTACTTTTGTATCTAATAAAGCAATAGGTCCATGTTTCATTTCTCCTGCTGGATAACCTTCTGCATGGATATAACTAATCTCTTTAAGTTTTAAAGCTCCTTCCAAAGCAATAGGATAATTAATACCTCTTCCTAAGAAAATCACATCCTGAGTTTCAGAAAATTTGTGCGCAAGACTTTCTGAGATTGCATCATGTTGCTTAATAATTTCTCTAAGCTGATTTGGCAAAGCTTTTAATTCATCAGATAGAGTGTTAATTTCCTCGTAAGAACGACGTTTATGACGCGCAGCAAACGCAAGAGTTAAGCCATAAAAAGCCAATAGTTGACCAAGAAAAGTTTTAGTTGCAACCACTCCTATTTCTAAACCTGCACCAATATCCAAAATATTGGATACTTGTCGAGACAAAGAACTTTCAGGCCTATTTGTAATGCCTAATTGACGGGATATAAATTTAAGATCATTACATGTCTGTCTACGCGCATCTTCCATCGCAAGTGCAGCAAGTGTATCAGCCGTTTCACCTGATTGTGTTACCCCAATAGTTAATGTATTAGGCGCTAATGGTGGTGGTGCATATCTAAACTCACTTGCATAAAAAACAGTAGTTGGAATGCCGGCAAATTGTTCTAAAAGATAAGCACCAACCAATCCTGCATGTCGACTGGTTCCACAAGCAAGTATTTGTATTTGATCAATTCCCTCATAAAAAGAATCTTGAAAAGGTAATGCAACAGGTAATTCTAAAGGCAATCCAGTAGGGAGGTGCCGTGCAATCCATAATTCAGCCGTCTCTGATTGCTCATGTATTTCTTTAAGCATGAAATGACGAAAATTTCGCTTGTCCACTACATGTTCAACACCACTCAGAAGTGCGGGACTTCTTTTTTGCCGCTTATATTTTTCGTCATATAGCTCAATTCCAAGAGGCGTTAACAATGCAATTTCGCCATCCTCCATTGGCAAAATTGTTCTAGTAAAGCCTGCTAATGCAGGTGTATCACTTGCACAAAGAAATTCTCCTTCACCTAAACCAATGACAAGAGGCGCCTGTCTTTTCGCAACTACTAGTGCATCAGGTGTTTGAGCCCAAATCAACGCAATTGCATAGGACCCTCTCAAATTTGGAGAAACCCTGTGCATAGCTTCTAAAAGCATCGCCCCACTGGCTTGTCGACCATCTTTACTTAAAAGCTTTAATTCACGAGCTATTAAATGAGGGACAACCTCTGTATCAGTTTCAGAAGAAAATTCAACACCTTCTTTCTCAAGAGCCTGTCGCAAAGATCTGTGATTTTCAATAATTCCGTTCTGAACAACTGCTACTTCACCAGAAACATCTCTATGAGGATGAGCATTACATTCCTCAGGTTTCCCATGTGTTGCCCATCTTGTGTGACCTATGCCTAGATGACCTGGAGAACCTTCCTTTTCAACTAAAGCATTTAAATTACCAAGTTTTCCTTTAACCCTTTTACAAGTCAGATGACCACAAGAAGAATCTTCTTGAGTGTTGATTGTGGCAAGCCCCGAGGAATCATATCCTCGATATTCAAGCTGCCTCAAACCCTCAAGAAGCAAGGGTGCTGCTTCCCTAGAACCAATTACTCCGACGATTCCACACATAAATAAGCCCGGCCTTTGCCGGGCTGAGGTCATGAGGTTGATTTAAGAAACTACCTCAATAGAGCAAAAAGAGGAAATTTAATAAGCCAAGCCCATACTCCTAGTAGTTTCATCACCTAGATAAACCCGAATGCTTAGGAAGTCGGTTGGGCATGCCGTTTCACAACGTTTGCAGCCAACACAATCCTCAGTTCTGGGTGATGATGCAATCTGTGCAGCCTTGCAACCGTCCCAAGGGACCATTTCCAAGACATCGAGAGGGCAAGCCCTCACGCACTGAGTGCATCCGATGCATGTGTCGTAGATCTTGACAGCGTGGGACATGAGCCCTTTCCGGAACAAAAACGCCTGGTACAAACCTAACCTGCTTTATCCCAACTGAAACATGTTCGTTGCTTTGCCGTCACTGTTGTTAACTCCCCACCTCTAGCCCGTAGGATGCAAGGTCCCTTCTTCACGGCTATGTCCCAGGAAGCGATCCTCGAGAAAGTACGTTCTATCGTTTCAGAACAACTAAGTGTTGATGCCGGCGAGGTAAAGCCGGACTCAAACTTTCAAAATGACCTCGGAGCCGACTCACTCGACACTGTCGAGCTAGTGATGGCTTTAGAGGAGGCCTTCGACATTGAAATACCTGACGAGGCCGCAGAAGGCATCGCCACCGTTGGTGACGCTGTCAAATACATCGAAGACAAGCAGGTCTAAGACGCATGGTGGAGGGTCTCCGTCGCGTTGTGGTCACAGGCCTCGGCGCGATCACACCGATTGGTAACACCGTCGAGGACTACTGGTCTGGTCTTACATCCGCTAGCAACGGTGTTGCTCCAATAACACTGTTCGATGCATCAAATCATGCATGCAGATTTGCTGCGGAAGTCAAAAAATTCGACCCAATAGGCTTTATTGAGCCTAAAGAGTCGAAAAGATGGGACCGATTCTCCAAATTTGGAGTAATTGCAGCCAAGCAAGCCTTATCGGATGCAAACTTAATCATCAACGAAACAAATGATTCTCAAGTAGGAGTAATCATCGGTTCAGGAGTTGGTGGTTTATTAACTATGGAAACTCAGGCACATGTTCTAGCTGACAAAGGCGCAAGTCGAGTCAGTCCTTTCACGGTGCCAATGATGATTCCAAATATGGCCACTGGACTTGTTGCTATTGCACTAGGTGCAAAAGGTCCAAGTTCAGCTGTGGCCACAGCATGCGCAGCTGGCTCAAATGCAATTGGTGATGCATTCCGCATACTTCAACTTGGAAAAGCTGATGTAATGGTTTGTGGAGGCGCTGAAGCAAGTATTACTCCCCTTGGAGTAGCAGGTTTCTCCAGCGCTAAAGCACTTTCATTCCGTAATGACGACCCTTCTTCAGCCAGTAGGCCTTTCGATGCTGATCGAGATGGCTTTGTAATTGGAGAAGGAGCTGGAGTTTTGGTATTAGAAACTCTTGAGCATGCACAAGCCCGTGGCGCCACAATCCATGCGGAAATTGTTGGTTATGGGACAACTTGTGATGCTCATCACATCACATCACCATCTCCTGGCGGAATAGGCGGAGCCGAAGCTATTCGTTTAGCTCTCAAAGATGCAAAGCTAAATCCTGACCAAGTTGATTACATCAATGCCCATGGAACAAGTACTCCAGCAAATGACAAAAATGAAACCTCAGCTATCAAAACTGTTCTAAAAGACAGGGCTAAAAAAATCCCCGTTAGTTCAACCAAATCCATGACAGGGCATCTTTTAGGAGGCTCAGGAGGTATTGAGGCAGTCGCTTGTGTTCTTTCACTTAGGCATGGAGCAATAGCTCCAACCATCAATTACTCCAATCCTGACCCTGACTGTGATCTGGATTATGTGCCGAATACCGCTAGGCAACACAAATTAAACGTGGTTCTTTCTAACTCCTTTGGTTTTGGTGGCCACAACGTATGCCTTGCATTCCGCCAAATGATCTGAGCGTCTTTTAAGCTCCCATCCTTCAGAATTACCAAATCCCTACTTAACACAATGGTCGCTGCGTCCGCTTCTCTCGACACGCTCTGCATCAACAGCATCAGGATGCTGGCAGTCGATGCGGTTAATAAGTCCAACAGCGGCCATCCAGGCCTGCCAATGGGATGTGCCCCAATGGGTTATGCCCTCTGGGACAAATTTCTTAGCCACAATCCCAAAAACCCAAAGTGGTTCAACCGAGATCGTTTTGTTCTATCTGCTGGTCACGGTTGCATGCTGCTATACGCGCTCTTACACCTGACTGGTTATGAATCAGTCAGCATCGAAGATATAAAACAGTTTCGCCAATGGGGGTCAAGAACACCAGGGCATCCTGAAACTTTTGAAACCGCTGGCGTTGAAGTGACGGCTGGTCCTCTTGGAGCTGGGATATCAAATGCCGTAGGGCTTGCTATAGCCGAAGCCCATTTGGCAGCAAAATTCAATAAACCTGATGCAAATATTGTTGATCACTACACTTACGTTGTAATGGGAGATGGATGTAATCAAGAAGGTATTTCCTCTGAAGCCTGTTCCTTAGCGGGACATCTAAAACTTGGAAAACTTATTGCTCTTTATGACGATAACCAAATCACAATTGATGGTCGAACAGATGTTTCTTTCACTGAAGATGTATTAAAACGCTATGAAGCTTATGGTTGGCATGTACAACATGTTAAAGATGGCAATAATGATGTAGATGCAATTTCCAAAGCTATTGTTGCAGCAAAAGCTGTTAAAGACAAACCATCAATAATCAAAATAAGCACAACAATTGGTTACGGATCACCTAATAAAAGTGACACTGCAGGAGTACATGGTGCTCCGCTTGGAGAGGATGAAGCAAAACTTACACGAGAAGAGCTTGGATGGGAATATGCACCTTTTGAGATACCTCAAGAGGTCTACAATCAATATCGACAGGCAATAGATCGTGGTACAAATCTAGAATCTGAATGGAATAAGCTTCTGGAAAAATATCGAGGGAAATATCCAACTGAAGGAAAAGAATTTGAAAGAATGCTTAGAGGAGAGCTACCTCAAGATTGGGCCAAAAAGCTTCCTGCCTATACTCCAGACGACAAAGGTCTGGCTACAAGAAAACATTCACAAATATGTCTAGGAGAATTAGGTCCAGCCTTATCTGAACTAATAGGTGGTTCAGCAGATTTAACACACTCGAACTACACAGATATAAAAGGTGAAACTGGATCTTTCCAAGCTGAAACGCCAGAAAAAAGATATTTACATTTTGGCGTTAGAGAACATGCTATGGCGGCAATTCTAAATGGTATTGCTTATCACGATAGCGGCCTAATTCCCTATGGAGGGACATTCCTTGTTTTTGCAGACTATATGAGAGGGTCAATGCGTTTATCAGCATTGAGTGAACTTGGTGTTATCTATGTGTTAACTCACGACTCAATTGGTGTTGGTGAAGATGGTCCAACTCATCAGCCAATTGAAACAATTCCATCACTTAGAGCAATGCCAAATATGCTAGTTTTCCGTCCAGGAGACGGAAATGAAACCAGTGGTGCTTATAAATTAGCAATTGAAAATCGTAAAAGGCCTAGCTCTCTATGCCTAAGTCGACAAGGTATGCCTAATCAGGCAAATTCTTCTATAGAAAAAGTAGCTAAAGGTGGCTATACAATTGAAGATTGTGATGGTATTCCTGACTTAATTCTCATAGGTACTGGAAGCGAATTAAACCTTTGTGTAGAAGCTCAAAAGCAACTTAAATCTGCTGGCCATAAAGTAAGAGTTGTCTCAATGCCTTGTGTTGAGATTTTTGAAGAGCAAAGTCAAGCATATAAAGAAGAAGTTTTACCACCTTCAGTTCGCAAAAGAATAGTTGTCGAAGCAGCTGAATCCTTTGGCTGGCACAAATATATTGGTCTAGATGGAGATAGTGTCACAATGCAGCGCTTTGGCGCATCAGCACCAGGTGGTACATGTATGGAGAAATTCGGCTTTACTGTTGAAAATGTTGTTGCTAAATCTAAGAAGCTATTAGGTTAAAGTAGATTGAAATCTATTTTAAATATGATAGAGGTAGCTCAGTTTTATTTCAAAATGACTGTCTCTATCTTTTCTTTTATTGGAAGTAGCACTTCAATAGATAGATATAAGTTTATCGAGCACAAGCCTACAAAAAATACCTTGAACGGAGATATTTGTGCCTTATAAGAATTACCGAAATCTAGTAACAGGTGGGGCTGGATTCTTAGGATCTCATTTAATTGATCGTTTAATGAATGATGGCGAAGAAGTAATTTGTCTTGATAACTACTTTACAGGAAGAAAAGAGAACCTAAGCAAATGGATTGGACATCCAATGTTTGAACTAATTCGACATGATGTTACAGAGCCAATAAGAGTAGAAGTTGACAGAATATGGCATCTTGCATGTCCCGCATCACCTGTACATTATCAATTTAATCCAATCAAAACAGCAAAAACAAGTTTCCTTGGCACATACAATATGCTTGGCCTAGCTCGTCGAGTAGGTGCAAGAATTTTGCTAGCTAGCACTAGCGAAGTTTATGGGGATCCTGAAATACATCCTCAACCAGAAAGCTACAAAGGATGTGTAAATACAATAGGAATTCGAAGTTGTTATGACGAAGGAAAACGTATAGCAGAAACCCTATGCTTTGATTACCAAAGAATGCATTCAACAGAAATTCGAATAATTCGCATTTTTAATACCTATGGGCCAAGAATGCTGCCTGATGACGGAAGAGTTGTTAGTAATTTTATCGTTCAAGCTTTACGTGGCCAACCACTTACTTTATATGGAAACGGCTCTCAAACAAGATCTTTTTGTTATGTAGATGATTTAATTGAAGGAATGGTTAGAGTAATGAATGGTTCACATTCTGGTCCAATAAATATAGGCAACCCTGGTGAGTTTACAATAAAGCAACTTGCTGAACTTATTAAAAATAAAATCAATCCTCAACTGAAATTAATAGAAAAAGAGCTTCCAGAAGATGATCCGATGCAACGAAAACCCTCCATAAAATTAGCAAAAAAAGAATTAGACTGGGAACCCATTATTTCTTTAGAAAAGGGTTTAGAACCAACAATAGAATGGTTCAAGAAAGCCTTACTCAAAGAAAATAGCGTCAAGAGATAAGCCCCAACAAAGAGCTATTGTTTCCATAAACTCTAATCTGATTAAAAAGTATTCTCCTATTATTAACAAGTCATATGTAAGAACGAAATTCAAGATTTGGACTAACTAGCTATAGCTTTTTCGTTTATAACTTGCTCTAAACCTTCTAAATCTTCATCTGTGATCTTAGTTTGCATAGGGCAATGTTTAGGCCCACACATTGAACAAAACTCAGCCTGTTTGTAAATATCAGCAGGCAAAGTCTCATCATGATATGCCTTGGCTCTTTCTGGATCTAATGATAATTCAAATTGCTTATTCCAATCAAAAGCGTAGCGAGCCTTGCTTAATTCATCATCACGATCACGGGCTCCAGGACGATGTCTTGCTACATCTGCAGCATGAGCAGCAATCTTATATGCGATTAAACCTTCCCTAACATCTTCGGGGTTTGGGAGCCCCAAATGCTCTTTAGGAGTCACATAACAAAGCATGGCTGTTCCATACCAACCTGCCATAGCAGCACCAATTGCACTTGTTATATGGTCATAGCCAGGTGCTATGTCTGTAACCAAAGGTCCCAATACATAAAATGGTGCTTCAGAACAATCTTCCATTTGCTTGCGTACATTGAATTCTATTTGATCCATAGGTACATGACCTGGTCCTTCAACCATGACCTGAACATCATGCTTCCAAGCGATCTTAGTTAACTCTCCTAGTGTCTTTAATTCAGCTAATTGAGCTGCATCAGAAGCGTCATGTAAACATCCTGGTCGCAATGAATCACCCAAAGAAAAAGTGCAATCAAAACGTTTGAATATCTCGCAAATATCTTCAAATCTTGTGAACAGAGGATTTTGCTTATGGTGATAAAGCATCCACTGAGCAAGAATCCCTCCTCCCCTACTAACTATGCCTGTCAATCGACCTTTAACTTTTGGCAAATGTTCTATCAAAAGTCCAGCGTGAATAGTCTGGTAATCAACTCCTTGTTGGCAATGCTTTTCAATAATGTGTAAGAAATCATCTTCTGAAAGCTTCTCTATAGAACCATGAACACTTTCTAAGGCTTGATAAACAGGTACTGTGCCAATAGGAACTGGAGAAGCATTTATTATCGCTATTCTTACTTCATCTAAATTAACTCCACCTGTAGACAAATCCATAACTGTGTCAGCACCATACTTAACCGCAAGATTTAGCTTCTTTAATTCTTCGTTAACATCACTTGCATTTGGTGAAGCCCCAATATTTGCATTCACTTTGCACTTAGAAGCAACACCTATTGCCATTGGCTCTAAGTTGAGATGATTAATATTTGCTGGAATAATCATTCGACCTCTAGCCACTTCTTCCATTACTAAAGACTCAGGCAAACACTCTCTTTTTGCCACATAAGCCATCTCTTCAGTCAAGACCTCATTTCGAGCAAAGTGCAGTTGGGAGACATTGGTCTTGCCCTTACGGGAAGCCACCCAGGAGGTTCGCATGATCTAAAAAGCGATAGGAATGACAATAGGAGAGAACCATCATGGTTCTGAGATCACCTTTGTCACTTCCCTTCGCCGGTGTAATCCGGATCAGGTTCGGAGGGTGTGATCTCAGCCAGCAAGCTAGAGCTCTGCTAGCACCCCTAGTGGTATTAGAAAGCTAGCTAGATTTCACCAAGCAAGCTGCAATAAAATCAATTAGTAAGCCTTTTATAGCAAAACAAAATTTTCAACACTCAACTCAACTACTCATCATGTTTTGTGCGACGAATAGCAAATAAGAGATTTCTACGTCTAATACTACGATTCATTGCCCCACTAATAATTAATCCTGCGCCCACTATCAATGCTGGGAGTGCCTGTAATCTATCGCTACCTTGCCTATTTAGAAAACCAAAGATTGCTAAAAATATTAGAAAAGGTGCTGCAAGAGATAACAATGGATTTCCAAAATGTTTCATAATTAAACTTAATCAATTTCTGAACGCTCATCAAGCCAGTTTAGGATTGTATTAGTGAGAACCTCAATCCCAATTTGAAGGCTACTTTCATCAGGAGAAAAATGTCCATTATGTAAAGGCGCGCAACCTTGCTCGCCTGCAACACCTAAGCGAAACATCGTTCCAGGAACATCTTGTAAAAATTCTGCAAAATCTTCCGCTCCTAAAGAAGGTGTCTCCAATTGAATTACTTTTTCTGCCCCAATAAGAGCCACAGCACTCCTTTCAAGTAAATCTGTTAACACTGAATTGTTATAAACAGGAGGGGCAATGCATTTATACTTAACAACTGCTCTTGCCCCCAAGCTAGTTGCTATGGCTTGAACTGTTTCCTCTAACCATGTTGGAAGTTTTTCATGCGAAGCAGGATCTAAATAACGAACAGTACCTGTCAATTTCACTCGATCTGCAATCACATTAAAAGCCTTACCACCCTTAATCTTGCCAAAACTGACAACCACAGGGTGTAAAGGGTCTAAACAGCGACTAATAGCTTCTTGTATTCCAGTAATAACTCGAGCAGCAATCCAAATTGCATCAACAGATTGATGTGGTCTTGCTCCGTGACCGCCTTCACCAATTATCTCAATTTCCAACTCCCCTGCTGCTGCAGTCAAGCTTCCACGTCGCACTCCAATTTGACCTACTGATAACTCAGGGAAGACATGCACTCCAAACAAGGCTTCCAATCTATCTGTAGCTCCCGCCTTTCTCATCCAATCTGCTCCTTTTGCTAATTCTTCTGCTGGCTGAAACAACAATCTGACTCTTCCAAAAGACAATTTTTCCTGTGTCAAAAGCTTTGCTACACCTAGTCCAATACAGGTATGAATATCATGTCCACAAGCATGCATTACACCCTGTCTTTTTGAGGCATATGACAAACCTGTAAGTTCTTCAATTGGTAGAGCATCCATATCTACTCTTAGCCCTACTACAGGACCACTCGTTGAGCCAAGTTCAGCCAATACACCTGTTTTTCCAAAACCTTCTTTAACTTCCCATCCAGAACTTCTAAGTTCACCTGCAATTAAAGCAGCTGTTTGATGTTCTTCTCCACTCAGCTCAGGATGCGCATGTAAATAACGACGTAACTCCAAAAGCTCGGGCATAAAACTTTTTAATCTCTCGGACCAATGCATAGAAGCTGTCATGGACTTTCCAAAGCCAAGAAAGCCATCAAATCTTTAGTAGGTTTTGGTGGCCATCGGCGGACATCTTGCAACCAATCTTGCTGTCTATAACGTATATCAAGACCTGAGGCGGCAACCCAATTACTTTCTGCTTCACCACTAAATCCTTGTAACCATAAAAGAGCACTAAGAGCAGCTCTCGCATCAGCCATCATTGGATATCTCCTAATCAACATTCTTAATTCAGACTCAGCCTCTTGCAATTCACCTAATTGATAATCAGCCAATGCTTTACTTGAACGAGCCATAGCAAAACCTGGACGAGCTAAAGATGCTTCTTTGAATAAAAGTTCCGCTTGCTTCCAGTTTCCTTGAGAGCCTCGTACATTAGCTAGATTGTAAAGAGCAGAAGAGTTATTAGGAAAACGTTCAAGAATCCATTGATAGTCAGACTCGGCTTCCTCCCAAAGATGTAAAACTTCTTCAGCAATTCCACGATTTAGATGAGGATCAAGTTCCTGAGGCATTAATTCCATTGCCTTAGTTTGATCAACAATTGCTCCATCTGGATCTCCAAGAGCTAAACGTACATTTCCTCGATTACTCCAAACGACTGCATCATTTGGAAGGAGTTCTATTAAATCATCCCAAAGTCTTAAAGCTTGCTCAAAGTCACCTTCTTTGCTCGCCAGTAAAGCTTTCTCAAATAACAATTGAGGAGGTTGCAAAGCGCTAACTTCTCCTGACGAGAATATGCAAAACAAAAACAGGATGATCCCAAAAAAATACTTTATAAAGATTTTACTGTAACTATAAAAGCTCATGAAGCCTCTATATTAGTTATGTGTAATCGACCAGAGTCTGTAAGTAATCTACCTCGAGGCGTACGCTGTAAAAATCCAAGTTGCAGCAAAAAGGGTTCCACTACTGATTCCAAAGTTGATATATCTTCTCCTAATCCAGCAGCAATAGTTTCTAGACCTACAGGTCCACCTCCATATTTTTGAAGCAAAAATTGCAATAATCGTCTATCACTTGCATCCAAGCCAATTGCATCAACTCTATGTAATTTCAAAGCTTCATCAACTAAAGAAGAATCAATTAAAGCAATATCACCTTTAACGGTTGCCACGTCCCTAACACGTCTCAATAGTCTATTCGCAATCCGTGGAGTACCCCTACAGCGTCTTGCTATTTCCAAACAGGCAGTTGGAGTTACTGCCAATTTCATCAAAGAAGCTGTCCTTTCAACAATGGCTTGAAGATCATCATGTTCATAAAATTCCAATCTTTGAGTTAATCCAAACCGGTCTCGCAAAGGAGAACTAAGTGCTCCCGCACGAGTTGTTGCCCCTACAAGAGTAAATGGAGGAAGATCAAGTGTTCTAGTTCTAGCCGAACTGCTCCTACCTACTGTGATATCTAAACGTCGATCTTCCATCGCTGGATAAAGCAACTCCTCCGCAACTTTTGTAAGACGATGTATCTCATCAACAAACAGCAACTCACGAGGCTGCAAATTAACTAACAGTCCAACAATGTCTCGAGGTCGTTCCAAAGCTGGAGCACTTGTAATTCGACATTTAACTCCCAACTCTTCAGCCAAAACAAGAGCCATTGTGGTTTTACCCAAGCCTGGAGGGCCATAAAGCAAAACATGATCAAGTGCATCTCCTCTATCTATGGCAGCCTTTACCGCTATGCCTAAGACTTGCTTTAAATCAGACTGACCTATGTAATCTGCCAAGGACTTTGGACGAAGGCTATCTTCTTTAGATAGTCTTTTCTCTTCTCCCTGAGGCGCGCCATCAACCATTCTTGGTCTACCCATTTTCAAGGGAGACTTAGAAGACTCACCGTTGCTGGAAGAGACAATCGCCATATTGGAAGAGTAACGACCTATCGATCAGGTCGGAATATCAAAACTGGAGATGACAAAAACAGGAAGCAAAAGGTTGTCCAAAGCGTCTAAAGGCGCTCAAAACAAGCTGCTGGCAGATAATCGTCTTGCACGTCATCAATACGAAATAATTGAAACTCTTGAAACAGGAATTGAACTGCTTGGGACAGAGGTGAAATCAATTCGTGCAGGACAAGCAAATTTGCGAGATGGCTTTTGCTTAATCCGTAAGGGGGAAATGCAACTTCATAATGTACATATTTCACCTCATAGTTATGCTGGAAAATACTTTAATCATGATCCTGTGCGTGTAAGAAAGCTTTTAGCTCATCGAAAAGAAATTGACAAGCTTCGAATCCAACTTGACAAAAAAGGGCTGGCTTTGATTCCATTAAATATTCATCTCAAAGGATCCTGGATTAAAATAACTATTGGACTAGGTAGAGGACGAAAACTACATGACAAAAGACATGAGGAAAAAAAGAAACAAATAGATCGTGAGGTTAAATCAGCTTTGCAGCGATATTAATTTACATCGAGATTTCACTAATGCAACCAAAATCACTGAAAGTATCTCACAAAGATCAAAATATCCCTTCAATAGGAATCAAAAAACAAATTCGAGATTTACTTGACAGATATTTATATGTTCGCAAAAGAACTGAGGAGCTAATCAAACCATTAGAGCCAGAAGATCTTTGTATTCAGGGGATGGCAGATGCCAGTCCACCTAAATGGCATTTAGCACATACAACATGGTTCTTTGAAACTTTCCTTCTTAAGCCTCATTCAAATGACTATAAAGTGGCAAATCCAAAGTGGAGTTTTCTTTTTAACTCTTATTATGACTCTATAGGTGACAGGCATCCTAGATCTCAAAGAAGTTTACTAACTAGACCTGGGATTGACAAAATTTTATTTTGGAGAAAATCTGTAGACAAAGAAGTTAAACACCTCTTAATTAATTTAAAAGGCAACGACAATGAAATCCTATATTTAGTTGAGCTTGGTATTCAACATGAAAAACAACACCAAGAATTATTACTAATGGATTTACTAGATGGGTTTAGTAGACAACCACTAGAAGTAAAATATCTTGAGAATTCTAAAAATCAAAACCCAGTCTACCAAGACAATTTACCAATTATTGAGCAATCAATACAGTGGATTAAATGCAAAGGAGGATTAGTAGAAATTGGAGCCAACCAAAACCAAGATTTCTTAGAAAAAAAACCTTTTAATTTCGACAATGAATCACCATCTCATTTAGTATGGCTACAACCTTTTGAATTATGTACTCAGCTAGTCACCAATAAACAATATTTAGAATTTATACAAGACAAGGGCTATCAGAGGTCTGAGTTTTGGATGAGTGAAGGCTGGACAATTAAAGAGGAAAGGAATTGGAAAGCTCCGCGATATTGGAAAAAGCAAACAGTTTCGACTACTTGGAATTGGGAGTTCACATTAAAAGGAATACAACCTATTGAACCTTTAAATCCTGTTCGTCATATCAGTTGGTTTGAAGCTGATGCATATGCACGCTGGGCCAATGCCCGACTTCCCACGGAAGCAGAATGGGAAGTTGCAGCAAAAACAGCAAGCAATAAAATTAGCCAAATGCATAGTGAGCTTTGGCAGTGGACATCTAGTCCTTATAGGCCTTATCCAGGATTCAAACTTGCATCAGGAGCCATAGGTGAATACAACGGAAAATTCATGTCCTCACAGTTTGTTCTTAGAGGAAGCAGTTATTTAACTCCTTCAAATCATGGAACGAACACATATAGAAATTTCTTCCATCCGGCAAGCCGCTGGATTGCCGCTGGAATACGACTTGCAAGATAGACTAAGTTCTAATAATGAGAAATAAAGCATGTTATCTTATAGATTTAAATCCAAATATTGCAGAAATAAAAAAGCTAGTATATGAAGGTCTTTCTAAGAAACCTAAACAATTACCGGCGTGGTTACTTTATGACCAAGAAGGTTCCAAGCTATTTGAAAAGATCTGCGAACAACCTGAATATAGTCTTCCAAAGACTGAAATTTTACTGCTAGAGCAAGAAGCTAAGACCATTACAAATGCAATTGGAACTGGTGTAATTGTAGAATTTGGTGCTGGTAATGCAAAAAAAGTAGCACCTCTTCTAAAAGAATTAAAAGAAACTTCATATGTAGCTCTAGACATAAGTAGTTCTCATTTAAAAAATTCACTTAATGCAATGAAAAAGATATTTCCTAATATTCCAATCATGGGAATATGTTGTGATCATAGTCAACTGGAAACTTTTCCTAAGCACTCATTAATAGATGATCAGAGGAAAATTGGTTTTTTCCCTGGTAGTTCGTTAGGAAATTTTGAAGAAAAAGAAGCCTCTAAGCTGCTCAAGAATTTTAGAAAATTGCTCGATGGAGGACCACTATTAATAGGACTAGATCATCCAAAATCATCTTGGAAAATCAAAGCAGCTTACAACGACTCTGCTGGGTTCTCAGCAGCATTTGCCAAAAACATACTCAATAGACTAAATAGAGAGTTAAATGCAACATTCTCTAATGAAAACTTCATTTATAAAGCTGAATGGCAACCGAAGAAGAATCGTGTTGAAATGAAGCTTGTCAGTAAGATTAAACAGATGGTAGTAGTTTCCGAGAAAAGCTTTATTTTTGAGGCAGGAGAACAAATGATTACTGAATATAGCTTCAAATATACTCCTGAAAAAGCTGTGAAGCTTTTTCAGGAGTCAGGCTGGCAAGCAATGTATCGTTGGCACGATCCAGCTGATGAGTATTCATTACATTTATTAAAGCCATTAAAAATAGTATAACAATATGACTTTAATAAATTATACATTAAATCACCATGAGTAGAGCAGATCAAATTGAAAGATTGCGACTTGAACGTGAGCACATTCTCGAAGAGCTGGAGCTTTTATATAAAAAAGCTTTTGAAAGAATTATTTCATTAGATATAGGTGAAGGAGCCGTAGCTCGACTCACACAGGCCCTGCTGAACTCAAAAGAAGCCGCATTAATACCGTTATCAAAAGAAATAGAAAAACCATTAATTACAAAGCCACCTAAAAAGCAATGACCAATGAATCATGGCTAGATCAGCTAGAAAAAAAACTTGAAGAAAAATTCTCTGAATTCCTACAATTTAATCCTTATCAACAATCTCTATTAACAAAAGAATCTCAAAAAGATCTTTTTAAAAATCTAAAAACAAAACAGACTAAACTCCTTGAATCAGCTGAACTACATCGCAGAGAATTGCTTGATTTAGCTCAACATATAACTGAATGGGAAGAACGAGCAAAACGAGCTAGACAAGCCAAAGAGAAAGATCTAGCAAATAAAGTCCAAGAGCATATTGAAAGTCAAATGTCCCATGGCAGAACACTTTGGAAACAACTAAATCAACTAGGCATGGAATTCAAAAAACTTGAAGAACAGATTGCTTCCATCACAGAAAAGAAAAATACCAACTCTTCATGCAATTCATTAGATGAGAGATGGAATCAATTCGAGATAAATCAAGAGCTTGAGCAATTGCACAAGCAAAAACAATGAACTAAATCACTTTCGATCACTGTGCTTTTGGAGGCACCAAACTGACATTCTCAGGCGGAGGTGTCGGGTCTGGGTCTGCAATCAACATGTGCTGAAGCACAATTTCAGGTCGTTCGCTATCGCGCCAACGTATGCGATAAGCAGGCATTTTTGTGCCACGACTGGTTGTTTGTTCTACAGGTTCCATTACCCAGCCACGTCTAGAACGTCCCTGGGGATTGCGCTTGACCACCGCATCGGCGTGTTTGAAGCGGAAACCTACGCGCTCACCACTCATCTGAAGAGAACCTTGTTTACCAGTCCTTCAATTATCCACTGTCAGGGTTCCATTCTGAAATGATTAAGATCTTGATTCAGGACGAAGGACAGGGAAAGCAATCACATCACGAATAGAAGCACTGTCTGTTAAAAGCATCACCAAGCGATCAATCCCAATACCAAGACCCCCTGTAGGAGGCATTCCAACTTCCAAAGCATTAAGAAAATCCTCATCAACACCTTGAGCTTCAAGATCACCGGCATTGCGACGCGCCTGCTGAGACTGAAGGCGCTCCCTTTGATCAATTGGATCAATCAATTCACTAAAAGCATTGGCAGTTTCACGTCCAGCTATAAAAAGTTCAAATCGTTCAACAATTCCTTCTTTAGTTCGATGCTTTCGCGCTAAAGGAGAAATCTCAATGGGGTAATCAAGAACAAACGTGGGCTGTATCAAATTTGCTTCAACTGTTTGTTCAAATGCTTCGTTAAGCAATCTGCCAACACTATCTGCCTTCTCAGGCACTTCTAGGCCAGCCTGAAGCATTGCTTGCGCTGCATGGGTGCGATTCCCTCCAAAACCCTCAAAATCAATGCCACTAGCCTCTTTGACTAGCTCATGCATCGTTGCCCTTCTCCATGGAGGAGTGAGATCAATTTCAATTCCTTGGTACGAAATCTCTGTCGATCCACAAATTTGACTACATACAGATGAAATCATCTGCTCCGTTAAATCCATCATGTCGAAGTAATCAGCCAATGCTTGATAAACCTCTACCGAAGTGAACTCAGGGTTATGTCGTGTACTAACTCCTTCATTTCGGAAGATTCGACCCAGTTCATAAACTTTTTCAAAACCACCAACAACAAGTCTCTTTAAATGCAATTCTGTGGCAATGCGCAAGAAAAGAGGTAAATCAAGAGTGTTGTGATGAGTGATAAAAGGTCTTGCATCCGCACCACCAGCCTCTGTTTGTAGGACAGGAGTTTCTATCTCTAAAAAACCAAGATCATCTAAAAATCTACGAATGCCGCTAACCAACAAAGCTCTTTTACGAAAGGTATGCCTAGATTGAGGTGAAACAATCAGATCCAAATAACGTTGGCGATAACGCTTCTCTACATCAGCTAAACCATGCCATTTGTCTGGAAGAGGTTGTAAAGATTTTGTCAGCATCTTCCATGTTTGAACCTTGACAGACAATTCGCCTCTGTCAGTCCTCCTCAAAATGCCTGTAACGCCAATCCAATCACCTGTATCAACAAGATCAGTCAATTGATTGAAAGCTCCCAAAGACTTACCTGCTAAGGAGTTTTCTTCCAAAGTGGCCTTCTCTAAAAAAAGTTGAATAGTTCCACTTTCATCAGACAACGTGAAAAAGGCCAACTTGCCCATGACCCTTCGAGAAATGACTCGGCCGGCTATTGACACAGTTACAAGCCGCTCTTCCCCATTGGGTAAATCTGAATATTCAGATTGCAAAGCTGATGTTTGATGGGTAGTACTAAAGCTCAAGGCATAGGGACCTTGGCCTAATTCTTTTAAGGTTTTGGCCTTCTCAAGACGAGTTTCTCTTAAGTCAGACAATTTGCTATTGGCAGACGGGCGCCATCCTGGCCTCTTACGGGGCCAATCTTTGATTTAAATAAGCGCCTTCTTCAACTGGCCAATGCAGCTGAGGGAAAATCACCCATTCTCTGAGAGGCATAACCAATTCCCCTAACAGTCAAAATCAACTCTGGATTGCGAGGATCTGGTTCAAGTTTTCCTCTCAAACGAGCAACATAAACATCAACAACTCTTAAGTCTGCAGCTCGTCTAGGTGGATAACCCCAAAGCTGCTCAAGGATTTCTGCTCTTGGAACAACCCTTCCAGGCTCACGGAAAAGCAATTCAAGCAGACTAAATTCGGTGTAAGTCAGGCCTATACGTTCTCCACCACGACTAACCTGTCGTCGATTGGTATCTACAACTAAATCACCTAAACGTAAAACTCCTTGACCAACTGGCAGGTCTCTTGGTTCAGCAACTGAGGACCCAGGCCCAACTCGCCGAAGGATAGTTGCAATTCTTGCTTCAAGTTCCTTCGGGCTAAACGGTTTAGAAAGATAATCATCAGCTCCTAAATCCAACCCTGCAACTTTTTCCGAAATAGCCTCAAGTGCTGTTAGAAAAATAATCGGGACACAAGATTCGGCTCTTAAACGTCTACATACAGCAAATCCATCAAGCTTTGGCAGCATTACATCTAAAACAACTAAATCAGGGGACTCTCTATGAAAAACCTCTAAAGCTTGCTCTCCATCCTCAGCTGAAATAACCGTATACCCTGCCAACTTGAGCCTGGTAACTAACACTTTCAGAACCGCAGGCTCGTCATCAACAACCAAAATGCTTGCTTTGGAATTAGCAGGGACCTGCCTAACAGGACCATCAACGCTCTTAAGCTTCGATGATCCTCCCCGGGGCATGAGCATTTCCTCATCAAGAAAAGCAACCATAACCTTCCAAGCCGCACTAAAACCAGCTAAAAGTTGGTGAAATAGACCTTATTAAGCCTTTTTTCGCGTATTTATACTTACGCATTTATACTCAATTTTGCTGAAATAAAGCTTGTTTCAAAAGTCACTATCAGAAGTAACAATCCAACCAGCGAGAAGAATTTTCATCTTTTGGGCCGACTTGAATGCCTGTAATGATTGAGCATTGTGACTGGATCTACATAATTCTTTGCAAGAAATAATTGTTGTTTGTTTCTCATTTCAAAAAGAGGAATAACGCTTTCGAAAAAAAATCAACAGCAAAGAACAAATAATTGGGGCTAATAATCCTGTAATAACTGCTTGACAAAGCAAAGTATGAAATCCCCATGCAATCAAGAAAGGAGCAAAATTTTTAAGACTCAAAAAGAAATTTTGAATCCATACGCTCAAGCCAACAACAAAAGCCCCTATCAGGGCCAATAATCCAAGATTCAGGCTTCTCTCAATACGTGGACCCCGCCTTCCTAAACGTCCCCACCAAAAGCCCAATCCAATCAAAACAGGAACTTGTGTGATTTGACCAATAGCTATTCCGTCCACAACCAAGCCAAGACATAAGCCAGCAATTGAGGCAGATACTGGGCCCATAACCAATGCCCAAGGTAATAACCAAAGGACTGCCCAACTAGGACCAATTCCTGAAATACTTAGCCACTTAGGAGCCAAGAAAGTCAACAAAGGGACTGCTAATGCAGTTAGTCCCAAAAAGAATCTCTGATTTAATTTGATTATCAATTTATTTGCACCTGAACCCAATCAATTGCCTCTGGAGAAGCAGTTAATTGCACAGAAGCTTTTGGAGCAAGTAAAACTTCTGTGTCCAAAGATTGAATTACTCCTACAGGTAAATTTGGGGGCAAGAGAATACTTGCTGGAGAAGTACTCACAACATCTCCTGTCAAAGCCTTTGTATCCTTATCTAAAAAATGTAATTGAGGGCGATTAGTTCCTATCCCAAGTAATAGTCCATGTTGCTTAGTCCGAGACACCCATACTCCTATTTTACTACCTGGAGAAGTAAGTAATCGCACACGTGAGGTAATAGGTGTGGTGCTTTCCACAATTCCAACCAATCCACCAGGTCCTATTACAGGATTACCAATTTTAATTCCATTTTGCCTACCCTTACCTAGTTCCAACTGTTGCCACCACCCATTGGGTGAACGGGAGATTACTGGAGCAGAAGTTACATTTAATCCAGAAGACTTATCCAATAAAAGCATCTCTCTGAGACGTTGATTATCTTGCTCTAACAATCCAATCCTGGTCCTCAATTCTATTTGATTCCCATCTTGGATCCAATCTCTTTGAGCATTACCTGGCCAAAAAGGTCGAGTTATAAAAGCATATGCATCCGAAAAAAAAACACCTTTACTCCATCGAACGAAGCCAAGTCCACAAATTAGAAATAACAAAGGTGCCGTTTTTCGCCAAAAACGCCAACTAAAAACCTTCACCCAAGGGGCTACCCCCATTGATTTAATCCTTCACTGAATTTCTAGCGAATTCAGGTGTATCAACTACTCGCCTCAGTCTCTTGAAATCTTCCAAAACTTGCCCACATCCATTCACAACACATAACAAAGGATCTTCTGCTACATGCGTAAAAATTCCAGTCTCATGACTAACAAGATCACTAATTCCTCTAACTAAAGCACCCCCTCCAGCAAGCATGATCCCCCTATCAACAATGTCAGCAGCTAACTCAGGAGGAGTGCGCTCTAAAGTTCGTTTGACTGCATCAACAATTTTATTAAGAGGTTCAGCCATCGCTTCACGCAGATCACCTGCTTGCAAATTGACTGAACGAGGTAAACCAGAAAGTAAATGTAAACCCCGTACATCCATAGATTGCATATCAAAATCGTTATCTGGGAAAGCTGACCCTATACGGATTTTGATCTCTTCAGCAGTTCTCTCACCAACAACTAAATTATGTACTTTTTTCAAATAAACCCCAATTGCATCATTCAATTCATCACCAGCCACACGAACTGACTCACTTAACACTGTTCCACCGAGGCTAAGTACAGCAACTTCTGTAGTGCCTCCTCCTATATCAACAATCATCGTGCCAATTGGTTCAGTCACCGGGAGAGAAGCTCCTATCGCTGCCGCAACAGGCTCATCAATTAAATGAACTTCTCTTGCTCCAGCCATACCAGCCTCACGCACTGCGCGACGCTCAACACCTGTCACCCCACTTGGAATCCCAACAACTAATCGTGGAGCAATAATTCCTCTGCCCTCGTTGCACTTTTGAATAAAGGTTTTGAGCATTTGCTCAGCCGCATCAAAATCCGCAATAACGCCATCTCGCAAAGGGCGAACAGCACGAATATTGCCTGGGGTTCGGCCAAGCATCAACTTTGCATCATCACCTACTGCTAAAGGCACTCCTTCCTCTAAATCCAATGCCACCACTGAAGGTTCTTGAAGGACTATTCCTTTGCCTGAAACATATATCAAGGTGTTTGCAGTCCCAAGATCAATTCCAATATCCCTAGATAACTTGAAACGGCTGAGAAACACTTTTTTGAAATCGAATCGGCGAATCATAAAGGCATTAGAACTAATCTCTTGTTACTACTATCGAAGAGTATGGATCTCCTTGCATATATTTGAGGAAAGCTTGGCGCTTTATTAAACCAACACATCGCAGGAGTACCTATGGGAGTGAATTCTGTAACGCTAGTTGGCCGAGCAGGTCGAGACCCAGAAGTCCGCTATTTCGAATCTGGAAGCGTTGTTGCAAATCTCACAATGGCAGTTAATCGTCGCAGTAAAGATGACGAGCCAGACTGGTTCAATCTTGAAATCTGGGGAAAACAAGCACAAGTAGCGGCAGATTATGTAAAAAAAGGCTCATTACTAGGAATAGTTGGCACCTTCAAACTAGACACATGGAACGATAGGAATACTGGAGAAAACAGAAGTAAGCCTGTAGTACGTGTTGATCGCCTTGAGCTTCTTGGCTCTAGAAAAGAATCACTTGGGAATGATTTTTCTAACAAAAATCTAAATAGTGGGAAACCAAATGATGACGAAATACCATTTTAGGAGCCTAGGCTAGTTTTCTATTTCTTATTTAAAAGACGAAGGCCTAACCATACAAGAAAAGATATAATAGATAATAGAATAATTATTTTTATACCTTTTGATATTGGCTCAATCCATATCTCGACATTATTATAACCTTCGCCTAAAGCCAAGCCAGCAAAAGTTAATAATAAAGTCCAAATCAAACTTCCAGCAGTAGTCCAAATCAAGAAAGGTCCTAACGGCATAAGTTCTATACCTGCGGGTACAGAAATTAAAGTTCTAACCCCAGGGACTAATCTTCCCCAAAAAACAAGTCCCGTTCCATATCGATTAAACCATTTTCGACTACGCAATAACTCCTCTGGAGAAATTCCAACCCAACGACCATGTTTAGTTAACCACAATTCAATTCTTTCTTCATTAACCAATCGTCCAATCCCATACCAAGGGAATGCACCTAACACAGTGCCTATTAATCCAGCTAAAACAACTGGTAAAAACTGCAACTGACCTTGATATACATAGAATCCTCCCAATGGCATAATCAATTCAGAAGGAATAGGTGGGAATAAATTTTCTAAAAACATTGCTATTAAAATAGCACCATAACCAACCCATTGATTAGCAGCGACTGCAGACCCAATTAAATCAGGTAAATCATTAACCAATTCAAGTATGTTCATAATTATAGTTAAAGATTGCTTTAATAGGCCAATCGTTAGTAGCGATAATGTTCTGGCTTATATGGGCCTTCAACTGGAACATTAATATATTTTGATTGAAATGAGGTTAATTCAGTAAGTTCAGCCCCTATTTTATCTAAATGTAAACGAGCGACCATTTCATCTAAATGCTTAGGTAAAACATAAACCTGATTTGAATACTTATTCCCTTTGCTAAATAATTCAATCTGTGCAAGAACTTGATTTGTAAAAGAATTGCTCATAACAAAACTTGGATGTCCAGTGGCACAACCAAGATTCACCAAGCGACCTTCAGCTAAAAGAATAATTTGATTACCACTTGGTAATTTTATGTGGTCAACCTGAGGCTTAATATTTTCCCATTGATATTGTTTTAAAGAAGCAACATCAATTTCATTGTCAAAATGTCCAATATTGCAAACAATCGCTTCGTTTTTCATACGAATTAAATGCTCATGTCTAATCACATGAAAGTTGCCAGTTGCAGTAACAAAAATGTCTACATCATCTACAACTTGATCAAGGCGTACAACCCTATAACCCTCCATTGCAGCTTGAAGAGCGCAAATTGGATCAATCTCTGCAATCATCACCGTTGCTCCCAAGCCTCTCAAGGACTGCGCTGAACCTTTTCCGACATCGCCATATCCAATCACAAGGGCAACCTTGCCGGCCACCATGACATCAGTAGCCCTCTTAATACCATCTACAAGAGACTCCCTACAACCATAAAGATTGTCAAACTTACTTTTAGTCACCGAATCATTGACATTTATTGCAGGGAATGGCAATTCGCCATTTTTATACATCTGATAAAGGCGCGCAACTCCAGTAGTAGTTTCTTCAGTAACCCCTTTAATGTTTGATTTAATTTGCGAATAGAACTTCGGTTCTTTAGATAGTTTTTGTCGAATTGATGCATACAATGCAATTTCTTCTTCATTTTCTGGGTTATCAAGAACTGACAGGTCCTTTTCAGCCTTACTTCCAAGCATCACCAAACCTGTTGCATCTCCACCATCATCAAGAATCATGTTCGGAGATTCACCATCTTCCCACTCAAGAATTCGATGGGTATAAGCCCAATATTCATCTAAGGATTCCCCTTTAACTGCAAAAACAGAAACTCCACTGGCTGCAATAGCAGCAGCAGCATGATCTTGAGTAGAAAAAATATTGCAAGAAGCCCAACGAACTTGTGCTCCTAAAACAACCAAAGTCTCAATCAAAACACCCGTCTGAATAGTCATATGAAGACTGCCTGCAATACGTGCTCCGGCTAATGGCTTTTCTTTCCCAAACTGTTCTCGAATTGCCATCAAACCAGGCATTTCATTTTCGGCAATAGCAAGTTCTTTCCTGCCAAAATCAGCAAGGGCAATATCAGCCACAACGTAATCAGGATTGTTTGCCAACTTGGTAGAGGATGTGTGTACTGCCACCATGGTTAAAGTTGTCTAGGGAGAATGTGGATAGGAATCTCTTCAGAGCCTCAGAGGCTTCCGCCTCAATTACGAAGCAACCTAATCATGAGTCCTTAATACTGAGGAACTTAGAGGAAACCCTTGCACTGGGTGAAGCTATAACCCAAAAGGCTCCTCATTTAAAACTGCTTTTAATACAAGGTCCACTTGGGGCAGGAAAAACCACCTTAGTTAAAGGCCTAGCTAAAAGTCTTGGAATATTTGAGCCCATTACAAGTCCAACTTTTGCATTGGCACAGCATTATCTTGATGGCACAACACCACTTATACATCTAGATCTATACCGACTAGATAATTCAAAAGCAGCTAATGAACTATTCCTCCAAGAAGAAGAAGAAGCCAATGAACTTTCCGCTTTAATGGTTGTTGAATGGCCTGAACGTTTAAAGCTCAAATTTCATGATGCATGGACAATAAAAATAGATTACAACCCTAAAGGAGGCCGATTAGTTCAATTAATATCTCCTCAGAGTTCAGAAATATATTTTTCAATGTCATCCAAACTTGGCTGAGGGTCAATCGCTCCAGCCCTACCACATACAAATGCTCCACAAGCTGCAGCAAAACGGATAATTTCTTGAATCCTTTCTTGATTTAAATTTGATTGTGATAAAAGGATGATTTGCTGTAGTAACCCTGCTGTAAAAGCATCCCCCGCCCCTGTTGTATCTAATACAACAGGAGGAGAAAATGTTTCAGTCTCTCCAACAAATCCACCGATACACCACTTTACAGTTTTCGCGCCATCAGTAACAACAATATCTGGTTGATTATCTAATGATTTTGAAATATCTATAGGATTAGACTTATTAAAGAAATAAATAGCTTCCTCTCGAGATAACTTAATTAAAGCAGCACTATTTAGAAGAGTATTTATTTTATTTTTAATAGTTTGATTTGGCCCACTATCTGGATGAAAGTTTAAATCCCAGAAAGTTGGGCGCCAATTCACATCAAGAGCAATATTTATACCATTTAAGAGAGCTTTCTCTACACTCCATAAAAGTGCCTGGGCTGAATCATTTCTTGCTAATGGAATAGTTCCAATTACAAGCCATTGTGCCTTACGAGAAATCAATGGCCAAGTATGGGCTAAATGGCTTTTAGAGAGAAATTGATCAGAAAAACCCTTTCCAATATCACCTAAAAAACCATGAAATACTCTCTCTCCATCAATACTTCTACGAACCAAAACAATACGACTAGGACACGAATTATCAATTTGGAGTCCTTGAAGATTCACCCCTCTTTGAGACATCAAGGTGATGAAGCTATCGCCAATCCAATCTTTCCCAAGACGACCAACAAAAGCAACATCTATACCAAGCCTAGCCAATCCACATGCAACATTTGCCGGTGCACCGCCTAAGCAATCTTCTACATTTTTATCTTCTAAAGGATCTCCTCCTAAAGGCCCCAATCGATCAACCAAAGCTTCGCCGAGACAAATTACCTTGGGAGGATTAGTCTCGAATAATTCATGATTAGGCATCAATATTCACTATCATAGTTTTATTCTAGGTGTCTTTTCTATTTTATCTTTCATAAAATACTGATTCAATTCATCAATAATTTTTATATTTGCTGCAGGGAAAGGATATTTAGACAATTCCTTAGGCAAAACCCATTTAAATTGCTTGCTAGCTAATGCTTTAGGTTCCCCAGAAAGCAACTTGCACATATGAACTATAAATCTAAGTTTCTTGTGGCTATAAGCATGATCCAAAGAGATCAATCGATCTTCAACCTTGACTTCTATTGCCAACTCTTCCTTAAGCTCTCGAACAATCGTCTTTTTTATAGGTTCACCATACTCCTGTTTACCTCCTGGAAACTCCCACATACCCCCTAACAATCCATCATCCAATCGTTGATCTATCAGAACCTCCCCAAGCAAATTCACCACAATCCCAATACCTATAACTTCCAAGGGGATTTCTTTTGGCAAGTACTTTACAGGAAATTCAACAGGATCACCAGAAGAATAGGCAATGCAGTGGTTCTGCCAAGGGCAGCAAAGACAATTTGGCTTTTTCGGCGTACAAATCGTTGCGCCAAGATCCATCAATGCCTGATTAAACTTTCTAGGGTTTTGTCTATCCAGTAATTCTTCAGTAAAAAACCACAGTATTGATTCATTAGACTCTAAAGGTATTTTACTTGCAATTAATCGTGTCAAAATTCGTTTTACATTTCCATCTAAAATCGGGAAAGGTAAATTAAATGCTGATGAAAGAATGCTTCCTGCAGTAGTTCTTCCAATTCCTGGCAAGGCAATCCAAGTTGATAAATCCTTTGGCCATAGATTTGGATCTAAAGATTGAGTACCTCCTATTTTCTCAAGCAAAAGATTAGCACTTTTATGAATTCTCCTTGCTCGAGAATAATAACCAAGTCCTTGCCAATTAAGCAAGAGTTTTTGTTCATCAGCCGAAGCTAAGTCAACAAGGCTTGGGAATACATCCATCCATCTACGCCAATAAGGTGCAACCACATTTAATCGAGTTTGCTGAAGCATTACTTCAGCAATCCAAATACTATAAATACTTAAAAACTCTCCATTCTTAGGGATAGATCCTCCATTTGTTAATTTCCAAGGAATCCAATGCCGTCCATTACTTTCATACCATTCCAATAAAAGATTACTTAGAACTTCTTTTTCATGCAAAATCTTATGAGATTCAACGGTCTTCTTCATAGAGACTCTGTTCATAAATAAAACAATCCTAAACTTCCAATATTTCTTTAAAAGGCTTTTTCAGAATAATCATATTTGACAAACTTTATCTTACTAAAAAGATTCTCATCACGATTTGAATGAGTCATATGTACTCATTCGAATTACTATTCCCTTCACATGCTGGCACAATAGATCAAAGAATTACCACTATGATCTAGTGAGTCCAAAGTTAAAAACTTGCAAACAGACCAAGTGGATCTGGCAAGGATGGGAAGTAGCCTGGAACTTAGTTGGTCTAAATAATCAATCCTCACCTGCAACAGTTCTGATTCATGGTTTTGGGGCATGCAAAGAGCACTGGAGATATAACCAACCTGTACTAGGCCAAGTATCACCGTGCTTTGCAATTGATTTAGTTGGTTTTGGAGAAAGTAGTCAACCCTATGCAAGACTCAATAAAGAATTGCCAAGAGAAGGAGATTTCGAATATAGATTTGATTCATGGAGTAATCAGATAGCAGATTTTTGTCAAGAAATAGTGAAAAGTCCAGTGATATTGATAGGCAATTCAATAGGTGGTGTTATTGCTCTACGAGCATCTCAACTACTTAAAAATGACTGCCAAGGAGTTGTACTAATAGATTGCGCACAACGCACCATGGATGACAAAAGATTAATAGAACAACCACTACTCATGCGTTGGATTAGGCCTGAACTTAAAAGAGTTGTAAGACAAAGATGGTTAAGCAAAGCACTATTTCGAAATGCAGCAAATCCTTATGTAATAAAAAAAGTGCTCGAGCAGGCTTATCCAAGTGGTTCAAATGTTGATGATCAACTCATAAATCTTCTCAAAACTCCAAGCAAAAGGCCAGGAGCATCTGAAGCTTTTCGGGGATTTATTAACCTTTTTGATGACCATTTAGCCCCAGACCTTTTAAAGAATATCGAAGTACCAGTTGATTTG
>QCFZ01000012.1 GCA_003278255.1 Prochlorococcus sp. AG-363-O15
CTGCCAGTAGCCACGGCCACTGAATAGGAACATAAGGCTGAATGCCCAGATGAAATGAGCGGCAAGGAACATCAAGCCATAGCTGCTAATAGCAGATCCATAACTTGTTAGTACTTGTGAAGACTGGGCCCAGAGGAAGTCACGAAGCCAACCATTAATAGTGATTGAGCTTTGATCCCAATTCCCTCCAGTTAACCCCCATACATCGCTCTGCATCTTCCATGAGAAGTGGAAGATAACGACTGATAGGGAGTTGTACATCCAGAACAGACCTAGGAACACATGGTCCCAAGATGAAACTTGACAAGTACCTCCTCTACCTGGTCCGTCGCAAGGGAAACGGAACCCGAGCTGTGCCTTATCAGGAATAAGACGTGAACTTCTTGCATAGAGCACACCCTTTAAGAGGATGAGCAGAGTCACGTGAATTGTGAAGGCGTGTACGTGGTGAATCATCAAATCGGCCGTTCCTAAATGGATTGGTCCGATAGCAACTTTTCCACCTACTTCAACAACGTTTCCATTGAAGACTTCACTAATTACATGTCCAGGCAGATTGCCTGCCCCTACAAGAGATCCTGTTCCTACAGCACTTTGCTGAATGTTTTGAACCCATTGAGCCAAGAATGGCTGTAGTTGAATGCCAGTATCACTGAACATGTCTTGGGGTCTTCCCAAAGCACGCATAGTGTCGTTGTGGACATATAAGCCAAAGCTGTGGAATCCAAGCCACATACATACCCAGTTCAGGTGACTGATCAGGGCATCACGAGCTTTAAGGATTCTGTCCAGAACGTTATCGATATGAGTTGCCGGGTCGTAGTCCCGTACCATGGCGATCCCAGCATGAGCTGCGGCTCCGCAAATCATTAATCCACCTATCCACATGTGATGAGTGAAAAGTCCCAGCACAGTGGGATAGTCAATCGCCAAATAAGGATACGGGGGAAGCGCATACATGTGATGCGCAACGATGATGCTTGCAGAACCAACCATTGCAAGGTTGATGCTTAGCTGAGCATGCCAACTGTTGCTCAAGAACTCAAAAATTCCTTGGTGACCTTTTGGAGCAGGGAAAAGGATTGGATCGCCCTTAGCGTTATCCATGATTTCCTTCATGCTGTGCCCAACACCCATAGTGTTGCGCCACATATGCCCGCCAAAGATGGCGAATACACCCCAAGCCAAATGATGGTGTGCAACATCAGTAGCCAAAAGACTTCCAGTCACAGGGTTTAAACCACCTGTGTTTGTAAGAAAGTCGCTAAATGCCCACCAATTAAGAGAGAAGAAGTTCCCAACGCCAGAAGCAAGACCAGGGAAAATCTGGCCTACAAGATCTGCGCTATAGAGCTCATGAGGTAGAGGGATGTCAGCCACACTCGCAATGGTTTGACCATTAAGTACAAGCGGATTGCCTGCATCAATGGCATCAAGCATTGCGTTTGTGGGGTTGGCCACGTGAATTAAGTGACCTCCCCAGCCAATTGATCCAAGACCTATCAGACCTATCTGATGGTGCTGAAGCATTGACTCAATCTTCTTGAACCACTCAAGCTTTGGAGCTGCCTTGTGGTAGTGGTAAATCCCACCATGAAGAACTAGGGCTGCCATTACCAGAGCGCCAATAGCCAAAGCCATTAGCTCTGTTTCGCTGGTAATTCCCCAAGCTCTCCACATGGAGAAAATGCCTGAAGTTATCTGGAGGCCTTGGAAGTCTCCCCCTAGATCGGCATTTAGCATTTCCTGACCGACTATTGGCCAAACCACCTGTGCACCTGGTTTCACGTGCGTGGGGTCGGCTAGCCAGCCGGAGTAATTAGAGAAGCGGGCACCGTGGAAGAAGGCACCGCTCATCCATATAAAGACAACAGCCAGATGGCCGAAGTGAGCCGAAAAAATCTTTCGGCTGGTCTCTTCCACATCACCGATGTGGGTTTCGAAATCGTGAGCGTCTGCGTGGAGGTTCCAAATCCAAGTTGTGGTTTTGGGACCTTTAGCGAGGCTTCTTGACCAAAAACCGGGTTGGCCGGCTTTTTCAATGTCGGCTGGGACATGGTCCCGGTCGACAGGTTGGTCATAAATAGCCTTCGCCTTATTCCCACGCTCTGGTGGGCTAATGGTCATCGAGAGGTTCCTCGAGGTACGGGATCGAGGTGGCGGGCCACCCCAGCGACAGCCCAAAGGGCTTGTCAGGGCCCCGGTACTCCCTACTACTGAAGTAAGTAATAGAGACTCCGGGCGCCAGTGCCAGAAGAGGTCGAAACCTTATTGAACACTGGAGCGAGTGGGCCCCTTAGAGGGGACCGCTGTCGGAAGCATAAGTGCGAGAGCCGATCACTACTGACGCAAGTAACAAATGTTCTATAGGCTCATTACTTTGTCTGGGCCTGGAGTCTTCAGAAGGCGCTCAGATTATGGGGAGTCAAGAATATACGTAAGTTTACATCTATCAAGACAAAGCTATTCTCTGGCCTAATTAACATCAACTAATAAAAAGTCTTCTCTATATACGGGATTTACACTGAATCTATCGTTTTTATCTGGTAGATCTGCAGCAATGAAAAACCTGTCTTTTGAATTTCTCCCTGATCAGGGACTTGTTTAAAAGACGACCCTTTAGCTCCTTGACGATTCTCTAATGAAGACTCTTTTGCTAATAATTTTGCTTGCATTCACTTGGGGCATGCCAGTAGAGGCTTTGCCTGAATGGCCCTTCCCTATCGAGAGTGATCAGGGATCTTTGGAAGAGATGATCCCTTATTCGCCTCCAAATTCTGATGATTTGCAAGAAATAGCGCCTCCAGGCGCTGTTAGACAAATTCGTGATCGATTAGGTAAATATCATCCAGTCATTAGATTAGATAAACCATCTCAAACAACAGCCTTTTTTGATGAGAATTGGGAGTTAGTACTTGACTTAAAAGATTGGCCTTTGGTTAATGATTCTAAATTAGGAATAGGCGCTCATGTTGTTATTCAGGTCGATGACTCTCTGCCTATAAGAGTAAGTAGTGTGATTGAGAATAAATTGCGAATACCTATGGAACCTTTGACTCCTGGGAGTCATCGATTTGTTGCTTATGCAGCTTATCCTTGGGGCGAATCAGTAAAAGAAAAAGGTGCGAGCATTCAGTGGAGAATTAATTCTGGTCAAAAGTTACAAGGAACTCAACCTGATATAGATGATCCTTGGATTACTATAGCTAGTCCATCTTTATTAAATACTGAAGATAAATTATTGGTTGATTCAATTATTTGGAATGCACCACTTCAAGGATTAAAGGAGGGAGACTCAAAATGGCGTATGAGAGTAACAGTTAATGGAGATAGCTTTTTGCTTGATAAACAGGAGGCTATTTGGTTAAAAGGATTAACAACAGAAAAAGGTACAGTGCAATTTGAGTTGCTCGATGGGTTAGGAGAGCCTATTAGTCCAGGTTTTAATAATCAATTAAGAATAATAGATAAATCATCTGTACTTGGTCAATCTATTTGGATGCAGCCTAGTATTTCTGAGATTGATTTAGCGCAGTTAATAGATGAACCGTTTATTGAAGAAGAAACTCTTTCTGAAGAAAATCAACCTTTTGAACTTAGCGAAAAGGATAATTTGATAGAAGACTCTGACAAACTCACAACATCTTTAAATGAACCTTCAGGAGAGGCTTCAGATCTTGACCTTGAGATCACAGTCCCTGATGAGGAATTCATGATTCCTGATTACTTTACATCTGATCTTGACTAGGAATTAATGTCTTTCAAGAAGAAATTACAAAAGCTGACTTTTTCAGATCTCATTTAAAATTTACTAGTGATTCCTTTGTAGATATAAAGTCAAGGTAAATCTAGTTTCCACCTTTTCAAAAGATTCTGGAATACATCTCTTCGTCACAACTAGCTAAGAGAGTTGCTATTGGGCTTTCTCCAAGTTCATGGCCTTTACTTCAATGGCTCAAGGAACGTAAATATGTTGATCAACTTGCTCTTGGATGTGGGGCCGCCTCAATCATTAATCATTCTGAAGATTGTTTGGTAGGTCTTCCAAAGGACATCCTTGCGGACCATTGGCGAAAGAGTGGTTTGCTTATTGTTATAGGTGCAATTGGTGCTACTACTCGATTAGTAGCACCGCTTATTAAAAACAAAGAGAATGATCCTGCTGTTTTAGTAATAGATGCAAAAGGCTCACAAGTTGTGCCTCTTCTGGGCACACATAGTGCTGGTGCAGAAGAGCTTGGGATGCAGTTAGCAGAAGATTTAGGTGGCAAGGTTGTTTTAACTGGCGACGCCTTTACTCAAGATCGATTGGCTATAGATAGTTTCGGAGAAGCTTGGGGGTGGAAAAGAACTGGGAAGAAGATTCTTTGGAATCAATTGCTCTATAAACAGTCCCAAGGAATCAAGGCGAAGTTGCATCAATATTCAGGAACAAGACTTTGGCAAATTGCAGAAGCAGCAACTGATTGCTTTACTAAAGACTCTAATTTATCAGATTCTTCTCAGTTAATTATTGGGCCTCAAGACACAAAAGAATGTTCATGGCATCCAGCTACACTATGGGTTGGAATTGGCTGTGAAAGAAATACTAGCAAGAGTCTTATAGAGCGTTCTTTGAAGGACTTTTTAAAAGACTCTTCCCTTTCTAGAGATGCTATAGCTGGTCTTGCAAGTGTTGATTTAAAATCTGATGAACCAGCTTTGTTATCACTAGCGAAGATTTCTAGTTGGCCAATTAGATTTTTTTCTGTCAAAGAATTATCAGAAGTTAAAGTACCTCACCCTTCATTAATAGTTGAAGCAGAGATTGGTACACCTTCTGTGGCTGAAGCTGCAGCTCTTTTGGGATCAGGGGAAGGAGGAACTTTGCTTAAATCTAAAAAGATTTATCATGCAAAGAATAATGAGCTCGGTGCAGTAACAATTGCAATTGCTGAAGCTTTAAAACCATTTGCGCCATCAAAAGGGGAATTGCATTTGGTAGGAAGTGGACCAGGAGATCTTTCTTTCCTTACAAATGATGCCCGTAGAGGGTTATCTAGAAGTGTAGTTTGGGTGGGATATGGACTTTATTTAGATCTTTTAGAACCACTTCGGAGAGTTGATCAAGTACGCATTGATAGTCATTTGACCTTAGAACAAGATCGATGCATCAAAGCAATAGAACTTGCAACTCAAGGAATTCGAGTTGCTTTGATTTCTTCAGGGGATTGTGGGATTTATGGAATGGGTGGACTTGCCTTAGAGCTTTGGCTAGAGAAGCCAATTAATGAAAGGCCTGAATTGATTTTTCATACAGGGATTTCTGCTGCTCAAATGCTTGCTAGCAGAGTAGGTGCACCCTTAATGAATGATTTTTGTGTCGTTAGTCTTAGCGATAAATTAACTCCATGGAATACAATCAAGGATCGACTTCGAGGTGCATCTTTAGGTGATTTTGTTCTTGCTTTATATAATCCAAAGTCGAAAGATCGTGATTGGCAGTTGCAATATACAATTCAACTCCTTCTAGAATATCGATCGCCAGATACTCCTGTAGCTATTGCCAGGCAATTAGGTAGAAAAGATGAGAAAATTCAATTAAAAACCTTAGGAACTTTGCCAATAAGTGAAGTAGATATGCTTACAGTTATTTTAATAGGAAATAGCCATAGTCTTGTTAGGGATAATTGGATGGTAACTCCTAGAGGCTATCAAAATAAATTAAGATAATACAAATGTCTAATTAGTCGGGATGACAGGATTCGAACCTGCGGCCCCTTCGTCCCGAACGAAGTGCGCTACCAAGCTGCGCCACATCCCGATACTTTAACTGTAGAAGATGTTTTCTGAATAGACTATTTTGATTAGAGCTTACTAAAGTTGCTTTACTCCTCTCAAAACATTGATTAAACCTAGTTGGTTGCGTGTAAAAGCCCCTCAACAAGAAAGAATTGGGGAACTCTCTGATCTTTTGTTAGATCTAAAACTCAATACTGTTTGCCAGGAGGCAAGTTGTCCAAACATTGGGGAATGTTTCGCAGGAGGTACTGCTACATTTCTGATCATGGGTCCAGGTTGTACAAGAGCTTGTCCGTATTGTGATATTGACTTTGACAAAAGTGTTAGAGAGTTAGATATTACCGAGCCTCAAAGACTAGGTGAAGCCGTTGAAAGAATGCGACTAAGTCATGTTGTCATTACATCAGTAAATCGTGATGATTTAGCTGATGGAGGTGCAAGCCAATTTGTCGCTTGTATAAATGAAATTCGAACGAGATCTCCTTTAACTACTATTGAGCTTTTAGTGCCAGATTTTTGTGGAAATTGGGACGCACTTGATGTTGTAATGAAATCTTCACCAAATGTTCTAAATCATAATATTGAGACAGTTCCTCGTTTGTATAAAAAAGTTCGACCTCAAGCAAAATACAAGCTTTCTTTAGAACTTTTGAAAAGAGTTAGAGAGTCTTGGCCTAAGACTTATACAAAGTCAGGATTAATGGTTGGTCTAGGAGAAACAGATAATGAAGTAATTGAGGTCCTTTGTGATCTTCGCTCTAATCATGTAGACATAGTGACCATTGGTCAGTATCTTTCTCCTGGGCCAAAGCATTTAAAAGTAGACAGATTTGTTGATCCAGAACAATTTGAGGCATATCGACTGGAAGGAGAAAATCGATTAAAGTTTTTACAAGTAATTAGCTCGCCATTAACTAGAAGTAGCTACCATGCAGGCGAAGTTAGGACCTTAATGAAAACATATCCTAGATAAACTTGTTTATAAGTGTCCCTCCTACTTGTATCCATTCATGAAGTTCCCATATGACCAGATCATTAGATATCATTGGATCCTCTTTGATTATTTCCTGGGCTTCTTCGTATGATTTTGCTTGAAGAATCAACAAGCCTCCACCTCCAGGAGTTTGCTTTGAATCTACGAGATAACCGCTAGAAATTTTGACTCCTGATTTATTTAGCTTGATTATCCAATCTTTATGCTTTTCAATATTTTTCTCTCTTTCTTGCAGTGATAGCGCCAATGTTTTTTTCGTAAATCGTTCAGTTTTAATAAACCAATTCATTTTAAATTGCTACACTTTCAATTTCTTTTATACCAACCTTTTCTTTTTCACTAGGCGGTACTAATACCTTGAACTTTTTCTTCCAATGATTCCAATCTGAGAGTATTTCCTTTGCCTTAATGCTTTTAGTTTGCGCTAAATGTTCTTCAATGATTGGTTTTAAGATATTTTCTTGCGCTTCTGTGTATAGTTCAAATATTTCAACAATCTCTTTGTTTACTTTGTTGCTCAAGCTGTTATCTTCATCCAATAAGAAAGAAATTCCACCAGTCATCCCTGCTCCCACATTACGTCCAGTTAAACCCAATACAACAACAACTCCACCTGTCATGTATTCACAGCAATGGTCCCCAGCACCTTCAATGACAGCAGTTACGCCACTATTCCTAACTGCAAAGCGTTCACCAGCCCTACCAAGTGCATAAACCTCTCCTCCTGTCCCTCCATAAAGACAAGTGTTACCTAGGATTACTTGTTTACCGGATTCATTATTGTTATTTGAAGGAATAATAGTTATTTTCCCGCCATTAATTCCTTTCCCTACATAATCATTGGCTTCACCAATTAATAAGATATTCATTCCTTGAAGAACAAAAGCACCAAAGCTTTGCCCTGCAGAACCTTTGAAAGTCAGTTCGATCTTCCCTTTAAATCCTTTGTTGCCATGTATTTGTGCAATTTCTCCAGATATGCGAGCACAAATGCTGCGATCTGTATTCACTATTGGAATTGTTTTGCTTACCATTCCATGGTTTTGAATTGCTGAAATTAAATGTTGGTCATGCAGTAACTGATCTTCAAGTGTTACTCCATTGCTATGTGCATGATCATTATGAATGAGCCATTTTCTATTGGTGCCTGAAGGTATTGATTCAAGTAGGCAAGAAAGATCTATGGAATTAGTTTTGCCAAGTTCTACATTTCGAGGCTTTAATAGATCATTACGCCCAATAATCTCTTCTAGAGTCGCTACCCCAAGAATGCTAAGTAGTTGACGAATCTCTTCTGCAACAAAATAAAAGAAATTTACTACATGTTCAGGTATTCCTCGGAAACGTTTTCGTAGATATTCTTGTTGAGTTGCGACTCCTACAGGGCATTTATTTGTATGGCAAACCCTAGCCATTATGCAACCTTCTGAAATCATTGCGATTGAGCCAAATCCATACTCCTCAGCACCTAGAAGAGCTGCAATTAAAACATCCCAACCAGTCTTTAACCCACCATCTGCTCGTAGCAAAACTCGATCTCGTAAACCATTCTCAAGTAGAGATCTATGTACCTCATTTAACCCTAGCTCCCAAGGACTACCAGCATGCTTTATGGAACTCAGGGGAGAAGCTCCAGTACCACCATCATGTCCTGAAATTTGAATTACATCTGCATTAGCTTTTGCTACGCCTGCAGCTATAGTCCCTATACCAATTTCAGCTACTAATTTTACACTTACTTTGGCCGAAGGATGAATTTGATGAAGGTCATGAATTAATTGAGCTAAATCTTCAATTGAATAAATATCGTGATGAGGAGGAGGTGAAATTAGTGCTACACCTGCTTTGCTGTTTCGAAGACTAGCTATATAGGAATCAACTTTTGGCCCAGGTAATTGTCCTCCTTCTCCTGGCTTTGCTCCTTGAGCAACTTTGATTTCTAATTGTTTCCCGCTTCTCAAATATTCAGGAGTGACACCAAATCGTCCTGAGGCAATTTGTTTGATAGCAGAACATGCAGTATCTCCATTGCGAAGTCCTTTAATATTAGGCAAAGTTTCTGAACATTTGTTTTCATCAACATCTTCAAGTACTTTGAATCTTGCTGGATCTTCTCCGCCTTCTCCGCTATTACTTTTTCCGCCAATTCTATTCATTGCTACAGCTAATACCTCATGGGCTTCTCTTGACAGCGCACCTAGACTCATCCCCCCAGTGCAAAAACGTTTGCAAATGCTTTCTACGCTTTCGACCTGATCTAAAGGTAAAGGTTCTTTTGCCTTGTTAAATGTTAGTAAATCACGTAGAGAAGTAGGTGGCCTATTTTCAAGAATTGTTCTATATGTTGAAAAATGATCATAATTTGAACCGGCCTTTACTGCAGCATGAAGAGCTTTAGACATGTCTGGAGAATTGAGATGATATTCTCCATTACTTCTGTATTGCACAAATCCCATAAATTCCAGCTTATTACGATCTAATTCTGGGAAAGCTTTTGCATGGAATGTAAGTGTTTCATTTGCAAGTTCTTTTAGGCTTAAGCCAGCAATGCGACTTGTAGTTCCTTTAAAAGCAAGATGTATTAAATCTGCGCTTATACCTATGGCCTCAAAGATTTGAGCACCATGATAACTAGCTAATAGTGAAATCCCTATTTTTGAGAGAATTTTGCGAAGACCATCTTCTAATGCTTTGCGCAAGTTGGCTTGGGCACTTTCAATAGTTAAGTTTGGAAGTTTTCCTGTCTCAATAAGCTTTTGGGTTTTAGGATTGTGCCACCAATGCCTTGTTGTTTCCCAAGTAAGCCAGGGGCATACTGCACTAGCACCATATCCAATAAGGCATGCGAGATGATGCGTACTCCAACATTGCGCAGTTTCTACTACAATCGAAGTATTAAGTCGCAATTTCTTATTGAGTAGGTGATGATGGATTAGACCAACTGCCAATAATGGGGGGATATAACTATGAGTTGTGTTCGTTCCCTTGTCAGATAAGATTATGATTCTATTTCCATTTCTTACAGCTAGTTCTGCTTCTGTACAAAGTTCATTAATACGAGCCTGAAAGCCTAGTGGACCATCTTGAATGGGAAATAATAAAGGTATAGTTTTGCATGGTAAGTCTTGATTTTGAATGCTTTTCAGCTCTTCCTCATTAAGTATTGGTGTATTTAGATGAAGTACGGAAGCTGCATCTATTTCTGGTTTTAAAGGAGACCCTCTTTTACCCAAATGCATCTCTAAGCTCATTACCAGCTTTTCTCTTAGAGGATCAATTGGTGGATTAGTTACTTGTGCAAATCTTTGTTTGAAGTAGTCATAAAGAAGATGAGGTTTGCTTGAAAGTATTGCAAGAGGTATGTCATCACCCATGCAGTAAGTCGGTTCTTTGGCACTTCCAGCCATGGTTTCAATGATTAAGTCAAAATCTTCAGCAGTGAATCCAAATGCTGTTTGTTTCTGGAGAAGGTCAAAATTGTCTAATTTTTTTTCTAGAACCCAAGGTTGTTCTTTTAATTCTTTGCGCTTTTGTTTTATCCAGGCTTCATAAGGATGACGAAGAGCAACTTCTTTTTTGATATCCCAATTCCTTAGTAAACGCTTTTGTTTGAGATCTACAGCAAGCATTTGGCCAGGACCTAAGCGTCCTTTTTCAATAATTCGATTTTCTGCTAGTTCTACAACTCCTGATTCGGAACCCATAACAACAAAACCATCATTTGTTATGCAGTAGCGAGCTGGACGGAGTCCATTTCGATCTAGGGTTGCTCCTACCCAAGAGCCATCAGTAAATACCAATAAAGCTGGCCCATCCCAGGGCTCTTGAGTACAAGCAGAATATTCATAAAAAGCTTTGATATGAGATTGATTATTTAATTCAGGTTGATCTCTAAATGCTTCAGGAACTAGAGTTAGCAAACTATCTGTGATTGGACGACCACTTCTCACTAGAAGTTCTAAGGTCGCATCAAGGTTTGCGGAATCACTAAAGGAAGAATTCACTACTGGCTTTAAGTCAGATGATGCATTTCCCCAAACGGCATCAAGATTTACTTCCGTTGCTTTGGCCCAATTTAAATTTCCAAGAAGAGTATTGATCTCTCCGTTATGACCCAGTAATCGCATCGGTTGGGCAAGTGGCCAACGAGGCAATGTATTTGTGCTGAACCTTCGATGATAAACAGCGTAGGCAATTTCAAATCTTCTGTCACGAAGATCAGCATAAAAAGAGGAAAGAACCTCTGATCTAACCATTCCTTTGTAAACAACAGTTCGTCCACTTAGAGACGCTATATAAAAGTCGTTGGCTTCTTTGCCGCAACATTGCCTTACTCGATCCCCTATACGTCTTCTAAGCCTAAATAGAACAGCTTCTAACACATCTTCTTGTTCTTTCCCTTCAACAAGCCATTGTTCAATTTTTGGAGCTGTTTTTTTGGCGAGTGAGCCAAGAACATTTGTCGCTACAGGTACTTCACGCCAACCTCTTGAGATAAGCCCTAAAGCAACAGCTTCTTCTTTGCAGAAAATTTTGATTTTTTTGCGGATGTTTTTTTCTTGAGGCAAAAACATCATGCCTAGGCCGCTTTTGGAAATATTTGTTCCTGCTGCGTCATCCCAAACTGCTTGTAAATATTTCCAAGGAATTGCGCAAAGTACACCAGCCCCATCTCCGGAATCACTATCGCCTCCGCATCCACCTCTATGTTCCATGCAGCTCAAACCACGAAGTGCCTGTGAAAGCACCCAGTGACTGGCTTCTCCTTCAATATGAGCTAAGAAACCAACACCACAAGCATCTTTTTCTTCACTAATGGCAGATGGCACATTGCTGTCGCAGTAGGGCCAGATAGGACTATGAGAAACGTGAGACATAAACTTCAACTGAGCTTTTTCACTGCGCTTTAGCCAACTGGAAGTAGTGGCAGGAAGAATCTAAGACGCTAAGGAGCTGGATATCTCTAAGGAATTCCTTATTGAGCAAAGATTGATTCTAGATAAATATTCGGTCACAAGTTCTTTGTGCAGTGGTTTAGCAATCAAAAAAGGGATTTCTGTTGAGTTTTGGCAGTTTCCTTAGGTTGTAGCTTCGAATTTCTGTCTGATTAAATTCAAAACCTTTGCGTAAATTTTTCGGATATAAAACTTCTTTGATTTTAGTCAAAGTTGAATTGGAGACAGGTTAAGCAGTAAGGTGATTGATTGTGAAAACTGGTCGGATGTCCGGCCGATTGAAAATCGTCGATGCCAACCATTCAACAGCTCATACGTACTGAGCGCCAGCGCCTCACACGTAAAACCAAATCACCTGCTTTGCGTGCTTGCCCTGAGCGAAGGGGAGTATGCACAAGGGTTTATACCTCTACTCCAAAAAAGCCAAACTCTGCATTGCGCAAAGTCGCACGTGTTCGGTTGACTTCAGGCTTTGAAGTAACTGCATACATACCTGGCATAGGACACAATCTTCAGGAGCACTCAGTTGTTTTGCTTCGAGGAGGCAGAGTTAAAGATCTTCCAGGAGTTCGCTATCACATTATTAGAGGAACTCTTGATACAGCAGGGGTAAAAGATCGTAGACAGTCGCGTTCGAAGTACGGTGCAAAAGCTCCCAAGGAGTAAAGAGTCTCTTTAACTAAACTAAATTTTTTCTTAGTACACATTTTTCTCTTAACGGTTTATGTCAAGACGCAATGCTGCTGAAAAACGTCCGGTTCTTCCAGATCCGCAATTCAACAACCGCTTAGCGACAATGATGGTTGCAAGGCTCATGAAACATGGCAAAAAATCAACTGCTCAAAGAATCTTGTCTGAAGCATTTGGTTTAATCAATGAACGAACTGGTACGGATCCAATTGAGTTATTTGAGACCGCCGTCAAAAATGCCACACCTTTAGTCGAAGTAAGAGCCAGAAGAGTTGGTGGTGCTACTTATCAAGTTCCTATGGAAGTTCGTCAAGAGCGTGGAACTGCAATGGCATTGCGTTGGCTTGTGAACTTTTCTAGAGCACGAAATGGTCGCAGCATGTCTCAGAAACTAGCTGGAGAACTTATGGATGCCGCTAACGAAGCAGGTAGTGCAGTAAGGAAACGAGAAGAAACTCACAAGATGGCTGAGGCTAATAAAGCTTTCGCTCACTATCGCTATTGAATTTTTCTGTCCTCGAAATATTTCATTTTAGGCCTGTTGACCTGTAGAGTCTCACCCGCCTTTTAATGCCCCACTCCGGAGATTTTCTTGTGGCTGCTCGTGCCTTCTCCTTGGAACGCGTCAGAAATATCGGGATCGCTGCCCATATTGACGCTGGAAAAACCACCTGCACAGAGCGAATACTTTTCTATTCAGGTGTTGTGCACAAGATGGGAGAGGTGCACGATGGCGCTGCAGTTACTGATTGGATGGCTCAAGAAAGAGAGCGAGGGATCACAATTACTGCAGCAGCAATTTCAACAACCTGGAAAGATCACAGGATCAATATCATTGACACCCCAGGTCACGTTGATTTCACTATTGAAGTAGAGCGCTCAATGAGAGTGCTGGATGGAGTAATTGCTGTTTTTTGTGCGGTTGGTGGTGTGCAGCCCCAATCAGAAACTGTTTGGCGTCAGGCAGATCGCTATTCCGTTCCGAGGATGGTTTTTGTTAACAAAATGGACCGCACAGGAGCTGATTTTTTAAAGGTTCATGCACAAATAAAAGATCGTTTAAAAGCAAATGCTGTTCCTATTCAATTACCAATAGGGGCTGAAAATGATCTGAAAGGAATTGTTGATTTAGTTAAGAATAGAGCCTTCATTTATAAGGATGATCTTGGTAAGGATATTGAAGAAACGGAAATTCCCCTTGAAATGAAAGACAAAGCGGCTGAGTGGCGTGCTTCGTTAATGGAGTGTGTTGCAGAGACTGATGAAAAGCTTATAGATGTTTTTCTCGATAAAGGTGAATTAACCCAAGAAGAACTAGAGGGAGGAATTCGTGAAGGTGTGCTTAAGCATGGTTTGGTTCCAATGCTTTGTGGATCTGCTTTTAAAAATAAAGGTGTTCAATTGCTTCTAGATGCAGTAGTTGATTATTTACCTGCTCCTGTTGATGTTCCCCCAATTCAGGGAATATTGCCTTCGGGAGAAGAGGCTTTGAGGCCTTCTGATGATAATGAGCCTTTTAGTGCATTGGCCTTCAAAGTTATGGCTGATCCATATGGAAAGCTCACATTTGTAAGGATGTATTCAGGAGTTTTATCCAAAGGAAGTTATGTACTGAATTCTACTAAAAATGAAAAAGAGCGAATATCTCGATTGATAGTTTTAAAAGCTGATGATCGAGAAGAAGTTGATGAATTGCGAGCTGGAGATTTAGGAGCAGTTCTTGGACTTAAGAACACAACAACTGGAGACACATTATGTGCTACAGAAGATCCAATTGTTTTAGAGACTCTTTTCATCCCTGAACCAGTTATCTCGGTTGCAGTAGAACCAAAGACCAAGGGTGATATGGAAAAACTCTCAAAAGCTTTGACTTCTTTGGCTGAGGAAGATCCAACCTTCAGAGTAAGTACTGATCCTGAAACTAGTCAGACAGTTATTGCTGGCATGGGAGAACTTCATCTAGAAATACTCGTCGACCGTATGCTTAGAGAATTCAAGGTTGAAGCCAATATTGGTGCACCTCAGGTTTCTTATAGAGAAACAATTCGAGCTAGTGCAAAGGGTGAAGGCAAGTTTGCTAGACAAACTGGAGGTAAAGGACAATATGGACACGTGGTTATTGAAATGGAGCCCGGAGAACCAGGTTCTGGATTTGAATTTGTTAACAAAATTGTTGGAGGAGTAGTTCCAAAAGAATTCATTAAACCAGCCGAATCTGGGATGAAAGAAACTTGTGAATCAGGTGTTATTGCTGGTTATCCGCTAATTGATGTAAAGGTGACGATGGTTGATGGTTCATATCATGATGTTGATTCCTCCGAAATGGCTTTCAAAATTGCTGGATCAATGGCGTTTAAAGATGGAGTAAAAAAATGCAGTCCAGTGCTCCTAGAGCCAATGATGAAAGTGGAAGTAGAAGTGCCTGAAGATTTCTTAGGATCCATAATTGGAGATCTCTCTTCCAGAAGAGGTCAAGTTGAAGGACAGTCCATTGACGATGGACTGTCTAAAGTGCAATCAAAAGTGCCTCTGGCTGAAATGTTCGGCTACGCAACTCAGCTCCGATCCATGACACAGGGGCGAGGTATCTTTTCTATGGAGTTCAGCCACTATGAGGAAGTTCCTCGCAATGTTGCTGAAGCCATCATCTCTAAGAATCAGGGCAATTCCTGATCTTTACTAAAACCAATCTTTCCACCCCCGATTCTTTATCAAAATGGCTCGCGAGAAGTTTGAGAGGAACAAGCCTCACGTCAACATTGGCACAATTGGCCATGTAGACCATGGGAAAACAACCCTGACTGCAGCAATCACAAATGTGCTGGCTAAAAAAGGTCAGGCTAAAGCCCAGGATTATGGTGATATCGATGGAGCTCCTGAGGAGCGTGAGCGCGGCATCACAATTAACACTGCTCACGTTGAGTATGAAACAGATGGCCGTCACTATGCCCACGTTGACTGCCCGGGTCATGCTGATTATGTAAAAAACATGATCACAGGTGCTGCTCAAATGGATGGTGCAATTCTTGTTTGTGCTGCTACTGATGGCCCTATGGCGCAAACTAAAGAGCACATTCTTTTAGCTAAGCAAGTTGGAGTCCCTGCACTTGTTGTGGCCCTTAATAAATGTGACATGGTTGATGACGAGGAAATTATTGAATTAGTTGAAATGGAGATTGGGGAACTACTTGAAGGTTATGGCTTTAATGATGTTCCAATTATCAAGGTTTCGGGCTTAAAGGCTTTGGAAGGTGATTCTGAATGGGAATCCAAAATTGAAGAGTTGATGACCGCTGTTGATTCTTCTATCCCTGAGCCTGAAAGAGAAGTTGATAAGCCTTTCTTGATGGCTATTGAAGATGTCTTCTCAATTACAGGCCGTGGCACAGTTGCTACTGGAAGAATTGAAAGAGGCAAGGTGAAAGTTGGAGAAGAAGTGGAGATAGTCGGTATCAAAGACACGAGGCTTACAACCGTTACCGGTGTTGAGATGTTTAGAAAGCTTCTTGATGAAGGTATGGCTGGTGACAATGTTGGACTTTTGCTTAGAGGTATCCAAAAAGAAGAGATTGAAAGAGGAATGGTACTTGTTAAGAAAGGATCTATAACACCTCATACTAAGTTTGAAGGTGAGGTTTATGTTTTAAAGAAAGAAGAAGGTGGCCGTCACACCCCTTTCTTTGCAGGATATCGCCCCCAATTTTATATTCGTACTACTGATGTAACGGGTCAAATTACAGCATTTACATCTGATGACGGAAGTAATGTTGAGATGGTTATGCCTGGTGACCGAATCAAAATGACAGGTGAGCTTATATGTCCTGTTGCTATAGAACAAGGCATGCGTTTCGCGATCAGAGAAGGTGGTCGCACTATTGGGGCTGGAGTTGTTTCTAAAATAATTGAGTAAAAATTTGATTAGTAGATAGCTTGGTTACTCATGGTCAGGCTATCTACTAGATTGATTAGGCAGATCAATCTAGGTTTGGTTGATCTGGTTTTTCCAAGACCCTAGAAAATTCAGTACTTGGCCCTTAAGGGTTTTATCTCCTATGTCCACGGCTATCGCTCAGCAAAAGATACGTATTCGCCTTAAGGCTTTTGATAGGCGAATGCTTGATCTTTCTTGCGACAAAATCATTGAAACTGCTGATAACACTGCTGCAAGTGCAATTGGACCAATACCCCTTCCAACAAAAAGGAAAATTTATTGTGTTCTAAGGTCTCCCCATGTAGACAAAGACTCTAGAGAGCACTTTGAAACCAGAACTCATAGAAGGATCATAGATATATACAATCCGTCTGCCAAAACAATAGATGCCCTTATGAAGTTGGATTTACCAAGTGGCGTTGATATTGAAGTTAAGCTTTGAGTTTGACTTTTTCTCCAAAGCAGACTTAATTATCTAGGATTGAATTGTTCTTGGGTCTATCTCCGTGACGGAACTATCAGTCAGGGAATTGCCCCTTTTCCCTCTACCAGAACTAGTCCTCTTCCCTAAGGAAGTCCTTCCACTACACATATTTGAATCGCGTTACAGGATAATGCTTCAGACTGTGTTGGAGAGTGATAGTCGGTTTGGAGTATTGAGGTGGGATCCAATTACAAAAGAAATGGCTCAAGTTGGATGTTGTGCTGAGATCATTAAGCATCAAACATCTGATGATGGTAGAAGCAATATCATTACTCTTGGGCAACAGAGATTTCGTTTATTAGAAGTGATTAGAGAAGCACCTTTCCTGACAGCAATGGTTAGTTGGATAGAGGATGAAGCGATTGAAGATCAAGACGAATTAAATCAACTTTCAGAGTCGGTCATGACCGCATTGAAGGATGTAGTTTCTCTTACAGGGAAATTGACTAATTCAGATACGATTTTGCCAACAGATCTGCCTGATCTACCAAGAGAACTTTCCTTCTGGATTGCAGCTCATCTTGGAGGACCAGTTGCAGAAGAACAGCAAAATTTGCTTGAAATGATAAATACCACCGATCGTTTACAAAGAGAATATGAAATGCTTGATCATACTCGCCGGCAGTTAGCAGCAAGAACGGTTTTAAAAGATACTTTTCCAAATGCAGGTAAGGCTAATAACTGATGATTAATTGGATATCTTTCTTAATAGTTTTAGTTGTTACTCTTTCTGCTTTAGTGATTATATGGCTAGCTAAAGATAGAAGTTATAAGTCAAGCTTGAGTGTTGCTAATGCTTATGATAATTGGACTAATGATCAACTTCTAGAAAGGCTTTGGGGGGAACATGTCCATCTAGGTTATTACGTCAACTCTTTTAAAAAAACAGATTTTAGGCAAGCTAAAGTTGATTTTGTTCATGAACTAATTAAGTGGAGTGGTTTGGATAAACTGCCTAAGGGATCGCGAGTTCTTGATGTTGGTTGTGGTATTGGAGGAAGTTCAAGGATCTTGGCTAAAGAATATAATTTTAATGTTTTAGGAATCACAATTAGTCCTGCACAGGTTGAACGGGCTAAATTACTTACACAAGAAGATATTTCTGCGAATTTTGAAGTTATGGATGCTCTTGACTTACAACTTGAAAATGATAGTTTTGATGCTGTTTGGAGCGTTGAAGCAGGCCCTCATATGCCAGATAAACAGCAATATGCTGATGAGATGTTACGAGTTCTTAGGCCAGGCGGAGTTTTAGCGGTTGCTGATTGGAATGTACGTGATGTGATGGAAGGTAGAAAGACTCTAATAGAAAACTTTATAATGCAGCAGCTCTTGAATCAATGGACCCATCCTGAATTCGCAAGTATTACCAGTTTCCGAAAAAATCTAATAGAAAGCTCATTTTCTTCAGGAGACATTCAAGTAGAAGATTGGACAAAATTTACAATTCAATCTTGGCTTGATTCGATACTAGAAGGCTTTCGTAGGCCTAATGCGATTATTAGATCTGGTCCATTTGCAGTTTTTAAGGGGTTTAGAGAAATACCTACAATATTATTGATGCGATGGGCATTCGCAAATGGTTTAATGCAGTTTGGAGTCTTTAGACGGAAACTCTAAAATCCTTTCCTGATATTAATCTAAATAAGTTGATGTGTATGAGCCAAAATCTACTAAGTGTTCACAAAGAGGTTTTAATTTATTTATTAGCTTTTCAGTCGAGTTGCAATCTTCATTAGGCAATTCAACATCTATAAAGAATACATATTCTCCCAACTCTCTCTTTGATGGACGAGATTCAATGCGACTCATATTAAGTCCTAAATCTGCTATGCAAGAAAGAGCCTTTAGTAAGGCTCCTGGTGAGTTGTCGTGTAGAGAGAATGCGAGAGAAGATGAACTACCTTTTAGGCCTAAATTTTTTCTATCTCTTTGAAGTAAGATAAAACGAGTACAATTTCCAGCAATATCATTAATTGGATAAGCAAGTTCTCTGATGCCGTCTAAATTGCTTGAAGATCTTGATGCTATAGCTGCACGAAATCTACTTCCAACAACCATCCTGACGGCTTCTGCCGTTGAGCTTGTTGGAAGTTGCAGTGCATTTGGAAGATGATGATTTAACCAACCACTGCATTGGGCTAAGGCTTGAGGATGTGAAAGAATTTCAGAAATCTCATGAATTTCACCACTGCCAACTAGCGAATGTTTAATTGGCAAAATTAATGCTCGTCTAATAAATAAGTTTTTGTTTCTCCAAAGTCCATCAAGGCTGGCAGTTACTCCCCCTTCTACAGAGTTTTCAATAGGAACTACTGCTAGATCACAAGTCTTATTGGCAGTGTGTTCAATAACTGAATGTAGTCCCAAACAAGGAATCAACTCAGGCTCTGAAAGCTTTTCAAGCTGTACAAATGCTATGGCTGCTTTTTCGGCATAGGTGCCTTCTGGTCCGAGATAGGCCACTTTCGTTGGCATTGTTTAAATAGAGCAGAAGGGTCGATAGGATCATGGCGCGTCTAGTCGCCAATCATGTCTTTGGCTTTTCAAGCTCGACAGAAACTAGATCTGCCTGTGGAGAGTAACGTTGAGCGTCTCTCTGATTATTTGCTTGAGCAAGAAAGGGTTGTTGGAGCAATGCTGGACTCTAAAAAACTTGTTCTTTTAGGTCCTGGCAGCTTCCGTTACACAGTAACTAGTTTCAAAGTATTCCAACTTGAGGTCAATCCTGTTGTCTCAATAGGAGTCCAAAATAGTGAGGGCAAGCTAAAAATGCAGGCAACTGATAGTGAGTTGGATGGACTGGGATTGGTTGATGACTTTGAATTAACACTTGATGCAACTCTAGAAGCGACCAAAAAAGGACTTGAAGGAGAAGCTGTTTTAGGTGTAACAGTTAGCCAGCCGCCACTTCTGAGATTGATCCCAAAGAGCGTTTTGGAAAGTACAGGACATTCAATTCTTAATGGAATTTTATTAGGGATAAAGGCAAGAGTTGGTCAACAATTAGTCCAAGATTTTAAGAAATGGTGTGTTGAAGTTCCTTTTCTTGATTGAATAGATCTCTTAGATAATTATTTTTGATAAGAAAGATAAACGATGTAGGGGAGTTGGGCCTAATTTTTTAATTGAGTCTCGATGGAAGGATGTTCCATAGCCAACACTTTTTTCAAGTCCATATTCAGGGAAATTGACAGATAATCGTCTGATAAGTGAATCTCGTGCGACTTTTGCAATTACACTTGCAGCTGCAATTGCAGGGCAATGTACGTCACCTTTTATTAATGTTTCTTGATTACCCATCCAAGGCCTTAATGGCAGTGATCCATCAATGATTACGAGGTCTGGGGTTTTGGGTAGACGATGTAATGCTCGAATCATTGCCATTTCAGTTGCCGCTCTAATTCCAATATTATCTATTTCTTTTGCTGAGGATTGTCCAAGCCCCCATGCTGTAGCTTCTTTATGAATCAGGGGAACTAAATAATTCCTTGTTGAAGGCTTTAGTAGTTTACTATCCTTTAATCCTTCATCAACTAATTTGATTGAAGCCAAATTAGTTAATACAACTGCTGCTGCAAAAACAGGGCCAAATAAAGATCCTTTTCCTACCTCGTCAATACCAGCAATATATTGACTTTTAGGAAACATCAGAATTAGAGGCTGATGAACGCCTTCTTCTTCGACGAGGGTCTTCTATCTCTTTGTCAGTTTCTTGGTTTGAAGCAGTATCTATTTCGGCTTTAAGATTGTTTGATAACTCATTAGATTCTGTTGTATATATTTCCTCTTCTACTGCCTCCTGTTTAGTCTCATTTTCAAGAACTTTGACCATACCTTCGCCTTCAATTGATGATGTAGTTTCAATAGAATTTCGTGAGATTCCACGGTTAATATTTCGACCTCTTTTCCTACGTTTATTTGAATTTGCAGCAAATTGTTGACGAGCTTCTTCTATCGCTGCATCTTGGTCTTCCCCAGGTCGGATAGCGCGAAGTATTAGATTTTCACTCTGGGGAATGGAATCTAGTAGTAATAAAGGATTTAATCCTAGCCATCCAAAAACCTTTTCTTGTTCAATATCCATCGCTACACATACAAATTCAGGAGGATGTCGATTAGAAGAAACCTCGTCTGATGCTTCATCAGAAGTAATTGATTCTTCTTCGTTTATTGATGTGGATGTAATTGCTATAGGTTGTAAGTCTGCACCTGTACGCAAACGACCTCCTTTTTTACGTCTACCATTGCTGCTATCTATGGATAAATGATTATCTGATTTATTTGAAGTGGCAGACCGAACTAATCCTGAGGCTGTAGCAAGAGGTTGGAGTGATTCTCTTGCTGGTAATACTGCTTCATGACCAAGTCCTCCACAGTGGATACAAGCTTTTCCAAATAATTCATATATATTCTGCCCTTGTCTTTTGCGAGTGAGTTCAACTAATCCTAATTCAGTGAGTTGTGCTATTTGAGGGCGGGCAGAATCATTTCTTACAGCAGAAGTGAAATGTTCTAGTAATTGAAGTTGATCTCTGCGTGACTCCATATCAATGAAGTCGATAATTATCACACCCCCAATGTTTCTTAGCTTTAATTGGTGAGCAATTTCTATAGCAGCTTCACAATTGGTCCAGAGCACTGTTTCTCTAGCATTTGCTGATCGAGTAAAAGATCCTGAATTGACATCAATTACTGTAAGAGCTTCAGTTGGTTCGATGATTATGTAGCCACCTGAAGGTAGATCAACTCTTGGCCTTAATGCATCTCTTATTGTTGAGTTAATCCTATAATGTTCCAGCAAATCACTAGTTTCATTGTGAGCTTCAACGGAAATATTTCCCTCATTTGAACTTAGGAAATTAATTACACGTTGAACAGCAGAAGATTCATCAACTACTACTCGGGTGACTTCTGGACCAACATGATCTCTTAGAACGCGGTGAATAAAATCTTCATCCCTATTAAGAAGAGTTGGGGGATTTGCATTCTCAGCTGCTTGTTGAATTGCTTCCCATTGTTTTAGGAGAGCTTCTAAATCATCTATTAACAAATCCTCTGTAATGCCATCTGCTTCTGTTCGTATTAAAAGTCCTGCACCTGGCGGTTTAATTAAAACTCCTAAAGCTCTGAGGCGATTACGTTCTCCTTCTGAGTTTATTCGACGAGAGATATTGACACCTTGCCCATTAGGTTGAAGTACTAAATATCTACCTGGCAAAGCCAAATTCCCAGTAAGACGAGGACCTTTGGTCCCAGTTGGTTCTTTCATGACTTGAACCAATACCCTTTGTCGAGGCTCAAGTAATTCGGTTATGCCAGCTGGTCCTTTTTTAAGTTTTAAGGGCCCTAAATCAGAAACATGGATAAAACCATTCTTTTCGCTTTCTCCAATGTTTACGAAAGCTGCATCTATTCCAGGAAGTACATTTTCAACTGTCCCCAAATAAACATCACCGATTTGGTACCGACCTTGGGCGACAATTAATTCTTCTACTCTTTCATCGGTGAGCAATGCCGCTAATCGCAGCTGCTCAGCGATGACAATTTGCTGGGGCATATATAGAGATGTGTGAGAGCCTTACTTGGCTGCGAACTGGTTTAAACCTGCAGTCAATCTGCTAGGTCTTGTGAAGTTGGTTAATGACCTAAGGCCTTGGAAGAAGCAGACGGAGCTAGATAAGCTCCTATGAAAAACGCTTAAGGATTGACCGGAGCTAACGAACCGGAGGCAGCAAATAAAGAAATGGTTGGTCTCCTCTCGTGATTGAGAGTAGGAATGCCTGGACGGATTAGAGGCAAAAGCTGCCTTTCGCTAAGCGTCTTAAAAAGACCCTAGCACTTAAGCAGCTGTAATTCATCCCGTTGAGTTCTTCTCAATTGTAGTGGCCGACCAAGATGTTCTTGGAGCCAATGGTGAACTTGAATAGGTTTAATACTCCTGCCTATTGGGTCGATTAAGGCTTGTAGTTGAATTTTTACAGTTTCAACAGGAATTGAATTAATCTTGCTATTGGAAATATTTAGTATTTTAAGACTTGTCAATTCGGGCCTACAGTCTCTTTCTCTAGGCCTTCCCTTTTTATCAGTATCTTTCCATATTAGTTTGTCCGAGCGTAGGAGATCAACTAAGGCTTTATCCCATTGAACATTAGTAAGTTTTGGTCCAGAAATGATGGAAACTTCAAAACTCCATATTGCTGAATTAAGTTCCTTTGATAGTGATGATGTTTTTAATGGAATGGAGATTGCACTTAATAGTTTAAGTTCTTTTGGTAATTTATTTTGCAGTTTATTGATCACATTATTGGCTTCAATCTTTTCGGTAAAATCAATATCCATTAACTCTCCAAAAGCTTCTACTCCTAATGGTAATGCGAGTGCAATTTGTATCCTTGGCATTGGATGGAATCCTCCTGAGTAACTAATTGGCAACTTGCTTCTCCTAAATGCTCTTTCTAGTAATCTCATGATATCTAAATGACTTAATAAAGTTATTGACCCAGTTTTTGCAAATCGAATACGTATTCGACATGCTTTAGTAGTTGAAGGAGATTCCTGAGCCTTTTGTATAGGTATTGGAGGAGGTTGTATGACAATGTTATGTCCCATTTCATCACCACAGACCCCACAACTGCTACATCCTTCAAATGAACAATCAGGCACTACTTTAGCATTTAGAGCTCTTTGAAGATCTTCTCTTAGCCATCTCTTTTCTACACCAGTATCGATATGATCCCATGGGAGTGGTTGGGAGCAGAAGTTAATGAGATCATCCCTATTTAGGTTTTCCACTGCAGACCAACTTCCCATTTCTAATTTTCTATATTTTCCTGTAAGGCCTGCATTTTCTATTGCATGAGTCCATGCTGAAAATGTAGTATCAAGAGATTCAAACCAAGCATCCATCCCTGCACCATTTCTCCAAGCAGATTCAATTACTTGAGAAAGTTTTCTATCGCCTCTGCCAACGAAATCTTCCATAGCAGATAATCTAAGATCTGTGAAATTTGCTTTTATATTTTTCAGTAATTTAAATGCACCTTTCAATAATTTTTGACGTCGACTTAGCTCTTCCGTTGAGACACTATGCCATTGGAATGGGGTATGTGGCTTTGGTGTGAAGTTGCTAATAGTTATATTTAAATGAAGTCGCCCAAGGTCTGAACATTCTTTTTGCAACATTCTGCAAGTGTCTGCAATTCCTAAAACATCTTCATCAGTTTCTCCAGGCAATCCAAGCATAAAATAAAGCTTCACCTTTTTGTACCCGTTTTCCATTGCTTTTCTAATTCCCTTTGAAAGATCTAAATCTGTCAGCCCTTTGTTGACAATATCTCTTAGTCTTTGGGTTCCAGCTTCTGGTGCAAAAGTAATTCCTGCCTTACGATTACCTCCTAAAATATGTGCAATATCATCATTAAATCGATCTACTCTTTGACTAGGGAGCTGTAAAGTTATGTTTTTATCTGCCAGTCTATTTCTTAGCTCTACTCCTACAGCAGGCAAAGAAAGATAATCGCTACAACTTAGAGATAGTAAAGAAAAGTCGCTATATCCAGTTTTCTCCATTCCTTTTTCAATTGCAGTAATCACTTCTTTAGGCTCAACATCTCTTGCTGGACGTGTGAGCATGCCTGGTTGGCAAAAACGACACCCGCGCGTACATCCTCTACGAATTTCAATTGTGAGTCGATCATGAACGGTTTCTATGTTTGGCACTAAACCC
>QCFZ01000013.1 GCA_003278255.1 Prochlorococcus sp. AG-363-O15
ATCTGCTATTACAACCTCTGTTGTGATGAGCATTGAAGCAATAGACACAGCGTCTTGAAGTGCCAGTCGAATAACTTTTGCAGCGTCAATAATCCCTGCATTGAGTAGGTCTTCATATTTTCCTGTAAGAGCGTTGAAGCCTTTACCAATACGCTTGATTTCGGAGATAACTACATCTCCATTCTCGCCAGAATTAATTGCGATTTGTTTTGCAGGGGCTGATAAAGCTCTTTGGATAATTTCTACACCAGTTTTTTGATCTCCTTCCAAGTCTTTGGCGAGAGTAGTGAGCTCTTCGCTTAGTTGAAGTAATGTCATCCCGCCGCCGGCTACTATTCCTTCTTCAACTGCAGCACGAGTTGCATTTAGGGCATCTTCAATCCTAAGTTTTCGATTCTTTAGTTCTGTTTCTGTTGGGGCTCCAACCTTTATCACTGCAACTCCTCCAGCCAGTTTTGCAATACGTTCATTAAGCTTTTCTCGATCGTATTCTGAATCAGTTTGATTAAGTTCTCGCTTAATAGATTCGACCCGTGAATTTACAGCTTCTTTTTGATCATCATTGGCCAAGATAGTTGTTCGTTCTTTGTTAATAGTTATTCGTCTGGCTTTACCTAAATCAGATAGTTGAACTTTATCTATTGTCATTGCTTTGTCTTCACTAATTAAAGTGCCTCCAGTAAGGACAGCTATATCTGCTAGGGCAGCTTTCCGTCGTTCTCCAAAAGAAGGTGCTCTTACTGCTGCAACTTGCAAAATGCCTCTATTTTTATTCACAACCAAAGTTGCTAAGGCTTCTCCATCAACTTCTTCAGCAAGAATGACTAATGGAGAACCAGACTTTTGGACACTTTCTAAAACAGGTACTAAGTCAGCAACTGCACTTATCTTTTGATCAGTAATTAATAAAAGAGCATTTTCGAATTCACAAATCTGACGATCTGTCTCAGTCACGAAATATGGAGAACTATATCCTCTGTCAAATGCCATGCCTTCTGTAATTTCTAGTTCTGTAGCTAATGATTTTGATTCCTCAACTGTGATAACTCCGTCCACACTTACTTTGTCCATTGCGGCAGAAACCATTTGACCAATTTCTTCATCTCCTCCTGCACTGACAGTTGCGACTTGAAGGATTGAGTTGCCACTGACTTTTTGACTTTTTTTCTTTAGTCCTTCTACAACTTTTGAAACAGCCTTTTCCATTCCACGTCTAAGTTCTATTGGACTTGCTCCAGCAGCAGCATTTCTTAGTCCCTCACGAACCATCACTTGGGCTAAGACAGTAGCTGTTGTGGTGCCATCTCCTGCTTTGTCTTTTGTTTTAGAAGCTACCTGTTCGATAAGTTTCGCCCCGAGGTTTTCAAAGGGATCGTCAAGCTCTATTTCACGGGCAATGGTTACACCATCATTAACGATGTCAGGAGCGCCAAATTTTTTTTCAAGCACCACATTTCTACCTTTTGGCCCAATTGTTACTTTCACGGCATCTGCAAGGGTATTGACCCCTTTTTCAAGAGAACTGCGTGAATTGTCTGAAAAGCTTAGAAGTTTGGCCATGATCTACTTATGCCTTTAGTAAATTTCTCATAGCAAGTTCATTGATTGGAGACATCCCTAAGTGGGGAAAGCCGAATTCTTTGGCATTTCAGAGTACCGAGATCAGTTGAAGATGGTTATCTTCAATTAATGAACGACTCTGGTTCTTTGTTTTTTGTGCTCATGGCCGGACTTGCCGGAATCATGACACTTGTATATTTCCCTTTGCGCTTATTCTTGACTGCTACAGCAAGGAGCAGACGTTTAAGGCTCTTACAGCGGATAAGAAGGCTTCGTGATGAGTTGGGTCAGCCTTTGGATAGTTGATCCATAAAATAGATAATAATTATTGGATTGTTGATAATTAAGAAAGTTTAGACTTATAGATTGTTTTCTTCATACTTTGCAAATAAATGTTCCTTTGATAACAGTTATGAGCTATTAACTCATTACCATTCCGCCATCAACTTGTAATACTTGTCCAGTTATATAAGCAGCCGCTGGATCGGCTGCTAAAAATCTAACTGTTCTTGCAACTTGTTCTGTAGTACCAAAAGATCCAAGAGGAATAGCTGAGAGGATAGAATCTGCATTCAGTTCTTTTGTCATATCTGTTTCGATAAAACCTGGTGCAACAGCATTGACAGTTATGCCACGACTTGCAAATTCTTTTGCTGTGCTTTTTGTTAAGCCAATTACGCCTGCTTTTGCTGCTGCATAATTGGCTTGTCCTGCATTCCCCATAAGACCTACAACAGAAGTGATATTGATAATTCTTCCTTTCCTTTGCTTTAGCATTGTTCTTGCTACACCTCTTGTGCAATAGAAAACACCATTTAAATTTAAGTTGATCACAGAGAGCCAATCTTCAGTTTTCATTCTCATCAATAAGCCATCACGTGTAATACCTGCATTGTTGATGAGGATATCAATCTTATTACTTTTTACAAGTATCTTTTTGATTAATTCTTCCACTTCGGTTTCTTCTGAAATATTTGCTTGTAAAGCATAAGCGTGTCCACCTGAAGCCTTTATTTCTGCAACGACTTCATTGGCTTTTTCTTCGGAGTTGGAATAGTTCACAACGACTTCTGCTCCAGCCGCTGCAAGAGTTAGTGCAATTGTTTTGCCTATGCCTCGACTAGCTCCTGTGATTAGGGCAGTTTGGCCAGCAATTAGATCATTTGTAGTCATATAAAGTTTGAGGTTGACTGGATCGTAAATACTTAAGGAGGTTTAGTTCAAGAGATGACCTTTTTTACCTTCTTTATAGAAAATGTTTAATCCTGCTATTGGGAGGAAGTGATTGTGCATCTTTTGATTGCTGCTGCGGGAAGTGGAAGTCGGATGGGTGCAGATAAGAACAAGTTGTTGTTGGAACTTCTGGGTCGCCCTGTTTTGGCCTGGACTTTTGATGCTGCTTTTGCGTCTAAGTCAATTACATGGATTGGAGTTGTTGGACAGCCTCTTGATAAGCCATACATCATGAGTTTGTTAAATGCTGCACCTAAGCCTTGCCAATGGATAGATGGCGGCCTTACTCGACAGCAATCTGTTCAACGAGGACTTGCTGCACTTCCTTCAGATGCAGAATATGTTCTCATCCATGATGGTGCTAGATGTCTTGTAGAACCAGATTTAATTAATCGTTGCTCTGAAGCATTGATCTCTGGAGAGGCTGTTATTGCTGCTACACCTGTTACTGACACAATTAAAAGAGTTAATGATCAAGGGTTAATAGTTCAAACTCCTAACCGTAACGAGCTTTGGGCTGCTCAAACGCCACAAGGATTTGCTGTAGCTGAGTTGAAGAAAGGCCACCAACAAGCTCTTTCTAATGGTTGGGAAGTTACAGATGATGCATCTTTATATGAACGTCTTAAATGGCCTGTACGAATTTTGGAGGCAGGACCTTCAAATATAAAAGTGACTACTCCTTTTGACCTTACAGTTGCTGAGGCAGTCCTTTCAATTAGGGAAGCAACCTAAGTATTCCTTTTGTTCCATCAATTAAAGCTTGATGCCCAAGGGGTAAAGCAGCATTTCCGGAGCAATGTCCTATTGGAAGTTTACCAATAACAGGTATTCCAAGATCAATACTTCGTTCTTTGAGCACTTCTTCGAGTTGAAAAGTTTGATCTATTTGTTCATCTATAGGAGCATTACAATCTTCAAAGTTTCCGAAACCTATACCTGCAAGTTTTTGAAGAATACCTGCAAGACGCCATTGAGTAAGCATTCTGTCAATTCTATAAGGATATTCCCCAATATCTTCTAAAATTAAAATCGCACCATTTAAATCCGGGAAATAATTACTTCCTATCAAATGAGATCCAACAGTTAGATTTGCTACAACTAAAGGCCCAGAGGCTAAACCTTTATTCCATCCTTCTCCATAAAGATCTGGTACTGAATGGCCAAATAAAATCGAATGAAGTCTATTTTGGCTCCAAGAAGGTTCGTCTCCAAGTGAAGTTACAAGTGGCCCATGGATTCCTCCATTAAATCCAGAGGCAAGTCTTGCTAGGAGTATTGCTGTGAGATCTGAGTAGCCCAGAAGCCATCCTGGTTTCCATAGCTGTGGAAACTCTAGAAGTCTGGCTGCTCCCCAGCCACCGCATGCAAATGCAATAAGGGGAGCTGAATTTTTTGGATAAAGTTCTGAATAACGAGTTGAATCTCTTCCTGCTAGATATCCCCACTTATGTTTATTTATACTTTTATTGCGACAGACTAATCCCCAGCTTTCAAAAACTTTTAAACCTTTTAAAAGTTTTTCGTCATCTTTAAAAACTGAGCTAATAGCAGTTGTTATGACTTCATCACCTGGTTTAAGTGGTTTAGCAACATTTTGCGAGTCTATATGAATCATTAATAGCTTATACGACTAAGGATTAAGCCGAAAAGAAGGAGGCTCCCAAGTAATACTTGATTTTGAAAATGTTTACTAAAGCCTGTTGATGAATTATTTACATTCTTTAGAATCCAAACTTCTCTTTGCATGCCAATTGCCACACAAATAAATATTGGCCAGAAGATTAAACCTACTTTTGAAGTAATCGCCGCAATCGCTATTAAAAAACAAGTACATGCATAGCAAATTCCTACAATTTGGTTCGCTCTTTCCCCCAGACTGATAACACTACTTTTTAAGCCTAGTTTTCTATCATATTTACTATCAGCCATTGCATAAACTGTGTCAAAGCCAAATGTCCAAATTAAAGTTGCGCTCCAGCAGCAAGTAAGAGGCCAAGTTAGTATTAGATTAGATTCACTAGCCGCCCAAGGAATTAAAACAGCGAATCCCCAGCAAATTGAAAGAAAAGCTTGAGGATAATCAAACCATCGTTTTGAAGAAGGGTAGATAAGAATAGGGACCAAAGCCATTAAGGCAAGTTTTAAGCATAAGTCTCTACTTGAAATTGGAAGTAAGAGCACAATGCAGAAACTTGCGACCAGCATTATGGATAGCAAAACAAGGGCGGTTGAAATTTTGACATTGCCACTCGCCAATGGTCTGTGTTTTGTTCTTTCAACCTTTTGATCGATTTTTCTATCCCAAAGATCATTTGTGATGCAGCCTGCTCCACTTACAAACAATCCTCCCGAGACGATTAGAGCCACTAACTCTTTGTCAGGAGGTGCTGTAGGAGTTAGCCACAAGGCCCACCCAGCTGGTATTAGAAGAATTAGTCGTCCACTAGGTTTATTCCAACGAAGGAGTTGAATCAAATTTTTTAGAGATTCAAAGAAAAGATTGCTTTTCATAACCCCCTCTATTTCAGAAACCCTAGGTATTCCATCTCAGCTTGGTTGACTGATGGCAGAGTATTGCAATATCAGTCTTCGGTTCTTCATGTCAAACGTCGAACCATCTTCATCGATTGTGGATACGGAAGATCTTATGGAACTCAGATCTTCCTTAAAAGAAGATTGCCGTAATGTCGGAGCTATTGATATTGGCACTAATTCAACCCATCTCCTCGTTGCATCAGTTGACCCTTTGTTGAGAACTTTTAGAGTAGACCTTGCTGAAAAATCGACTACAAGATTAGGCGAAAGAGATCCTGATACAGGTGAATTAACTCAAGTTGCTATGGATAGGGTGTTTGACACCCTCAACCGTTATAAGGAACTTGCTTCTAGCCATCAGGTTGAACAGTTGGTTATAGCCGCTACAAGTGCAGTCCGTGAAGCCCCTAATGGGCTTTTCTTTCTTGAGAAAATAAAGGAAAAACTTGATCTTCATGTCGATTTGATCAGTGGTGCTGAAGAAGCAAGATTGATTTATTTAGGTGTTCTATCTGGCATGTCGTTTGGAGAGAAGCAACATCTTTTACTTGATATTGGCGGTGGTTCTACAGAACTTGTTCTTGCGGATGGTCGTGATGCAAGAGCACTTACCAGTACAAGAGTTGGAGCAGTTCGTCTGCAAAGAGATTTCATCAAGCAAGAGCCTCTTTCCTCTCAAAGAAGACATTTTCTTCAGACATTTATTCAGGGATCTCTTGAGCCGGCTGTGGATAAGGTTTCGCGACGTTTAAGGTCAGGAGAAAATCCTGTGATGGTTGCTACGAGTGGTACTGCTATGGCAATTGGCTCACTTTTAGCTAGTCAGGAGGATAATCGCCCTTTGAAATTGCATGGCTTTCTAATATCTAAATCAATGGTCGATGAATTGGTAGAAAAACTTTTATTGATGACCCCCGAAGAGAGACGGAAAATCCCTCAATTGAATGAGAGACGTTCAGAAATAATTGTTCCTGGGGCATTGATTCTACAAACAACAATGAAGATGTTGAATATTAATGAACTTGTACTTAGCGAAAGAGCCTTAAGAGAGGGACTAATAGTTGATTGGATGCTTCGCCATGGTGTATTAGAGGATCGATTTAATTTTCAAAGTAGTATTAGACAAAGAACTGTTTTGCATCAAGCCCAGCGTTTTGCAGTTGCTCGTGAACGTTCCGAAAGAGTGGCCAAACATGCCATCACTATTTATGACAATACTTTTGGCACCTTACATCATGACAAAGGAGTGGGTCGTGAGCTTTTATGGGCTGCAGCAATGTTACATTCATGTGGACAACATATAAATTTAAGTGCATATCATAAACATTCTTGGTATCTAATACGTCATGGTGAATTATTGGGCTATTCCCAATCAGAGCATTTAATGGTTGCAGCAATAGCTCGTTATCACCGAAAGAGTCTTCCTAAAAAAAGGCATGAAGCTTGGCAGTCTTTATCGGGAAGAGAAGATCGAAAAATTGTTGCTGAGATGGCTTTGATTCTGAGAATGGCAACTGCTATAGATCGTCGACCTGAGCCAGTTGTATCATCAATAAATATTTATTCAGATTCTTCACAAGTTTCTATTCAATTAGTTTCAGATAAACCAAATCAGAGTCTTAGTCTTGAGGAATGGAGTTTAATGAATACTTCTGGGATTGTTAAAGATCTTACAGGTGTTGACCTTGAAGTTAAGTCTGTAAGATCAGACAAATAACTTTTATTCATTAACCAATTAGTTGGACTATTCCTATATCTATTCTTAATCGAATCAAGTCTATTTGAATCTATTTCTGAACAGTCACCTGACTTTTTATGGGAATCTTTCAATCAAAATTGATTTTGTGCTCAGGTAATTAGCTATATGTGATTTAAATTTTGCCTTGAACTTTAAGGTCTTCTTTGGCTAGATATACTTTAATGCCGAATATTCATTACTTTTATTGCTTGTTTTATCGTTCTTTTCATTATTATAATTAAAAAGAAATAATAAGCTAAAAATTGTGATAATAGATAGTATTAGTGTAGTTATGGTATAAAGAATATTTTTAGTAAGGAGGTTCCTGGAATTATTGTTTTTATTTTCTTTATCTGCGGCCAAGATACTTTTGACTTCAATTTTTTTGATTAGATGATTTATTTCTAAGTTTAGGTTTTCCGCTGCTCTTCGAATCATTGCTTTGATAAATACTTTTTCTGGCAACAAATCTAGTTGACCTTTTTCTAGTGCTATAAGTTGTTCTTGGCCTATTCTTAGTTTTTCCGCCAATTCTTCAATTGATAATTTCTTTGTTTGTCTGGCTTCTTTTAACTTTGCTCCAGCTTCAATGATTGGATTAGACTCACTACCCATTTTTAAATCTATTGAATCCTTAAATGGATTGTTAGTACTCTCTTTTGACAAGGTTAGGAAGAAGTTTGAATTGATTTTAAGTCTTTTGTTTTATATTGTCAGTGATCAATATCCTATTGACTTGTTAAAGTTGTAACAATATCAGCCCATAAGGCATTGAGCTCGTGTTGAGAATGGACTCTAGATGTTGTTTACTTCTTATGGTTTTATTTGAAATCAATCTCTCTTGAAATTCTAAGTCTAAATATAGAGATATAACTAGGTGTTATTTTTATGGTCTAAAGAGATGCTTGTGAGAAGGTTTGTATAGTTTTGAGCGCTGCTTAGTTTTTGATAGAGCTGGACTTATCACATAAAGAGTTGTTCTTTTAAGCCCAAATTTTTTAGAGGTTAAACTCATTTGGTTTAAAGGCACTACCTGTAACGACTCATCTTTCCAGCTAACTCTGTATCCAATTGCTACAAGTGTGTCCTTAGGGTAAAACTTAAGAAGAGTTTTTTCTACATTGTCGACGTGCCTAGCACTTAGATATAAGCATAAAGAAGCACCTATAGAAGCTAGTTTCTCTAAGCTCTCATTTGGAGGGATTCCTGTTCTTCCTGAGGACCTGCTAAGTATTATTGTTTGTACAATTCCAGGAATTGTTAATTCTGTTTGTAATGCAGCGGCTGTTGCTTGATAGGCACTGATCCCTGGAATTACTTCGACCTCAATTTCAGCATCCGCTAGTCTGCAAATTTGTTCAGATAATGCCCCGTAAAGACAGGGATCACCATCATGAAGTCTTACTACCCGCTTTCCTTGTTTCCATCGATCTATTAGTAAGGGAATGATTTCTTCTAGAGTCAAAGAACTTGTTGGTATTTTTTCACATTCTTGGGGGACTAAATTTGCAATTTCTGGAGATACAAGTGAGTTTGTCCAGATAAGAACTTCGGCTTTTTTTAAACGTTCAGCAGCTCGCAAAGTAAGAAGATCTATTGCACCAGGACCAGCTCCAACTATAGATATAGGAATCATTTTAGGTTTTCCTATTTTTCAAATGCTGGCATGTTTTTGTTCTTTCCATAAATCCACCAAAGGCCAAAAGATCCTAGCGCTATTAGTAAAATACTCATTAACTGAGCAATTCTAAAACCTCCTTCACAAGATGGCGGTAGACCTCCTAGGCAAAGAGGATCTGTTCTAAGTCCTTCTATAAATAACCTTCCTAGGCTATATAAAGTTAAATATAGACAGCTTAAAGCGCCAGGAGGAAGTTTAAATAAGCCTCTTTGATTGCTATTGAATAAAACGATTAATAAGACGAAAATTGATAGATTCCATAGAGATTCATAAAGAAAGGTTGGATGAAAATATTGATAATTTGCAAATATTTCTGGCCTGTAAATAAATGGGATTGAAAGCTTCCATGGAAGATTAGTTGGAAGGCCAAATGCTTCGTTATTAAAGAAATTTCCCCATCGACCTATTGCTTGTCCTAGAGCAACTGAGGGTACTAAAACATCTAGAACATGCCAGAATGACTGCTTACGCCAACGACAAAAAAATAGAATAGTAAGTATTCCTGCTATTAATGCTCCATGAATAGCAATTCCACCTTCCCAAATTGCTAATGCTTTAAGAGGATTGTATTTGTAGTTTCTCCATTCAAATGCAACATAGTAAGTACGTGCTCCGATAACTGCGACTAATGTCAGTATTGGTAGAAGATCATTTATTAAGCCATGATCTAGATTCCTCTTTTTTGCTAAGTGAGTAGAAATATTTAATCCTATTAAAACAGCAATTGCTATCAGAAATCCATACCATCTTATTACAAAGGGGCCAAGCTTAAAAAGTTCGGCCCCAGGAGAGCTAAAGGTCAAAAATATACCTTCCACAGCTAAAGAAATATAGAATATTATCTAATTAAATCCCTTCTGCTGCCTGCACTTTCTCTACTTGTTTCTTCTTAAGTACTAATAGTATTTGTGCAATAGTTACAGATGCAAAGAATGCTAGTAGTCCATAAATCCTTCCAGGGCTTTGAAGAACAACTTCTGCATCAAGCTGTCCAAAACCACCTACATTTGGATCATTGGTTAATGGGTCTCCTGCGGAAACTTTGTCCCCAACACTAATAGTGAGAGTGGGGCCTGCGGGAATAGTTTCAGTAAACGACTTACCACTTTCAGCTTTTAATGTAATAATGTTTGATCCATTTTCACCAGGCTTAATAGAACTAATAGTTCCCTCTTCTGAGGCATTAAAGATTGAATTATTACTTTTTTCTCCAGTAGGGTATACCTGACCTCTCCCTCTGTTCCCACCTACATGAATTGAATATTTTCCGAAATTAATGTCAGGGTTGCTAGATGGATCAGGAGAAAGAATTGGGAAAACAATCTCTTTGTTTTGGTCGCCAGGTAGAGGTCCTACAAGAATAATATTGTCTTTCTCTTCACTATATTGAGTATAAAAAACTCCTTGTGTTTCTTCTTTTATATCTTCTGTCCAACGATCTTGAGGAGCTAGTTTAAAGCCATCAGGGAGCATTACAACAGCTCCTACTTGAAGAGGAACTTCCGTGCCGTCTGCACCTAATTCAACTAAATCTTTCTTATAGGGTACTTTTACAACTGCTTTGAAGACGCTATCTGCTCCCACTGACTGAGGAACTTCTGCTTGGGTTGTCATTTTTGCTAGATGACAATTTGCGCAAACAATTTTTCCTGTTGCTTCTCTAGGGTTTTCGTAGTTTTGTTGTGCCCAGAATGGATAAGCCCAACTTGGTGTAGGCCCTATGAGCATGGTGAGGCCTAAAACTAATGAACCGAAGAAAAGAGCAATGAGTCGTCGCATGGTGATATTTGAGTTAGGGAGATGAAGATTTGTCGAAAGAAGAGTTTTCATGACCACCAAGGTTTATTACCTGTTCGGAAATCGGTGTCGGTCCATTGGCTGACAAAAACATTGTCGTTTTCTACAGATACATTCGCTAGTGCAAGTGACAGTGGCGCTGGACCTCTTACAACTTTGCCTGTGTTGTCATATTGGCTGCCATGACATGGACAAATGAATTTATTGGCACCGCTGTTCCAAGGCACTACACAACCAAGATGAGTACAAATTGCATTGATGCCATAGTTCCCAATTGCTTCATTGCCTTCAACAATCAGGTACGTGGGATCCCCTTTTAAACCTTGAACCAAACTTCTATCCCCAGCGGAGTGTTTTGAAAGCCAACCAGTTGCAGTAATCGGATTCCCAAGTTCATCCTTGGCACTCGTTCCTCCACCACTTCCAACAGCTTTAGGGGGGATGAAGTAATTCACTACAGGGTAAAGAGCACCTAGTGCGACCCCTGTTAGCGATCCAAAGGTAAGCAGATTCATGAACTGCCTACGACCCATTGAGGGCACATCGCTAGAGGTCATTTGTGTCATGAGGGAGTTCACCCTGCTCAAAATCACATCCATTATGGACTGTGAAGGGTCAGTCTTACTCTGCAAAGACTAGGTTTTTTATTGCTCTTGAAGATTGGTTTGGATAAGGAACCAATGTCTAATGACTCAAACCCCGCTTTGACAGTGGATGAAATCATTGATTGCCTTAGAGATCGGTGGAGAGCTAGTTACGACTTGCAATTGGTTGTTCGCAGAAATCGTCTTTACATTCAAGTTATGTGGGCTTATTTGGAACAGCAGTCTTTCCCTCTCAGTGAGAAGGCTTATCGCTCTCATCTCAATGAAGTAATTGAAGTTGTTAATCGCCTAGGCCTTTCTGATGTTGTTAGAAAATGGCTTGCTACAACTAGTCAAAAACCCAGAATTGGTAAAGCAATTAGTCTGCAACTGAAGGCGGACGAGCGTTTGGAGGAATTTCTCCTCTGAATTGTTCCGTGAGAGCTACTAAACCAACCCCAATTAGAAAAAGACCCGTTATTGCTCCAGTTAATAGCATCATTGTTATTGGATCCGTTGATGGAGTGAGTACAGCTCCTGCAATGGCAGAGCTAATTACTACCCAGCGCCAAGCCAAAAGCATCGATTTCCATTGAAGAATTCCTAGGATCCCTAAAAGAAATTGAAGAACAGGGAGTTGAAAAGCTAGTCCCGTAGCAAGCATTAACAGAAGTACAAAATCTAAATAACGTTCTATTGACCAAAGAGGTTCAACTACATCAGCTCCATAACTGACTAAGAATCCAAGTGCTGCTGGAATTAGTGCCCACCAAGCAAATATCAATCCTGCAAAGAATAAAACTGCTGAACCACCAACTGCTGGGGCGATTAAATTCCTTTCGCGAATAGTTAAACCTGGCAAGACAAATGCTAGTCCTTGATAAAGGATGTAAGGCAGAGCAGCTGTAAGACCTGCATAACCAGCGACTTTTATAGAAACAAAAAGAAATTCACCTGGGGCTAATTGGAGAAAACGAATTGATCCCGCAGGCTCCTCAAGTAAGCGAACTAGAGGTTTTACAAGAACTAATGAGAAGCCTGCAGCTAAAACGACTGCAATGAGACTTCTTAAAACTCTTTGACGCAGCTCTTCAAGATGGTCTAGCAAAGGCATCTCAACTTCATTTGGAAGATCCATCCTTTGTTTTGAGTCACCTATTTCAATTGGAGATGGTGGTGACATGGTCGGTTGGTTTTTGAGATCTGGACTGGTCAGAAGATTTGCTCGTTATTTTCTATAAGGCTAAGAGCTAAATAGGTTCATATGCTTCATACCTTTGCATGGTTCTGCCCAAAGGACTTGACCATCTCTATATCTGACTGTTCCAGGCAGCTCTCCTGAAATTCTTTGAAGCTTATTTGTGGAGGCCATTACGACAGGAACTCTTTTGTTCCTTTTGGCTCTACTAAAAAAAGCGGCTATATCTGCAGCCATTTGAAGATCTTCATTTTCGGCTAAGCCTGAAGATGCTTTTAAAACAACATGACTACCAGGACATTCCTGAGCATGGAACCAAATATCTCCAGTTTTTGCTTGTCTAAGACTTATTAATTCATTTTGACTATGATTCCTACCTATTTGAATTACTAAGCCTCTTGGACTAGAAAGCTCTAGAGGTTTGAGACGATTCCTTTTGTTTTGATAATTTTTTTTGGGACCTTTATTGCTATTACTGAAGTAATTTTCAAGTTCTTCTTTTAGTTCATATAGCCTTTTTATCTTGAAGGAATATTCCTCCCATTCATTTGAAAAAAGTTCTTCTCGAAAGATTTCTGTCGCTTGAATTGCTGATAATCTTTGTTCATGATATGAGATACGTTGTTTAATTATTGACTCGCCTCTGCGCAGTTTCTTTGCTCTTTTGTATAACCTCTGAGCCTCATGAATCATATCTTTTGTTGGTGACTGAATGCATAATAAGTTGTCTGCCTTTATTTGAAGAGCATTACTTTCTTTGGTTTGATCAAGTAATTTTATCTGATCATCTAAAGAGTTTTTCTCGCTTTTTAGTGAAATCAAAATCTTATGCTTTATTTCTTTATCTAGTTGGATCAGTTTGTGATAGTTAACTTTTTCTTGATAATATTCTCCTAGAGTAAGACTTAATTCTTTGGTTGAGTTTTTGGGTTCTTTATCGAATGGCCAGACTTTATAATCTGTTGGCCCAAGCTTAGAGAAGCTAAAGGTATTTTTTTCAACTGAATCAAGCCAAGAGCACCATCTTTTATATATTTCTTTCCATTGAACTTCTGATATTTCTAAGACAGATTTTTCAAGCAGTTCTTTTGCTAGAACTTGATCATCATGAATTAATTGAAGAGCTAATGAAGGGCTTATTCCTTGGTAGCACTGTTGTAATGAGTCTTTAAGATTTGTTGGGATTAGACAAAGCCTATTTCTCCATTTCTCCAGAGTTTCTTCTTTGCTTGGCTCTATGCCTTGCAAAGGCGGCGGCGGCACATAAATATCTCCTGTTCCAATAGGTCTTAATCGAGATTGATGTTGACGAATTTGCCTCCCAAGAGTGATGACTTTTCTATTTTCATCTAATAGTAAAAGATTGCTGTGACGCCCCATTATTTCTATTAATAAAGTCTTTTTAATAGGTTCACTCGGTCTATTTGCTAATCCAAATTCAACTATTCTTTCAAAGCCTTCTTGTTTTATCTCTATCAAAGCCATTTGACGAAGTGCATATTGGATCTGTTTTGCGAGTGTGCTTTCACCACTTTGTTTTGAAGGTGAATTGGTTTGTACAATTCTTGGGGCTAATGCATTCCAGCTGAATTCGAGCCAAGTTATTCCTTTTAAGGTTCTTAATCCTAATTGCAATGTTTTTGGTTCGGTTTGTTGAGCTTTCTCAAAACGACTAGGCAAAACTTTTTTTCTTAAGTCTGCAAGTACAGCTTGCAGACTAGTTACGTCCATTTGCTGGAGATCAGCAGAGTTCATTCCTTAATTCTGTAATGGATTTCAAGTAACTTTCCTAGTGTGTGGATTGGATTTAAGAAAACCATGAGCTCAATCAATTCCTCAGCGAGGCTCACTGTGATTACAGGTCCCAGTGGAGTTGGAAAGGGATCTTTAGTGAAGCAACTTATGTTGCGTAATGACCAAGTTTGGCTTTCTGTTTCTTCAACAACTAGGGCACCGAGAAATGGAGAAATACATGGAATCCATTACAACTTCATGACAGTAGAACAATTTTCGCACTTGGTTGAAGTTGGTGGATTTTTGGAATGGGCTGAATTTGCAGGAAATTGTTATGGAACTCCGCGTGAAGCAGTGGTTCAGCAACTTTCAAAGGGATTGCCAGTTTTGCTAGAGATTGAATTAGAAGGTGCTCGTCAAGTTAGAAATAGTTTTCCTGAGTCATTCCAGATTTTCATTGCGCCACCTAGTTTTGATGAGCTTGAAAGGCGCATTACAGATAGAGGAACTGATTCACCAGAAGCGATTAAAAGAAGATTATTGAGAGCTCAAGAAGAGTTAAGTGCTCAAAATGAATTTGATGCAGTTGTGGTTAATGATGATCTTGAATCTGCTGTAACTGAGATAGAGAAGTTAATTGGACTTATTTAAATATGATGAATGAAAAGGTCATGATGAATGAAAAGGTCTTTAAGAATGGAAAAATTTATTGATTTTAGATTTGCATATGAAAAGAGGGCCCCCTCCACATTTGAAGGGAACCCTCTTTTCATATGCAAATAATTTTGCTTATTGTGGTGTGGTTAGCCGCCTAATCCACCAGACATTGGGTGGAAAAGAAGGTCAGGATGGAAACGTTGAAACTCAATTAGATAACCAGCTGTGAACAATACCCAGCCAGCAGCCACTACAGGAACAGATCTGAAGATCTTGTGCTTGTCGTAGTAGGGGCCTTTATGTGGAGAATTTGACATGATTAATGGTGGAAAGATTTTTGGGTTGCTGGTTTTTTGTTGTGTTAGCGAGGTGAAATGGTGATGTTGTTATCGCTCTCACGAAGCTCACCACTTTTACCTTCTGCATCTGCCATAAGTGGCCATTGAGCACCTTTAAAAAGGGCTTCTCTAACAAGATCAGGATCAAGGAAAATTTCCTTGTCAGCGGCATCTTTTGATGCACGGGACAGTTTGAGGTATTCCCTTCCAGACCAACCAATGATTCCAGCTACATAAATGAAGATATGGCCTGGAATTAGAAGATCACCTTCATGTCCTCGGTTGTATAAGGCGCCAAAAGGCTCAATTGTTGGAGCAATAATCAGGTGTGGAAGGCCGTCCTCACCGCATGAAGCCTTGCTATATCTATCAAATCTTGCGATGTCTTTTGGAGTTGCTGCAGCACTTGCTCGTTCTTGAAAACGAGAATTCTCAGCACAAGGGGTAAGCCCAGAGACTGGGAAAGTGGTGCTTGCTCTATCTGGATTGAACTGGGCGCCTGTGTCAGCTTTTGCAAGGGGAGCAAAGCCAATCACAAGGAAAGCCGAGAGCAGAATGGCAAAGATACGACGCATTAGTTCGATTCCTGATTAAGCCTGCCTAAATAGGGCAGGATGTCACACATCTAAAGTTAAATGAGATACAGCCTGAACACACAAACAGTACTGGCCCTCGAAACAAGTTGTGACGAGTCGGCAGTAGCTCTTCTGAAAAGAGAGCAAGGGAAATTGCATTTATTGGCTAATCGCATCTCTTCCCAAGTACATGAACATGCCAGATGGGGTGGGGTTGTTCCTGAGATTGCATCAAGGCGGCATTTAGAAGATCTACCTTTTCTTGTTGAAAAAGCTTTGTGTGATTCTTTTTTAGATTTCAGTGATATTGATGTTGTCGCATCAACAGTGGCCCCTGGATTAGCAGGAGCTCTAATGGTGGGCTCAATTACTGGAAGAACCTTGGCGGCTTTGCATGGTTTGCCTTTTATAGGGATTCACCATTTAGAAGGTCATTTGGCTTCAGTGATGTTTTCTGAAGAACCACCAAAACCTCCTTATCTGGTTTTATTAGTGAGCGGTGGGCATACAGAACTTATTTCAGTAGTTAATTATGGAATTTATAAAAGACTGGGAACTAGTCATGACGATGCAGCTGGAGAGGCTTTCGATAAGGTTGCTCGCTTATTGGGACTGTCATATCCAGGAGGTCCATCTATTCAGAAAATTGCAAAAGCTGGCAATGCCAAAAGATTTTTGTTGCCTAAAGGTAGGGTCTCAAAACCTGGAGGGGGTTTTTATCCCTATGACTTTTCTTTTAGTGGCCTTAAGACTGCAATGCTTCGTAAAGTTGAATCTATAAAAAACAATGGAGATGATTTGCCAGTTGAGGATTTGGCAGCAAGTTTTCAAGAGGTTGTAGCTGAGGTTCTTGTTGATAGGAGTTTGAGCTGTGCAAGGGATAATGAATTATCTGATCTAGTAATGGTTGGCGGTGTAGCGGCCAATCAAAGGCTTCGAGAAATGATGATGGAAAGATCAAAAGAACACAAAATTCAAGTGCATTTAGCACCAAAAGCTTTTTGTACTGATAATGCGGCAATGATCGGCGCTGCAGCTTTAATTCGCCTAGAATCTGATTGGATCAGTAGTTCGTTAGAAATGGGGGTATCCCCTAGATGGCCACTTGAACAAGCAAGCAAGTTTTATCAAGTTGACCCGCCCTTTTAGTTTTCAAACTTAAAGGCTGAACTCTTATCGCAATTAGTTCATGGATTCTGAACCTGGAATTGATTCATCACCTGCTACTGAACCAGTGAGTAGCGGTGAGCTCAACTCTTGGAGGAGAGGGTTTACTCCCCAGGCTGAAATTTGGAATGGTCGCATGGCTATGGTTGGCTTGGCTGTTGGTTTTTTTTCTCTTGTCCTTTTACATGTAATCGTAGGCAGATAGTTAAGATTTTCCGCATTTGATTCTTACTAAATGCAACTATATGAAGGAAATCCAGGTTTCTATTTTTAATCTTTCATTATTGAATTTTATTTGGGAATCTGTGCCATTTAGCAATTCTGGATAAGTCTATCCTCTTATATGCATTGCGTAGTAATTCCTTTCATTTGTAGTAATGCTGTTTTTTTTATGATTGATTTGCCTCGTGTAACTTTTGTATTAGGGACGCGCCCAGAGGCGATAAAACTTGCTCCAGTTATAAGAGAATTCCTGAAATGTAATTTGTTATCAACGCGTGTTGTCTTAAGTGGACAACATCGTGAAATGGTTTCCCAAGTAATGGATTTATTTGGACTTTTTGCTGATAAGAATCTTCAATTAATGGGAGAGAGGCAAGAACTTACAAGTTTAACTTGTTCAGTTTTGGAGCAATTACGAGAAGATTTTAGTGAATATCAACCTAAACTTGTTTTGGTCCAAGGTGATACTACAACTGCATTTTCAGCAGCTCTTGCCGCTTTTTACGCGCAAATACCAATTGGACATATAGAGGCTGGTTTGCGTTCAAATCAAATGCTTGACCCATACCCTGAGGAAGTTAACAGATGTTTGATTTCTCAGATGGCCCAAATTAACTTTGCTCCAACTATTTTATCTAAAGATAATTTGAAAGCATCTGGTGTCTCAGGTCAGATTTGTGTGACTGGAAATACTGTTATAGATGCCCTTTTGTCTATGCCTGAAAAGATAGATGACTTTAATGTTGGTGATATTAATTGGGATAAGCAAAAAGTAATTTTGGCTACGATTCATAGGCATGAGAATTGGGGCGAACGTCTAATAGAAATTGGAGAAGCTTTGAAAAAGATTTTAGATCTGCATCCTGATACCTTCTTATTAATGCCACTTCATAGAAATCCTATAGTTAGGAACCCTATGAGAACTTTGTTAGGTAATCATTCAAGAGTTTTCCTTACAGATTCTTTGCCTTATGACAAACTTCTTTTCTCTTTAAAAAAATGCTCTTTGCTTGTAACTGACTCTGGAGGGCTTCAGGAAGAGTCTTCATGGTTTGGTAAATATATTTTGGTTCTAAGGAATACAACTGAAAGGCCTGAATTATTGGAAAGTGGTAAGGCTATTTTAGTTGGAGCTAAAAAAGAAAAAATTGTTTCTGAAGCTAGTCGAATTTTAAAAATATCTGGCAAATTTGATTCGAAAGATTTGCCAAACCCTTTTGGAGATGGTAAGGCTAGTCAACGTATATTAAAAGCAAGTCTTGATTTGCTTAATGACTGATGCTTCCTTTAGTGAATGTGGTAATTATCGATGGTGGTTAAAAAGAAGAATTTCTAAGGAAGATAATATTTTATTTTTTATAGGACTTAACCCTTCCAAGGCAAATGAATACAGTGATGATCCTACTCTAAGGAGAATGCTTCGATTTTGTAAATGTTGGGGTTATGGAACTCTTTTGGTGATGAACTTATTTGCGAGGATATCATCTTCCCCTAAAATTTTACATCATTGTTTGGATCCAATTGGTAATGATAATGATCAACATTTATTGAATAGAATTACTTATTGGTCGGAAAATTCTAAATGTGATTTGTGGTTGGGTTGGGGAGCTGGTGGTAGTTGGAAAGATAGAAATCTTGAAGTGATTTATTGGTTAAAAAAAGCATGGTCTAATCGTTCTAATGATTTCCCCAGTGCTAATGGGCCTATGTCTGTTGGGGTAACGCGTCTGGGGCATCCTCGCCATCCTCTTTATACGCCAGCCAAAGAAGTTTTGAAACCCTTCAGTTTGAGCAAGAGTATTGCCCCTTTGACATATAAAAATGATACAAAATCAAGTTAAGTTTTTTTTGTATTAAACATAGCCTGTTGATTCAGTTGTCTATTTTCTTTTGGGTTTACATCAATAAAGTGTTCTGCCTACTACCGCGAATAGATTTGAGTAGTTATATAAGGTGTTAACAACTCCTATCTAATTGGTGAAAAAGTCAAAGTGTCTCTCAGGGAGATGACTAGGATGGGAATCTTATTCTGTTCAAAATCATCCCATCTTCTAAGAATAGGTTTTCAGTTCGTAAGTATCTATGACACCTGAGCGACTAGGTCTGCTTTGGGGAGTCACCGTTTTTGCAGGAGCGGGAGCAAGGGTTTTGGCTGCTCTTTCTGGGCTTCCTGGAGTGGTGTTATTGCTTCTTTCTGGTTTGCTTATTGGGCGTTCAGGCTTGGGTTTGGTTGAACCGCTTGATTTGGGACAGGGGCTTGAAACGATAGTTGGGCTTTTAGTAAGTCTTGTTTTATTTGATGGAGGCTTAAATCTGCGTCTCCCTGGTGACACGATCAAGGTCACAGTATTGAGGATTTCTCTTATAAGACTTTTAGTCTCGCTTGCTGCTGTACTGATTGCTGCGCATTTTTTAGCAGGTTTGGGTTGGTCAGTAGCGGCTGTTTATAGCGCCATTGTTTTAGCTACTGGTCCCACTGTTGTAACTCCACTCGTCCAACAGATTCGATTGGCTTCTCCATTAGGGGATGTCCTTGAAGCTGAGGGATTAGTTCTAGAGCCTATTGGGGCTGTATTGGCTTTGCTTTTGTTGGAATTAGTTGTTGGGGATTTGCATGGATGGAGAGAGGTTGTACTTGGTTTGTTGTCAAGACTTGGGGGAGGGGTATTAATTGGAGGTGTTTCTGGTTGGTTTCTTTCTGAGGGTTTGAGACGTGTAAGAACTGATCCTTCTGTTGGATTACGTTTGCAATTGACATTAGGAGTGCTTTTCCTTCTTTATGGATTGTGCGAATGGGTTTTACCTGAATCAGGTTTACCTGCATCAGTAGCGGCAGGTTTTGTAGTTGGACGAAGACCCGCAACTGAAGCTAATGAGTTGGACAAATTAATTAGAGAATTAGCTCAGCTTGCAATAACCATGCTTTTCCCTTTATTGGCGGCTGATGTCTCTTGGGGAGAATTAAGTCCTCTTGGTTGGGGAGGGATTACGTGTGTGCTTGTTTTGATGTTGGTTATTCGCCCAATTGCAGTAAGCATCGCAACCATAGGATTACCGCTTGATTTTCGTCAGCGACTTTTTTTAGGTTGGTTAGCACCTAGAGGAATTGTTACTGCCGCTGTTGCTTCATTGTTTTCAATTCGCTTAGAACAAGCTGGAGTTCTTGGTGCTGGAAGACTTCAAGGACTAGTTTTTTTAACAATATTGATGACTGTGGGTCTTCAAGGATTGACTGCTAAACCTTTAGCAAAAGGATTAGGTCTTCTTGCGACGGATGATTTAAATCAAGAGACTCAATTAGAGACATCTAATCAGACGATCACTGTCTTGGCTGATTCGAGCAAGTAACCACCAAGTTGTGATTAAATCTGGTCCATTCATTTCTCCTAGGAGAGCTGCTCTAAGACTTTTCATGATTAATCCTTTTTTAAAACCAGATTTTTTTGCTGTTAACGAAATCAATTCATTTGCTTGATTTTTTTCAGCCCCATCCCAAGGATTTTCTTTGAGTTCATCTAATAAAAACTTAATGGCCTTTTTTGCTCCCTCTATTTCTAGTTGGGCTTTTCCATCTTCTTTAAGAGTTGGTTGTTTAAAGAAAGGTTTGGCTTGTTTTACCCCATCATTTAGTAAAGTCATTGAGGGCTTAATTAGTTCTACAAGATCTAAACACCATTCTTTATTTGGTAACTGCCAACCTTCTTTAATCCATAAGGGACTAAGAGAATTCAGAAGAGCTTCTTTAGACATATCATGAAGTACTTGGGCATTTAGCCAGTTCAATTTGTCCCAGTCGAATTTTGCTCCAGCTTTATTAATACGATTAAACCCAAATACTTCTGAGGCTTCTTTGATTGTGAATTTTTCATTCATTCCTTCGGGAACTGACCATCCTAGAAGTGCCATATAATTAGCCAAGGCTTCTGGGGTATATCCCATCGTTTTGAAATCACTAATTGAAGTAACACCATCTCGCTTAGAAAGTTTTCTTCCTTCACTATTTAGTATTAAAGGTGTATGAGCAAATATTGGTATTTTTAAATTCAGTGCTTTATATAAGAGAAGTTGTTTCGCTGTATTGGCAATATGATCTTCTCCTCTAATGACATGAGTTATGCCCATCGAGGAATCATCTACAACAACAACAAGATTATATAAAGGATCTCCTATTTCATTTGATGGAGCTCTTCTGGAAATAACCATGTCCCCGCCTAAATCAGAACCTTTCCAAATCATTGGTCCCCGAATAAGGTCATTCCAGGTGATTTGAGTATCATCTTCAATTCGAAAACGAATAACGGCATTTCTTCCTTGTTTTTGAAACTCAGACTCTTTTTCTAAAGATAGATTCCTATGACGATTGTCGTAACGAGGTGCTTTCCCACTAGCTTTTTGAGTTTCCCTCATTACTTCTAATTCTTCTTCAGATGCGTAACAACGATAAGCAAGTCCACTATCAAGTAGTTCTTGTATAGCTTTACGATGTTGTTTTATGCATTCACTTTGCAAAACTGGTTTTTCGTCCCAACTTAGGCCTAGCCATTGAAGTCCATTCAAAATGTTTTCAGTAAATTCTGGTTTAGACCTTTCTTTATCTGTATCTTCTATTCGAAGTAAAAACTTACCTTTTTGATTTGCGGCAAATAACCAATTGAAAAGAGCTGTCCTTGCTGTACCTATATGTAATGTGCCTGTAGGACTAGGAGCTAGGCGTACGCGCACCATCAGTGTTCTTCTCTCTATTAAAACGGGACCGACGGGATTCGAACCCGCAACTTCCGCCGTGACAGGGCGGTGCTCTAACCAATTGAACTACGGTCCCAGGTCGTTTAAGCCTATTGGCTTCTAACCAGTTGGTCCGACGACATTTCTGGGTGGTCGACGAATGAAGTATCAGCCTACTACCTGCCTTCCGTCAACTTGATGCTTGATGTTTTTTTGATTTGTGAAAATCTCATGAATTATCTTCAAGAGCAAACTCATCAATTTTTGGGTCCATAGAGCTACTTCTTTGAGTTCTGATGTGAACTCAGAAGTATTCGAACTAGATTTAGTCGATAAAATTTATTGGCTGAAGTGCCTGATCTTTAAAGATCCCTTTGGGATCTTTAAAGAGATCTTTACTGAATTTGATGAGTCGCAAGAAATTTTTCTCTAGCCTCTCTAGGGACGGAACCCTGCCGGTTCAATAAGTCGAACTTGATTACCACGTGCAGTGAATTCACGACCTTGGTCACTTTGGACGACTACTCTGCCGCCAGATTTGACCCGAATTACTCGAGCTCGAACCCAACCGAGAGCGGCCGATTCAAGCACCTTCACGACATCACCAGGTTGAAGATCCAACTCCATTATTAAAACTAGGAAACTGTAGGAAGGGGCATCGGACGCGCCGTGGAGGACTCGAACCCCCGACATCAGGTTTTGGAGACCTGCGTTCTACCAACTGAACTAACGGCGCATAAGAAAGACCCGTGAACCATCGCCAGAGACGATGGCTTTTGATTGAACGAGGTTGGAAACCTCAGCGGTCGAAGCGCTGCTTCACGCGGGTGGCTTTGCCTACCCGCTCCCGCAGATAGAAAAGCTTCGCTCTCCTAACTTTACCGCGACGTTCAACCTTTATGGAGGCCACTTGAGGACTGTGGACCATGAAGATCCTCTCTACACCTATTCCTTGAAAGATTCGACGAACGGTGATGGTTTCATTTAGTCCTCCATGTCGTTTGGAGATGACAACTCCTTCATAAGGCTGAACGCGTTCTTTGTTCCCTTCACTAATACGAACACCTACACGAACTGTGTCTCCGACATAAATGGCAGGGAGATTTGTTTTTTGCTGGGCTGTTTCGAATTCTTGTATAAGTGCTTCTGCACTCAACTTGATTGTTGGTTTGTTTTTTGAGGATTTCCTAGTGGTTTCTGAGCTCTGCCCAACCTCAGAAACCTTTTCAGGAGTGCTTTTATTTGCGTCCTCATTTATGGAGGTGTCTTGAGAATCAGCCGCCATCCCAGCTCCGGGTTAATTCGCCAAACAGCCATTGTAACTGCTCGTTAATCAAAACCTATGAATTTTTGTTTTTTTGCTTAGGGAAAACTTTCTGAAAAATCACATTAGAGCCTTGTTCCAAGCATCCACATAAGACCTAAAGCCTTTCATTAAACTAATTTTTGGGCGTAAATTTTACCTACCACTACCCCTAGTGAATTGCTACTAGGCAATGGACCTTGTCTCAAGAGAAGCTTTCTTAGTCTTTTGCTAGGCAATAGCCATCATCAGAAGTATCTGAAATGAGCAATGGGAGAATTAATCAGGTAGCCAACCTAGTAGATGAAGTTGGTGGGGATGTTTAAATCACTCCATTCCACTAGCTGCCTGCGAAGATATTGATAAGTTGAAGTTAGCGAAACTTATCCCATTCAACGGAATGGAGAATTAAGTAGTTAGCTCAAATGATTTGTTTTTTCTATTCGGCTTTATGAAACTCTTCGCCGATCTCATTAATTCAAGTTCAGCTTCTAGAACTGCTGCTACTGGACCTCGTATTCAGAAGCGTAGAGGGGTTGAAATTAAATCTGCACGAGAGGTCGAAATCATGCGGAGGGCTAGTCAGATTGTTGCAACAGTTTTGCGTGAGATCAACTCCATGGTTGAGCCAGGACAAACAACTGGAGATTTGGATGAATTTGCAGAAAGGAGGATTAGAGAGATGGGAGCAGTGCCAAGTTTCAAGGGATATCATGGCTTTCCTGCAAGCATTTGTGCGAGCATCAATAATGAGGTTGTTCATGGGATACCTTCTAGGAAAAGAGTAATAAAGACAGGAGATCTTCTTAAAGTTGATACAGGTGCTTATTTTGATGGTTATCACGGAGATAGTTGTATAACTATTTGTGTTGGGGAAGTCTCGGAAACGGCTAGTAAGCTAAGCAGAATAGCCCAAGAATCATTGATGGCTGGGCTTGCTCAAATCAAACCTAAAAATACTCTTTTAGATATCGCTGGAGCTATAGAAGATCATGTTAATGCAAATGGTTTTAGTGTTGTCGAGGATTACACAGGACATGGAGTAGGACGAAATCTTCATGAGGAACCTTCGGTTTTTAATTTTCGTACGAATGATTTGCCAAACATTGCATTGCGTCCAGGAATGACTCTTGCAGTTGAGCCAATCCTTAATGCTGGGAGTAAAAAATGTAGGACATTAAACGATCGCTGGACAGTTGTTACAAAGGATGGAAGCCTTTCTGCACAGTGGGAGCATACGATTTTAGTTACTTCAGACGGTTGTGAGATTCT
>QCFZ01000014.1 GCA_003278255.1 Prochlorococcus sp. AG-363-O15
AACTTTGTTTGACTCTGGTTCAATTTTGTAAACATGTAAAGGCTCTTTCCATGAAACACCAAGTCCTTTTCTTTGACCAATAGTGAAATGCTCAATACCATCATGTTCTCCTAAAACAGTACCGTCTTTAAGAACTATCTTGCCTTTTCTAGGAGCTATATACTTATCTAGAAATGCTTTCATTGATCCATGATGCTCTGCTAGACAAAGGTCTTGGCTCTCTGCCTTGTTTGCTGTACGAAGTGTATACCGAGATGCTTCTTTTCTGGTGTCTATTTTTTTTAATTCTCCCAATGGGAAAATTACTCTTTCTAAAATGTCCTGAGAGAGATCATATAGAAAATAACTTTGGTCTTTGTTTTGGTCTAAGCCACGTAAGAGTTGATTGCGACCTTGTGGATTTCCTGTTGAAGGTTTGAGTAGATTAGTATCACATTTATATCTAACTCTAGCGTAATGACCTGTTGCTAGACGTTTGGTTTTTATATTATTTTCAGCCCATTCAAGCATTGGTCCAAATTTTACTAAACGATTGCATCTTGAGCAGGGTAGAGGAGTTATTCCTTCCTGATAACCATTGATTAACTCTTCAACGATTTCTTTTTGAAAAGTTGATCTTGAATCAACTACATGATGCATTATCCCTAACTGTTCACATATCCCCGCTGCATCAACAAGTCCTTCAGAACAGCAAGAACCTTTCCCGCTCATAAGCCATAAAGTTAAACCTTGAATTTCCCAGCCTGCTTCAACTAGTAAAGCTGCTGCAAGAGAACTGTCTACTCCGCCTGAAAGGCCTACTGCAGCTGAATGTGTCCCGCTTAAGCTTTTTAGTCGTTCTAGTGCTTCTGATCCTGCGTCTGTGGATCCTTGCAGGGAAGGGACTTTGATAGATGTTTTGATTTCGGGCGGCATAGTCATTACCGCAAATAGGTATGCATAGTGGATGCATATGAGCAATTGTCGTGCCTTGGCCAGGATTTGATGCTGACCATGTAATGGTCACTTCTGCACAAATGAAATCCATCGAAGGAGAGATCTTCTCCAATGGTTTGCCTGTTGAAGTTTTGATGGAGAAAGTCGGGCTGCTTATGACTGCTTGGCTTAATAAAACTCCTTACTTGCTTGATCGAGGAGTGGTTGTACTGGTTGGGCCAGGTCATAACGGTGGAGATGGATTGGTAGTGGCTAGAGAGCTTTTTTTAAAAGGAATAAAAGTCAGAATCTGGTGTCCATTGCCTATAAGCAAACATTTAACTGCTAAGCACTTTTCCTATGCAACCTGGCTTGGGATTGAAATCCTTAAAGACACTCCAGATGTATTTGAGGAGTCTCTATGGATTGAGGCCCTTTTTGGGCTTGGTCAATCTCGTCCTTTGCCCAATTTAATTGCAAAAGTGTTGAGGGACAGGCAACAGAATCAGCCAGAAAGATTGATTAGTTTGGATGTACCGGCTGGTATTTGCTCAGATACAGGTAAGCCTTTTCAGGCAGAAGCTGCGAAAGCTTCTTTTACTTTAACTGCGGGACTAATTAAGCAAGGCCTTATTCAAGACAGAGCATTACCTTATGTTGGGAAATTGGTAAGACTTGATTTAGATATACCAGAAAAATTAATTAAAAACATACCTGAAACACAACCATTACGGATTAGTTCACTTGATTTAAAGAAAATACCTTTACCAAGAACTTCTCCTGTAGCAAATAAATATGAACGAGGAAGAATTTTAATTGTTGCTGGTAGTGAAAAATATCGAGGGGCTGCTTGGTTGGCTTTAAAAGGGGCAATTGCCAGTGGTGTTGGAAGTATTAAGACTGCTTTGCCTAAGATTGTTGCGGATGATTTATGGCATATTTTCCCTGAAGTTGTTTTATCTTCTGAATTGAATTGCTCATTAACAGGTTCTTCAATAATAGGTCCTTTTTTGTTGAAAGAGGATCTGTGTCGTTTTGACGCTTTGTTAATTGGACCTGGGTTGGGCAAAGGAGATGAGGATTGGGATTCTTTCTCTGAGTCTTTGATTTCATTTAAAGGTTTGTTGGTTTTAGATGCAGATGGAATTAATCAAATTGCACGCTTAGAAGAAGGTTGGAAATGGATTCTTAAACGTGAAGGCTCTACATGGATTACTCCTCATTGTGCCGAATTCAAGCGTTTGTTCCCTCATTTGGATCTAGATGATCCTCTTCGTGCAGCTTCTAAAGCGGCTAGGGAAAGTGGAGCTGAAATTTTGCTTAAAGGAGCGCACAGTGTTATTGCAAGTTCTGAGGGACGGATTTTTCAGTTAGCAGAGACATCTCCTTCCGTAGCACGAACTGGATTAGGAGATCTTTTAGCTGGATTTGCAACTGGCTTAGGAGCTCTTGAATTTGCAAATAAAAAACGGATTTCAGCAGAATTGTTTGCTGCAGCGGCCTTTATGCATGCTGAAGCAGCACGAATAAGTGAAAAAGGTAGTTCAGCCTCTGCTGTTGCTATTTCTTTGGAAAATCTTGTTAGAAGACTGCAGTTAGAGATGTATCTATAGGTACATCTACTTGTTTCTAATAAGTGGTTTTGCTGGCAAATGTGTAGATTTCCTTTCATGAATCTGAAGGGTTCTTGAAACCACAGCCGGTTTTTCAATATCCGTAGGAAAGTCTCCCTAGAGCTGGGAGTAGAAGAAATGGTTTCGTCAGCACCTAAGACTGCTGAAACTCAGAGGAGGCGGAGTGGAGACCCCATTAGTTGGTATTTATCGACTATTGGAAGAATCCCTCTCTTGACTCCAGCTGAAGAGATTGAGTTAGGTAATCAGGTTCAGACAATGATGACTCTTACTGAAGATGGAACTATTGATCCTCAAAGTGAAGAGTTGACAAATCATCAGCGCCGATTGATTCGTGTAGGTCGACGAGCCAAAGAGCGAATGATGAAGGCAAATCTTCGTTTAGTTGTAAGCGTTGCAAAAAAATATCAAGGTAAAGGACTCGAACTTCTTGATTTAATTCAGGAAGGTTCTCTTGGTTTAGAGAGAGCAGTGGAAAAATTTGATCCAACGAGAGGTTACAAATTTTCCACATATGCCTTTTGGTGGATTCGTCAAAGCATGACTCGTGCCATTGCTTGTCAATCCCGCACCATTCGTCTTCCTGTTCACTTGAGTGAAAGATTGACAACAATTCGCAAAGTCAGCCTTGATCTTGCTCACAAATTAGGTGCTATGCCAAGCCGCGGTGAGATTGCTGAAGCAATGGAAATCCCTCTTGAAGAGCTTGATTCTCTTTTAAGACAAGCTTTGACAACGAGTAGTCTTGATGCACCTGTAAATGGTGAAGAAGGAAGAAGCTTCTTAGGAGATCTGATAGCTGATGCAGCTCATGAAGAACCTCTAGATAAAGTTGAGCAGCGTATACATCATGAGCAACTTGGTCGTTGGTTAACCCATCTAAGTGAGCAAGAACAGCATGTTCTTAGGCTTCGATTTGGATTAGACGGTAATGAAAGACATACACTTGCTGAGATTGGCAGATTATTAGAAGTTTCAAGAGAAAGAGTTCGTCAGGTCGAACTAAAGGCTTTACGTAAGTTGAGGAACTTGACCCGCAAATTACCAAGTGGTATCTAGAATTGTGCCTCTGTAAAGTATTTTATTTCAAGTAAAATAGAAATTATTAATTATATTATTCAGCCCAAATGTATTTGGTTAGTTCATCAGGTTTTGGTTCTGGTGCGCTAAGTGCAAAATCAACAGCATCTGTTACCTCATAGTCAATTTCTCTCTCAATGGCACGAAGTTCATCATCAGTAGCCAAGTTGTTTGTTGTTAGTTCATTCTCAAGGTTTTTTAGAGGATCTTTTTTTGCCCAGAATTCTTTTTCTTCTTCTGCACGTAATTCATCAGGGTCGGCCAGTGAATGGCCTCTAAACCTATAAGTAAGACATTCCAACAATGTTGGACCTTCTCCTGCTCTGGCTCGTTCTAAAGCTCGTTGGGCAGCACCTCTAACAGCTAAGACATCCATTCCATCAACTTCTTCGCCTTGCATTCCAAAAGCCTCTGCTTTTCTCCATATCTCTGTGTCGCTAGTGGCTCGATCATGCGCCATGCCTATAGCCCATTTGTTGTTTTCAACAACGAAAATTATTGGTAATTTCCACAGTTGAGCCATGTTGAGACATTCGAAGAATTGTCCGTTATTGCAGGTTCCATCTCCAAAAAAAGCGGCTGTAACGGCATCGCTATTTGAATCGCCAAGTGCATCTTTTTTATATCGACTGGTGAAAGCAGCACCTAGGGCTACTGGAATGCCTTCTCCAATAAATGCATATCCACCTAAAAGGTGATGTTCTTTAGAAAAAAGGTGCATTGAGCCTCCTCTCCCTTTACTGCATCCTGTTTCTTTCCCAAAGAGCTCACTCATGACTTCTCTTGCAGGCACTCCGGCACTTAGAGCGTGCACATGATCTCTGTAAGTACTGCAGAACCAATCATGTTGGAGTTTCATTGCACAAATCACTCCAGAGCTAACAGCCTCTTGACCGTTATAAAGATGTACAAAACCAAACATTTTCCCGCGGTAATACATCTCAGCACATTTGTCTTCGAATCGCCTTCCTAAGGTCATATCTTTGAACAGCATTAGCCCAGTGTCGCGATCTAGTATTGCTTGTTTCCCCTTGGTATGACTACTTAGTCGCGCTGCATGGCTTCCTGCTTGATTGGCATTTTGGGTTGCTTGATTTGATGCCATTTTTGTGCCTTGGCTCATGCTTCAGCCCATTACTAGGTATACGACTGTAATGGCCTGAGGAATAACAATGGGCAAAACCCCTTCCAATGCCTAGAGTTTTATTCCAATGGCTTAGTGCTTTTGGAATTGCCGATTGATCATTTCCGCTTAATAGGTGTGAGTCCATCGGCGGAGGCTGAGACAGTGCTTCGGGCCTTGCAATTACGCCTGGATCGTCCTCCTCAAGATGGCTTCACTAATGAAGCATTGGCTCAAAGATCAGAACTTTTACGATTCTCTGCCGATCTTCTTACAAATCAGTCACTTCGGCAGGAATATGAGACTGCTTTATTGGCTGGTGCGTCTGGCCTGGAATTTTCTTCTAACCGTGAAGTTGCCGGTTTGATTTTGCTTTGGGAAGCAGAAGCTTCTATAGAAGCTTTCAAGCTTGCCTGCAAAGCTTTGCAGCCTCCTCAGGCTCCTGCTTTAGGAAGTGGAAGAGAGGCGGATTTGACACTTGTGGCTGCTTTGTCATGTAGAGCAGCTGCGTTAAATGAGCAAGAGCAACGTCATTATCAAGCTGCAGCAGTTCTTTTGACTGAGGGAATTCAACTTTTGCAAAGGATGGGCAAATTGCCTCAGCAGCGCTCACTCCTTGAAGAAGAGTTGAAGGGATTGCTTCCTTATCGCATTCTTGATTTGGTTAGTAGAGATCTTGGAGATCAAGCTTCTAGACAAGATGGACTTCGATTGCTAGATGGTTTTGTTAGAAAAAGAGGTGGTCTGGAAGGTAAGAAAATATCCAATGCTCATAGCGTTTTGTCTCAAGAAGAATTTGAGCTTTTCTTTCAACAAATTCGTAAGTTTCTTACGGTTCAGGAACAAGCTGATTTGTTCTTACGTTGGCAAAGGAGTGGTTCAGCTGATGCGGCTTTCTTAGGAGTGATTGCACTTACGGCTGTTGGATTCTCACGAAGAAAACCTGAAAAGGTTTATGAGGCAAGAAAGCAATTAAAGGCTCTAGATATTTCAGGAGTTGACTCTCTGCCATTAATAGGCTGTATGGATCTTTTGCTAGCTAATGTAGAGCTTGCAAAAGATAGATTTTTGAATAGTCCAGATAAAGGGCTTCAGGATTGGTTGGAAAATTATCCAGAGGATAATTTAGCTGCTCTTTGTGAGTATTGTAGAGACTGGCTAAGAAGAGATGTTTTACCTGGATATAGAGATGTAGATGCTGAGGCTGTTAATTTAGAAGCTTGGTTCGCTGATAGAGATGTTCAGGATTTTGTTGAACGTCTAGATAGAAAGGGTGCAAGAGGATTCGCTAAGGCAGGGTTCTCATTTTTGTCTTCATTATCTACAGAACAATCAAATTCTGGATCTTCTTTAGAACCACATGATTCTGACCAAAATATACCAACTCCTAAAGAGATCTTTGATGATGATCTAGCTCAAGCAGCTGTTACTTCTCAGGAAGAGGAGGTTTCCCGGAAATCATTAATTGATAGAATCTTTAAGGGTTCTAGAGGGCTTAGTTGGGGGGATTTAAAGCTTTCTTTGAGTTCTTTTGGCTTGTCTAGATATGCTTTAGTAACAAGTTCAACTGCAATTGCTCTTCTAATACTTTTGGGGGCAGCTATAAACTTTATAGGGCCAAAGTATAAGACCAGACAAGTCTCAGAGGTTGATGCTGTTAGGAATGATTCGTCAGAACTACCAAAAACTTCAATAACTGGCTTAGACAAACAATTGTCAGAAGAATCAACAACTTCAATGCCTGATGTTGAACTATCTCTTAAGCTTGCTTTAGAGCAAGATGCTCTTTTTAAGAAGGCTAATAAAAGCAATTTAGAGGATAATAAATTTAAAATTGAATCTTTAATAGTAGAAAATCCTAGTAAGAAAGAGATCTTAAATCTTCTTGAGAATTGGTTGTTAATTAAGGCTTTAATTCTTAATGGAAGTAATGGAGAGGAATTGTTGATAGTAGCAAGACCTAAGTTGGTAGAAAGAGTAAAAGCAGAACAACGGAAAGATGCGTTATTAGGTCAAAGGCAACAAATTGAAGCGAAAATTACCTCTATAAAGTTAGTTTCTCAAACCTCTAAGAGGATTGAGGCAAAGGCAAAGTTGATTTATCGAGAACAAAGATTTGATTCTTCAGGAAAAGTTATTTCAGAGACAAGTATCCCAGATTTGACTGTCACATATGTTTTGGGAAGAGAGAAACAGCTTTGGCAGCTTGTCGATTATATAAGCGGAAGTTAATTTTCTTGCATGATTTGGAACCATCGTTTTTTACTATTAATTGAATAGACGGGCTTTCCTAAAATGTTCGATGAACTTTCAGCACGGTTTGAAGATGCAGTTAAGGGCTTAAAAGGAGAAGCTCAAATTAGCGAAAGCAATGTAGATAATGCTCTCAAGGAGGTTCGCAGGGCCTTACTTGAAGCTGATGTGAGCTTAGGTGTTGTTAAAGAATTTGTAGAAGAAGTTCGTCAGAAAGCAATAGGAGCAGAAGTTGTTCGAGGGATTAGTCCAGGTCAGAAGTTCATACAAGTTGTTCACGAACAATTAGTAGAGGTAATGGGAGGTTCAAATGAGCCTTTGGCAAATCTAGTTAATGAACCAACTGTTGTTCTCATGGCTGGCCTTCAGGGCGCAGGAAAGACAACTGCTACAGCCAAACTTGGTTTATATTTAAAAGAACAAGGACGCAAAGCTTTGATGGTTGCTGCTGATGTTTATAGACCAGCAGCAATTGAACAACTTTGTACTCTTGGATCTCAGATAGATGTTGAAGTCTTTAATTTAGGTGCTGAATTAAAACCGGAGGAAATTGCTGCGGCTGGTCTTCAAAAAGCACGTGACGAAGGTTTTGACACAGTTTTAGTTGATACGGCAGGAAGACTTCAAATTGATACCGCAATGATGGATGAGATGGTTCGTATTCGTTCTGAGGTTCAACCGAATGAGGTGTTACTTGTAGTTGATTCAATGATTGGCCAAGAGGCTGCTGATTTAACAAAAGCCTTTCATGAAAAGGTAGGTATTACAGGGGCTGTGCTTACAAAACTTGATGGCGATTCTAGAGGTGGAGCAGCACTTTCTATTCGAAAAATAAGTGGTCAACCAATAAAGTTTATTGGAACTGGTGAAAAGGTTGAAGCCTTGCAACCTTTTCACCCAGAACGTATGGCAAGTCGCATCCTTGGGATGGGAGATGTTCTTACTCTTGTTGAAAAAGCTCAGAAGGAAGTAGAGATTGCAGATGCTGAATTAATGCAGAAAAAGCTTCAAGAGGCAACTTTTGACTTTTCAGATTTTGTTAAACAAATGCGTTTAATTAAAAGAATGGGGTCGCTTGGTGGCTTGATGAAAATGATGCCAGGAATGAATAAGTTAGATGATGGAATGCTTAAAAGTGGTGAAGAGCAATTGAAAAGAATTGAGGCAATGATCGGATCTATGACGCCTAATGAAAGAACACAACCAGAATTATTGGCAGCGCAACCTTCACGTCGTAGAAGAGTTGCACTTGGTAGTGGGCATAGTGCAGGAGATGTAGACAAGGTCTTGACTGATTTTCAAAGAATGAGGGGTTTTATGAAGCAAATGGCAACTGGAGGGGGCTTGCCAGGAATGGGGGGCTTAGGTGGGGGTATGCCTGGTGGAATGCCAAGTACTGGCAAAGGTGGTAATCGTGGTGGAGTTGCACCTAGACGTCAGCGACCTTTGAAGAAAAAAAAGGGCTTTGGCGACTTGTGAACCCTCTACACGCTATGGTGTTGCCTTGGTGTCCGTTATTTATTGACTAGCACCAATGCAAATAAACTTCTACAAGTCAAGAAAAGATGATCAAGCTCCGCCTTAAGCGGTTTGGTAAGAAGCGGGAAGCGAGTTTCCGTTTGGTTGCATGTAACAGCACATCAAGGCGTGACGGTCGTCCCCTTCAAGAATTGGGTTTTTATAACCCTAGAACTAAAGAGACAAGGCTTGATACTGAAGCACTTAGGCTGAGGTTGAGCCAGGGAGCTCAGCCAACAGATGCTGTGAGATCTTTGCTTGAAAAGGGTGGACTAATAGAAAAGACTGTTAGACAAGCTGAGATAGTTGGCAAAGCCAAACAAGCAGCTGCACGGAAATCGGCTGAGAAAAAATCCTTAAAAGAAGCTGTTGAAAACACTCAGGCTTCTGAAGCTTCAGAAGCCTGAGTATTCATATGAAAGAAGCAACCTCATTAGGTAGCTTCGTATTTGATTTGCCTGATTCTGATGCTGCTCTTGCTATATCAGGATCTGATCAGAACATCCTGCATCAGCTTGAATTACTAACTGGTGCATCAGTAGTTTTAAGAGGCCTTCAATTAGTTATTGGAGGACAACCTTCTCAATTGGAAAGAGCAGTTGGTTCAATTGAGCTGCTTAGATATCTATGGCAAGAAGGCCAACCTGTTTCTTTGATTGACTTAAAAGCTGCGGTTTCTTCTCTAGATAAGGGCAGAGGTAAGGCACATGCAGAATTAGGAAATCGAGTACTTGCACGAACATCAAGAGGTAATCATTTAAGGCCAAGAACACTTCATCAAAAAGAATATTTCGAAGCAATGGAAAATAATGATCTCACCTTCGCTTTAGGTCCTGCAGGGACGGGCAAAACTTTTCTTGCCACCGTTCTTGCAGTGAAAATGCTTAATGAGAGAAAAGTTGAGCGTCTTGTCCTAACACGTCCTGCTCTAGAGGCAGGAGAAAGATTGGGTTTTCTTCCGGGTGATCTTCAACAGAAAGTAGACCCTTATTTGCGCCCTCTTTATGACTCCTTACATACTTTATTCGGCCAGGAGAAAACAACAAATTTGCTTGAAAAGGGTGTGATTGAGGTTGCTCCTCTTGCTTATATGCGAGGAAGGACATTGGATAAATCATTTGTAATTCTCGACGAAGCACAAAACACAACTTCAAGTCAAATGAAAATGGTTTTAACTAGGCTTGGGGAAAACTCAAGAATGGTTATTACTGGAGATATCACACAAATTGATTTACCGTCTGATCAATTGAGTGGTCTTGTTGAAGCTGCTGAATTGCTTAAAGATTTAGATGGAGTGGCCGTTTGTCGTTTGACATCTGCTGATGTTGTTCGCCATTACCTTGTACAACGAGTAATAGATGCTTATACCTCTAAAAAACGGCGATAGGGAGATCCGCACATATAAACAACTCCAATTTCTTACTTTGCTGTCAAAGTGAATCAGTTACGTGTTCTGGTGAACTATGCCAGCAAGCAGCAATTTTCAAGCAGCCATTAGAGAGGCTCAATCTAGTGCCTTGGTTGGACCAAATGTGGTTAACAAAGCATTGCCTTATGTAGGCGGTGGAATGGTTTTGACTGCAGGTGGTGTAATTGGTGGTCTTTCTATTCAGGCAACCAATCCAGGGCTTTTCATGCCTTTGTTTTGGGTGGCTCTCATAGGCAACTTGATCCTATTTTTCATCGCACAGAATGTTGCGTTGAAGGCTAACAATGAAACTGCTCTTCCTCTTCTAACTGCATATAGCCTAATTACTGGTTATACCCTTAGTGGCATTGTTGCAATTGCGATTGGAACAGCAGGTATTGGGGCTGTAGGAACCGCTGCACTCGCAACTGGAATCACTTTTGCTATTGCATCAGCTGTAGGACGTCGTATGAGCGATACCGTTGGGCAGGCTCTTGCTGGCGTTGTGGGTTTGGGATTAATTGGTTTAGTTGTAGCGATGCTCGTACAAATAGTAGGGGGTATTTTTGCTCCAGGAATGTTTGGTGGTAGTGGTTTTGAATTAATGATTGCTGGATTTGGAACAGTCCTTTTTGTAGGAATGTCCTTTGTAGATTTCTATACAATGCCTCGAACATATAGAGATGATCAATATCTTGCTGGTGCTTTAGGAATGTATTTAACTTATATAAATCTATTTATATTTATTCTTCGTTTAATGATTGCTCTCCAAGGTGGTGGGCGAAGGGATTGATACAAAATAAAATGCACAAAACTAAGAAGGGGAGGGTCATATACGATCCTCCCCTTCTTAGTTTTGTGCAATAGCATTGATATTTATAGATATTGCAGTTATCTGTTCTTGATCATATTCCCATCGCTTTATAAAATTAAAATCTTCTCCTTCTCTATTTTCTATTGATGAGAGGAACTTCTCTAATCTATTCTTGACCAAAGTTGTTTCAAGAACTTTCAATAGATCTATACAGCGTGAAGAAACTCTTTCTGAACCTTCTTTCTGTTCTTTATCTTTTCGACGTTTATGATGTATAGCCATAGCACTGCTCATAGCTAGGTTTTTAGTAGTTAAATCAACTACATTTTCCCCTGCAATTCTCAGCTGCTTTAGAAGAGCTTCAGGAAGCCGATCTAGGATTGGAGAATTAGTTGCAAGTCCAACTACAAAAAAACCTCTAGCTCCATTGCTAGTTCTGATCAGTTCAGCAACTCTATCGGCTAAGACTTCGTCGCTCAGGTCACCTTCTTCCCAGTCATTGCACCAAAGCATGGCAAATTCTATGGATTCTTCAAAGCTGGGAGTTTTTGGGGTCATGGATTTTATTCTTTATTCGAGCCAGGCTATGGGGTAATCCATACAAAGGAAATGTCTTTACAGGAGAGAATCCCAGATAGCTATCGATCAGGGTTCGTTGCTTTGATCGGAAGACCGAATGTTGGAAAGTCGACTTTAATTAATAGGTTTGTTGGAGAAAAAATTGCAATCACTTCCCCAGTAGCTCAAACGACTCGTAATCGATTGAAAGCAATCCTGACGAGAGAAAACGCTCAGTTGATATTGGTTGACACTCCTGGAATTCATAAGCCTCATCATTTGCTTGGCGAAAGGCTTGTAAAAAGTGCGAAGACAACAATTGGAGAAGTTGATGTTGTATTGCTTATTTTGGAAAGTTGTTTCTCTCCAGGAAAAGGGGATAATTTTATCGTCAAATTACTTCGACAACAGGAGATTCCTGTAATAGTTGCTTTGAATAAGTGGGATCTTATAAATAAAGATGGCTATGAAGAAATAGAAAAGGAGTATAGAAATCTTTTAGATCAATCTTGTTGGCCAATATTTAAGTGCAGTGCTATTACAGGTGAAGGGTGTGATGATTTGATTAATGCTTTGACTTCTAATCTTCCTATAGGGCCACAGTTATATCCGACTGATATAGTTTCTGATCAACCTGAGAGGCTAATCCTGGCTGAATTAATTAGAGAGCAAGTCTTAATACATACTCGAGAAGAGATACCTCATAGTGTTGCGGTAATTGTTGATCGTATTCAGGAAATGAACAAAGGGAGAGAAAGTTTTTCTAAGCAAAATCGCACAGCAATTTTAGCTACAATAATGGTAGAAAGAAAAAGTCAAAAAGGGATTTTAATTGGTAAAGGAGGATCGATGTTGAAAATGATTGGGAAGGGTGCGAGATTGCAAATGCAAACCTTGATAGAAGGTTCAGTGTATTTGGAACTCTTTGTAAAAGTTGTTCCAGATTGGAGAAGTAAACCTGCTCGTTTGGCGGAATTAGGATATAAAGAATTGTGATTAACTTTATTATTAATAAACAAGGAAATTATTTTTCGATACCCTTATTTTTTAGAGGTTATGAAGAATCACTTTGCCTAGAATCTTGTTTCTCTCAATTGATATTCAAATCAACTTTCATGCCGAATTGATTCTATGAAGTCTTACCGCTTAGACGTTGTTAGCTTGGTGCCACAAGTTTTTGCTTCTTTAGAGGAGTTCGGTGTCATAGGTCGTGCTTTGAAAGCAAAGATTGCTGAATTACATATTCACAATCCAAGAGATTTCACAACAGATAAATATCACAAAGTTGACGATATGCCCTATGGAGGGGGTGCAGGAATGCTTCTTAAGCCAGAACCAATTTTTAAGGCTGTTGAATCAATTCCTCTTCAAAAACATCCAAGAGTATTGCTGATGACACCTCAAGGTAAACCTCTATCTCAAAGAGATTTATTTCGCTGGTCAGTAAACCATGACCAGTTGATTTTGATTTGTGGTCATTATGAGGGCTTTGATGAAAGGGTTAGATCTTTGGCAGATGAGGAGATTTCTATAGGAGATTATGTGTTAACTGGAGGTGAACTTCCTGCTATGTCAGTTATTACTGGAGTAGTGAGACTTTTACCAGGAACGGTTGGTAAATCTTTGTCTTTGGTAGAGGAGAGTTATGCAGATGATTTGCTTGATCATCCTCATTACACAAGACCTGCTGAATTTCGTGGCATGACTGTTCCAAATATTTTAAGAAGTGGTGATCATGGAGCAGTATCAAAGTGGAGACAAAAACAACGAGAGATCAGGACAAAACAACGTAGACCTGATTTGTATGAAGCTTGGCTAACAAAGCAGTCACTTTTAAAGCTAAAAATGGAATCATCCGAAATTAATCCTAGGCAATTTCGTATTGGTAACGAATACGAAATCTACCCAGATTGGTGACTAGATTAAGTCTATGACTGGATTCTTGGAAACTTTCTTTTATGATATGAGAAATTAGGTACGTCACAAAATCGAATATATTGAATCTCATTTAAAATTATTTTGCATAATTGCGAATAATTGATTAACATAGATTATATAGCATTATTAAATTGAGAAATTTTGCCCATCACTCTATAGCTTCAGAGAAAATAGATTCAGTGAAGGATTATATGTCAATTATAAATAAATTAATTGAGGTTATTTCAGGTAAAATAGATAATTCAGAAGAAGAAACAAAAATAATTAATCACGGCTTAATATGTCTTGCAAATGTAGATAAGCTAAAGGGATTAATTCCTGATAAAACTATAAAAATTCATGAACTACTGCTTAACTTGATCGTTTTAAGTAGAGCAGGTAACCTGAATGCATGGCAGGAGTCTAAATTAAAATTAAAGGAGTTAGGAGTAGAAGTATCTATTGGCAAAAACGAAAAAACTAGATCCCTATTAGAATTGTTCCCTAGGGCTAATGCAGAGTTCTTAGATGTAGAAAACTCTATATCCTCTTATGTATCATATGAATCAGTGTGCCCCAGTAAATTTAATATAAAAGATACTGCAATAGCAACTTTTGGATCTTGCTTTGCCCTAAATATCTCAAAAGAATTAAATAGTATAGGGATACCTATTATTAATTTTGCAGCAGCAGAAGAAGCCCCTATAGAAAAAATACCTGAGACAGTAGAAGCATCCTTAACGCAATTAGAAGCCTATTTAAAAAAACATAATAGGTCTAACTTAATATTAATTATTACTGGTGGAATTGGACTTGAAATTGTTTTAAAGAATGGAGAAGTTATCCCAACATACAAGGTTAAAGAAAAGCCTATGTTAATTAGAAAAATTAAAAGCTGCAGACCTATAAATAGTGAAAAAATTGAAACTATAATTAAAAAATGTATTTTATCGTTAAGTAAAATAGCATTAACAGAAGTTTATTTATCCGTTTCCCCTGTGCCAGCAGAAGCAACTTTTGGAAAAAAAGGTTTATTAGTTGATAATTTTGAATCTAAAATAGCAATAAGAGAAGCTTTTCTAAGCATAACTAAAACATTGCCTAATTGTAGTTATGTGCCAAATTACGAGTTGATTACACAATATGCGCATCATGCAAGAATATGGCCTTTTGGGTCAAATGATGGGCATCCGCGTCATGTAAGTCAAGCTCTAGTCAAATTATGTGTACTTCTTTTTATTAAGCATTCCTTTGGAAAAGAAACATATGAAATATTAAAAAATCAATATGGAATTAGCAATCTTAATCAACTATTTAATAATTCATAAATCTAATAATTAATTTGCATGGGTAAGGAAATCTAGTGTGATAATCCCATTAGAAATCTTTACTATGCCAGCCTCCTGATGGTGGTCCATCTTCTTTAGGGTCTCAACCAAAGCGGTCTTCATATAATGCGCCAGAAAACATATTGTGAGACTTTAATGTTGAAATCAATCGATATGACTGACTCCAAACCCCAGTTCCGCATAGGCAACGGTTATGACATTCATCGATTGGTACCTAAAAGGGCTTTAATTATCGGAGGTGTTCATCTTGATCACCCTGATGGATTAGGTCTAGATGGCCATAGTGATGCGGATGTGTTGGTCCACGCAGTTATGGATGCACTTTTAGGAGCACTTGCTCTAGGTGATATAGGCAAGTATTTCCCCCCTGATGATTTGAAATGGAAAGGAGCTGACAGTATGTTATTACTTGAAAAGGTAGTGGATTTGATTAGTGCTAAGGGATGGGAAATTCTTAATGTTGATTCTGTTATTATTGCAGAACGCCCTAAACTAAAATCACATATTGATCTTATGAGAGATAATCTCGCAAGAAGAATGGATTTAGATGTGGAATATGTGGGGGTTAAGGCCACTACTAATGAAAATCTTGGCCCTGAAGGCCGTGAAGAGGGTATAAGTAGTCAAGCAGTGGTTTTGCTGCAAAAAAAATGCTAATTTCAAGTATAAATAGTGCTTTAAGAGTACTTTTACTTGTATTTAGCTTGGTTGCTTTACCCCTAAATGCTCTTGCATTTGATTCTATAGCTGAAAATTCTTTGGACATTAGTAATGAAAAAATCGTTGAAATCATTTGTCTTCATGTTCCTAGCAATCTAAAGAAAGTTTGGCTAAATGCAGAGCATGAGACCTGGAAACCTTGGTTGTTAAAGCAGGATGGTTTTTTAGGTAGACAATTATTATGGGATAAAGAAAAAGAAGAAGCTATGTTATTAATTACATGGGAAAGTCGTTCAAAATGGAAAACAATTCCCTTGTCAGAAATAAGCATTGTTCAAGAAGAATTTGAAAACTACGCTAGAAAAGCTATTGGTAAAAAAGAAGGCAATCCCTTTCCTGTTCAATATGAAGGAGAATTGATTCCTCAGTGACTTATAAACAAGCAAGATTGGATGTCTTTCGAGCAAGTCGACTTGGAATGGTTGAAGCAATATGGGGAGAACACAAATCTACTGAGCAAATTGCTGGAATTTTAAAGAGCCTTAGTAATGCTGGTGAATCTGCATTTGTAACTAGGGTTGATCCAATTAAAGCAGATGAATTAAAAAAATTGGTTGACAATATACAGTTGCATTCTGAAGCTAGATGTTTAACTTTGGGTATGCCTGCAGAGGCTCAACCATTACTTGGGGAAGTTGTGGTTTTGAGTGGGGGAACTAGTGACCTTGTTGTGGCAGCTGAAGCAGAATTAGCTTTGAGATGGCATGGGATTGAAGTAGAAGTTTTAATGGATGTAGGAGTTGCAGGCCTTCATAGACTTCTTTCTAATTTAGAAAAATTGAAAAAAGCAAAAGTTTTGATTGCTTGTGCGGGAATGGAAGGAGCTTTGCCAACGGTGTTAGCAGGTTTGGTTCCGCAGCCCGTAATTGGTGTTCCAGTATCAGTTGGATATGGTGTCAGTCTTGGCGGCAAAACTGCTCTAGAAGGAATGCTTGCAAGTTGTGCCCCAGGGTTATCAGTGGTAAATATTGATAATGGATACGGTGCAGCAATGGCCGCTTTAAGAATTCTCAAGGCATAGCAAAAGCTATCTTCGATAATTAGGGTCAGGAGTGGGGATATTTCTGAAGAAGAGCTGAATTATCTTCTGTTTTCAAATCAAGAATTTGTTCAACCCACAATTTCATCGATCTAGGAAGACGACCTTGGTGGTAGCGAAGTATTGCCTCCATTAACACAGGTGTATTTACCCACTGAAGAGTTCTTCTGGCCATTTACACCTTCTGTTTAACCAGAAGGTGAGCTATTTCTGAACGATATGCAAGAGGTAATCGAGGAATCAATCTTTATCGTTGCATTTGGTACCTAATCTTGAAAGTTCATTGCTGTGATGTGTTGATTCGACGTCAAGCAATCTATTGACCAGCTCAGAAAGATCCCTATGAGCTAGCTCCCCATTAGTTTCCCACTTCATAGCTCGTGGATCTGGTCTGGACGAAGCAGGCACTTGATTAGAAAAATGAATTCAGTGAATCTTATTTGTGTTGAAGCCCTGATTAGGTTTGTATTGCACAATTTTGGCGAAAGAAATTATAAAGAATTGGAGTTTGGTCTGATTCTTTGGTTAATCAGAGATGAATGAGATTTGGGTAAGCAGTAACAAGTTCCTCTGCAGTGAGTACATCGCCTTGTCCTTCAGGCTGCCAAATCACCTCAAGTGCTATTAAGTCATTGGCTGTGATTGCTCCAATTACTCGAAGATCGTCCTGAAGCCCTTCATTAGTTTGTGATTTCTTGAGATTGAGTCGAGTTTTTGATGCAACTAATACTGTCACTGCAATAAATTCATTTGTTTCTCCGGCTTCTCCAGCAGTATTTGCTGCAGCAATTGTTTCGCTCTTTTTCTGACCAGATACATTTGAAGTGATTTCAGAGATTAATTTGCTTCGTTCATTTATTGATAGTCTATTGAATGTTGATTCTCCTGCTTGGAAAGGTACATCTCCACTTTCGATATTGGAGTAGACCCATAATTCAGGCTGTCTTAAAAGTGAAAGTGTTGTCTCTTGAAGAACCTTTTGAAGTCCTAATGAGTTTGATGTATCAGAGGATTCGGCTAGTCTTCTAAGATCTTCTTGGAGGGCTTTTGCTGAAGCTAAAAGTCCTAATTGAATTTGAATAATGCTAATCGGACCAGAATTATTCTGTATTGACAAGTTAGAATTGCCTAAATTAGAGATATTTGCTCCTCTAATTGAGTTCACAATTACCCCTGCTACTGCCATAAGAATTAAAAAGCCAAAAAGTCCTCCACCTCCAAAACCGAAGATAGGAAGAATGAAAGGAAATCCAATACCACCTCCTCTATACCCTCTTCCGTAGCCTCCTCCTCCATAACTTCCTCTATATCCCCCTGTTCTAGGGATTGAAGGGGATCTAAAACTGCCACCACCAATTCTTCCGCCGCTTGCAGCTTCTGACGTTTGGGCTGGAAGAAAAACAAGGGCAAATAACAATGCAGGCAGTATTGCCAATGCCAAAAGGCGTTTGATTTTCAGATGTGCTGATTGGATGAATGTTTGGGCCAATTTTTTATTGGCAATTTTCATAACTCTAGGAACCTCCTCCAACTATCGTCACAATTTCAAGGATGTCACCGTCTTGAACTTTTTGAGTAGCCCAAGACTGGGGCGAACAAATTACGCCATTGAATTCCACAACAATTAATCGAGGGTGCTCTCCTAATTGAGCTATTACCTTTTCTAAGGTTGGAGGAATTGGTTCTGGACAGAGATTCTTCATTTCTCCATTGACTTTGATTTTCATTGAAAATTTTCAAGTAACTTCAGTGTGGCTTTAGACGGATCATTTGCATTCATTATTGCTCCTACTACTGCAACTCTCGAAGCTCCCGAAGAAAGAATAGAACTAATTGTTGAGGTATTAATCCCTCCAATAGCAAACCAGGGAAGTTTGATTGTGTTTGAGGCTTCGAGAAGAAGTTCTAATCCTATTGGATTTGAACCTGGTTTTGTTTGCGTGGAATTTATTGGTCCCAGACCTAGATAATCGCATCCTTCACTTGCAGCTTGTTTTAATTGCTCTATAGAGTGGGTGGATTTACCAATTAGAAGTTCTTCTCCAATTAATTTCCTTGCCACACTTGTAGGCAAGTCATCTTGTCCAAGATGAACACCATCTGCATCGACTGCCAGAGCGATGTCTATGCGATCATTGATGATGAAAAGGGCTTGATATTTCTTGCAAATAAAGGAAAGATTTTTTGCTTCTGTAAGTCTTTCTAAATCAGTTCCTTCTTTGCACCTATATTGTATTATTCCTACGCCAGACAGAAGAGCGGCTTCTACAATCTCCGTTATATTTTCTTTTGGTGATGTAATTAGATAAAGATTGCATGATATAAGTTTCTGAAGCCTTTTTGATTTCAAACTTGTTTTTAAAATTGTCAATTCAAGCTCATATAAGCCATAACGGATTTCTTTAGAGCAGGCGGCTAGATTTTGATTTACTTTGTAAGTGAATTCTTCTAATACTCTTAAGGCCTCCTGAACTCTTGCGCAATTAGCGGTGATGACTTCCTCAGGTAACTCCCGAATATCTTGTAAAGGATGTTTTAGCCCTATACCTTGATCTTTTGATAATGCTCGACATTGCTTGTATTGATACAGATGATGTTTCCCAAGCTGTTGTCGCCAATCTTTGAGGGTTATGACAAGTTCTTTGTCTTCCAATGCAAATCGGCACCATTCTTCTACTACGCGTAGGCCTTCACGAGCCCTGTCAAGATTGGCGTCTATTAGTTGTCCAACACGTTTGTCTTCAATAGGAGGAATAGACATCTTTTTCATGCCAGTCTTGGCAGGATCGCACGCCCTTAGAGGTAATGGATAACAGTGACTCAGATGGCACTATGAATGTGCTGATTTGGGGAGTGATTTTGTTAGGAGGCATTGGGGTATTTATTGTTTGGGGATTGGCAAATGCTTATCCAGCTCTAGTTTGAACTGTAATTGCTTTAGTCAGATTGCAAGACAACTTTTGCTTGATCTGCATCTTTCCTGATTTGTGCACTGAGTGCATCGAGGTTTTTAAAACATTTTTGGAGTCGGAGTCTTTTGACTGGTTCAACTACTAATTCAGAACCCTCTAAATTTATATTTTCATCAAGTATGTGAACTTCTACTGCCGAAGGTGATTCAGGGTCAATAGTTGGTTGAGGCCCAAGATTCATAACTGCTGGGAAGGTTCTTTCTTCATTATTTATCCAAACAAAAGCTGCATATACTCCTAATCCTGGAAGAAATTTTCGACCATCAACTTGCAAATTTGCTGTAGGCCATCCAATTGTTTTGCCTATGCCTTTTCCTGATACAACTTTGCCACGAAAACGATAAGGTCGTCCCATAAGGTTTCGAGCAATTTCTAAATCTCCACCACTAAGAGCAGATCGTATGCGACTACTACTCATTCGACCATCAAGATCTTTCAATATTGGAATAACAAAAACCTCTACTCCTTTCGACTCTGCAAGTTTTTTTAAAGTGGATGTATCACCTTCCCGATTTCGACCAAACCTAAAATTTTCGCCTACTGCAATGCAGCAAGCTTGAAGTGTTTGCAAGAGCATTTCATTGACAAATGTTTCTGCACTGAGAGCTGCTAATGAAAGATCAAAAGGAACTAATACCAGTTGCTCAACACCAAGAGGTTGAAGTAGAGAAGTTTTTTCTGAAGGCAAATCAAGTCTTAATCTTGATTCCCCAAAAAGAACTTCGCGTGGATGTGGCCAAAAACTAACAACGCTAGGTATCCCTGGCGATTGTTTTGTGATGGCATCAATAACTTGGCGATGTCCAGCATGTAAGCCATCGAAACTTCCGAGTGCTAATGCTGTGGGAACACGAGCTTGCTTTGGGTTGCAGAGAGTAGTCAAGAGAAATGGAGGTTAATCAACGAAGACGTGCAAATTGAGCGCTTTGATGGCAAGTTTGGACGACGGTCGCATGTTTAGGGATGGCAGATCAACTTGACTTTCAGCTGCTTTCTTTGGGGATGCGACGAGTGGGTTGGATTCGATTCTGGATTCAGATAGTTCTAGGAGTAGTGGTAGTAGGTGTTTTGCTCTTTAACAACATAGGTAGCAGTTTGGCTAGGAATTCAGAAAGAGCTTTGGGTTTGGGGCCTGGATTATCCCTAACCACTTTGGCTTTTTTCTTTTTGTTATACAGCCTTTGGCATGGTTGGTTAATAGTTAAAACAGGTAGAGCTCTTGATAGCTCTGCTAGGCCTAGTAGAGGTGAAACTAGTCGCTTGCTTAAGAGAGGGTTGATAGGAGATTTATTAGGGTTGGTTTTTGCTTCTGTGGGATATCAGTCATTGGCAGGTGCCCTTTTTGTGCAGGCCTCGATGCAGGCTCCTGGTATTTCTATAGGGGCAGGAATTAGATCCATGGAGAATTACCCGATTACTTCTTTAGAAATGCTTTCAGTATTAAGTAATACTCAGGTTTTGTTCGCTCATTTAATTGGGCTAATCTTTTCACTTTGGCTTATTCAGAGAATTTATCGAACTAATTGATCTTTGATTTTTAATATTGGCAAATCTGAAATACTTCCTCTCCAGAATAGGTCTGGTTGAATAGGTGTTAATGAAGGTGCATTGCATGAAATTTGCGCAACATCACTAGGCCATTCCTTGGGGCCTTCGCCAGCTGAATCAAGGTCTTTAACTGCTTCTCCTGCTAACCAAAAGTAAGTATTACCTCGAGGATCAATTCGACGACTAAATTGTTCTTCGTAGTGACGTATAGATAAACGAGTCCAACGTAGATTTCCTATTGTTTTTGGATCAGATGGTGGAATATTCAAATTTAAAAGAAGATTTCTAGGCCATTTGCTTGAGAATATATCTTCTACAATATCCATTGTTAAATCACTAGCAAAGTTGAAATCTCGCCATTGAAAACACGCCAGGCTTACCGCGAGGGAAGGAATACCTTCAAGTGTTCCTTCTAAAGCTGCTGCAACAGTTCCTGAACAGAAAACATCAGTCCCAAGATTTGGACCATGATTTATTCCAGATAAAATCAAATCTGGTTTTTCTGTTAGAAGCTCATAGAGGGCAAGCTTTATGCAATCTGCTGGAGTCCCACTGCATCCCCAAGCATTAACTCCTTTTGCAAATAATTCGTTTGCCCTTTCAGCTCTTATTGGAGCCTGGAGGGTTAATCCATGACCAGTTGCTGAGCGTTCTTGATCAGGACATACAACTGTTACTACATGTCCTCTCCTCGCAGCAGCAGCAGCAAGGCTTCGTATTCCTTCCGCGAAGACTCCGTCATCGTTACAAATGAGAATTCTCAAAGGATTCATTGCGCTAAACGCCATCTTTGGAACTTAGTCCTGATGGCTGCCTAAAGTCTGTGTCCGAGGTTTTATTTTCGTGAGCGAAATCGTTTCTCTTCAACAGCTAACACGTGAGCTAGATCTCTTGGAGAAAGAAGCAGCAAAGGAGATCTCTGCATCTAATGATGCGGATGGACTTGAAAAACTCAGAGTGAATTTGCTTGGAAAGAAAGGTCGCTTGTCTCGTGTTCTTGGCACAATGGGACAACTACCAGGAAAAGAAAGGCCTTTAGTTGGTCAGAGAGCAAACTTGTTAAAAAATCAAGTACAGAAATTACTTGCTGAAAGATTGCAAGTAGTTAAATCAATAAAGATGGCAAAGTTAATTGCGGAGGAAGAAATAGATATTACTGCTCCTCCAATTGGATTTCCTCTGGGACATCGTCACCCATTGATTTCAACAACAGAAAGAATTGTAGATTTATTTTGTGGCTTAGGATATTCGGTAGCTGAAGGGCCAGAGATAGAGAATGATTATTATAACTTTGAAGCACTTAATATTCCTTTAGATCATCCTGCAAGAGATATGCAGGACACCTTTTATTTAGAGAATAATCTCTTGCTTCGTACTCATACTTCTCCTGTTCAAATACGTTTTTTAGAACAGAATCCACCTCCTGTAAGAATAGTTGCTCCTGGAAGGGTATATAGGCGTGATGCTGTTGACGCGACTCATTCACCTGTTTTTCATCAAGTAGAAGTTTTAGCTATTGATGAATGTTTGGATTTTAGTCACCTTAGGGGAACAGTTTTGGCTTTCTTGAAAGCTTTTTTTGGAGATCTTCCCGTTCGTTTTAGAGCAAGTTATTTCCCTTTTACGGAGCCTTCGGCTGAGGTTGATGTCCAGTGGAGAGGTAAGTGGTTGGAGGTAATGGGATGTGGAATGGTTGACCCATCTGTGTTGGAAGGATTAGGGCTAGATCCTGAGCGATGGAGTGGTTTTGCTGCTGGTCTTGGTGTTGAAAGGTTTTGTATGGTGCGACATGGAATCGATGATATAAGAAGGCTTTACACTAGTGATCTGAGATTCCTGGAGCAGTTTTGATTAATAGGAAATTGTTAGTTATTAATTAATTAGATTTACGACTTAGACAAAATGTCCGATTGCTTTATTAAAATAATCTTGTTCTTTGTATAAATCGATCGGTGCCCTGTGTCGGACTGATCGTTAATGATGGGAAAGAGCTGGCTGTTCAGACTGCACAGACCATTCAAGAGCGGCTTGAAAATAATGGTCACACAGTTGTTCGGGCAAGCAGTTCTGGAGGAATGGTTGGATTTGCTAATCCAGACCAACATATGCGTATGCATGGTTATAACGCCTGTGTGCCAAATGGTTTTAACTCCTCAATGTCTTTGGCAATTGTGCTTGGAGGAGATGGCACAGTTTTATCAGCTGCAAGACAAACAGCTCCTGTAAAGGTTCCTATTCTTACAATTAATACAGGTCATCTTGGCTTTTTAGCTGAAGCTTATTTGACTGAACTTGATCATGCCTTAGATCAAGTTCTTTCGATGAATTGGATGATTGAAGAAAGGACAACTTTGGTTGTAAGTGTTATGCGAGGTGATCAACGTCGCTGGGAAGCTCTATCTCTTAATGAGATGGCTCTGCATAGAGAACCTCTTACAAGTATGTGTCACTTTGAAATTTCTATTGGTAAACATGCTCCAGTCGATATATCAGCTGATGGAGTAATTCTTTCAACTCCTACTGGTTCTACTGCTTATGCACTTAGTGCGGGAGGACCTGTTATAACCCCTGACTGTCCTGTTCTTCAATTAATACCTATTGCGCCACATTCTTTAGCTTCTAGAGCACTTGTATTTAGTGACCAAGAACCCGTAACTGTTTTTCCTGCTACTCCTGAACGCCTAATGATGGTTGTTGATGGAAGTGCAGGTTGTTATGTATGGCCCGAAGACAGAGTATTAATTCGTCGTAGTAATCATCCTGTTAAGTTTGTTCGATTGTCTGATCATGAATTCTTTCAAGTTTTGCGCAATAAATTAGGTTGGGGACTCCCTCATGTTGCTAAACCTGACAAACAATAAATATCTCCCTTCTATTTATTTTATAGAAAAAAAGAGAGGTGTTTTTATTTACAACTTCTTGTTTTTAATATTGTTATATTTCCTGTTATATGGTTTAAAAGGTTGTTCATATCAAAAAAAAGATTTCTCTAAACAGTTTCCTCAATATCTTCCTTCAACTGCTGAGATGTGCTTGTCAAATAATTATTGCATAGCCCTAGAGGTGGCTAAGACAAAAAAACAAAAGGCACTTGGTCTTATGGGTAGACCATCTTTATTGGAAAACCAGGGAATGTTATTTATTTTCTCTCCACCTGAAAAAGTAAGTTTTTGGATGTATAAAACCTTGGCCTCAATAGATATGATTTTTGTTTATAAAGAAACAGTGATTGCTATTGAAAAGAATCTGCAGCCATGTCATAATTTGCCTTGCTCTTTTTATGGACCTAATCTACCTCTTGATGCAGTGATCGAATTAGCTTCGGGAGAAGTAGAACGCTTGAATATTCATTTTGGAGATAAGATTAGGATAAGGTATTTCTAAATTCTATTTTCCA
>QCFZ01000015.1 GCA_003278255.1 Prochlorococcus sp. AG-363-O15
TCGTGAGCCAGGTTCAACTGGAGCGGGTACAACTCCAGGAAGAATTTATCCAGGCAAACGTATGGCTGGCCGTTATGGCGGCAAGCAAATTACTACTAGAGGACTCATTGTTTTAAAAGTGGATAGTGAGAGAAATCTCTTGGTAGTTAAAGGTTCTGTACCTGGTAAGCCTGGTTCTCTTTTGAATATTCGCCCTACAAAGCGTTTCTCTACCAATACGGTGGGAGGAGGTAAGTAATGTCTACTTGTGTTGTGCGCGATTGGCAGGGGAAGGAAGCTGGAGAAGCAAACCTTGAACTCAAGGTTGCAAAGGAGACAACAGCGCTGGATTTAATGCATCGTGCTGTTCTTCGTCAGCAAGCTCATAGCCGTCAAGGCACTGCCAGCACTCTTACTAGGGCTGAAGTGCGAGGTGGAGGACGGAAACCATATAAGCAAAAGGGTACTGGTCGAGCTCGTCAGGGATCTATTCGTACTCCATTAAGGCCTGGTGGCGGAATTATTTTTGGACCGAAGCCACGTTCTTACAACCTTTCAATGAACCGAAAGGAACGTCGCTTGGCGTTGAGGACAGCTTTAATGGCTCGATTAGATGACGTGATTGTTGTTAAAGACTTTGCAAGCAGTCTTAAAACCCCAAAAACTCGTGAAATCACTGATGCATTTGGACGTTTAGGTATTGCTGCTAATGCAAAGGTATTGATAATCCTTTCAGCCCCATCAGAAGCTGTTGTTAGATCCGTACGCAACCTTGAAAATGTCAAGCTGATTGCGGCTGATCAACTCAATGTTTTTGATCTGCTACACGCCAATTCTTTGGTGTTAGGTGAGAAAGCACTTGCAAAGATTCAGGAGGTTTATGGCAATGACTGAGCGCTTCAATAATCGTCTTGAGGATGTAATCCGTAGGCCTTTGATTACTGAAAAGGCAACTAGTGCTTTGGAACTTAACCAATACACTTTTGAAGTAGATCATCGTGCTGCTAAGCCTGAAATTAAGGCAGCAGTTGAAAAACTTTTCGATGTTCGTGTTGTTGGTATTAGCACAATGAATCCTCCAAGGCGAACTCGCCGAGTTGGGCGTTTTTCTGGAAAACGTGCTCAATACAAAAAAGCCATTGTGAGGCTTGCTGAGGGCAACAAAATTCAACTTTTCCCTGAGGCTTGAGGAATTAAACGTTATGGCAATCCGTACTTTCCGTCCTTATACACCAGGTACTCGCACAAGGGTTGTAACTGACTTTAGTGAGGTTACTGGTAGAAAACCTGAGCGTTCCCTTGTTGTTCCTAAACATCGTCGTAAGGGGCGAAATAATCGAGGAGTAATTACTTGTAGGCATCGTGGTGGAGGCCATAAACGTCTATATCGCCTAGTTGATTTTCGTCGTAATAAATACGGGGTTCCCGCAAAAGTAGCGGCTATTCATTATGACCCTCATAGGAATGCTCGTTTAGCTCTGCTCTTTTATGCTGATGGAGAGAAACGTTACATCCTTTCTCCTGCAGGGATTGCTGTTGGTCAACAAGTTGTTTCTGGACCTGATTCTCCTATTGAAGTAGGCAATGCCTTGCCTCTATCGGCAATTCCATTGGGTTCAAGCGTTCATAACGTCGAGATTTATGCAGGCCGTGGAGGACAGATGGCACGTACTGCTGGTGCTAGTGCTCAAGTAATGGCCAAAGAGGGTGACTATGTAGCGTTAAAACTTCCCTCCACAGAAGTTCGTCTAGTTCGTCGTGAGTGCTATGCCACTCTCGGGGAAGTAGGTAATTCAGAGGTGCGAAATACCAGTCTCGGCAAGGCTGGACGCAGGAGATGGCTCGGTCGTAGACCACAAGTCAGAGGAAGTGTAATGAACCCTTGTGATCACCCCCATGGTGGCGGTGAGGGTCGTGCCCCAATAGGCCGGGCTGGCCCTGTAACTCCTTGGGGCAAACCTGCATTGGGTTTGAAGACACGAAAGAAGAACAAACCTAGTAATAGACTCGTTCTTCGTAAGCGTCGCCGAACTTCGAAACGTAGTCGGGGCGGAAGAGATTCCTGATGAAACTACCTTTCTTGTCTTTTATTTAATTCCGCCATGGGACGTTCACTTAAAAAAGGACCTTTTATTGCTGACAGCCTCCTTCGCAAGGTTGAAAAGCAGAATGCAGATGATGACAAGTCGGTCATTAAGACTTGGTCGAGGGCTTCGACAATTTTGCCGATGATGATTGGTCATACCATCGCTGTTCATAACGGCAAAACTCATATCCCTGTTTTTGTGACTGAGCAGATGGTTGGTCACAAGCTTGGAGAGTTTGCTCCAACAAGGACCTATAGAGGTCATATCAGAGACAAAAAAGGAGGTCGCTAATTTCATGACAACCTCATCATCTTCATCAACGATTCCAATTGCTCAAGCTCATGGGCGATTTATTCGCGGTTCAGTTTCAAAAGTAAGACGCGTCTTAGATCAAATTCGTGGGCGTTCTTATCGCGACGCGTTAATAATGCTTGAATTTATGCCTTATCGCTCCACGGGTCCCATTACAAAGGTTTTGAGATCTGCGGTGGCAAATGCCGAGCATAACTTGGGGATGGATCCAGCCTCCTTGGTCATTTCCCAAGCTACTGCTGACATGGGTCCTTCTATGAAGCGTTATCGCCCGCGTGCTCAAGGTCGTGCTTTTGCGATCAAGAAGCAGACATGTCACATCAGCATTGCTGTGACAACCCAATCCGACTCCTGACCCCTTACGACTCAGACTGATGGGACACAAAATCCATCCAACTGGCTTACGCCTGGGGATCACCCAGGAGCATCGTTCCCGTTGGTATGCACCAAGTAAAACTTATCCAGTTCTTCTTCAAGAGGATGACAGGATTCGTGGCTTCATTCACAAGAAATATGGAGCAGCAGGTATAAGTGATGTTTTGATAGCACGTAAGGCTGATCAACTTGAAGTTGAGCTAAAAACTGCTCGACCAGGAGTTATTGTTGGACGTCAAGGAAGTGGGATTGAAGAACTTCGATCAGGAATTCAAAAAACCATTGGTGATCGCAGTAGACAGGTTCGTATAAATGTTGTTGAGGTTGAGCGAGTTGATGCTGATGCTTTTCTTTTGGCAGAGTATATCGCTCAACAATTAGAAAAGAGAGTCGCGTTTCGCCGCACAATTCGTATGGCGGTTCAACGTGCACAAAGAGCTGGCGTTTTAGGACTAAAAATTCAGGTTGGGGGCCGTTTAAATGGAGCTGAAATAGCTCGTACAGAATGGACCCGAGAAGGTCGAGTTCCTTTGCATACTCTTCGAGCTGAGATTGATTATGCAACAAAGATTGCCAGTACAACTTATGGAGTACTTGGCATAAAAGTGTGGGTCTTTAAAGGAGAAGTTCTTGCTAAAGAAGAACAACCATTACCTGTGGGTGCAAGCCCTAGGCGCAGGGGAAATCGAAGACCCCAGCAATTCGAAGACCGCTCTAATGACAGTTAATAAGGAGAACTAAATCATGTTGAGTCCAAAACGCGTCAAATTCCGCAAGCAACAAAGAGGCCGTATGCGTGGGGTCGCTACCCGAGGCAACACAATTGCCTTTGGTCAGTTTGCTTTACAAGCTCAAGAATGTGGATGGATTACATCACGACAAATTGAGGCAAGCCGTCGAGCAATGACTCGTTATGTGAAACGGGGAGGCAAAATTTGGATTCGTATTTTTCCGGACAAGCCTGTAACAATGAGACCAGCTGAGACTCGAATGGGTTCAGGTAAAGGCAATCCAGAATTTTGGGTCGCAGTTATTAAGCCAGGTCGCATACTTTTTGAAATGGGTGGTGCAGAAATTACTGAGGAGATAGCTAAGGAAGCAATGCGATTAGCGCAATATAAACTTCCTTTGAAAACTAAATTTTTGTCAGCAGAAGATCAGCCTCAGGACCTTGTTTCTGAAGTTTCCAATTCTTCTTCTGCTCCAGCAGTTAACTCGGAGACTTGAGCATGGCCACACCTGAAACTGCAGAGGTGCGCAAGCTCACCGATGCTGACATCAAAGAACAGATTGGCGATCTTCGTCGTGAGCTGTTTGACCTTCGCTTTCAGCAAGCCACAAGGCAGCTGAGCAATACCCACCGTTTTAAAGAGGCTCGCATAAAGCTTGCTCAGCTTTTGACGGTACAAAATGAGCGAATTCGCTCTAATACCTCCTCTTGATTCCCTTTTAATAACTATGGCACTCAAGGAAAGGGTTGGCACCGTCGTAAGTGACAAGATGGAAAAAACAGTGGTGGTTGCGGTTGAAAATCGCTTCCCTCATCCCATCTATAAAAAGACGGTTAGTCGAACCACTCGTTACAAGGCTCATGATGCCGAAAACTCCTGTCGAGTAGGAGACAGGGTACGAATAATTGAAACTCGCCCAATGAGTGCTTCAAAGCGATGGGCGGTGTCTGAAGTGATAAGCCATAACAAGGCTCAGGAGGATTCAAAATGATTCAGCAAGAGACTTTTCTTACTGTTGCCGATAACAGTGGTGCTAAGCGAATTCAATGTATACGTGTTCTGGGATCGAATCGAAGGTACGCACATGTAGGCGATGTGATTGTTGCTGCAGTGAAAGATGCAATGCCAAATATGGGAGTCAAGAAGTCTGATGTCGTTAAAGCTGTGGTTGTTCGTACAAAGGCAACTATGAGGAGAGAAACTGGAAATTCAATCCGATTTGATGATAACGCTGCGGTTTTAATTAATGACGACAAAAACCCTAGAGGGACAAGGGTTTTTGGACCTGTTGCTCGTGAATTGCGTGACCGTAATTTCACTAAAATTGTTTCTTTGGCCCCAGAGGTGATTTAAATGATTAATTCAGCACACAAAATCAAATTAGATGAACGTGTAAAGATGCGTATTCGCAAAGGTGACACAGTACAAGTAATCAATGGGAAAGATAAAGGAAAGACAGGAGAAGTTTTGAAGACTTTACCTATACAAAATCGTGTAATAGTGCAAGGTATTAATATGAGAACCCGTCATGTAAAGCCTACACAAGAAGGCGAGAGTGGCAAGATAGTTACTGAAGAGGCTTCATTGCACGCATCTAATGTGATGCTTTATTCCACTAAGAAAAAAGTCGCAAGTCGAGTTGAAATTGTTATTGAAAAGGACGGCTCTAAAAAACGCCGCCTTAAGAAGACTGGTGAATTGATTGATTAATCACTAGCCTTCTCTCTCTTTCCCATCTACCAACTCTTTTTAGCTCTTTCATTCCAATCATCTTCTGACCAAGACCAGAAGCAACCTTCCCTCAAGCCATGTCACTAAAAAAGCGCTATAGGGAGACAATTCAGCCTAAATTGCTGAAAGATTTAAGTCTCTCTAATATTCATCAAGTCCCCAAGGTGGTTAAAGTCACCGTTAACAGGGGGCTTGGAGAAGCAGCTTCTAATGCAAAATCTTTGGAAGCCTCAATCTCTGAATTGGCTACAATTACTGGCCAAAAAGTATTAGTAACAAGGGCTAAAAAGGCAATCGCAGGTTTCAAGATTCGTCAAGGGATGCCAATAGGTTGCGCGGTCACTCTTCGAGGTGATCGGATGTATGCCTTTTTGGAACGGTTGATAAATCTTGCTTTGCCAAGAATTAGAGATTTCAGAGGTGTAAGTCCAAAAAGTTTTGATGGACGGGGCAATTACACCCTTGGGGTGAGAGAACAAATTATCTTTCCCGAAATTTCATTTGACAAAATTGACGCCATCAGGGGCATGGACATCACCATCGTGACCAGTGCCCGGACGGATGAAGAGGGTCGAGCCCTTCTCCGCGAGATGGGAATGCCTTTCCGTAGCAACTGATCCCTCTTCGCATAAGACTAATGGCTAATCACGATCCAATTTCAGACATGCTCACTCGCATTCGTAATGCAAGTGAGAAGCGTCATCAGACAACTCGAGTTCCAGCTTCACGGATGTCTCGCAGCATTGCCAAGGTGTTGCAGAAAGAAGGCTTTATTGCCCAGATAAGTGAAGAAGGTGAGGGTGTTAGCACGCATTTAGTTTTGGAACTTAAATACAGTGGCAAGCATCGTCATCCAACCATTCGCTCGATGCAACGGGTTAGTAAACCTGGATTACGCATTTACAAAAACACTCGTGGTCTCCCGAAAGTTCTTGGGGGGTTAGGAGTAGCGATCATTTCAACCTCTAAGGGAGTAATGAGTGATCGAGATGCACGTAAACAAGGCGTGGGCGGAGAAGTTCTCTGCTACGTCTACTGATAAGGAGTTTGAATTATGTCTCGTATAGGTAAATCGCCAATCCAAGTCCCAGATAAGGTTTCTGTCACACTCGATGGTCTATCGGTCACAGTTAAAGGGCCAAAAGGGGAACTTCAAAGAACTCTTCCTGATGGAGTAAGTGTGAGTCAGGTGGATAACACGATCGTTGTTTCTCCAATTAATGAAAAGCGAAAGTCCCGCGAAAGGCATGGCCTTTGCCGTTCATTAGTGGCAAATATGGTTGAAGGAGTTAGCAAGGGATATAGCAAAAAACTTGAAATTGTTGGAGTTGGTTCTCGAGCCCAAGTGAAAGGTAGAAATCTTGTAGTGAGTGCTGGTTATAGCCATCCAGTTGAAGTAACGCCTCCAGCAGGCATAACCTTTCTTGTTGAAAACAACACGAATGTGACTGTCTCTGGGGCTGATAAAGAATTAGTTGGAAATGAGGCGGCAAAGATTAGAGCGATTCGTCCGCCTGAGCCTTATAAGGGCAAAGGGATTAAGTATCAAGATGAAAGAATACTAAGAAAGGCAGGCAAATCTGGAAAGAAATAGAGAAATCTCTCCTCTTATTCCCTCCCCAACATCAATTATGGCTACTCTCTCTCGAAAACTCCAGACACAAAAGCGACATAAACGTCTTCGGCGCAACCTAATTGGGACTTCACAGCGCCCAAGATTGGCTGTTTTTCGTTCTAATAATCACATCTATGCACAAGTCATAGATGATGAAGCTCAGAGCACTCTTTGTGCTGCTTCAACTTTAGATAAGGACTTGCGGGAAAGTCTGGATGCTGGTGGGAGCAGTTGTAATGCTTCTACTGCAGTAGGCGCTCTTGTCGCAAAGCGAGCGATCGACAAAGGCATCCAACAGGTTGTTTTCGATCGTGGTGGCAACCTTTATCACGGCAGGGTTAAAGCTCTAGCCGACGCTGCCCGGGAAGCGGGCCTTCAGTTCTGACTCCTGCTTACAAAATGACCGAAACAAAAAAACAGCCCAAAACTAACGAATCCTCCTCAGGGGCAGATGTACCTTCTGCTGCTGAAGGTCAAGGGCAGCAACAACAACAACAACAACGTCGTGGTGGTCGAGGGGGCGAAAGACGAGGAGGGCGACGAGGGGATCGTCGGGGGCAAGAGCGTGATTCAGAGTGGCAGGAAAGGGTAGTGCAGATTCGAAGAGTCTCCAAAACGGTTAAAGGAGGCAAAAAAATGAGTTTCAGGGCAATTGTTGTGGTTGGAAATGAGCGAGGACAAGTAGGCGTTGGAGTTGGTAAGGCCGGAGATGTTATCGGTGCGGTAAGGAAGGGAGTAGCTGATGGCAAAAAGCATCTAGTGAAGGTGCCTTTAACACGTCATAGTTCTATCCCTACGCTGTCCAATGGGAGAGATGGTGCGGCAAGTGTTTTGATTCGCCCTGCGGCTCCAGGTACTGGTGTTATTGCTGGGGGCTCTATACGGACTGTGCTTGAGTTGGCAGGTATAAAAAATGTTCTTGCCAAGCGTTTAGGGAGTAAAACACCCTTAAACAATGCTAGAGCTGCGATGGTGGCTTTAGCAGGTCTCCGCACACATAAGGAGACAGCTAAAGAAAGGGGAATTTCCCTTGAGCAGATCTATTCCTGATTTAGTTATGACACTTCGACTTGATTCTTTAAAGCCTAATACAGGTGCTAGGCGGCGAAAGCTCCGTAAAGGACGCGGAATCGCTGCTGGTCAGGGAGCTAGTTGTGGATTTGGCATGCGTGGCCAAAAATCTAGATCTGGTCGTCCAACCAGGCCTGGTTTTGAAGGGGGTCAGATGCCTCTTTATCGTCGGGTGCCAAAGCTAAAACACTTTCCAATAGTGAATTCCAAAAATTTCACTGTGGTCAATGTATCCCTACTAAATGAACTGAAAGCTGGAAGCACAGTCAATTTAGATTCGCTTGTAAAGGAAGGATTGGTGACTAATCCGAAGTACCCTTTGAAAATTCTTGGTAATGGGAATTTAAAAACAAAGCTTGTAATTCAGGCTGCTGCATTCACAGATACTGCTCGTCAAAAGATTGAAGCTGCGGGAGGCTCATGTGAAATTCAAGATTAACAAAAGATCCTTTTGTTTTATATTCACTTAACTTTCTATTCTAGTATTCAATTTAATTAATTAATTCTTCCCCTGTTCACCACCTACTTTATTTAAATACATGCTCGTTAGTCGGGGCCGAAATCCAAGTGCTGCTGAGGTAATTACACAGTTGGTGCGAAGCAAAGAGCTCAGAGGCAGAGTATTAACAACTTTGGGATTACTTTTGCTGATTCGCTTGGGCATTTATATCCCACTTCCAGGTATTGACAGAAATGCTTTTCAGAGCTTTCTAGAGCAAGGCGGACAGCTTATTGGGTTCCTTGACATATTCACAGGAGGAGGTATTTCCACCTTAGGTATTTTTGCTCTTGGAATTTTACCTTTTATAAATGCATCTATAATCTTGCAATTGTTGACTGCAGCTCTACCCCAGCTCGAGGATTTGCAAAAAAATGAAGGTGAAGCTGGACGTCGCAAAATTGCACAGATAACTCGTTATGTCGCACTTGGATGGGGTTTGGTTCAGAGTGTTATTTTCGCATTAATACTTAGGCAATATGCAATTGAAGGTTTAGGTGAGGTTGCATTTGTTGTTCAAACTGCATTGGCATTAGTGACTGGTTCGATGGTTGTGATGTGGCTAAGTGAGATTATTACTGAAAAAGGAATTGGCCAAGGGGCTTCTTTAGTTATTTTCTTGAACATTGTTGCAACTTTACCTAAAGCATTAAGTTCAACTATTGAAAAAGCTCAAACTGGAGATCGAAATGATTTGCTTGGAATAATTGTCCTTCTATTGGTGTTTCTATTTACTATAGTAGGCATAATCTTCGTTCAAGAAGGTTCTAGAAGACTGCCAATTGTGAGTGCTAAAAGACAAATAGGTAGCACAGGTTTATTGCCCAATCGTCAAAGCTATCTCCCTTTAAAATTGAATGCTGGTGGCGTTATGCCAATTATTTTTGCTTCAGCATTGATATTTTTGCCCATAACAATTGCTAATTTTACTAAAAATCCTATTCTTATTAGGGCAGCGAGTGCATTAAATCCTGGTGCATCTAATCCATGGCCATATGCGATTGCATTTTTTGCTTTAATTCTTGGCTTTGCTTATTTTTATGCTTCATTAACTATTAATCCAACGGATATAGCTTCTAATTTGAAGCGTGGAGGAGTTGCCATTCCTGGAATCAGACCTGGCAGCGCTACTTCTCAATATCTATCTGGTGTTCAGAATCGATTGACATTGTTAGGAGGATTATTTTTAGGCGCTGTTGCAATCATTCCAGCTGCGGTTGAACGAGCGACAAACGTTCAAACTTTTCAGGGTTTAGGGGCAACCTCTTTATTGATTCTTGTTGGTGTGGCTATTGATACGGCTAAGCAAGTGCAGACTTATGTTATTTCACAGAGATATGAAGGACTTGTTCGTCAATAATTCAATGTATCTTTTCTCTCAATCTCACTCTTAAATTCATGAAGCAGCGTTTGATTTTTTTAGGTCCTCCTGGCGCTGGTAAAGGGACACAGGCACAAAAACTTTGCTTTAATTATAACCTTTCTCATTTCTCAACAGGTGATTTACTGCGAGCAGAAGTCGCTACTGGTAGTTCTCTTGGTCAGGAAGTTGCTGCAGTTATGAATAGTGGTGAATTGGTAAGCGACAAATTAGTTCTTTCGATAGTTGAAACACGACTAGAAAGTAACAGTGATGGATGGCTTTTAGATGGATTTCCAAGGAATGTGCCGCAGGCCGAAGCACTTGAGGCATTGCTTCAAAAGATTTGTCAGCCAATAGAGGCAGTTCTTCTATTCGAATTAAATGATGAGATATTGATTGAGAGGCTTCTTTCTAGAGGGAGGGCTGATGATAATGAAGAAGTTATTCGTAATCGTCTTAAGGTTTATCGAGAGCAAACGGCACCCCTTATCGATTACTACAATGCACATGGATTGCTTCAGTCTGTTCCAGGAGATGGAGAGGTCGCAGATATCTCTCTACGCATAGAGAACTGTTTAGGTTGAACTATGTTGTAGAATTATTGTTTGGAAATTGGAGAGCCACACCCTATGAAGGTGCGTGCCTCAGTCAAGAAAATGTGTGAGAAGTGCCGGGTGATTCGACGCCACGGCCGGGTGATGGTCATTTGTACCACCCCCAAGCACAAACAACGCCAAGGCTAAATTTTCTCCTTGGTTACAACGGAATTCTGGGAAACGATTCAATGGTTTATCAAACCATTGAACTTTGCTTAGAAATCCTTCACCTCTAGAGGTGAACCCCCTGTCCCCCTCCGATTAATTGCTCAGTGGCAAGGATAGCCGGCGTCGACATACCTCGCGATAAGCGGGTAGAAGTTGCCCTCACCTACATTTATGGAGTTGGCTTAACAAGAGCCAAAGCCATACTCACTAAATCCGGAGTAAATCCTGATATCAGGGTTAAAGATTTAGAGGATGGAGATGTTCAGAAGCTGAGGGCTGCTACGGAAACTTTCACTATTGAAGGTGACCTGCGTCGTCAAGAGGGAATGGCTTTAAAGCGGCTTCAAGACATTGGCTGTGTCCGTGGGCGTCGCCATCGAATGAGTCTTCCAGTGCGAGGCCAACGAACTCGGACAAACGCTCGTACCCGACGCGGAGCTCGTAAAACTGTCGCTGGTAAGAAGAAGTAACCGGTAACATTCTGCGCTGCTCAACCAGCAAAACAATTCTCCTTATCTAAAAAGGCCCAGCTCTCATGGCCACACCCGCTAAGAAAACAGGTTCAAAGAAGGTCAAACGCAATGTCCCTAATGGCGTTGTCCACATTCAAAGCACCTTTAATAACACCATTGTTTCCATTACAGATACTTCCGGCGAAGTTATCTCCTGGTCATCAGCTGGTGCGAGTGGATTCAAAGGTGCAAGAAAAGGTACCCCCTTTGCAGCCCAAACGGCAGCTGAAGCGGCAGCCAGACGTGCTTTAGAACAAGGTATGAGACAAATTGAAGTTCTTGTTAGAGGACCTGGTTCAGGTCGTGAAACTGCTATTCGTGCTTTACAGGTTGCTGGCCTTGAAATCACCTTAATTAGAGATGTGACTCCTTTACCTCATAACGGTTGTCGCCGACCTAAACGTCGTCGAGTCTGACCCTCTCCTTCGACTAATCCTTTCCAATTCCTCTACCGCTTCAGACCGTGTTGCAATACCAGATTGACAGGATCGACCATCAAGTCGCTGATGATCGTTCCCAAACAGGAATATTCCTAATTGGCCCTCTAGAACGAGGCCAAGCAACAACTTTAGGTAATTCTCTTAGACGAGTTCTAATGGGAGGCCTTGAAGGAAGTGCAGTTACTGCTGTGCGTATTGCTGGAGTGAATCATGAATACGCAACTATCCCAGGTGTTCGAGAGGATGTTTTGGACATCCTTTTGAATTGCAAGCAATTAACAGTAAATAGTAGAGGTCAAGAATTAGAAATAGGGCGCTTGGTTGCTTCAGGCCCTGCACAAATTAAGGCGAAGGATTTGCAATTTTCATCTCAAGTTCAGATTGTTGATGGTGATAGACCAATTGCGACAGTGCATGAGGGACATAGCCTTGAATTAGAACTTCATGTTGAAAGAGGTATTGGCTATCGCCCTGTAGATCGCCATAACGAAGAAACTTCAGCAATTGATTTACTTCAAATAGATGCAGTTTTCATGCCCGTTAGAAGGGTGAATTTCACTATTGATGAGACAGCCGTTGCTGAAGGAGGTTCAACTAGAGAAAGGCTACGGATGGAGATAGTTACAGATGGATCTACTACTCCAGATGATGCCTTAGCAGAAGCCGCTAACCAACTAATTGAGCTTTTTCAACCTTTGGCCACAGTTACAATGGTTGAGGAAATTCCTCAGGAACCAGAGCCATCTGCAGAAGCACAGATTCCCCTTGAAGAGTTAAATCTCTCTGTAAGGGCATATAACTGTCTGAAGCGTGCTCAAGTGAACTCAGTTTCAGATCTTATGGGCTTTAGTTATGAAGACCTATTAGAGATTAAGAACTTCGGTTCTAAATCAGCAGATGAGGTTATTGAAGCACTCGAAAGGATTGGAATTTCAATCCCTCAAAGCCGTACCTCGGCCTGATTTTTCTTCAAGTCCAAGTTTCACCAAGAACCATGCGCCATCAATGTCGAGTTCCACAACTTGGAAGACCAGCTGATCAACGCAAAGCAATGCTACGTGGCTTAACTACTCAGTTAATCCGTGAAGGCAGAGTAACTACAACTAAAGCACGTGCAAAAGCTCTTAGAGACGAAGCAGAGAGAATGATTTCTCTTGCTAAGGAAGGAAGCTTGTCTGCAAGGAGAAGAGCAATCGGATATATCTATGATAAACAACTGGTTCATGCTCTTTTTGATAAAGCACAAGATCGCTATGGAGATAGACAAGGAGGCTATACAAGAATAGTTAGAACTGTGCCTAGGCGTGGTGACAATGCAGAAATGGCTATTATTGAGCTTGTATAACTATTAAATAGTGACCTAGAAGTGCTGTTTAAATCAGCCAATGTCACATTGTAATTATGCAAATAAAGATTCTATGGCAAGAAGAATTGTTTTATGTTTGCAATATGATGGATCTAATTTTTGTGGTTGGCAAAGACAAAAACAAGGATTAACAGTTCAAGGGGTTCTAGAGGAATCTATATCAACTCTTGATCAATATTTGCCTATAAAACTTGTAGCAGCGGGGCGAACTGATTCTGGGGTTCATGCTGCAGGTCAAGTGGCACATTTTGATTGTTTTGGTCCCATTCCTGCTTGTCGATGGGCATCAGCATTGAACGGAAGATTATCTAAAGATATAAGAGTTTTAGAAGCCATTGAAATGCCTTCTGATTGGCATGCTTGTTATTCTGCAATTTATCGACGTTATCGATATACAATTTATAATGGATGTCAACCTAATCTTTTCTTAAGTCCTTGGAGTTGGCATAGATATCAAGTCAAATTAGATACTGAATTAATGCAGTTTGCCTTGCAAAGTATGATTGGATTTTATGATTTTTCGGCTTTTCAACGTTCTGGCAGTACAAGATCACACGCATTCACAACTATTCAAGATGTTCAAATAGAACGTCAGGGAGATCTAATTAATATTGAGATTCAAGCTAGCGGATTTTTATATGGAATGGTTCGTTTATTAGTTGGACAATTGGTAGCTTTGGGTGAACATAAGCTTACAATTCAGTGCTTTGAGAGGTTATGGAAAGATCGACTTAGAGACCAGGTAAAAGAGTCCGCACCGTCGAAGGGACTTTGTTTATTGAGAGTTGGCTATAAAAATCAAATTTTTAGTAACTCTAGTTTTTATGATTTCTTGCCAAAATATTCATTAGCCAATATTGACCCTCCAAGAGATCCTCCTCCATTTTGATTGATTAACTGAGAAGAAGTTTGCTCAGAGCTAACTTTTAGATGGATCTTTAAGGAGTCTTTGTTTGTTGGTGCAATGGCAAGCAACTCAACTTGGTTAAAGTGTAGGATCTTGGTTTGAGATTTTTAGACCTAGTTTTGATAGGTTTAATGCTCTCCCTGACCAGCACTTTCGTTTTGCGATGGTGCATTCCAGAACCGGCATGCCGGCGAGATGAACAAGACCTCCACTCCCTCCATTGATTCGATCGAACGCCAGTGGTATCTGGTAGACGCACAGGATCAGACCCTTGGCAGATTGGCTACAGAAGTAGCTTCAATTCTCCGTGGCAAGAACAAACCCACTTTCACGCCCCATTTAGATACTGGGGACTTTGTAGTAGTGGTCAATGCTGAAAAAATTCGTGTTACTGGCAATAAGGCCGAACAGAAGCTTTATCGCAGGCATTCAGGTCGACCAGGAGGAATGAAGGTAGAAACCTTTAATGCTCTCAAAAATCGTTTACCTGAAAGGATTGTTGAGAAGGCAATAAAGGGGATGCTTCCGCACAATGCTTTAGGAAGGCAATTGTTCCGAAAGCTAAAGGTTTATCGAGGTTCTGAACATCCACATGCTGCTCAAAAGCCTCAGGCTCTCACAATTAATTCTTCTTCTGGATTGGTTAAATGAGTAATTCTTCAAATACCGTTGTTTATTGCGGCACTGGGCGCAGAAAAACTTCTGTAGCTCGTGTTCGTTTAGTCCCTGGTAATGGAACTATAACCATTAATGGAAGACCAGGTGATCATTACTTGAATTTCAACCCTGCTTACCTTGCTGCTGTTAAAGCCCCTTTACAAACATTGGGACTAATTGATTCATATGACGTTTTGGTGAATGTATATGGTGGAGGACTTACTGGCCAAGCTGATGCAATCAAGCAGGGTGCTGCAAGAGCATTGTGTGACCTTTCTCCCGACAATCGAAAGCCACTCAAAACTGAGGGTCATTTAAGTCGAGATCCAAGAGCAAAAGAGAGAAGAAAATATGGATTGAAAAAAGCTCGTAAAGCACCTCAGTTTTCCAAGCGTTAATCCACTCTTTTTCTCTCTTCTCCTTTTCTAACTAATTCCACAAATCATTAAAATGCCTAAACCAGATATTCATCCAACTTGGTATCCAGAAGCCAAAGTTATATGTAACGGAGAGGTGGTTATGACTACTGGCTCTACTCAACAAGAAATACATGTTGATGTTTGGAGTGGTAATCATCCTTTCTTTACAGGAACACAAAAGATTCTTGATACAGAAGGTCGTGTTGATCGCTTTATGCGTAAGTACGGAATGGGTTCTACTGACAATGAGAATTCTGAAAAAACTAAAGATCTTAAAGCAAAATCAGAGGAGAAACCGGCTGCCAAAGAGTAACTCCTCAATCTTTTATCCAATTCCTGATTCTTGTTTGCATAGGATTTAAATGGAATGGATTCTTCAACACTGAAAACACGCCTTGAAACTGCGACTGCCAGCTTTCAAAATTTGGAAAGGCAGTTGGCAGATCCAGATGTGGCATCTGATCCAAAACGATTAGAAAATATTGCACGAGAGAGGGCTCGTTTAGAGCCTCTTGTTTTAGATTATCAAGCTCTTCAAGACTCTGAAAAAGAATTAAAAGAAACAAAGGAGTTATTACGAGAGAGTAAAGGGGATGAAGATATGGAAATTCTTGTAGGAGAAGAATTAAAACGGCTAGAGAATAGTCAGCAAAATCTTATTCAAAAACTGAAAGTTGCACTTCTTCCTCAAGATCCTAGAGATGAGAGAAGTGTGATGCTTGAGATTCGAGCTGGTGCTGGTGGAAATGAGGCTTGTCTCTGGGCTGGAGATCTCGCTCGCATGTATGAACGTTATGGGCAAAGAGTTGGTTGGATTGTGAAACCAATTAGTGCAACTGAAGCAGACCTTGGTGGCTTTCGTGAATTGATTATTTCAGTCAAAGGAGAAGGAGTTTTTAGCCAACTCAAATTTGAAGCTGGTGTTCATAGAGTTCAAAGAGTTCCTGCTACTGAATCTCAAGGAAGAGTTCATACATCAACCGCTACAGTTGCAGTTATGCCGGAAGCGGATCCAGTTGAAGTCCAAATTGATCCTGGCGAATTAGAAATTAATACTGCTCGTTCAGGTGGGGCTGGAGGACAAAATGTGAACAAAGTTGAGACCGCAGTAGATTTACTCCATAAACCAACGGGAATCAGAGTGTTTTGTACTCAAGAGAGATCTCAGCTACAAAATAAAGAGAGGGCTTTAGAGATTTTGCGAGCAAAATTACTTGAAATGCAGATTGCAGAGGCTAAAGCCAAAGAAAGTTCTGAAAGACTTTCCCAAGTTGGAACTGGAGATAGGAGTGAAAAGATTCGTACCTATAACTATAAAGATAATCGAACAACAGATCATCGATTAGGGTCTAATTTCTCTTTAGATCCAGTTTTATCCGGTCAACTGGAGGAATTAATAGGTGCATGTATAGCAGAAGAGCAACGAAGACAAATGGAAGAAATTAGTAAGCAGTCTGACGACTAATCTTTGTCCTTATTTATCCCCAACCGATAACATATTTACTCCATTCTTTATGTTTCCCAGAGTGTATTTGTTTAGAAGCTTCGAAATTTAAACTGCTAAGAGGTCGATAAGGGAGTCGCCTTAAAGGCATTTCTGCTTCTTGAGGTGTTCTATTGCCTTTTAATACATTGCAGGCCAAGCAAGCTGTTGTCACGTTTTCCCAGCTGTCTTGACCACCTCTGCTTCGTGGTATTACATGATCTATTGAAAGCTTATCTCCGCTATAGCCACAGTACTGACAACAACTGTTATCTCGTTGAAGAATATTTTTTCTTGTTAGTGGAAGCTCTTTGAAAGGGACTCGAACAAAATGACGCAGACGAATGACTGTTGGGAGCATAGTGTCTGGCCTAATCTGCTTGGAAGAATCTTGTTCCAAACTTTCAGCTTTACCTTTGAGCATCATCACCATGGCTCTTCGCCAAGAGGTGATGTTTAGAGGCTCATAGGACGCATTGAGTACGAGAACACGGCTCATGCCAGTCCTTTTATTAAGCGGCATGCTACTTGCATTGCCAAGGCATTGCAGTCCTCTTGAATACTTTTGTTCTAATGAGAGACTTGCTTGTCACTTCCTGGGATCAGAAATTGAGTTGTGATGAAGCGATTGATGTGAATGCTGACCCTCGAAAGCGCGCTTGGGTTGAAGTTAGTCCTTCTGCGATTGAAATTAATACAGGTATTGTTAAAGGTTTGCTGAAAGATAATTGCTGCTTGATGGCAGTAGTTAAGGCTGATGGTTATGGACATGGAGCTGAAGCAGTTGCAAAGGCTGCCTTAAGGGGAGGTGCAAATGATTTAGGTGTTGCCACTTTGCAAGAAGGAATACAGCTTCGTCAGGTCGGTGTTGATTGTCCAATACTTGTATTAGGGAATCTTATTGATAGTGAAGACCTTCGAGCATGTTTACATTGGAAGTTAATGCCCACATTGAGTAGTGAGAGGCAGATATGTAATTGTCAAAATATCGCTGAAGGGAACAAGGAAAAATTTATTGTTCAGCTAAAAGTTGATACTGGAATGACTCGTCTAGGGTGTGAGCTAGAAGAAGCTCTTTTACTAATTAATAAAATTATTAAATCTAATTCCCTAGCTTTAAAAGGGGTTTATACTCATTTGGCTCTGGCAGATGGAGATATTAATAATCGTCAAGCTGAATATTTTACTAATTTGCAGCAACAAAGATTTGAAAGGATTTTGAAGGGCTTGGATAAAAACAATTCTAATGAGATTTGGTTTCATCTTGCAAATTCAGCAGGAACTCTTAGAGACCAAAAGTTTCATTACGACATGGTGAGAGTTGGACTCGCTTTGTATGGATACAGTCCGATTGATTATCCCTTTTCTAATTTAGATTTAAAGCCTGCTATGGCCGTTAAAGCTAGAGTGACACTCATACGTCAAGTACCTGTTGGAGTTGGGGTGAGTTATGGACATCGCTTTGTTACTAAACGCACTACACGAATAGGTGTAATAGGGATTGGGTATGCCGATGGCGTAAGTCGAGCTCTTTCTGGCAAGATTTCCGTTCTTAATAATGGTGTTTTTTTGCCACAGGTTGGTGCAATCACTATGGATCAGCTTTTGTTAGATCTCACCGATCACCCTGAAGTAGGGGTTGGCAGTGTTGTCACATTGCTTGGTCAGGATGGGGAGGAATGCATTAGTCCTCAACACTGGAGCAATTTGATTGGATCAATCCCATGGGAGGTTTTATGTGGATTTAAAAATCGACTTCCCAGAGTAATAGTTTGATTTTTGGTGATTTCCTTTGACGACTTTTATTAATGCCAATGTTCTTGATAATGTAGTCAAGCTGCTGGAGAGGTGGCTGAGTGGTTGAAAGCGGCTCCCTGCTAAGGAGTTACAGGAGGCAACTTCTGTCGAGGGTTCGAATCCCTCCCTCTCCGTTTTAATTAGGGTCAGAGATGTCCAAAAATGCTTAAAAGCCCTTTGGCCTTGCATGCCAGCAATCCTGTACGAAATCAAACTGAAGAATGCTGACGATTTTCAATATTGAGTTTACTGATAGCTTTATTTCTCAAGACATTTTTCTATGATGAATTCCTTGTAGTTTTTGCAATCCACCTTCGATCTTTTCGGAAGTAATCTTTTTCACACTCTTATCACCAATCTTTATTGCATAAGCTATCCAATTCCTAATTACCAAAAAATTATTTAAGTTAAATCCCTCAACGGTCCTAATGGAGTGACCCCAGTCTCTTTTTTCTTGATCTATTTCTTTTTCTAAATTCCTCCAACTCTCATTATAAGACATTGGTTGACTTCCAGATTTGTTTATCTTTTCATAAATAGGAAATTGAAAAGTATATTCAGAACAGCCTCTCTTTACTTTTGATGTAACCTCTGGACTGATATTTTGCTTGATCACAGGATCTAATGTATTTAGAATTTGATTTGCTTCTTCTAGGTTAGAGCAATATATAAGACCCTTGTAGAAACCTTTTATATTGGGTCTTAATTCAATCATACACTTTCTGAGATTATTATTCTTAAGCTCTATTGCTTCAAAGATGGTATAAAGCTTTATCAGGTCAATTATTGAGCCTAATTCAATCTGAACCTTATAACAGCTAAAGCAAAACTCAGGTATTATTTTATGCTTATTAAAGATTAGTTTGTGTCGTTGACATTTAAGGTTTCTATTATTTCTTTTGTAGATTTGAGATGAACTTGATTCAAGCTTTAGATTGTATTTCTCATAGAGATTTAATCCACTTAAATATATCTTGGTAACATCTTGGTCCTTAATTGAATTGTTCTCAATTCTTGGCAGTGCAATCATTTTAAATTCTTCATTTATTTTTATTAGTGGATTTAACTCTTTGTTTTTAAGAGTTCCCATGGTTAATAAGTTTAATAAATTGCTTTTAAAGGTATTATTCATAGGTTCAATATCTATTGCTTTTGCAATAGTAGTTGCAGCATCTTCTAATTTTCCTTGTTTGAGGTATATTCCGCTTAAATTTGCATGTGCAGTGGCAAAATCAGGTTTGAGTACGATTGCTTTCTTTGCAAATAATTTGGCTTCTTCTAGTTTCCCAAGGTCTAAGAGTATTGCACCCAGATTTAAATATGCATTTGCGGAGTCAGGTTTAAGATCAATAGCTTTGCGAGTAAAGATCTCAGCTTCTTCTGGTTTAGCTGAATTTTTTAAGATGGAGCCAAGACTTAAATAGGCATTAAAGAAGTCAGGTTTAAGTTGAATTGCTTTGCGAAGAGAGGTCTCAGCTTCTTTAAGTTTCTTTTGGCGTATTAAGATCGAAGATAGTAGGAAATGAGTATTTGCAAGATTGGGTGAAAGTTTAATAGCTTGTCTGCATGTATGCTCTGCTTCTTTTGCTTTTCCTAGATTGAGATATGCATTACTTATATTACTCCATGCGGCGCCCAGGTTCGGATCATACTTTATCGCTTTGCTTAGTAGGGTCATTGCTTCTTTATGATTTCCAGTGAGAAGTTCTAAACTTCCAAGATTTGTTAATGCTGGAGCGTATCTATTATTAATTAAGATTGATTTTCTATAGAAGGTTTTTGCTAGATTTATTTTACCTTTTGCATGATATAAATTACCTAAGTCTTTAATGGCTTCAAAATCTTTTGGACATTTTTTTAGAACTTTATTTAAATAAAATTCAGCTTCATCTAATTCTCTAAGGGTAGTACAGCATCTTCCTATTATTTTTAAAGCTTCGATCGAATCTTTATTTAATGCCAGAAGTTTTTTTGCGGCATGTATTGCTTCTGAATATTTGCCTTCATCAAAATATGATTTCAATAGATCTATGTTCGGCTCCAAACCGTCATTCCAAATTTCAATAGTTTAATCTAGCAGATTTTTACAGTTGAAAGCTTTGAATTTTAGTATGTATATGCTCAGATTTGATAGTGCAACTCCTGTGGCATTCAAAGCATCTTTAATTTAAATTTGCTTCATGTATTTATTAATTTTTCTTTGATAGTATTAAATCAAGTTTTATTATTATATTTTGATAGAAACTATTTCTTATTTTCTTGCTGTCTTTGGTTATGTAGATTACTTAATTCTCTTGCCAAAGTAGGTAATAAAAACGAGTCCTTTGATCTTTCTATTCCTTGACTAAACACTACCAAAAGCATTGGATTGCTTTCAGGTCTGCAACACCAAATTGCATCGTGTCTTGCTTTACTCATCCAACCTGCTTTACTCCATAATCGCGTCCCTTGTAGGAGTCCTTCTCCTAGAAATCCATCAACTTGATTTTCTGGATTTGACTTTCGCTTCATCAAATCTAATGATCTTGAAAGAATTGTCTTGAGTCGCTTGCAAGCCTGAGGAGAAATTAAGGCGTTAGTCATAACAGCCTCTAATACCCTTGCTGTAGCGTCTGTGCTTAAGCAGTTGCGATTGACGTTCCCAGGACCATAAAATTCTCTTTCTCGTCCATAAGGAGAATCTTCCCAAGTTTTCTGACAGCAATTAACTCCTTCAAGTTCTTTCCAATTCAGATTTTTTAACCATTTATTGACTAGTTGTCTTTGTCTTTTCCAGGCTATCCATATTTCTCCGTGTAATGAGGGGCCGCTAGTAGTTCCAGACAGTAGATCGATTATGAGACTTGTTGCATCATTGCTTGAATCTTTAATCATGTTTGAAAGCGCTTCACGAAGTTCTTCGCTTTCAGGTAACAAGTCTTTTTGCAACCAGCTCTCTATGGCAACTGCATAGATCAATTTCACAACACTTGCTGGATAAAGAAGTCGATTTTGAAACCATCCAGCCCCTTTGCCACTACAAGCAGAAGGATTTAAGCTGTCATAACTTATCCAGGTAATTGCGATACTGTCTTTTAGCCCTGGCCGCCCTTCCTTTTCCAGCCGTCCCAGCACTTCTTCTAGCTGGTAGGACATATCGTTGTCTAAAAGATAGAACGCCATAGCGCCCGAGTTATTCAATGACGACCTTAGGAGCTTCTATCTCAAGGGACCTATTGCTTCCAGGTAGTTTGTGGCAATTGAAAAGTAGTTTCAATGGGTATGCAAGGCTTTCGGGTAATGAGTTAGTTACTCAAGTAGCCAGAGGCCGAAGCTTTCAAGTAGCTCTCGACCAACAACCAAATAATGACAAGGATCAGATTTCATCAAGGATTAAAGTACGTCTATTAGAGGATGGTTATGTTTGTTGGCTAAATACTTCAGAATTTTTTAGCAAAGCTTGCCAAAGGGAAAATTGGGAGCCTTTACTTTTAAGTAAATCCAAAATAAAGCAACGTTTGCCTAGTGTTGTTAAGTGGGTTGAAGAAGCTTCAAAGCAGCCTAATCAATATCTTTGGGGAGGAACTTTAGGGCCAGATTTTGATTGCTCTGGATTAGTTCAATCAGCTTTTGCTAGTGAAGATATTTGGTTGCCACGTGATGCTTATCAACAAGAAAGATTTTGCTCGTTTGTGTCATATGAGCTAGATGATTGCCTACCTTTGCAGCTAGGTGATCTTTTGTTCTTTGGCACTTCTCAAAGATGTGATCATGTAGCTATATATATCGGCGATGGTCGTTATTTTCATAGTTCAGGCAAAGCTAATGGTAACAATGGTATTGGTTCGAATCGACTTTTCCCGTCAGTAGAAGATTCAGTTTCGTATTACTACCGATCTAGGTTGCGTTGTGTTGGAAGAGTAGCAAGATGTCATGACGGCACCACCCTTCCTTGAAGTAAATGGCTAAGTTGCTGTTAAAGCAGAAATGATTAGATGACTCCTCGCCTTGATCTGTCGGTAGTAGTTCCTATTTATAACGAGGAAGAAAGTCTCCCCAAGCTTGTTCAGCAATTGCTGAAAGCGCTAAGACCAACTCCTGAAAGTTTTGAATTGGTTTTGGTTAACGATGGATCTAATGACAACAGTGCTGAGGTTCTAGCGCATTTGAGCAATGAAGTTCCAGAATTGGTTGGCGTTTTGCTTAGAAAGAATTATGGGCAAACAGCAGCTATGGCAGCTGGTTTTGATGTGGCTATTGGCGAGATAATTGTGAGTCTAGATGGTGATTTGCAGAATGATCCTGCTGATATTCCTTTGCTTATAGCAAAGTTGAGAGAAGGCTATGACTTAGTTAGTGGGTGGAGGTTTGAAAGGAGAGATGCAGCTTTGCAACGTAAATTGCCTTCAAAAATTGCTAATCGCCTGATAGGACGTGTTACTGGGATTCGTTTACACGATTATGGCTGTTCTTTAAAGGCATATCGAAGTGAGGTCCTCGCTGATATGCGTTTATATGGAGAGCTTCATAGGTTTTTACCTGTGCTTGCAAATATTGAG
>QCFZ01000016.1 GCA_003278255.1 Prochlorococcus sp. AG-363-O15
CAAACCAGGCATAGAGATTGTCTTGAGGTTGCATAGCTAAATAGTAGTGATCAATAAATCCGATTTTAGAGCCAGAATTCCTTTGGCCCCATCTAAATCAACCGAATGTGATAAAGCGTTATCTCTTTAGGCGTGTTTCATTTTATGGCTTTGTATGCTTAGAACTTGTTCTGTAATTGCTCTTTAGAAAGATCCCTTGACTAGTGATTTTGAATTGATCAGTAAGGCTAATTCAGATTTTTTGTGTTTACGGTTTTCTCTATCTTTTTCTTCTCCCACAAATTAGAATGATTGCATAGGCTATTGATTAATTATTATTTAGCTCAATGAGTGAAGCTACACAAAATGACAAAAAAAATTGTGGCAATAAGAAAGGAGCAATGCTTGCTTATGGTTTGCTGCAATTAGGAACTAGTGTTGTTTCTGCAATCTCGTTGGCGGCAATTGCTATTAGTTTTTGCTCCTTAAAACAAGAAGCAATGGTATTTAATGACTGTGTCGAAGAGGTCAGATCAAATGGTAGGAACGCATCTTCTGCGGTGCATTTCTGCAATGGTGGACAATAAGCATCTTTACTTACTGACGTTTGCTGTTGTTCTGCTTAGACATGGTTTAAGAGTCCAAGCACGGTGTACATAAAAATTAGTGCTTGACTCAAAGGGCGGGATCGAAATACCCCGCCCTTCTTATTGGGAATTGTGTTCATCCTTTCAGACTCTTTTGGACTCTTTCCATCCTGTCTGAGTAGGCATTTCTTGAGATACTGGAAATAGGAAGGTAAATAGCGATTCACCTAACGTTCACCTATCGCGCTTAATGAGGAAGAGAGACCTAATAATTGAGTTCTTGCAACTGATCACAGGGATCGGTCAGAAGAAAGGTAAGAAGGCGGCACCCAGATTCGAACTGGGGATAAAGGATTTGCAATCCTCTGCCTTACCGCTTGGCCATGCCGCCTTGCCAAAGAGAGTGTTCTCCCCAGCGGATCGTATCAGCCAAAGTAATGCAGTCCTATTGGTTATTTCTAATGGGCATGGCGAAGACTTGATAGCGCTTCGCATTCTTGAGGCTTTACATCAGGTCAGTCCTAATTATTTATTTGAAGTTCTTCCACTAGTCGGAGAAGGTAGAGCGTTTGAAGTTGCTATTTCGCAAGGATGGCTGAAAAAGATTGGTCCAACTAAGCGACTCCCCAGTGGTGGGTTTAGTAATCAAAGCTTGAAGGGCTTTGTTGCAGATTTGCTAGCAGGTCTTTTCATTCTTAGTTTTCAGCATTGGCTGACTGTTTTGGATGCGGCTCGCAATAGACGAGTGATTTTGGCCGTTGGTGATCTGCTCCCTTTGTTTTTTGCTTGGTCTAGTGGAGCTTGTTACGCCTTTATAGGTACTCCTAAGAGTGATTACACATGGCGAAGTGGACCTGGTAATGCTTTAAGTGATTTTTATCACAGATTTAAAGGAACAGAGTGGGATCCTTGGGAGTGGATTCTTATGCGTTCTTCGCGATGCAAAATGGTTGCAGTTCGTGATCGATTAACGGCAAGAGGTTTACGTAGGCATGGAGTAAAAGCTCAAGCTCCTGGAAATCCAATGATGGATGGGTTGCAGATTGATGATTATCCGGTTGCTTTAGAGAAATACAGAAGGGTGTTGTTGCTTTGTGGTAGTCGCATGCCCGAAGCAGAAGTCAATTTTCAGCGATTACTTAAAGGAGCAAGTTTCTTACTGAATAAAGAACCTTTAGTGTTTTTAGTGGCACTTGGTGCAGAGCCTGATTGTCAGCAGCTTGCAAAAAGCTTAGAGCTAATGGGATATCGATTAGATGAAAATAATTTTGAATCTCTTGGTGCTAAGGCTTGTTGGATTAAAGGTATTCAAAAGGTTCTTTTAGGACCTGGTCAATTCACTACTTGGGCTTCATGGGCTGAAGTGGGTGTTGCTAATGCAGGTACCGCAACTGAGCAATTAGTTGGTTTAGGGATTCCTGCTCTTTCCTTGCCAGGGAAAGGACCTCAATTCAAGAATGGTTTTGCAAAGAGACAAAGCCGACTTTTAGGTGGAGCAGTAAAGCCTTGTAAGAGCTTTAATGAATTTGCTCAAACTTTGCAATTGCTTCTGGAAGATAGGGATTTGAGAAAACGAACAGGAAAAATCGGAGCAAAAAGAATGGGCTCGATTGGAGGGAGTAAGTATTTGGCTGATCTTGTTTCATTATGTTTGTTTGAACATTGGCATTAGACTGTGATTTATTTACAAGAGACTAATAATTAGATTTCTTGAGCACTCATTAAATGGCGGCTATTGAGGACCATGGCTATGTAAAGATCTGCGCTGAACTGGCAGCATGCTTAAGTGTCAGTATTGCTTCTGCTAGGCGTCAAGTTGATCTTGTGGCTAGTCGAGAAGGAGCTAGGGACCTTCCATCACGTAAGGAAATTGCAGAACGATTACTAGAAAAGGCTCAGCAGAGTTGCACGAAAACAGAAAATAGTTCAGCTTTTCAACTAGATCAGCTTCTAGAAGCTTTAGCAGAAGATGAAAACTTTATGGTAGAAGATTAGGGGTTTTAGTGCTCAAAAACCTGATTAAATCGCAGCCTATCTAGTTCGGCTATTACTGAAACACATGAAAAACAGCGTTGAGCAAGATCCCAACGCCCTTCTCTTTTTAGCATCTTTTCAAGTTCATCTTTTGCCTTAAGAAGAAAACGAGCATCATTGGCTGCATAAGCTAATTGTGCATCACTTAGTTGGTCTGCTCGGCCCCAATCACTGCTTTGTGCCTGTTTATCAAGTTCTATTCCTACTAGTTCCAAAATAACTTCTTTGAGTCCATGTCTTGGGCTATAGGTACGGCCAATCTTGCTTGCAATCTTTGTACAGAAAATAGGTTTAACTGCTATATCAAGACCACTTGCTAAAGCAGCAATATCGAATCTTGCGTAATGAAATACCTTTTCAATTGAAGGCGCTTCCATTAAGGCTTTTAATCTTGGTGCTGACACTTGGTTAAGCCCTATTCTCACGCAAGCCACATTGTCTGATTCGTCACAAATCTGGACTAGGCAAAGACGATCACGTCCATGGATAAGGCCCATTGCTTCTGTGTCGATACCTAGTGCAGAGGACATGGAGAATTTTTCAGCATAATCTTCGTCAAGATCTCCATCGAACACATGAAAACTTTTTGGAGCGTGAGGTAAGTCAGCCATAAGTTTGATAGTGACAAAGCTTGGGAAGGTTTTTTGTTCTAGGACGGGATGGTTTCAGAATTGCGATTAGTTTTTCAAGAAGAATTGATCTATAAAGCAATGGTTCTGAATTCTTTTTCTAATAAAGGTACTTCATGTGGAAAGTCAACTAATTGATTTTATTAAGCCTTGATTGGTTTTTTGGTGTTGAAAAGTCTTAGAAATGGTTTAAAGCATGTCCGTACAGAATTTCCAAATGACATCGGTTTTCTCTTCAACACTTTTGTTGACTCTTTTATTGGCGATAGGGTTGGTGTTTTTTCTGAGAGCAGCTAGTAAGGACCGAACCACTGTTGTAGATGTTTATTCACCGTTACCTCCTCTAGAGGTTTTGAATGGAATTAGTTTTTGGCTAGAAGAGCGTGGCTGGAAGCGAGATGGAGGTGATGCTGATAGGCAAGTGCTTCGATTTAATGGGAGCGTGACTTCTAGCGCTTTTTTAGCCGCTTTGTTGGCTTTGATTGGTGCCTTTGGGGCGGGTTCATTAGGGTTGGTTTTAAGACAGCTTTTTCCTTCTTTAGGTTGGTGGCCTCTATTCTTGGCATTTATTGGAGGTCCAGCTGCTGGCATGATTTATCAAAGAAAGTCTTCACGAATTGAAGACTTAGAATTAAGATTGATGAGTGTTGATAATAATGAAGGAAGTAAAATAAGACTCAGAGCACATCGTGATGAACTCATTGCGATGGAAAAAGAGCTAGCCAAAAGCTTGCAACTTGCTAGTGATGGTTCACTTTTATCATCTCCGATTTAACATATGCATTTAAAATATTTTCTGCTCAAGATTTTATCTAGATTCGGATTATTTCTTGTAGCATTATCTTTTTTACTTATCAATAAGAGTACTGCAGAGAACTCTTTAACTGATCTCTCTGATGATCTTATTGGACCAAGCGTACGTCTGAATAGCCATTGGTTTGGTGACAAAGAAGTATCAAAAACCTTGTCTATTTTAGTTATGGCAGGGCATGCTGATTCGCAAGGTTTAGCGGGATCTGGCACTTCAGGGGAAGCAGTTGCTTTAAAAGGGGCATTGCCTATGGACTCAAAAATCAGTGATGAATTGTTTTGGAACCTTCGCATTCGAGATGCAGTAGCACGAATAGGAAAAACCAAAGGGTTGAATATTGCTGCTTATGATCCTGGTATTAGAAATATTGTTGATGGCAATCATCCAAAAACAAATTGGTCGGTGGGTGCCCGTCATGCAAGATCAGGAGGATATCCACTTGAAATTCATTTCGATTCATATGGAGAGCATGGTTTTGGGTCAGGTTTAATTCCGGCTATAACACGCAATTTAAATAAAGTTGATGAGAGTTTGGCTAATAGATTTGGACGTTACCCTCTTTTTTTTAGAGGAGGTCTTGGAGCACCTAGAAGAGAGATTAGGGTTCTTGAGATAGGTAAGTTAGAAGGTAGATTAGAGGCTAGTTTACGTAATATTAATTCTAGAGAAGATACGATAAATGCTATTTCATTAGAAATAGTCAAAGCATTACTTATTGGCTTATCAATGGAAGAGGAGGATTAATTAAAGGCTTGATGATTATGACAACGTTCTTCAATCTCCTTATCATTGAACCAGTCTTGAGGCTTCGTAAATAAGTCTGTTAGAAGTTCTTCTCTAGAACCATGATCTGCTTTATAACCATATTCCCATCGTGCCAATGGTGGTAATGACATGAGAATAGATTCAGTTCGTCCATTTGTTTGCAGACCAAAAATTGTTCCTCTATCCCAGACTAAATTAAACTCAACATATCTTCCTCTTCTATAAAGTTGAAATTGTCTTTCTTTGCTTCCATATTCATAGTTTTTTCTTTTTTCAATTATTGGCAAATAAGATGGTAGAAAAGCTTTACCACATGCTTTTGCAAGAGCAAATAGTTCATCCCAGCTTTTAGGATGTGTTCCTAGTTCTTTGGAAATAGTTGCTGCAGGACCATCAGGATTTTGACCTTTGTATAAAACTCCAGTGCCATCTTGATAGTCGTAGAAAATTCCACCAATGCCCCTTGTTTCATTTCTATGCTTTAGGAAAAAATATTCGTCACACCATGGTTTGAAAACTTTGTGGAGTTCAGGACTTACTGAATCACAAGCGTTTTTATGGGTTCGGTGAAAGTGTCTAGCATCCTCCAGGAAGGGATAAAAAGGTGTGAGATCGGCTCCTCCGCCAAACCACCAAACTGGTCCTGCTTCGAAATATCGATAATTGAGGTGAACAGTTGGTATATAGGGATTACGTGGATGTAAGACCATTGAGGTTCCAGTCGCAAACCATGGATGGCCTTTAGCTTCTGGTCTCTGATTCAGAATTGAGGGAGGGAGTTCTTCTCCTTGGACTTCGGAAAAATTCACGCCGCCTTGTTCGAAAATTCTTCCTTCGCTCATTACCCGGGATCTTCCACCACCTCCTTCGGGTCTTTCCCATGTTTCTTCTTGGAACTTTCCTTCGCCATCAATTAGCTCTAGCCCTGAGCAGATTTCATCTTGTAATCCAACTACTAGTGATTTGGCTTTTTCGCGAGAATCTTTAGGAGGCAAAGAAATTGTTTTCACAGGATTTTTTTTAAATGCGCCTTTATTAGGGTTCTGACTGCTTGCAGTCTTTAGACGGTTAAAGAAGGAGCTGAGCATTGTTAAAACTTATATGGAATGAGGGTTATTTCTGATTTTTATTGCCAGTACGTAATTTTCTCTATTCTTCAGGCTACGTCACTAGGCCTCGCACCTAGGATCAATCGAATTTCAAGAGAAGGTAATGACAACTGCCGAAAAGGCACGTCTAGCACTTGATCAGATTAAGGATTCTGGGACTGGTCGCTCAGTCGTGGAACTTGGATGGCTTGATCAGCTACGCGTGAATCCTCCTAAGGCTGTTATTCGTTTGCAGTTACCTAATTTTGCAAATAGTCAAAGAGATCGCATAGCTCAAGAAACCAGATCATTCCTACTAGAAATAGAGGAAATCAACGAAGTACAGATTGAAATTGGCGATCCTCCTAGTCAGGCACCTATTGGTCAAGCTGGCCATGGACAACCAGGTGAGCTTCAGGAAATACCAGGCATTAAACATGTCATTGCTGTCAGCAGTGGGAAAGGGGGTGTTGGTAAAAGCACAGTGGCAGTCAATCTTGCTTGTGCGTTCGCAAATCAAGGTTTAAAGGTTGGATTGCTAGATGCAGATATATATGGACCCAATACCCCAACAATGCTTGGTGTTGAAGATCAAATACCAGAAGTCACTGGAAGTGGGGCTGAGCAGCAGATGACCCCCATAGAAACTTGTGGTATAGCAATGGTTTCAATGGGTTTTTTGATTGATGAGAATCAACCTGTTATTTGGCGAGGACCAATGCTAAATGGGATTATTAGACAGTTTTTATACCAAGTCTCTTGGGGCGATCGTGATTTATTAGTAGTAGACCTCCCCCCTGGAACAGGAGATGCACAATTATCTTTAGCTCAAGCAGTTCCTATGGCAGGAGTGGTAATAGTTACAACTCCTCAAAAAGTTTCTCTTCAAGATGCACGAAGAGGGTTGGCAATGTTTAAACAAATGGGAGTACCTATTCTAGGCGTTGTTGAAAACATGACTGCCTTTGTTCCGCCTGATCAACCAGACCGTAGTTATGCTTTGTTTGGTAAAGGTGGTGGAGAAAAGCTTGCTATTGAGAACTCTGTACCACTTTTGTCAAAAGTTCCTATGGAAATGCCTTTAGAGGAAAGTGATAGTGAAGGTGATCCAATAGTAAATAGCAGACCTAATTCCATTAGTGCTGAGATCTTTAAGGAATTAGCTAAACGTCTTCATGAAGATCTAATTAAATCTTCTTAAAAATGCTTTCAATTTTCGAATCAGGCCGAAAAGATAATCTAGTTAAGCGAGCAGGTCGTTTGAGAAAAAAATGGAAAGAATACGATTTAATTCTTTGGGGGATTCCTATTAGCTTTGTTTTTTTATCAGGTGTTTTGATAGCTAGTACTCAGCGTCAGGCTAATTATGCAGATTGGTATCAGCATTGGATTACGGGATTAATAGGCATTTTTTTTGCACTTGGTTTAGCTCAGGTACCTTTAGAGAGAATTCGCCCATTCTTATTCCCTTGTTATTTGGTGACTATTTGTAGTTTGATAGCAGTCAAATTCCTTGGTACATCTGCTTTAGGAGCGCAGAGATGGTTAAGTATTGGAGGTATAAATGTTCAGCCTTCTGAAGTTGCAAAGCTATCAGTAATTCTATTGCTTGCCGGAGTTCTTGATCGCCATAGAGTTTTGCGACCAGAGGATTTGATGAGACCTATTTTAGTTATTATTTTTCCTTGGTTATTGGTATTTGTTCAGCCTGACTTAGGTACTTCATTAGTATTTGGAGCAATGTTAATTACAATGCTTTATTGGTCTGGTATGCCTTTGGAATGGGCTTTAATAGTTGTCTTCACTCTGATTACTGTTGTATTAGCAGGAATATTGCCTTGGCTTCTACTGATATGGATACCTGTAATGGGATTTTTAGCATTTCGTTCTTTTAATCAAAAGTGGCTTGCTAGTGCAATTACTATGTTTTTGCAGACCATTATCGCATTGGTTACTCCATGGTTATGGCTAAATGTATTAAAGGATTATCAAAGAGATCGCTTAGTTCTCTTTCTTGATCCCACTAAAGATCCTCTTGGTGGTGGTTATCACCTTTTGCAAAGTACAGTAGGGATTGGTTCAGGAGGTGTTTTTGGGACTGGTTTACTACAAGGTCAATTAACGAAATTACGCTTTATTCCTGAGCAACATACAGATTTTATTTTTAGTGCTTTAGGAGAAGAAATGGGTTTTTTAGGAACAATGATTGTTTTGTTAGGGTTCTTGTTAATTATGATTAGGCTTCTTAAAGTAGCTAGACAAGCACGCACAGATTTTGAATCTTTAGTTGTAATTGGTGTTTGTACAATGTTGATGTTTCAAGTCATTGTAAATATCTCTATGACTATAGGGTTGGGCCCAGTGACTGGTATACCATTACCCTTTATGAGTTATGGAAGGACTTCATTAATAGTCAGTTTTATTGCTCTTGGTTTGTGCATTTCAGTGGCTAGACGAGCTCATTTTCTAAGTCGAAACTTGTGAACCCTTTGGTAACTATTAGTAGCATTCAGCAACGCATGGCTGAAGGTATACCAATAGGTAGGGTTGATGAACCTACTGTGAGAAGACTTTGGTGGGCTGCTTTAGAAACTTTGCAGGAAGATATTTTGTTGCCAATGAATTCAAGCAAAGGTTTGTGGCTAGCATCCCCTTTACCAGCATTGTATGAACCTAAATTATTAGATCGTTTTCAAGGATGGGTTTGGGCTCCTGAAGAATTAGAAAATTTTCATTCAAAACAAAATGGATTTTTGCCTCCTAGTGGTGATAGAGCTGTTAAAGAAACTAAACCAAAAGTTATAGAAAGTTATAGGCGCTTACCCCTTTTAGCAGAGGATGGCCATGATCCTTTGTTAATAATTATCACTCCTGAAATACAAGTAGCATTGGCTTTACAAGGTGAACCTGGGCAAAGAAATTTGTTGGTGAGAAGTGATCAAGAAATTTTTAGTGTGCTACTACAAATGCTGGACTTGAGGTTGAAAAATGAAGATCCAAAAGAAGGTGAGAAACTTCGAGAAGCACTTGCTGATTTAGGTCCTTTAAGAAGTAATGACCTTTTGCAAAGATCCTTTTGGCCATTTCTCTCAACAAGATTGGCTGGAATGGCCCCTAGTTTGACTATTCAAGCTCTTCCTAATCAATCTGCCTTAGGGAATGTAACTGCTGAAACAAGTGGGGAGATAACGCTTTTAGAAGCACTTACTCATGAAGTCCGAACTCCACTTGCCACTATTCGCACACTTATTCGTTCAATTCTTAGACGTACTGATCTCCCTGAGCTGGTATTAAATCGTCTTAGGCAAATAGATGCAGAGTGTACTGAGCAAATTGACAGATTTGGTTTGATATTTAATGCAGTTGAACTTCAGCGTGACACACCTAGGGATTCCATGCTCGCCAGCACAAATCTTGGGAGCATGCTTGAGATGCTGCACCCAACTTGGACTGAGCAATTAAAGCGTCGTGGAATCAACCTTGTAATTGACATAACTCCTGACTTACCAGAAGTCCTTAGTAATCCAGAGCGGCTGGAGTTGATGCTGGGTGGTTTGATTGATCAAAGTAGTAGGGGTTTGCAGCCTGGGGAGATTCTTTCTCTTGAGCTTCGGCCTGCAGGTCAACGACTAAAGCTACAAATTCAGAGTAAGTTTTCTAATTCTCACAAAAAAGAAAAATCTGGAATTCAGCCAAATGCTGATCTTGGAACAGTGCTCAGTTGGAATCCGAGTACAGGAAGTCTTCAGCTGAGTTTGACTGCCACTCAAAGATTGTTGGCAAGTTTGGGGGGCCGGCTTGCTCATCGCAGAGACAGTGCATTAACGGTTTTTTTCCCAATTGCTGAGCCTAAATATTGACTGTTTTTTGCTTCTCCAATGTTGACGGGTGTGAAGCTTGTACCCCACTAGTGCCATAGGTCCTAAAACCTGGTGCTACGTTCAAGTCGTAACGGCAGCCGATTTACTAGGACAGCCATGACAGAACAGGCCCTGAAAGGAAATCTCCCCCAAAGCATCGGCAGCACCGGTGGGCTTCTCAATGCTGCCGAAACCGAGGAAAAATACGCCATTACTTGGTCCAGCTCAAAGGCTCAAGCCTTTGAGCTACCTACCGGTGGTGCTGCGTTAATGAATGAAGGTGAGAACCTCATGTACTTTGCTCGCAAGGAGCAATGCTTGGCCCTTGGTACTCAACTAAGGACTTTTAAGCCAAGAATTGAGGATTACAAGATTTATCGCATTTTCCCTGGTGGCGACACCGAGTTCCTTCATCCGAAGGATGGAGTTTTCCCTGAGAAAGTAAATGAGGGGAGACCAATCGTGAATCACAATCCTCGTCGCATTGGACAAAATCCAAATCCAGCAAGTGTGAAATTCACAGGAAAAACTAGCTACGACGCTTAGACAGTTTTTCTCCGCTCTCCTAACTCTTTAACTTGTCGGCTCAGGCTGCGATGATCCTCTCATGCTCAGCTCTGAAAATGCCTCGTTTTTAGAGGCAGCCGCCACGGGTTTCAATTTCATTCCATTGGCTCATAGTTGGCCAGCTGATTTAGAAACTCCTTTGACAACTTGGTTAAAGATTGCTCATGAGAAACCTCCAGGGGTTTTACTTGAGTCAGTGGAAGGTGGTGAAAAGATAGGTAGATGGAGTGTTGTTGCTTGTGATCCTTTATGGACAGCAACAGCCCGAGGGGATCATTTGACAAGGGTCTGGAGAGATGGGCAAAAAGATCAATTCATAGGTAATCCTTTTGATGGATTAAGAGAATGGCTCAGTCCATATAAATCTTTTGCATTACCCGGATTACCACCTTTGGGCCAGTTATATGGCATGTGGGGATTCGAATTAATCGAGTGGATAGAATCAACTGTTCCAGTTCATGCTCGGTCTGAAAAAGATCTACCGGATGGCATATGGATGTTCATGGATAGTATTTTGATATTTGATCAAGTCAAACGTTTAATTAATGCTGTTGTTTATGGAGATTTAACTAGAGACAATACACCTGATTCTGTGTTAGAAAAAGTCTTGAGGCGGATATATGATCTTGAACAATCTATGCAAAGCCCTTTACCGGATATTAAGCCATTAACTTGGAAAGCTAATTCAGATTTCATCCCCTCAACTAATAGTAATTTTGATCAATCAGACTTTGAGGAATCAGTAAAGATTGCTCGAGAACATATAGCTTGTGGAGATGTCTTTCAGCTTGTATTGAGTCAAAGATTTGACACTCAAGTGAATCAAGATCCTTTTGACCTTTATCGAAGCTTACGAATGGTCAACCCATCACCCTATATGGCTTTTTTTGATTTTGGGGATTGGAAGTTAATAGGTTCAAGTCCTGAGGTAATGGTAAAAGCGGAACCTTGTGAAGAAGGGATTAGGGCAAGCCTTAGACCTATTGCAGGTACTCGTCCACGTGGTTTAAATCAAAAGGAAGATTATCAATTGGAAAAAGATTTATTGGCTGATCCAAAAGAAAGAGCCGAACATGTAATGTTAGTAGACTTAGGTAGAAATGATTTGGGTCGAGTGTGTAAACCTGGAACTGTTGAGGTTAATGAATTAATGATAATAGAAAGATATTCTCATGTGATGCATATTGTTAGTGAAGTACAAGGTATACTTCAAAGAGATATGGATGTCTGGGACTTATTAATTGCATCATTCCCTGCAGGAACAGTAAGCGGAGCACCAAAGATTAGAGCTATGCAATTAATTAATCAGTTAGAGAAAGATCCACGTGGCCCATATTCAGGAGTGTATGGATCTTTTGATTTAAGTGGGGCATTAAATACAGCAATAACAATACGTACAATGGTTGTTTCTGAGGGCTCTGATGGTGATTGGGTTGTCTCGGTACAAGCAGGCGCTGGGGTGGTAGCTGATTCAGTGCCTGAAGCCGAATATCAGGAAACAATTAATAAAGCAAGAGGAATGTTTGCAGCTATTGGATCTCTTGAGTCGCTTCAATCATGACCAATAAACTTTTGCTCAAAGGTTTTGAAGTAGAGCTCTTTACAGGAGTTGATACAGGTGAACATGTTGGTGTAGCTTCTGCGATTACAAAAGATTTAACTGATTTTGTAAAAGAACCTGATAATCGGAATCTTGAATATATAACTAATCCTGAATATGAATATCATCTAATAAAAGAAGCATTATTAGTGCCAAGACGAAAACTTAGAAATTGGTTGTTTTCAAAAGAACTTACAATTTTGCCTGGTAGTACTTTAAGTTTAGGCGATAGTAAGTCTTTTCAACGTTCGGACCCTTTGAATCCGTATCACAATTTCATAGAAAATACTTATGGTACTCGTGTGGTCACTGCAAGTATTCATATTAACTTAGGCATAGAAGATCTTTCATTGCTTTTTGCAGCCTTACGTCTGGTTAGATGTGAAGCAGCATTGTTTCTTGCTCTTAGTGCTAGTTCTCCATTTTTAGATGGTGTGCCTACTGGAGTTCATTCACAAAGATGGCTTCAATTTCCCCTTACTCCAAACAAGGTCCCCTTATTTTTGAATCATGCTCACTATGTCAGTTGGATAGAAGATCAACTTCAGACTGGCCTTATGCGCAATGAACGTCATCTATGGACATCTGTTAGGCCAAATGGACCTCGTCGTCCTTATGAACTGAACCGATTGGAATTAAGAATTTGCGATCTAATTACTGATTGCGATTTACTTTTAGCGATCACTACTTTGCTAGAACTACGTGTTTTGAGTTTGTTCCAGAGTCCAAATGAGCTTGATCCTTTGAAAACAAGTCAACTTAATACTCATGAAATCGCCCAATTAAGTGATATGAATGATATGGCGGCCGCTGAGAGGAGCTTAAATGCAACTTTGCACCATTGGCGCGATAAAGAACCAATCCAATGCAGGGATTGGATTCATCAAATCCTAGAAGAGGTCCAACCAATAGCAAGTGAAATGAATATGAACCAACTTCTGGCACCTATCAATTCTGTTTTAGAAAACGGTAATCAGGCCATGCAGTGGCTAGACGCATGTGCAAAAGGCCAATCTGTTGCTGATGTTCTTCAGCAGACTATTTGTGAAATGCAGGTTGAAGAAGACATCTCTCAAACTCAAGTGATCTTCTGATGAGTATGAGTAAATCTGACATTCCTAATATGCATAGACAGCCATCTTCTTCTGAAATAAATTCTTATATTTCTTCAATCGGAGAACATCCTCAAAGCCGTCTTTTACAGCATAGGTTGAAATTGGTAGAAGATCTTTGGCAAACAGTTTTAAGGAGCGAATGCCCTCCTGAGCAAACAGAGCGACTATTACGTCTTAAAGAACTGAGTGATCCAATTGCATTAGAAGAAGCGGATTTAAACGCTATTGTTCTTTTGATTAGAGAAATGGATTTAGCAGAAGCAATTTCTGCGGCGAGGGCTTTTTCTCTTTATTTTCAATTAGTGAATATTCTTGAACAGCGTATTGAAGAAGATAGTTATCTTGAAAGCATTAATAAAGGTCAAAAGAAAGGGTCTAATGATGATTCATTAGACCCTTTCGCGCCACCTTTAGCAAGTCAAACAGCTCCTGCAACATTTAGTCAGCTTTTTGAAAGATTGCGTCGTTTAAATGTTCCTCCAGCACAGGTTGAGAAATTGCTTCAGGAGATGGATATTAGGTTAGTATTTACAGCACACCCTACTGAGATTGTTCGTCATACTGTTCGACATAAGCAACGTAGAGTTGCGACACTTCTACAACAATTGCAATCAAATCAGTCTGGCTCAGCCTCGGAAAAAGAGATTCTTAGACTTCAATTAGAAGAAGAGATTAGATTGTGGTGGAGAACTGATGAATTGCATCAATTTAAGCCAACTGTTTTAGATGAGGTTGATTATGCACTTCATTATTTTCAACAGGTTTTGTTTGATGCTATGCCTCAATTGCGTAGACGTATTTCGTCGGCCTTAGTAGGTAGCTATCCTGATGTGCAAATTCCTCAAGAAGCTTTTTGCACATTTGGATCATGGGTTGGTTCAGATCGGGATGGGAATCCATCTGTCACCCCTGAGATCACCTGGCGGACAGCTTGCTATCAGCGTCAATTAATGTTAGAGCGCTATGTAAGTGCAGTTAATAATTTAAGAGATCAATTAAGTATCTCAATGCAGTGGAGTCAGGTAAGTGCTCCTCTTTTAGAGTCTTTGGAAATGGATAGACTTCGTTTCCCGGAAATTTATGAAGAGAGAGCAGCAAGATATCGCTTAGAACCATATAGATTGAAATTGAGTTACACATTAGAAAGACTACGTTTAACTCAACAGCGTAATCAACAACTTGCAGAAGCAGGTTGGAAAACTTCTCCTGAAGGCTTAAACTCTGTAAGCCAAAGTTCGAATATAGGCGAGGCACTTCATTATTGTTCGGTAGCAGAATTTCGAGGTGATCTGGAGTTAATACGCAATAGTCTTGTAAGTACAAACCTGAGTTGTGAACCATTAGATACTCTTCTTACGCAAGTCCATATATTTGGATTTTGTTTAGCAAGTCTTGATATACGTCAGGAAAGTACTCGTCATAGTGATGCATTGGATGAACTTACTCAATTCCTCAATCTTTCTAAAGCTTATGGCGATATGAGTGAGGATGAGCGCATTGATTGGTTAATGCAAGAACTTCAAACTAGGCGTCCATTGATTCCTTCTTCTGTTGTTTGGTCTCCAAGTACTGCAGAAACTGTATCTGTTTTTCGCATGCTTAATCGATTGCAAGAGGAATTTGGCAGTCGAATTTGTCGTACTTATGTGATATCAATGAGTCATACAGTTTCTGATCTTCTTGAAGTTCTTTTGCTTGCAAAGGAAGCAGGATTGGTTGACCCCGCAGCAAAAACAGCTGATTTATTAGTTGTTCCTTTGTTTGAAACAGTAGAGGATCTTCAACGGGCTCCTTCTGTAATGGAAGAGTTATTTCAATCAAGTGTTTATCGAAATTTGTTGCCTCGTGTAGGAGAACAGATTCAACCGTTGCAAGAACTTATGTTGGGTTATTCAGATAGCAACAAAGATTCGGGTTTCCTTTCGAGTAATTGGGAGATTCATCAGGCACAAATTGCTCTGCAAGATTTAGCTAGCAGACAAGGAGTAGCATTGAGATTATTTCACGGTCGTGGTGGTTCTGTTGGTAGGGGAGGTGGACCTGCTTATCAGGCTATCCTTGCTCAACCTAGTGGAACTCTTCAAGGGAGAATAAAAATTACAGAACAAGGAGAAGTTCTTGCTTCTAAATATAGTCTTCCTGAACTTGCTTTATATAATCTTGAAACAGTAACTACTGCTGTTTTGCAAAATAGTTTAGTAACTAATCAATTAGATGCAACCCCTAGTTGGAATCAACTAATGACAAGATTAGCAAGGAAATCTCGAGAACATTACCGAGCTCTTGTCTATGACAATCCGGATCTAGTTGCTTTTTTTCAGGAGGTCACTCCAATTGAAGAGATAAGTAAATTGCAGATTTCAAGTCGCCCTGCTCGGCGTAAAAGTGGTGCAAAAGATTTGTCAAGCTTAAGAGCAATTCCTTGGGTTTTTGGTTGGACACAGAGTCGATTTCTTTTGCCTAGTTGGTTTGGTGTTGGGACGGCTTTGGCGGCTGAAGTTGAGGCAGATGCTGAGCAGTTAGTTTTATTGCAAAGGCTTCATCAAAGGTGGCCATTCTTTAGAATGTTGATCTCAAAAGTAGAGATGACACTTTCAAAAGTTGATCTAGAACTCGCAAATCATTATATGATCAGTCTTGGTAGTCAAGAGAATAGAGATCCTTTTGATTCTATTTTTGACATTATTTCGAAAGAATATAGCCTTACAAGAAGATTAATTCTTGATATAACAGGTAACACAAGATTATTAGAAGCCGACCCTGCTTTGCAATTGTCGGTTGATCTTCGTAATCGCACAATAGTTCCATTGGGATTCCTGCAAGTTGCTTTATTACGTAGACTTCGAGATCAAAATAGACAGCCACCTATTAGTGAAATATCAAGCTCTGATTCTGATCGTGGTCGAACTTATAGTCGAAGTGAATTATTAAGAGGAGCATTACTTACTATTAATGGAATTGCAGCTGGCATGCGGAATACTGGTTGAAAATTGTTTGTTCTCCGACAAAATTCAAAGCCGCCTCGATTACCTCATGGGTTTGTGATTGATCTTCATAGGCCTCCTTCTCCTCAAGCACTTAACAGGTTACTTTTGCGATGTAATGAAGAGACTCATTCACCAAAGAAACTTGCTTTAGCTTTCGAGAAGAGCATATGTATAAGTATTTTTGAAAAATCTACTGGTAAATTGTCAGGGTTCGTCCGCGCGACAAGTGACAAAGGGTTAAACGCAAATCTTTGGAATCTTGTAGCTCAACCTGGTCGTTATCAAGGCATTTTCTTAGATGTTTTGATACATCATGCACTTGGAATTTTGCGAAGAGAAATGCCTGGATGCAGTATTTCTGTTTCTGCTCCTTCAATGGCAATGCAATCTTTGCAGGAACAGGGATTCTTACTAGACCCTGGTGGAATTCGTGCAATGGGTTTTAAGCTTCGCTAGTAAAACGAAGTTTTGAAAAACACGAGCATGGAGGGACTCGAACCCCCGACCGTCAGAACCGGAATCTGATGCTCTATCCAACTGAGCTACATGCCCAAAATTAAGCCTTTTCAGCTATTTGAGACCGATTATTTATCAGTCTCATGAAGATTAGCTTAGCCAAAAGTCGTCAAAGGAACTATGCGACTTAAACAGCTTGAGCTTCATTCTTTCCGCAATTACAGCAGATTGAAATTGGAGTTGTTCGAAAAACGATTATTGATTGTTGGATCTAATGGAGTTGGTAAATCGAATTTTCTTGAAGCAGTTGAATTATTAGGTAGTCTTCGTTCTCATCGTGCAAGTAGCGATCAGGATTTAATTCATTGGGAAGCAAGTAAAGCATTTTTGATTGGGCATGTAGAAGATAATGACATTCTTGAATTGGAATTACGTAGAAAAGGCGGAAGACAAGCAAAAAGAAATGGTAAGCCTTTAACAAGGCAACTTGATCTAATTGGACCATTGCGATGTGTTGGATTTAGTGCTCTTGATCTGCAGTTAGTACGAGGAGAACCAGCACTGCGTAGGAATTGGTTAGATAGAGTAGTTCAACAATTAGAACCAATTTATTCAGATTTAATTAGCAGGTATGGCAAATTACTTCGTCAAAGAACTCGAATATGGCGTCATTGGCAATATGAATCTACCAATGATAGAGATGCTCTTTTAGATGCTTTTGATGTTCAAATGGCTTTAGTTAGTACACGGATCCATAGAAGAAGGAAAAGAGCCTTAATGCATTTAGAACCAATCGCAGCAAAATGGCAGGCTTTACTTAGTAAAGATGAAGAACAACTTCAGCTTGAATATTTACCAGGTAGTTGTTTAGAAGGGGAAGAGGCAGAAGAACCCTGGAGAATGTCTATTGAAAAGCAGCTCTTATCTCAAAGAGAAGATGAAGAAAAACTGGGCAATTGCAAAGTTGGCCCTCATCGAGATGAGGTGAGCTTTCTTTTGAATGGGTTGCCTGCTAGAAGATTTGGTTCTTCAGGCCAACAAAGAACACTTGTTTTAGGTTTGAAACTTGCAGAATTGGAATTAGTTAGTCAACTTTGTGGGGAGCCTCCTTTACTGCTTTTAGATGATGTGCTCGCGGAATTGGATCAGACTCGACAGTTGTTGCTGTTAGAAGCAGTTGGAGAAGAGCATCAATGTTTGGTGAGTGCCACACATCTCGAGGCATTTGAAGGTGACTGGTTCAAGCATTCACAGATTATTCAAGCTGGAGCATTGAGGGAGAATAGCTAGGTCGGTTAAGGTAAGCAGCCGTTTTGATTGCCAGATGGAGCAGATCCTTTCTTGCCTACATCCCAACCCTGGATGGAATAACCCTAAGACTGATGAAGTAACTAGTTTTATCCCTGCAGATGTTACCGACATGGTTGGGAAGCACTGCATTCTTGAGCTTTACAATTGTGATCAAGCCAAGCTTAATGATGAAGCTTTCCTTAGAACAATTGTCACAACAGCAGCAAAACTTGCTGGAGCAACTCTTCTAAATTTAATTACTCATCGATTTGAGCCACAAGGTGTTACTGGTTTGGCTTTATTGGCTGAGTCACATATATCAATTCATACTTGGCCAGAGAATGGTTATGCAGCAGTCGATGTTTTTACTTGTGGAGACCACACTATGCCTGAGAGAGCTTGTGAGGTTTTATGCAAGGAACTTGGAGCTGAGCATCATTCATTGAAAAGTTTTCAAAGACAAACTCCTGCTTCCCTAATGAAAACTATAAGAAATCCAAGTAAAATCTAAAAGATTAGATTTTACTTTGGTTTATTTTTTCTTTGTGATTGCTTGACATTCTCCCGACGATTTAGTTTGCCACTTACTAATCCTTCGAGATCTAAACTGACTGAAGTAAATCCAATATCAAGAAAATGAGTAACAATTTGTCTACGTCTTAACTCATTGCTAATTATTTCTTTGATTTGATTTTCAGGTAATTCAATTCTTGCCGAAAGACCTTGTATTCTTACTCTCACTTCCTTAAAACCATTTTCTATTAGCCATTCTTCCGCTTTAGATACTTGAATTAATCGTTTGTTGGTTATACTTTCTCCATAAGGGAAGCGTGAAGATAAGCAAGGTTGTGAAGGTTTATCCCACCAAGGTAGTCCTAACGATTTTGATATTTGTCGAACTGCTGATTTTCCAATCTTTAATTCAGCCAATGGTGAACGAACACCAGCTTGTATAGCTGCTGCGATACCTGGTCTATGTTCATTAAGATCATCATGGTTCACTCCATCAACCACTTGAGAACCTTTAGCTGCCTTGGCTATATCTTTTAGATGACTATGTAGTTCTTTTTTGCAGGCAAAACATCTATTTACTGGATTGCTGCTGTATGCAGGATCTTGTAGTTCTTTCGTTATACACTCTTGATGACGTATGCCTATCCAATCAGCTTGTTTTCGTGCTTCTTCTAGGAGATAAGGAGCTAATGCAGGCGAGACACCAGTTACAGCAAAAGCGTGCGACTCAAGTTGTTCTCTTGCAATTGTTGCTATTAAAGTGCTATCGACTCCACCAGAATAGGCAACACAAACTTGATTGAGGCTTTTCAAACAAGATCGCAATGCATTTAGTTGCTGTTGTTCAACCTCAGGCAAGGGTTCCAACTGACGAAACATTGCTACTCCAAAATGCCTCTAAAACACTATCTTCTTTGACTGATCTAAGTAAGCTCCAACAGTAAACGAACCCGTCCATGGATTCCAAGACGGAAGGAATTAATCAAGCAGGAACCAATAGTGCTTCTATCCGAAGAAGAGGCAAAGGTAAGGGTATTGGGATTGTTACTGCTTCTGATAGTCAAGAAAGAGTTCATGGCCAATTGCATATTTATGATGGAGAGGGAAAAGGAAAGAGCCAAGCTGCTCTTGGAGTTGTTTTAAGGACTATTGGCTTAGGAATTTGTGAGCAAAAACGCACGAGAGTATTGCTTCTTAGGTTCCTTAAGGGACCTGGACGAGCTTATGACGAAGATGCTGCAATAGAAGCTTTGCAACAAGGTTTCCCGCACTTGATTGATCAGGTTCGAACCGGGAGAGCAGATTTTTTTACCGCTGAAGAAGCTACGAGATTTGATGCTCAGGAAGCAAAAAGAGGTTGGGATATTGCAAAAGGAGCTATTGCAAGTGCACTTTATTCTGTTGTAGTGCTTGATGAGTTAAATCCAGTACTTGATCTTGGTTTATTGCCAATTGATGATGTTGTCCGAACATTGAATGATCGGCCTGTAGGCATGGAAGTAATTGTTACTGGTCGTGCTGCCCCTGCTGCATTAGTTCAAGTTGCTGATTTGCATTCGGAAATGAGGGCTCATCGACGACCTTTTGTAGAAGAAGGGGTTATTCCAATTAATGCACTTGGAGGGATTGAGATTTATACAGGAGAAGGTAAAGGGAAATCTACAAGTGCTTTAGGCAAAGCTCTCCAGGCTATTGGTAAAGGAATTAGTCAGGATAAGAGTCACAGAGTATTGATTTTGCAGTGGCTTAAAGGGGGCAGTGGATATACAGAGGATGCGGCAATAGCAGCCTTGAGAGAAAGTTATCCCCACTTAGTTGATCATCTTCGATCAGGTCGTGATGCAATTGTCTGGAGAGGACAACAACAGCCTATTGATTATGTAGAAGCTGAAAGAGCATGGGAAATTGCAAGGGCTGCAATTGCTAGTGGCCTTTATAAAACGGTGATTCTTGATGAGCTTAATCCAAGTGTAGATTTAGAATTATTGCCTGTAGAACCTATTGTACAAACACTGCTTAAAAAGCCTTCTGAGACGGAAGTAATTATTACTGGACGCTGTAAACATCCTCCAGCATATTTTGATCTTGCGAGCGTACATTCAGAGATGGTTTGTCACAAGCACTATGCTGAGCAAGGTGTGGATTTAAAGAGAGGAGTTGATTACTGATCAATAGATCAATAAGGATTCATTTATGGTTCACGATTTAAACTCTTTTATCCATGCATCAATTCCTCCAAGTATATTTATTCCTTTGATATTATACTTTTCTAAAGCATATAGAGCTTTTTTAGAACGAGCCCCGCTTTTACAATGAATATATAGATCCATGCCAGAACTAAGATCTTTAATTTGTTCTATTGCCTTACCATTTTCAATTTCTTGAAGTGGGATTAAGTAAGAACCTTCAATTGAATATTGTTTATATTCATAAGGCTGTCTTACATCTAATAAAATAATCTTTGAATTAGTATCTGAAAGCAAACCCTTGAGTTCATGGACTGAGATTTCTTTGAATTTATTATTTTCAGCCTGATCTTCTAAATTTAATTTAGGTGCACAAAATCCTTCATAATCTATTAGCTCTTTGATTACATACCTTTCTTTGCTAGGGACTAGATTCAATTCACGAAATCTCATTTTTAAAGCATCAAATATTAATATTTTCCCGTTTAAAGGAGTACCTATCTTTGTAATTATTTTTATCACTTCTGTCGCTTGGATTACTCCTATTAAGCCAGGGACAACACCCATTACTCCTGATTCTGCGCATGAACCAATTAATTCTGGGGGCGGCGGGATAGGTACAAGATCTCGGTAATTTGGGCTTGTGCTATCAAGATTGAATACAGTTGCTTGACCTGCAAATCTATCTACTGAGCCAAAGACATTTGGTTTGCCAAGAATTACACAAGCATCATTGATTAAATAACGACTTGGAAAGTTATCGGTGCAATCGCAAATAATGTCAAACTTGGCCATGATTTCCAAAGCATTCTCGCTAGAAAGTAAGACTTTAAAAGTATTTACTTTGCAAAAAGGATTGATTTCGGCTATCCGAGCGCTAGCGGAATTGGTTTTTTCTTTACCTAGCCAATGAGTGCTATGAATAATTTGCCTCTGTAGGTTGGATTCTTCAACAAAATCGCAGTCCACTATTCCAATAGTTCCAACCCCTGCTGCAGCCAAATAAAGCAGAAGAGGAGATCCCAATCCTCCACTTCCCACGCATAAGACTGAACTTTTTTTCAGTTGCTTTTGACCAGCAATGCCAATTTCTGTAAGAGATATATGACGTGCATAGCGCTCTAATTCATCTTGGGTTAGTTCATCACCAGAATTTGTTTGGTCTTCCATTACAAAAAAGCCTCATTTGACCATTGCCTTACTTCACAGTCAGACATGCCACCTCTTTTGGGGTAAGACTTTGATTACTTTGCATCCACCAACCTCGTACATTCCCACTAGCACTAACGATAACCATAAGTCCAGGAGAGAACGTCCATGCTTTGTCAACTGCAGAAGGAACCGCTACTCCGTGTGGATGCGAATGTGCGCTCCCTAGTATTTGTAAGTTGTGCTTTCTAGCCCAAAGATGAGCTTTTAGGTGCTCTTTGGGATTGATTAAAAATCTAGTTTTTCTGGATGGGGACATTTCGTGATCTTCTTTTATTTCTGATGAGATGTCTGCAAAATTGAAAATTTCCTTACTCCAGACATTGCAGCAAGGCCATACTTTTTTGATTCTCCAATCATTCTTTATTGGATAGAGACTGCTTAGCTCTTGATTCCCAAGCAACAAAGCACAGCCTTCCTCAGGCGCTTCTGCAAGGAGACTTTCACAAAGGCTCACCATTAAACCGCCTTCGAATTTAATTAGGGTTGGCATTTTCATATATCTATTCCCCATAAAAGTTCTGGGTGATTTCCTTTGTTCGGAATTTTCTCTATTTTGGCACTGGCATTAAAAAGATTAATTCGATACGCTCAATTCAAATTGCATTCAGTGTTGTGTTCATGAGCGACGCAAGTCCTGAGACAGATCAAGTCTCCAATACCGACACTACCCCTGCGGGAAGTACTGTCAGTCAAGACGATGAGAACAATTTCTCAGAGAGATACAGTCAAGTTATGGGCAAAGTCAATGAGACCTTAAATAAGGTTGATTGGAGCCAAATGGGGAAATATGGCAAAGCGGTGGGAATCATCGCAGTTGTAATTGTTGCCCAGGTGATTATTAAAGGAGTAATTGACACTATCAATCTTCTTCCTGTTTTGCCAGGCTTACTTGAGCTTTTGGGAGTTGTGGTGTTGGGTCAGTGGAGCTGGCAAAATCTAACTACTAGTGATA
>QCFZ01000017.1 GCA_003278255.1 Prochlorococcus sp. AG-363-O15
AGTTCACTGAAGACGGAGCATTCCTAGCTCTCTGCGATGCCTTTCGCGAGAGTGGAGAAACCTCTGCAATCGAGTTTTTGGCTAATGGAGAAGGAGCTTTCCATTTCCAAGAACTGGCGCAAAATGCTGCTGGTGAAGGCATTGACCTCAGCGATTCAGACGTCCTTGATGATTTCCAGCAGGAGGTCATTGAGACTATGGAGACTCTTTGCAAGGATTAACATGGAGTAAATCACCCATAGAAAAAATCTATTTCCTTATTTTTTAAACACTCCCAGCCTGCTTTCGTAAGCATTTCATTGAGTTGTGTTTGTGTGTAATGTTTAGCACCTGTTCTGACGACTCTATTTCTCATTGATTTTGTAACACCACTCCGTTGTCGTTTTGATTCAATATCCATTACTTGATTGTAAAGGTCTAACATTTCTTGAGGTATTTTTGATCCATCTAAATCAAGGCCACTTTTAATTGCTTGGTCTATTGACTCTGGACCTGAATTTGTCATTAGTTGTATGCAAATTTCAACTATGATACTTCAACTAATTATAAATAAGAAAATTAAGCGCTAAAGTAACGTGACTTGCTATGCAGAGAAATAATTGCTGTTGTACTTTGTTCTGGATGTAATTGGTCACTATCATCAATTGAAAGTCCAATTCTGCTTGCCTGAAGCCATTTAAGTTGTTGTTTGGAATCTGAAACCTTTGGACAAGCTGGATAACCAAATGAATATCTACTGCCCCTATATCTTTGAGCTAAAATCTCTCTTAATGTACTGGGTTCTTCACTACTAAACCCACATTCTTGTCTGATTTTTGCGTGAACAAGTTCAGCTAATGCTTCTGCAAGTTGTACAGCTAGTCCATGAAAGTATAAATAGTCCGTGTATTCATCATTCCTAAAAAGATTGTTAGCATATTCGCTGGCTTTTGATCCCATTGTAACTGCCTGCATGGGAAGGTAATCTGTAGGTTGATTATCAATTAGGTCATTATAAAAATCACTAATACAGTATCTATTTCCACCTTTTTGTCTTGGAAATACAAATGTTCCAAGTAGTGAGTTATCTGTTGGGCTAAATACTTTTAGTGAATTTTTTATTCTTCCGCACGGAAAATATCCATATACAACGGCCGGCTGCAGAAGATTTTCCTCTTCGATTTTCTTGATCCACTTAGCAAGAATAGGTTCAGCTACTTCCTGAAGAAAACGTGAATGTTCTGCCTTTGTTTGTTGGTTATTTTTTTTCATTTGCCATTGTCCTGCCATTAGTGCATTTTTATCTAAGTAATTCTGAATCACATTTATTGGAAGTTCGGCCGCAGTAACTATTTTTGAGCCAGTAAAAGGAGGGGCTACAGATTTTTCAGGATTTACAGACGATGATCTACTGAAATTAACTAGTTTAGTCGTTAGCATATTAATTTCAGTGTGGCTCTGTTTGTTATCAGGTGTTGATATTTGTTTCGATGACTTGTTTATAAGGTCAGCAATTTGCTTAGGTTGTTCATTTAAGAAGCCTTCCTCATCATTCCATTGACTCTGACTTTTAGCTTTAACATAAGAGTCCATAAATCTTAAATCTGTAAAAGCATCTTTGCCATAAATAACAATTCCTTTATAGACAGAACCACAATCATTATTGACGAATCTAGGTGTAAGTGCTGCACCACCTAGAATAACCGGGACCGTAATATTGGCTTCATTAAATGCTTGAAGATTGTCTTTCATAAATGCTGTTGATTTAACAAGCAAGCCACTCATTGCTATACAATCTGCTTTATATTTCCTTTGAGCATCTATAATAGACTTAACATCTTGTTTAATACCTAGGTTTATTACTTCATATCCGTTGTTAGTAAGAATTATATCTACAAGATTTTTACCTATATCATGAACGTCACCTTTCACTGTTGCTATAAGAAATTTTGCTTTGGATCTAGTTGAATCATCCGATGAATCCATATATGGCTCTAAATAGGCAACCGCAGCCTTCATTGTTTGAGCAGATTGAAGTACAAATGGTAGTTGCATTTGGCCTGATCCAAATAATTCCCCAACTACTCTCATTCCATCTAATAAATAGTTATTTATAATATCTAGTGGCCTAAACTTTTTTAGACCAATATCTAGTGATAGCTCAAGATCTACTCGTTCACCATCAATAATATGTTGTTTGAGTCTTTCCTCTATGGGTAATTTGCTTAGTGATTTTGTTGTATTCTTGGCATCATTTATACTTATGCCCTGAAATAGCTCGGTAAGTTTATTTAAAGGGTCATAACTGCATATATTGTTGTTAAAGGTTCTTTGGTCATAGATTAAATCTCTACAAATCTGTTGATGATCGGTATTTATTTTAGAAAGGGGAATAATTTTTGCCGGGGAAACTATCGCTGAATCAAGGCCAGCTGCACAACAATCATGAAGGAATACTGAATTTAAGGTTATTCTTGCTGCTGGTGATAGGCCAAAACTTATATTAGATATACCTAATATTACATGCACTCCGGCTAAATTTTCTCTAATCATTTTAATACTATTAATAGTCTCTAGGCCATTTCTTCGATCTTCGTCTAAACCAGTAGATATTGGTAAGGCAAGGGGATCATAAAATATTTCATAAGGAGGAATTCCATAATTGATTGCATGTCTATAAGCGCGTTCGGCAATTGCAAATTTCCCCTGTGCTGTCCTCGCCATACCATCTTCATCAATTGTCCCTACTACAATTCCTGATCCATATTTTTTAGCTAGATCAAGAACTTTAAAAAAACGTTCATCCCCGTCTTCAAAATTTGTTGAGTTGAGAATACTTTTACCCCCAAAAACCTTTAAACCACTTTCCATCTTTTGCCATTCTGTGGAGTCCAGCATTAAGGGCATATCAACATTTGTAGCCAACCTTGAAACTATTTCCTTCATATCTTTAACACCATCCCTGCCAACATAATCAACATTTATGTCTAATAAATGCGAATTTTCTTTGACCTGTTGTCTAGCTAAGCCTATAAGGCCGTCCCAGTCCTCCGAATTTAGAAGATCACGAGTTTTTTTTGAGCCACTTGCATTTAGACGCTCGCCAACAATTAGGAACGAATTATCTTGATCATAATTACAAGTACTATATATTGATGCTGCTGATGGCAACCACTTCTTCTTTTCTTTAAAATTGATTTTTGTTTTATCTTTTTCTATTTCCTTTATCATACTATTAAGAGCAGCAATGTGATCAGGTGTGGTACCGCAACATCCTCCTATTATCCTTACTCCTAAATCCTTAATAAAATAAAATAATTGCATTTTTAATTCTAACGGTGACAATTTATAATGAGCCTTCCCCCCTATATTTTCTGGTAAGCCTGCATTTGGTATGCAACTTAAATGAAAGGGTGAATTTTCCGATAGGTATTTTATATGATCCTTCATTTGTTCTGGCCCAGTTGCACAATTTAAACCCATAACATCGATATTAAAGGGTTGCAATATTGTCAAGGCGGACGCAATATCACTTCCCACTAACATCGTGCCAGTAGTCTCCATTGTAATTGAAACCATAATTGGTTTTCTATGACCTTTTTCATCAAACAAATCCTCAATTGCTAATAGTGCGGCTTTTATTTGTAGAACATCTTGGCATGTTTCAATTAAAAATAAGTCGACATCACCATCATATAGACCATTAGCCTGTTCTTTATATGATTCATATAATTGATCAAATGTTATATGACCAAGTGTTGGCAATTTTGTTGTTGGTCCCATTGAGCCAGCAACAAATCTTGGTTTAGAGGCAGTAGAATATCTGTCTGCTAACTTTCTTGCTAGCTCTGCTGCTTTTTTATTTAGTAAATAAGCTTTAGATTGTAAATTATATTCTGCAAGGACTACAGATGTAGAACCAAATGTATTCGTCTCAATTACATCGGCTCCTGCCTCAAGAAATTCCTTATGAACTTGTTCAACTGCTTTTGGAGAAGAAAAAACCAAGTTTTCGTTACATCCTTCTAGTTCCTCTCCTCCAAAATCCTCCAAGGAAAGATTTAGATTCTGTAGGGAGGTGCCAGTAGCACCATCAAATAGTAAGACTGGGCTATCATCAGATTTTAGCCTGTCAAGAAATAATGACTTAACTTTTCTGGGAAAGGGTTTATGTTGTGACATCTCAACCTCATTGATTAGTTAATAGTTGATTTGCATGACATATAGGGACAATTCTACTACTTATACCTTTTCTATCTCCACCCTTGTAATCCAGTCTGCGTACTCATGATCCTTACCCTCTGTTATAGCAGTAAGCTTGTCTCTTAATTTTTTCATTATTGGTCGTTCAGTTTTAAGAACTGTAGATTCAATTCTTCTAATTGGAGTTATTTTTGCTGCTGTACCACTTAAGAAAACTTCGTCAGCAATCATTAGTTCTGTTTTATCAACTGGTCTTTGTACACATTCGATCTTAAGATTAGCTGCAATTTCAAGAATGCTAGCTCTTGTTATTCCTTCTAATATATCTTGATCGACACCGGGTGTTATAAGTACACCATCTCTCACAATAAACAAATTCATACCGCTTGCTTCACTTACTTTGCCATGTCTGTTGAGCAATAAAGCCTCATCAAAACCACTTAATACAGCCTCTGTCTTGGCTAATGAGCTTGTTATATAGGCTCCACTTATTTTTCCCCTCAACGGTAGCGAAATATCCTCTTGTCGGGTCCAACTACTAAACCTGCAGCTAACGCCATCGGGAGAGAGGTAATCGCCTAGTTCCAATCCATATATAAGGAAATCAGTTTCTATATCATGTAGTCTAGGTGCAATCCCTAGATCACTTGTGTATACAAATGGTCTTAAATAAATTGGTAACTTTGGTTTATTTTTTTTTAGCATAGTTATTAGTGCATCTATTACATAACTCTCACTTAACTCTGTAAGAAGAAATTTTGCGCTCTGACTCAAGCGCTTGGCGTGACGATCAGCCCTAAACAAAAGCATCGTATTTGGGTTTTGAGGATCTGGTATTGCCCTCATGCCCCCAAAGGCACCAGTCCCATAGTGAAGTGCGTGTGTAGCTATTGAGACCTTTGCTTGGTCGAATGGGACACAGTTGCCTCTAAACCAGGCGTATGGCAGGAATTGATGCATTTGTGCCTTGTCTGTATTGCCAAATCTTCTCACTTTCTATCGCCTTATTTGTTAAAAGACAGTTCAGAATGGTCAAATGCACCGAATAGCAAGCTTTTCAGGGGATATCTCATCGGATGAGTTCACACTTGTCGAGCAACCCCAGGCGCCAGTTTTATTTCTCAGCAGTGCTGCTACTGATATCTCTACGCTAGCGACGGCTCTTGATCTCGAAATAAACCGATATTGGGTAGGAAAACTAAGAGCGCTACCACTTGACAATCTCGCACAGTCATCACAAGTTGATCATTATCTATCAACTACTGGCTCAACTGCTCACATCATTGTTATTCGGTTAATTGGTAGTAGAGGGCATTGGGGATATGGTTTAGAACAAGTAGTTTTATGGCAACAAGAAAATAATGATCGTAAATTACTTATTTTAGCAGGTACCAATGAGCAGAAATTAGAATTAAATGAAATAGGCAATTTTTCTAGAGAAGTAACTGATTTCTGTAGTGAATTATTTATAGAAGGAGGAATAGACAATACTAATACTTTTTTATGTATATTGAATGACATAGTCAATAATAAAAAAGTAAGTCTATCTGGACGTAAAATTGCCAGAATAGAAGATCCATTATGCTGGGACTGGCAAAATGAAAAAGATAATAAGGTTGGAATAATATTTTATCGATCCTTATATCAAGCGGGAGATTTGAACTATCCGACAAATCTTAATTATATTCTTAGAACGTATAACCTAGCCCCTCGAACTGTTTTTGTTAGTAGCCTTAGAAATAAGAGTGTTCAGCAAGAACTAATATCTTTGTTTAGACAAGAGGAAGTTGAAGTAATACTAACTAATACATCCTTTGCCTCTGTTAATTTTCAAGATGTACATAGTCAAAAGTCCCTATTAGATATTTTAAATGTTCCTGTCCTCCAATTATTAAACAGTTCATCATCCAAATCCAGTTGGCTAAATTCATCTATAGGTTTAAGTCCGTTGGATCTCACCCTCCAAATTGCAATTCCTGAACTAGACGCCCGAATATCTACAAGACCATGCTCATTCAGAGAAAAGGTCACTAAAAATGAATCCCTCGCGACCGTAGTTTCTTGTACAGTTCCACATTTAGAAGGTATTGATTGGATTGCCAAACATGCCAAGTCATGGAGTAAATTAAGGAATACAGATCCAGCAGATAAACGAATTGCCTTAGTAATTTCTAATTATCCACCTAGAAATGGTCGATTAGCTAATGGAGTTGGACTTGATACCCCCAATAGTATTATTCAGATTCTAAATTGGCTCAAAACCACTAATCACGATCTTGGTCCACATCAACTACCAAAAAATTCTCAAGATTTACTTAAATTAATTTTACAGACTAGAACCAATGATCATTCTTCACAGTGCAATGAACCATTAGACTACCTGGAATTATCAATTTACCGAGAATGGTTCGAACAGCTAACTAAAGAGGCTCAAGATAGTATAACCAAACGTTGGGGTGAGCCTTCTAAGGCAATAGACTTGGAGACAAAGGGTTTTGCTATTAATGGAATAGTTTTTGGAAAGGTTGTACTGTTGATTCAACCTAGTAGAGGATACGATCAGGAGGATATAGCTGATATCCATTCACCAGTTCTACCACCTACACATAGGTATTTAGCTCAATATCTCTGGATAAAAAAAATACATGAAGCTCATATATTAGTCCACATTGGAAAACATGGTAGTCTTGAATGGTTGCCTGGTAAAGGCGTAGGTTTAAGTAACTCTTGTCACCCTAATCTAGCAATAGGCCATATACCTAATATTTATCCTTTCATTGTTAATGATCCTGGAGAAGGTTCCCAAGCTAAACGACGTTCTAATTCAATAATTATTGATCATTTGACTCCCCCTATGACTCTTTCTGGACTTTATGGTGATTACCTTGTTCTTGAGTCACTTTTAGATGAATACTACGAAGCTAAATCCTTAAATCTCTCTAGAATTGAAATAGTAAAATCAAGGATCAAGGAATTAACCAGCGAGTTACAACTACCTCTACAATCCCAGGGCATAGATCCAGGACTTACTACAGATGACAAAACATTTCATCAATCCTTAGTTTCTATAGACTCTTATTTATGTGAACTTAAACATTCTCAGATTAGACAAGGTCTCCATATTTTTGGAAAACACCCAGAGCTTAGAAAACAAATAGAATTGTTATTTTGTATTGTACTAGCCCCCACATCAAAATTTCCTGGAATTACTCAACAGCTAGCAAAACTAATAGGTCTTATTGTTGATCCATGGAACGATTGTGATGATAAACCAGTTTCCGAATCAGATAAGAATAAGATTTACTCTTTTACCGGTATAATAATTAATTCCCATAGCGATATATTAGATATACTAGAAGAAGAGGCAAAGCAATTACTGGTAAGTATAATTTCGACTAATAATATAGATAAACCCATAAACTATACTTGCAAGATGAGATTTGTTCAAACAAGAGACTGGATAAATAGAATGGGAACAGATCCTTACCTTAATTATATTAGATACAACATCTGGCCTAAATTGACTTATTCTGTTGAACAGGAAAAACAATCTTTTATTAGTGCTATTTCTGGTCATAGAGTAACAAGTGGACCTTCAGGAGCACCTACAAGAGGCAATGTTGATATTTTCCCAACTGGGCGTAATTTCTACAGTGTAGATTTAAGGGCCTTACCTACAGAATCAGCTTGGTCTCTAGGTGAAAAAAGTGCAAAAAACATTTTGGATCTATTCTTATTAGAGAATGGCGATCATCTAATGAAACTGGCCATGTCTGTATGGGGTACCTCAACGATGAGAAATGGCGGTGAAGATATTGCACAACTTTTAGCCTTAATCGGTATTAAACCTATATGGGATGGGCCAACTAGAAGAATGATTGATATTGAGGTTATTCCGTTGAGCGTACTTAACCGCCCTAGAGTTGATGTCACCTTGAGAATCTCTGGTCTTTTTCGAGATTCATTTCCACAATTAATTGATATTGTTCATCGAGCACAATCAATGATCGGTCGGTTAGATGAAGTTGGATCTATGAATCCATTGGCAGCATCATATAGGCAAAATGGCCCCCAAGGCCGAATATATGGGTCAGCTCCTGGAGCCTATGGAGCTGGTCTTCAGGAACTAATTGAGTCAGGCCATTGGACTGATAGCTCTGACTTAGGAGCAGCTTTTATTGAATGGAGTAAATGGAACTATGATGGTGTGAATGAACCTGTCGAAAATAAATCTGGCTTAAACCATCTCCTTTCTGATATACAAGTTGTACTTCATAATCAAGACAATCGTGAGCATGATATTTTAGACTCAGATGATTATTATCAATTTCATGGTGGATTATCTGCAGCCGTAGAAAATAATTCAGGATCAAAACCATTTATGGTCATTGCAGATCACTCGAGACAACAACGACCAAAAGCCCATTCTTTGCAGAAAGAGATTGATAAGGTTATGCGAAGTAGAGTCCTAAATCCTGTATGGATTGAAGGTATAAAAAATCATGGGTATAAAGGAGCTTTTGAGATGTCAGCAACCGTAGATTATCTATTTGCTTATGATGCAGCCACCGATGTTATACCTGACTGGTGTTATCAATCCATTGTAGATAAATGGATTTCTGACTCCTCAATAATTACATTTATGGTTGATAATAATCCATGGGCCTTAAGAGATATAGCAGAAAGACTTTTGGAATCGCATAATAGAGGTCTATGGGAGAATGCATCTGAGTCAAGTCTTGATCTACTAAGGAAAACTGTTAATCAATCAGAAGCCATTATTGAACAAAGGAATTAAGAGTGTCTATCTACCGTAGAGGTTCATTCCGTGTGTATCTGTACCACATGTACTGAGTAAACCATAACTTTTTAATTGTAAATCTATTGATTCACAGACATATGCGGTTGGTTTCCATATAGCATTAAAATCATAATCATACCAAGCTTCACCTCCATCAAAATTTTGATTTACAGCTCTGTCAATTAAGACATTAAAGGGTAATCTGTATCTTGCCGGATGTGCCAAAATTGCCAATCCTCCTGCTTCATGGATAGAATTGACGACATATTCTGAGTCTAAAAACTTTCCATATGTAGATTCTCCCTGACAATATGGAATTAGTGACTTCGCCCCAATTTCAAAGTCTAAGCCAAGAACATGTACAAGACATTTCCTTAATGTACAACTTATTTCTATACCTGACCAAAGAAATGGTAGTCTATCTTCAGAACATGTTTGTGATTCTAACCAATCACATATAGGACTATATGCATCTACTGAATGGTGATCTGTTACAGCTATATGGTTTAATTGGTTTCTAGTTGCTTGTTTGATCAGATCCTCAGGTTGCAAACTACCATCACTATGTACTGTATGACAATGAAAATTTAGAGAATTAGGACAACTTAAAGGCCCGACTGTTGATAGAACACTTTTAAGTTTTTTATTATCTGGATTCATTATTTCGTTGATTCATTGATCGAAGCCAACCTAATTCTTCTCCACCTGGCGTAGAATTGAATAGAAGCTGCCATAAATATCACAAGCCCAACTATTAGCCAGGTGGCAGCCTCAGTTGGAAACTGGTTTTTAAATACTACTAACATAACTACAAGTACTAATAATATAGTTGGTAATTCATTCAGTGCTCTTAATTGACGTCCGCTCCAATTACAATTACCAGATCTGAGTTGAGACATTATTCGATAACAATAGAAATGATAAATGAGTAATGCACCAACCAAACTTAATTTAATTTGCATCCATGATTGTTGAAGCCAAGTGGGTTGAGCTATAAGTAAGCAGACAGCCATTGATACTGTCAACACCATCCCTGGTGTGGTAATAATATTTGCTAATCGCCTTTCCATTAACTCATATTGCTCTGTAAAGGCTTGTTTTAGTGTTGGTTCAAATTCTTGTGCTTCTACATGGTAAATAAATAGTCGAACCAAATAAAACAATCCTGCAAACCAAACCACTACACCGATGATGTGAAGGGATTTGAACCAAAGGTAGGCCTCAGGAGACAAGTTCATTGTGTTCTATTGACTCAATAAGAAGATACTCATTGAACTGTTAATGGAAATGATCTTTTAGTAGATCTGTGTTAAGTGAAATGTTGTGATATACAAAATCAATCAGATTATAGCTTGGTTTGATCAGTCAGTCAGAAGATGGATGAAAGAATGTCCAAACATCCTTGGCACATCTTTTTCCGAGAGTTGGTGTTGCCTCTAATTCTTTTACACTAGCTAGTTGTATTGCATCAACAGAATTAAAGTGGGATAACAACTCCTTAATACGTCTAGGTCCTAACCCAGGTATCTCTGAGAGTCTTGACTTATTCATCCTCTTTGTCCTTTTCTCACGATGATGTGTTATTGCAAATCTATGTGCTTCATCGCGGAGTCTTCTCAGAAGGATAATCCCCAATTGATTTTTATCGCTTCTGATTGGTTCATGTTCTCCTGGAAGAAAAACACTTTCCTGTTGTTTAGCTAAACTGCAAATGTTAACATCCTCTTCAAGTTTTAACTCTCGAAGTGCTTCTAACACCGCTGATAATTGTCCTTTTCCGCCATCGATACAAATCAAATCTGGCCAGTCATTCATACCATCTAAGTGTAGGGTGCTAATTTCTCTATGTTTTAATTGCTCAAAATCGTCTAGTTCAGATTTTGCTCGTGACCACCTTTTGAATCTTCTTCGAATAACTTCTGCTAGGGACATGTAGTCATCACTATGTCCCAGATGTACAGCTGAACTCTTGATATTATATCTGCGATAATGCTGCTTAGCAGGTAATCCATCTATAAATACGACCTGGGAACCAACAGCATCACTACCTTGTATATGACTTATATCATAGCCCTCAATTCTTCTTGGTAATTCATTTAATTCTAATAATTGAGCCAAATCCTCTAATGCTAATAACTGTTTTTCATGGGAGTTGGTTATTCGTGATAATTCGAATGTAGCATTGCGAGTAACTAAATCAACAAGATCAGATTTTTTTCCTCTAAGAGGTTTAATTAACTGCACTTTCTGCGTCTTTATTTCAGTAAGCCATTCAGCAATTAACTCAGCCTGTGGAAGAGCATATTGAACTAATATTTGAGAGGCTATTTCAACAGGATCGACAAGACTGTAGTGTTCTTCTATAATTTTTTGTAGTACAATTTCATCATTGATACCCTCTGAATCTGCTATATATCCAAGACGACCTATTAACTTCCCAGATCTCATCTGAAAAATCTGTATCGATGCCATTTTGCTGTTACTAGCTATTCCTATTACATCTCTACTTACCGATGAGTCAGTTACTGTCATTTTTTGTTCTCCAGTTAATTGATCTAACCCGTTTATTTGATCTCTGATTTTTGCTGCCAACTCAAATTCCTCACGTTTAGAATACTTATACATTTGTAGAGTCAGTAATTCCTTCAATTCTTCCGTTCTCCCTTGAAAGATCATTGCAACCTTCTCTATAGTTTTGTGATACTCAGTTGAAGTTAGTTTTTCTTGGCATACACCAGGGCATCTTCCTATAGAGTAATTAATACAGGTTCTATCTTTATATAATGGTCTAGGTCTTTGACGTAGTGGAAATAATCGTTTAACATGAAAAAGTGTACTTCTTAATAGGCCCACATCAACATATGGACCGTAGTAGCGATCTAATTTATTCCTATTACGTCGTTTTCTGGTAATATATATTCTTGGATATTTGTCACTCCAAGTAATGCAAAGGTATGGATATTTCTTGTCATCCTTTAATAAAATATTAAAGTAAGGCTTGTTCGTTTTGATTAAATTAGACTCTAATGTTAGTGCCTCTCTCTCATTGTCTGTAATGATAATCTCTATATCTCTTGTTTGTTTGATCATTAACCTTATTCGTGGTGAATGATCTGATTTAATTTGGAAATAACTTTTTACTCTGTTGCGGAGATTCTTGGATTTGCCGATATATAAAATGCGATCAGCACAATCTTTCATTAAGTAACAACCTGGTTCTGTAGGTATAGATTTTAAAATGTCAGATAGATGTTCACTAATTTGAACGTTAGTATGTACCGTAGTATTATTTATAATTTCTGACTGATTAACCACCATATGACCAACCAGTAGAAGATAGATTTAATGGTTGATTATCTTCTAGAAGAACGGCAGATTTAACTTCTCCAACAAAAATTGTATGGTCTCCGTGTTCTAGCTTGCCAATTACTTCACATTCAACCCCTCCTAATGTTCCTTCTAAAATAGGCAAACCTAATTCACCATAATGGAATGGGGTTGACTCAAATCTACCGCCTAATGCTTTTTGTGGTTTGAAGAAAATTGCTGCGAGCTCCTTCTGATCATGACGAAGGACATTTAACGAAAACTTTTTCGTTCTGTCGATTATTCCATGACTAGATCCGTCGGACCTAACTGCCATGACAACTAAAGGTGGCTCAAATGACCCCTGTGTCACCCAACTTGCTGTGAATCCATTGATTTCATCTCCTTCACGCACACCACAAATAAAGAGCCCATGTGGGATTTTACGAAGAAGGGTTTTTTTTGCCTCTAGATTAAGAGCCATCAATTTTTTTATTCAATGATTCAACTCTAGGCACACAAACCATGAATAAGATGAAATGAACCAAGTTCATTTCATGAGAGTCCTTTATCCAGGAAGTTTTGATCCTCTAACTTTTGGCCACCTTGACCTTATAGAAAGGGGCAGTCAGCTGTTTGGAATAGTCGTAGTAGCTGTACTACGTAATCCAGGTAAGAGTCCGACCTTCGACATCAACACAAGAATCGAGCAGATCACTGACGCAACAAAGCATTTAAATACAGTAGAAATTATTGGATTCGATGGATTAACAGTTAGCTGTGCTAGGCAAAACAAGGTTGATTTGATACTAAGAGGGCTTAGAGCTCTAAGTGATTTCGAATATGAGTTACAAATTGCACATACAAATAGGACTCTAGATTCACAGTTTGAGACTATTTTTCTGGCAACTGAAGCCCATCACAGCTTTTTAAGCAGTTCAGTTGTAAAAGAAGTTGCCAGGTTTGGTGGTGATATTGCCCATATGGTTCCAAAAGGAGTGGCAAAAGATTTAAAAAGGCTTTTTAATTAGGCTTTATTGGAAACAAATGGATGAGATGAGACTCTCTGTCCTGGATCAAATTGAACAACTAGAAGAACTTGTGCTTGAAGGCAATCGAATTCCGTTCAGTGGCGGGCGATTAATAAATGACCAAGAAGCATTAATCGTATTGGATGCTATAAGTGAATCCATCCCGTCAGATCTTTTAAAGGCTCGAGAAATAATTCAACAACGAAATGAATTTATACAACATGCCAAGCGTCAAGCAGCAGAAATTGTACAGCAAGCTACACAAAAGAGAAATCAACTGGTAAGTCCTATATCAGTCAGGGAAGAAGCTGCAAGACAAGTAAAGGATTTGATTTCGGACACTAAATTAAAATGTGATCAACAGTATGAAATTACATATCAAACAACAATGAGAATGGAGCGTGATATGCAAATAAAGATCTCAAAACTAGAACAACACTACGCTAATTTGAAAAATAAATGGGAGAAAGAGTCATTAGAGAATCGTAAAAACCTAGAATTGGAATCCAATAAATTAAAATTACGTCTAGCTAAACAGCATCAACACGATTATGAATCCTCCAAATTACAGTTAGAACACAGTAAGAATGAATCAATCAAAATCATTAAACATTCTAAAAGTGAGGCAGAGAGAATTCACAACAATTCTGTCAAAATCATGGAACAAACTCAACACAAGTGTCATGAATTACTTTTAAGCACTAATGAGGAGGCTAATGCTGTCAGGAATCGAGCAAAATTATATGCCGACAAAACACTGAAGGATTTAGAGGCAAAACTAAATTCAGCTATTAAGTCTACAATACTCCGTCGCCAAGAATTAGATCGTTCTAAAACAACAGCATACACCTTAAATAATAAGGATAATCACCCTAATACTATTTCAATGAATAACTTTAAGCGTAGATATCAAGTACAAGAATCGAAATCTAGTGGCACTCATTAAATAAGATTATCTTTTGAAGAATTCTTGATATTATATAGTCAGGATCAATTTGGTCATAAGAAATGATACTTACATATCGATCGCCTGTTGGAGTTAGTAAAATTCCAGTTATTGCACGAATACCCTTAAGTGTTCCTGTCTTCCCATAAAACTGACCTATAAGTGATAAATCCCATACCTGAGAGTTTAATGTACCTCTTAATCCCATGATTGACATCGACGATATGTAATATTTGAACAATGGATGATCACTCATGTAGTAGATCAAATGACTTAATCCCCTTGTTGTTAGTCGATTGTTTCTTGACAACCCACTACCGTCTCGAATTCTGAATCCCTTAACGGGTATATTCTTATTAACTAACCATGTCATCGCCCTTTTGGAAGCAGATGATACATTCCAGTTACGAGCTGCATGACGGAGGAGAACTTCCGCAGTGAAATTATGACTCTCAGAGTTTGCAAGGCTTAACAATGCGGGCATTGAAGCTGACTCCTTCCTATAAATTACTGATCTTCCAAAATAAAATTCTCTAAAACGTTTAGGTGTATCGAATACAATATTTAAGTTATTTATATCATTGTTAAATGATGACATTAGATGTTCAGAAAGAACACTAAGATGGCTTTTATTTGATGTTAGAAATGCATTACTTGAGAGTGCCAACCTAGTAATAGGTGCTCCATATGCTCTGTTTCTATCTAATATATGCCAGTCTACTGGCCACCATTGACTAGGATCCTCTTCATTTATAGTAAGTTGTATTTGATAAGGCGTTGTATTTGAATTGTTCTTACTAAGAGCACCTGATGCCCTTACTATATCTTGTAATGAAAAGTCTGGGTCTCCTTCACCATTAAGTTCATAGCTACCATCCCAATTCCTAAAGAGTGTTGTATATAACTTATATTTTAAACCCAACCTATCTAAGGCATAGGCAGTTGTGATGAGTTTTTGGTTTGAAGCTGGAACTCGCGGAATCTGTCCATTTATATCAGTTATTTGATTTCCTGACTGATCAAGAATAGTGATACTCCAATTGTTAATATCTGATTGAATTATATTTGAGATAGATTGTTGAAGGGCGTAACATTTCCTGACACTTTCTGTTGGAGAGTTAATTGATTGGTTAAAAGATTTACTGCCATTATTTAAATTTCTATTGTTTGAATTTAATATAAATAATGCTGTACTACCGAAAAGTGTTAATGCTGTTACTATTTGTCTAGACTTCTTCATAACATAAGTATTAAAAATTTGTTGTATTATTGGTTATTTAGTGTTTCGAAAATCACTTCAGAGTTAGGACGAGAGTCAAAACTACATACAAATCTATATCCATCGGTATCTGAACGGAATAACATCCATGGGTCGGGAAAAGCTTTCATTAATGCACCCCCAGTTATCGGCTCGAGGTGGAAACCAGTTTGCCAAGAGGCTATGAAATTTTTTCGACGCTCCCTACCTACACTCCCTATACCTACTGCTGAATCCTCAAATCGGCCATTCACTGCCAGTATCTTTATTTGAAGTGTTTCACAGAGTTGCTCAAATATTTCATAGTCATAGTGCTGTGGTGAAACTGCTACTGCAATATCATAGTTATTGCACGTTGAATCAGATTTAAGAGCATCAGAAAAGGAATATATATTCATTCTCTGATCAGGCAATTGTTGCTGTGCAAGAGCTGTTCCGCCAGCATCGGACCATAATAAACATGATTTTATTTTCTTATTCCTCAAATTATTATTTAGTCTAAAGATTATTGGCATTAGTTTCAATCCTTCGAATTTGAGAGTTGCTAAAATGCGGTCACTCGAATTTGTTTTGTAAATCTTCTCTATTGAATTTACTAATAAGGTTTCAGCTTGAAGAAGATCTAAAGGCAATGATTCAGGCATAAGACTTGTTCTTCTGTCTCGTATAACTATCTTAATTGTATTCGTTTATTATCTTATTAAGAATATCTGAAACTTTATAAATATCTTCATCATTAAGCCATGGTCCAAGACTAAATCTTAAGGCTGAATTCTGCCATTGTTGTGGTACACCAATAGCGTTGAGAACCCTATTGGGAGATTTTTTTCTTGTACTACATGCACTTCCACTGCTCACAGAAATGCCATATTTTGAGAATTGTCTAACTAGTTTACTTGCACGCAGTGGTTGATTATTTTTATCAGAGATAAGGCAACAGATGAGATTAGGCTGTCTTTCTGTTGGATGTCCTATAAATTGTATATTAGGAATAGTTGATAATAACGATTTTAGAGTGTATGTGAGGTTTTGAACCTTATACATCTCTCCTTGTTGGTTACCAAGCAACTCATATTGGTTTCTCAAATGGTCAATTGCTTGTTCCATGCCAGCAATAATTGGAACAGCTTGAGTCCCAATACGGAGTCCAGATTCCTGAAGTTGATCTGAATCTATTTTAGTAATTGATTTTTTTAGGTCTTCTCTTACTAAAAGTAGACCAGTTCCTTTCGGTCCCTGAAATTTATGCGCTGAACAACTGAGTAAGTCAATTGGCAATCTATTCCATAATAGGGGGTTATGGGACATTAACTGTGTAGCATCTGTATGAAATATTATATTTCTGTCTCTACACATATTACCAATTTGTTCTAACGGTTGAATTGTACCTATTTCATTCTGTGATGAGATGACTGAAACTATTTGCGTAGGATATGACAAATATGATTCTAACTTATTAAGTTCAACAACTCCATTGTTATCTACATCCAATTCAACAACATTCCACCCAAATCTAATCAATTCCCTAGCAGCAGCATAGACGCATGGATGCTCGATGGCAGATAAAACAATTCTTCCAGGGTTTCTAAAATTTGAGATAGCACCGAGTGCAATACTTACGGATTCAGAAGCTCCAGAAGTGAAAATGACTTCTTCAGATGTAGTTTCAAGCTTGTCTGCTATAAATAACCTACTTCTTTCCAATATTTCTCTGGCCATTATTCCAGGTCGATTAATACTAGAGGGATTGCCCCAATAAGATCTTTGTATTTCACTGACAGTTCTAACAACCACACTAAGTGGGGGTGTAGTTGCAGCTGCATCTAAATAGATATGATTATCATATTGATTCATAATAAGTCTGTCTTTATCTATAGTTACACATTAAAATTAGAGAAATCTATTTTTCCGTCGTAAACCTTAGTTGCTGGTCCGCTCATATAGACTGGTCCATCAGAATCTGGCCATTCAATATTCAATATTCCGCCTGGAAGGTTAACCCTGGCTTTATTTTTAGTAATCCCTAGGAGATAACAAGCTACGAGAGTTGCACAGGCTCCAGTACCGCACGCTAATGTTTGACCCGAACCTCTTTCCCAAACCAACATTTCGATCTCCTCTTGATTAATAACCCTTACAAAGTGTACGTTAGTAGATGCAGGAAAATAAGTATTATTCTCTAATATTGGTCCCCATTCTTTAAGTTTAACGGTATTGAGGTCTTTTACTGGAATAACCATATGTGGGTTACCCATTCCTACAGCTGCAAAATTAAATAGATGTTCATCTATGGTTATTGATGCAGTAGGCAATCTGTTGATTCCTTCGTCAATAGTAGTTGGAATATCCTCATGATTTAGATAAGGATTTCCCATATTTACTGTTACTATGTCATCTTTAGAATTATAAGCTAAAATGATACCTGATTTGGTTTCAACATTAATATTTGAGACTTGCTTAATCCTATCATTATCATTTATATAAGAAACCAAACATCGAATACCATTTCCACACATTTCAGCTTCAGTACCATTCGAATTAAATATTCTCATTCTTATATCACCACCCCTTTCTGGATTCAGGCATGCAACTATCCCATCCGCTCCAACTCCAAAGTTTCGATTACAAATAGCACTTATTATGTCTTTTTTTTGTAGCCAAATGTATTCTTCCGGTTTATAGTCCCTAAGATCTACAATGACAAAATCGTTGCCTAGCCCTTGATACTTACAGAATTCAAATGCTTGCATTATTTAAAGGATCCAAATAATTCAGTAATTTAAACTATTCATTCAGTATGACAGAACCCGTTAGTTTAGGCATTGGATGTTCTTTTATCCACAAGGGCATGAGTTATGCCAGTATACATTTAGGGTTTTCTATTAAGTGACAGTTATCCACAGAGCTAACACCAATTCTGGGCCTATGTCTGAAACCTATGACCCAGCAGATCTAGAAGCCAAATGGCAAAGAGAATGGGAAAAAACTCAGTTATATCAAACAAGGTCACCTAATGCGTCAAAAAAGAAATTTTATGCTCTGTCAATGTTTCCGTACCCATCTGGGAATCTTCATATGGGTCATGTTAGGAATTATGTAATAACAGATGTAATAGCGCGCATTCAAAGAATGCGGGGTTCAGAAGTACTTCACCCAATGGGATGGGATGCATTTGGCTTGCCTGCTGAGAATGCAGCAATAGATAGAGGAATTGATCCTAGAAAATGGACAATAAATAACATAGACCAGATGCGCAACCAATTAAAACGATTAGGTCTATCAATTGATTGGGATATAGAACAAACAACCTGTGAGAAGGATTACTACCAATGGACCCAATATATATTTATTGAATTGTATAAAAGGAATTTGGTCTACCAGAAGGAAGCTATGGTCAATTGGGATCCTATAGATAAAACAGTTCTAGCAAATGAACAAGTAGATTCAGAAGGTAAATCTTGGCGATCTGGTGCTTTAGTGGAACAAAAGCACTTAACCCAATGGTTTTTAAAAATTACTCAATTTGCCGATTCACTTCTCAATGACCTAGATGATTTAACTGATTGGCCAGAAAGAGTCAAGACAATGCAAAGGAATTGGATTGGACAATCAAAAGGTAGTGAATTTGATTTTGTAGTTTCTAATTCTGAAAAAGAACAAATAAAAGTATTTACAACTAGGCCTGACACAATTTATGGGGTAACCTATTTAGTACTATCACCAGAAAATCCTATAGTAGATAAAATAGTTGACTACGAAACTACAGGCCTAATAACTCAATTTAGAGCTCAAGTTGACAAGCTTACAATAGACGAACGACTTAGTGATACGAAGCCTATAAAGGGTATGTATATAGGTGCTACTGCCATTCATCCATTCACTGGTAGACATATTCCAATTTGGATAGCAGATTATGTGCTGAATGAATATGGTACAGGTGCTGTTATGGGAGTGCCAGCACATGATTCTAGAGACTATTCATTTGCTAAAAGATACAATCTGCTCCTTAAGCAAGTAATATCTAAAGAAGGAATTCCTCATAATGGACCAGTAAGTGAACCCTATATTAAATCAGGGAAATTAATAGATTCAGATCAATTTACTGGACTTGATTCAGAAGTGGCAAAGGATCAAATTACCAAATATGCTCAGTCAATTGGATGTGGACGAACGAAAATACAATATAGATTAAGAGATTGGCTTATATCACGACAACGATACTGGGGATGTCCAATTCCCATTATTCATTGTTCTACATGTGGTCAGGTACCAGTAAATAACGTTGATCTACCTGTTGAACTTCCAGAAAATATTAACCTTAAGCTGCATGATGGTTCACCATTATCATCCCAGAACGAATGGCTTAATGTTAATTGCCCATCTTGTGGACGGCCTTCAATTAGAGAAACAGATACTATGGATACATTTATGTGTTCATCTTGGTATTTTCTACGATTTGCTGATCCATTTAATAACCAATTGCCATTTAGTAATGAAAAAATACAGCAATGGTTGCCTGTTGATCAATATGTAGGAGGAATTGAACACGCAATACTTCATCTACTCTATTCACGATTTTTGACTAAGGCCTTAAGTACTACTAAGCTAATAAATCTAAAAGAACCATTTAAAAAACTTCTTACTCAAGGAATGGTTCAGGGGCTTACCTATAAAAATCCCAAAACTAATAAATATATTCCCAATATACTTATAGATGACCCAAAAAAACCCATTGATCCTGAAACAGGAGATCCGTTACAAGTTATATACGAGAAAATGTCAAAATCAAAGCATAATGGAGTTGATCCTAAGCTTGTAATTGAGAAATATGGTGCAGATACTGCTCGAATGTTTATACTTTTCAAAGCTCCTCCTGAAAAAGATCTGGAGTGGGATTCAGCAGATGTGGAAGGCCAATATCGGTTTATTGTTAGACTGTACAAACAAGTTAATAAGTATCATAAAAGAAACATCTCTATTAGCTCTATTACTAATAATAATATCAACAACGAATCGTTAAATGATAATGAGAAGAGATTAAGACGTAGTCTACACAATGCAATCAAAGCTATAACTGATGATCTTGATGGTTCACTTCAATTCAATACTGCAATATCAGAATTAATGAAACTCAGTAACTCAATAAATGAACTTGTAGACAAGGTAAATGACCAAGTAGCAGCCGAAACATTTTCTCATCTAGTACGATTACTCGCTCCATTTGCACCCCATATAGCCGAGGAGTTCTGGGAGTTAATTGGAGGTAGTGGAAGCGTTCATTTGTCATCATGGCCTATTCACGATGAGGAGGCTATTTCCATTAACTCTTATAAGTTAGTTGTTCAAATCTCTGGAAAAGTAAGGGGCACAATCGATATTTCATCTGACACATCCAAGGAAGAGATTGAAGAAATTGCCTTAAAAAGTGATATAACAAAAAAATGGATTGACGGAAAAAACATCAAAAGAATAATAGTGGTTCCAGGTAAGATAATTAATATAGTAATTTAAATCACATTGTCTTTCCAACTCTTATAGAGGCTGGTGAGCCCCAATCACCATGTGAATAATATTTCTGGTTGTTATTTACTACATGACGAATGATCCAGTAGATTGTTTCTGACGAAGAATTACCTAGGATTGACTTTATTTCATCTATTGATCTAGCTACTCCATCCTCGAGAACTTTATCTATACTTTCTTGCAATCCGATAACATCAGCTGCCGCTTTTTTACCTGCCTCCACTCCAGGTTGATGATAGGCATTAATGTCAATTAATTCTCCATAAATGCCAACTGTCCTTTCAAATAGAGCAATGAGCGCACCTAAAGTATATGGACTTAATTGTTTAATTGTTATCGTCAGGTTTTGTTTTCCATTTTCAGTTAATGCGGATCGTGTACCTTGTAGGAAACCTGATAAAAAATCTCCTGGTGAGCAATTGTTTAAAATGGTTATATTCTTATTATCTTCAAGAACTTCTATAAAAGTTACGAAGAAATTATCTATACCGTCACGCAATTGCTGGACATAGGCATGTTGGTCGGTTGAACCTTTGTTTCCATATACCGATAGACCTTGTTGCACAACATTTCCTTGTCTGTCTAATTGCTTACCTAGAGACTCCATTACTAACTGCTGTAGATATCTACTAAATACTTCTAATTGATCTTTGTACGGTAGGATAACCATATCTTTTTTACCTTTACCATCTCCTGAAGATAGCCAAGCTGTCGCTAATAAGGCTGCAGGGTTTTGTTGAATATCACTTATTCGCGTATAGGAATCCATTTTGGATGCACCTTGTATAAAAGAGTCAATATCTGAATTAATAAGGGCTAATGGTAATAGCCCAACTGCTCCTGTAATGCTGGTTCTCCCTCCTACCCACTCAGGCAAATCGAAACGGTTGAGCCATGATTCCTCTAAAGCTAGATTATCAAGTTTGCTATTTGACATCGTTATAGCTACAGCTTGCTGGGACCAATTTCCGCCAAGTTGTTCTAATGCATATCTGGATTGATCCATTCCTATTCTTGGTTCTGGTGTGCCACCAGATTTGCTAACAACTAC
>QCFZ01000018.1 GCA_003278255.1 Prochlorococcus sp. AG-363-O15
ACATTCCAATCTGGGAAATGTATTGAATGTTATTGGCAAATTAAAAGACGCAGAATCGTCATATTGCAAAGCAGTTGAACTTAATCCTAATTTAGCAAAAGCATATTATGTCCTATCTAAACTTAACTACTCAAATGATAATAAAAGATGGAAAGATCATCTTTTTTCAGAAAGTATATTAAATCAAAAATCACAAAAAGATAAAGTTGATATTTACTTCGCAAGAGCAAATATTCTTCATAAGGAAAAAAAATACGAAGAAAGTTCTAGATACCTTGAATTGGCAAATAAATTAAAACTTATTATTAAACCATCTAACGCAGAAAGTTTAATCAACCAATCTAAAGTATTATTGATTGAATCTGATAAAAAAGATATTAACCAAGAAGAAAAAGCAAATTACCCTCAGAGTATTTTTATTGTAGGAATGCCAAGAAGTGGCTCTACACTATTAGAATCAATTCTAAGTATGAATACTAGTGTTGATGATTTGGGGGAGACGTTGATCCTCAAGGAATCATTCCTAGATAATAAGAAAGGCATCCAAGTATCAACTCTCGCAGAGAGATATTGGGAGAAAATCAAAAATCGTAAGAAACAGTCCAACATGACAACTAATAAAAACTTATATAACTATCAATTCTCAGGTATTATTGCCAAGAAAATACCGAATTCAAAAATTATTCACTGCTATAGAAATCCTTTAGATAATATTCTTTCAATGTACCGAACACACTTTGTAAGAGGTAATGAATATTCCTCGCTCCTAGTTGATTGCGCAAGAGTTTATCTAGATCAAGAAGAAATTATGACTCAATATAAGAATAGATTTAGATCAAAAATATACGACTTAAATTATGATTTATTAGTGAGCAATCCTCATAAAGAAATTAAATCTTTGATCTCTTGGTTAGGTTGGGAGTGGGATGACTCATATTTAACACCTCATCTAAATCCACGCTCAGTTTCAACCGCAAGCAGTGTTCAAGTTCGTTCACCAATCAATTCAAAATCCATTGGTGGATGGAAGAACTACAAAGAAATGCTAATGCCTGCGATTGAAATACTTGCTAAAACTGATAGATATAAAGACATTACTGCCTGATAAAAACTTACAAAATTTGGCAAAGTTTGAAGAGAAAGCCCCACACTTTCAAAGTAATGTATCAGTTCTGGGTTTCTAAAATTTTCATCTCAATACTTAAAAGCATCTAAGTTTTGAGGTTTGGTTAGAAAATAAATAAGGAATGTAGTTATTGGGTATACATAAGTACCACAGTGAATCCAGGAGAGAATCTGTTTTTTATAGGTTGTTTTGGCATATTTACTATGTTGCCTAATGCATTGGACCTATAAACTACATTCAGGGCGATGAAAGTAGGCCTGGTAAGAGTTAGTTCGGTTGGTCAAAACCTTGACAGTCAAATCGTTGCTCTCAAGGAATACGGTTGTGAAAAGATTTTTAGTGAGAAGAAGTCTGGAACAATAACCAAAGGAAGAGAAGTACTAAGAGAATGGATTGAATTTATGCGGGAAGGTAATTGTGAGGTTGTGACTCGTATAGACCGTTGCTCAACATCAGTGCTGGATTTGCAGTTGATAGTTAGAGAACTTGAGGACACGGGAGTTACTTTCGCTGCGACTGAAGAATCAATCAATACAAGAACCCCTGAAGGAAAATGCTTTTTGAATATGCTTTCAGCTTTTTCAGAATTTGAAACTTCAATTCGGAAAGAACGCCAGATGGATTGAATTAGAGTGAACAAGCATAAGTTCAGGGGCACAGGCCAAACTATTGATATCAAGAGGGTCAAGACTCTTAAGGATGAAGGTCTGGCTGCTACTGCAATTGCTAAAGAAATGAATATTGATAGGACTTCTGTGTCTCGCCTCTTTTAGCAGGAGAAAGTCTGATTGGTTAAAAACACTGGATCATCTGCTCCTATGTTGGAACAACATGGAACGGATTACTGCGAGAAAGTTTCTTTTGAGTTCAACAGCACGGATTCAAGAGCACAGAGATTCAATTACAAGAAAAGATTGCTGGAAGTGAAGGAACGTCATCCTCAACTAGGTGCTAGTTGATAAATATTTAGAAAGTTATTGTCAATAAAGGGATCTTGAACGCTTAACTCTTTGCTTTCTGGTCGGTAAGTATTGGTTAAAAATGATCTGAAAATTATGGCGCTAAAAACATATCTTGTTTACCGACCAATTCAGTTGATTTGATTGTGGTGTCTTGACACCTCTAAAACCCTTGTTTCAGCAAGGGTTTTAGAGGTGTCAATTGTTGGAATTGATGGTGCCAGGACCCAGATTTGAACTGGGGACACGGCGATTTTCAGTCGCCTGCTCTACCAACTGAGCTATCCCGGCAGTCGTCTATGCGACAAACAGATTTTAGATCACAACGAGAAGCTCTTGCTATATATGGCTATCAGGGATGAATGGGAATGGACTTGAGCATAGAAACTAGTGTTTGATGGGCATCTTCACTATCTCTGAGCTTATGGTCGAATGAAATGTGTATAGGTAGTCCATCGACCTCTAACTCCATAGCAGTAGCTGTGATTTCGAGCATGACTGCGTTTTGAGGGTCAATACATCCTCCAAAGTGCTTTGCATAATTCAATATTGCATCTTGATGGTCTTTATTCATATGATTACAAATACGTTGACTGACATTATGAGTTAATGGATCGGGTGTCATAAGAAGTGACTTGGAGGAAAGATTAAAGAATAAGATTCCTAAGGGAATATGAACAATAAATTAATGCAACCGTTCCCAGATGAGGAGAAGGAGTCTAATTCCATTAAAACTTACATAACAAGAAAGCAATATGAAAAGACTAATAGTAAGGATATTCTTAAACTTAGATTTCCATTCATGGGTGTATTTCATTTAATTTTTGCTAGCTTTACGCGCAATTGCACGTAAAGCTAGGCGAGCTACTCCTAATGCAGGAGGCCTTGAGCAGGTTTGAATTGGAATGCCCAAAGCTCTCTCTCTTATCCGTCTCCACTGTGGATTTCGTGCTCCTCCTCCAAGGGTGATTATTCGCTTGGGATAAGGAACTCCTAGCTCCATTAATTTGTGCCAACCTTGAGCTTCAATGTTTGCAAGACCTTCAAGTAATCCGTGCAAATATAATGAATCACTAATAGGTCTTGGCTCAAGAATTGGTTTTAAAGCAGGATCATTGATTGGGAATCTTTCTCCTTCTGAAGGTAATGGCCTTAGATTTAGGCCGCTATTAGATTCAGGATTAATTTGATTGCTTAAATCTTTTAATTCTTTATCACTAAAAAACTTTCTTAGAGTTACACCTCCAGCATTGGAGGCTCCACCACATAACCATTTATCTTCAATCCTATGATTTGTAATGCCAACTCCTTTTATTGGGTTGTTAACATAACGTTTAAGTACGATTGTGCTACCTAAAACGGTGATTCCATCTTCTTTTTGTATATCACTAGCCAAGACAGCTGCATTTGAATCAGTTGTTCCGGCAACTATAACAACTTTTGATTTTAATCCAAGCTTCTGAGCAATTTCTGGAGCTATATGGGCAAGAATCCTTCCACTTCTAATAATTTTAGGTAAAGCATTTACCCAATTTAATTTCTCATATGATTTAGGCCAGGATTCTGTTTTTAAATTCCATCCAAGTCGGATATTATTTCCTTCTTCTCCATATTGCCAGTCTTGAATTAACCATCCAGTGATCCAGTCTGCTTGATGTCTTAAGATGATATTTGGCCCATATATAGATACAAGTCTCAATGCTCTAGCAAAACTATTCCCAATATTTGATGCTATTCCTCCTTCGGGAATCAATTTTGCTAAATGTTGCTTTTGCTCGGGACAATGTATGTTATATGCCAAGGCAGGTCCTAAGGCTAACCCTTTAGTGTCGCAAGCTAATAAGGTCCCGGAAGTACCATCTATAGCAAGAGCTTTAATGCCTTCTTTTAAATTAAGTGGGATATCTATTATAAGATTCTTACAGCAAATCTTCCAGTCTTCTGAAGAATTTAGGCTTGTTGGATAATTCATCGAAGATGAATAAAATTCTTGATTATTCTCATTTATTATTGTTATACGAACTCCAGTAGTCCCTAAATCTATACCAAGAAAATAGAAATTGTTAGGCATGATATATGGCTAAATTGACTCTTGGTTGCTTTATAGTTTGTTTCGAAGCTCAGAGATTTTTTTCTCGACATTTTCCCAAGGAAGATTCAAATCTGGTCTGCCAAAATGTCCATATGCTGCAGTATCTCTATAAAAACGTCCACCTCTTTGTTTAGGTAATTCTCTTAAACCGAAGTGTTTAATTATTGCGCCAGGTCTTAAATCGAAATTTTCCTGGACAAGAGTTGTTAGATCAGAGTTGGAAATTTGACCTGTCCCAAAAGTTTCTACAAGAATAGATACTGGTTTTGCAACCCCTATTGCATAACTTAGTTGGACCTCTGCACGTCTCGCTAATTTAGAAGCAACAATACATTTGGCTACATATCGCGCAGCATAGGCAGCAGATCTATCAACTTTGGTTGGGTCTTTACCAGAGAATGCTCCTCCTCCATGACGAGCATAACCTCCATATGTATCAACAATAATCTTGCGTCCAGTTAATCCAGCATCTCCTTGTGGTCCACCGACAACAAACTTGCCTGTTGGATTAACAAGAAATCTAGTCTCTTGGTACTTTGGTTTTAAATCAAGATCAGCAGTAGCTGGTTTGACAACATATTCCCAAAGATCTTTAGTTATTTTTTCTTTTATATCTTCTTCGCTAGTTAGATTCCCAATAGTTGATGTGTGTTGAGTTGAGATTAGGATTGTGTCGATTGCAATTGGGCGATCGTTTTCATAAGTAACACTTACTTGAGTTTTCCCATCAGGTAATAGGTAATTCAAAAGATTGTTATGACGCACTGATGCCAGTTTTCTGGCAAGTCTATGGGCCAGACTGATTGGCAATGGCATTAATTCTGGAGTTTCGTCACAGGCATAACCAAACATGATTCCCTGGTCACCAGCCCCAACTAGATCAAGAGGGTCACCTGAATGGTCATCTGCTTCGTCAACTCCTTGAGCAATATCTGGTGATTGTTGATCGAGAGCAACTAGAACTGCACAGCTATTTGAATCAAAACCTCCCGCGCGAGCTCCTTTGTATCCAATATCATCGATAATATTTCGGACTAAATTAATAAAGTCAACTTTTGCTTTTGAGGTTACTTCGCCTGTAATAAGACAAAGACCAGTATTTACGACTGTTTCGCATGCGACTCGACTGTTCGGATCTTGGACAAGAAGGGCATCTAGAATTGCATCACTCACTTGATCACAAATTTTGTCTGGATGTCCTTCTGTAACTGATTCAGAAGTAAAAACGTAACTACTCATTTGGCACCAATATCGCTTAGCACTTTAGGTTTTTTTTCGACGCTAAGCTCATCCCAGTGATAGATAAGTTGTTGATGCTCAGTTAGTTGAGGTGGGTTACTCCATCCTGCTATATACCCTAGTGAAAGCCCAATACCGGCTTGTTTTGCCATTAGCAAATCCGAATCAGCATCACCTATAAGAGCACATTCGGTTGGAACTAATCGAAGGCGCTTACATAGTTCTTTAACAGCTATTGGATTTGGTTTCGTTGGTTGGTTGTCTGCGCTCCAAGAGGCTGAAAAATAACTTTCTAAATCATTTGAGGATAAGAATTTCTGAATACCTGAATGAGTGTCGTTGCTTATGACCCCACATATGATTCCAGAGGCTTGAAGCGATTTTAATAGCTTTAAAATGCCAGGTAATAAAGACCTTTTGCTGAAAATTGAAGAATTTTGGTTGTCAATAATGTCGACTTTTCTAAAAGTCTCGTTTGCAAGTTCCCAAGCTTTTGGCCATCCTTCCCCTATTAGAGTAAATACTGTTGCTGTTGAAATCAGATTCTGTGATTTTGATCCAATTGCAATTGTTCCAGTTGGATTAATTCCTTTTGAATTGATTCCATAGGCTTTCGCAAGGAGCTTTTGGAGCAAAATAATATCTTTCTCTTTGCTGGTACGTGCTTTAAAAAGATTCTTTGCTACTTCAATTCTTAACTTTGCCAAGCTTTTTAAGTGTTCCTCACTATTAGAAATGGTGCCGTCTTTGTCAAACAACACTCCCTTGAATAAGCCGATAGGATTTCCCTTCAGCAACAGTTGAGGCATAAGTTAAGGATTATTAGACCATCATTGAAGTTACTGGATCTTCACCTTCTTCAGCTTGTTCGAGCAACATTTGCTTGTATCTTGCAGCCATTTCTTCTGCTTTATCGAAAACTTTCTGTGGATCAGTAAGCATGTCACCAGGTTCTGGTTCTAGTGCTTTTGTTGATAGAGAAATACGACCTCTTTCTGCATCTAAATCAATAATCATTACCTTCATTTGATCGTTGACATTTAAAACTGAATGAGGCGTTTCTATATGCTCATGACTAATTTCAGATATGTGAAGCAGGCCGCTTACACCACCTATATCAATAAAGGCTCCATAAGGCTTGATCCCGCGAACGGTTCCGATAACAACTTCACCTACTTCTAGGCGATTCATTTTTCTTTCAACTAAGGCACGCCTATGACTTAGGACTAGACGGTTGCGTTCTTCATCTACCTCAAGGAACTTTAAAGGAAGGAAATCAGCGACTAACTCCTCTTTAGCTTTTCTAGTGCTTATGTGAGAGCCAGGAATAAATCCACGGAGCCCTTCAACACGAACAAGCGCTCCCCCTCGATTGGTAGCAAAAACTTCAGAATAGATTGTTGCGTCTTCTTTTTGCAGTTGTCTGACACGTTCCCATGCTCTTTGATATTCAATTCTTCTAATAGAGAGTGAAAGCTGACCATCTTCATTTTCTTCACTCATTATGAAAAATTCTCTTACTTCAGATGGTTGCAGAACGTCGCTTAATCCCTCAACTCGATTTATTGATACTTCTTGCATGGGCATAAACGCTGCAGTTTTTGCCCCGATATCTATCATTGCCCCTTTTGATTCAAGAGCAAAAACTGTGCCGTTTACGATATCTCCTGGTTTGAAGTTGTAATCATATTTGCTCAAGAGTGAGGCGAATTCATCAAGAGTAAATCCAGCTCCATCTAAATCATTTTTTGAGGTCCTGCTTGTTGAGTTGTCGGCTGAAGGAACAACATCTGGAATACTTAGATCTTGTTCTTGATGGGATTCCTCTGCTGAATCGCCAACATCAGCTACTGCTACTGCCTTCGCCTCTTCTTCAGTTTCTTTTTCTAAAACAGGTTCTTTGGTTGGCTCTGTTGGAGTAACAGTCATGGTCATTTGGCGGTGTGCCCTGGAGCAGTGCGAATGGTTATCTCTAAAGCCCGCCTACTTGAGAGAATTCAGCCGCTACTCTACAGATCTGCAAATATCCTTCTTAACCGATAGTTGCTAGTTCACCTTTGTCAGCTTTGAAGGTTTCTAAAGTTGCAACGAAATCATTGACTCCATCGAACTGCCTATATACAGAAGCGAATCTCACAAAAGCCACTTCACTTGTTTCTCTGAGTTCATCTAATACCATTTCCCCTATCTCTGAGCTACTGACTTCTCGAAGATTGCGTTGTTGAAGTTTGAGTTCCAGTTCGTCAACAATCGTCTCTATTTTTCCTGGATTTAGGGATGTTTTTTCACAGGCACGGGTAATTCCATTGAGTAGTTTGCTCCGACTAAATGTTTCTCTGCTTCCATTTCGTTTTAAAACCGTTATTGGGACTGTTTCAATTCGCTCATAGGTAGTAAATCGAAAGTCGCAATTTAAACACTCCCTACGTCTTCTAACACTTCGACCAGCATCAGCTGACCGTGATTCAAGAACGCGGCTATCAGTGTTTTGGCATGAGGGGCATTGCATGTGCAGCCCTTTCAAGAATATGTAGTTATACCAACTTTATACTTTGATGCGTCTTCTGAGAAGGCCCTTAGGAATTTTTTCTTGATAAAAATGAAGTCTAAACAGTAATTGGAGATTGTGAGGCATCAAGATTTGGAAGGGTTTTTGGTTGATTTGTAGTCAAAAAGAAAGCCCCGCTTTTGCGGGGCTTTCTTTTTGACAGGCTCTGGTTATTTGTACTTTGGGGGATCGCGAAATGCGATAGCAAAGAACAATGTGCCAAGCGCCAGAGTGAGGATGAGGACGTAAGAGAAGGCTTCCATCGAGATTCTCGTTAGGGGCTATCAGCTAAAGGTTTGCTGGTGAAAGGTTCGTGGAATTAAGCACGTCCTGGTATACGACGTGTGGTTTCGTCTCCAAGTTTCTTGAATAGACCAAATTCCACTTGATCTCCAAGGTCCGGATCGATACCTGCGAAAGTATCGCGGTAAAGGGTCCTTGCAGCATGCCACCAGTGTCCGAAGAGGTATAGCAATCCAAAGCTGGCGTGAGCAAATGTAAACCAGCTACGAGGAGAGCTTCTGAAGACACCATCGGACTTGTAACGATCGCGATCGAACTTGAAGGACTCTCCAAGCTGGGCCTTACGTGCTAAACGCTTTACGACAACTGGGTCAGTAAAGGTTTTGCCATTGAGCTCACCGCCATAAACGGTTGCTGTAATGCCTGTTTGCTCGAAGGAATACTTCGCTTCTGCACGACGGAAGGGGATGTCAGCTCGAACATTCCCATTTTTATCTTCGAGAATTACTGGGAAGTTCTCAAAGAAATTAGGAATCCTGCGGACTTCAAGATCATTGCCTTCGTTATCAGTGAAAGCAATGTGGCCTTGCCATCCAGTAGGTAGACCATCGCCATTAACCATGGCACCAACTCTGAACAAGCCTCCTTTAGCAGGGCTATTTCCTACATAGTCGTAGAAGGCAAGTTTTTCAGGAATTGAAGCATATGCTTCTTCCTTAGTAGCACCATTATCAATTGCAGTTTGGACCCTACGGTTAATTTCAGTTTTGAAATAACTTGAGTCCCATTGGAAACGGGTTGGTCCAAATAATTCAACCGGAGTGGTGGCAGAGCCGTACCACATTGTTCCGGAGACTACAAAAGATACAAATAGGACAGCTGCAAGTGCGCTTGCAAGAACGCCTTCTAGGCTTCCCATTCTCAGGTTTCTATAGAGCCTTTCTCCAGGACGATTGGTGATGTGAAATACACCGCCAATAATTCCTAAGAGGCCAGCACCAATGTGGTTGGCAGCAATGCCACCTGGATTAAATGGGTTAAAACCATCAGCTCCCCAAGCAGGGGCTACAGGTTCTACATGGCCAGTTAGAGCATATGGATCAGATACCCAAAGTCCAACTGTGGAGCAATGGAAAGCTCCAAATCCAAAGCATGTAAGGCCTGCAAGGAGTAGGTGGATACCGAAGATTCTTGGTAGGTCGAGTGCAGCCTCGCCTGTACGGGAGTCTTCCCAAAGTTCAAGATCCCAGTAAGTCCAGTGCCAAATTGCAGCCAACATAAGTAGGCCGCTGAAGACGATATGTGCTGCTGCAACGCCTTCGAAGCTCCAGAATCCTGGATCAACGCCGGTTTGACCGGTTATATCCCAGCCACCCCAGCTACCCGTTACTCCCAGACGTGCCATAAAGGGCATGACATACATGCCCTGGCGCCACATTGGGTTTAGGACTGGATCTGAAGGATCAAAAATGGCCAATTCATATAGGGCCATGGAGCCGGCCCAGCCGGCTAACAAAGCTGTGTGCATGAGGTGCACGGCCAGGAGTCGGCCGGGGTCGTTGATGACGACGCTGTGCACCCGATACCAGGGCAATCCCATGGGGTCAGGTTCGTGGAACGAAGCTGCTTAATGCAGCCAGACCGAACGATCGTAAAGGGTCTGCCTTGTTCCAAGGGGGTAGTTGTCGCTAGCTGCAACGTGTAGTGATACTTACGAGTCACGATTTCCGCCTTTTTTCCTGTAATGCAGGGAGATTCGGAAGAGTTATGGAAATAAACATTCTTGGTCACAAATCGAAATGCCAACCTGCAAAATGGTGATTAGAGCTTTTTTTCTTTAATGCCAACCATTCGTTTTGTACGCGAAGGACGAGATGTGAAATGTCGACCTGGAGAAAATCTTCGTCAGGTTGCGTTGAGAGAAGGGCTAGAGCTATATGGCCTTAAAGGAAACCTCGGGAATTGTGGTGGTTGTGGCCAATGCATCACTTGTTTTGTTGCCGTAATTGATGGAAGTGATCCTCAGGCTCTTTCTCCTTTGACTGATGTAGAGAAAAACAAACTTCAGCGGAGGCCTAAGAATTGGCGGTTGGCTTGCCAGACTTTGGTTAATTCTTCAGTAATTGTTCTTACCAAGCCTCAAGTCCCTCCTGGGAATGCAAGGGCTTTGATAAATGCTGCAAAAGAGGCTGAACTGCCAAAATAAATTTTGACGGTCAAAATGCCTGCAGTAAAAAGCTTCTTGGAGAAATTTAATGAGATTCTTCTGCAAAAACGGATGACGAGCCCTGACAGTAATGAGGTTTAAAGGGCCTAACGGTGATACGTTCTCCAAGTAACCATCTGAGTTCATGGAAACCACCAACTTTGGCTTTATAGCAAGTCTCCTGTTCGTTGGGGTTCCGACGATTTTCCTAATTGGTCTATTTATTTCGACCAGTGACGGAGAGAAGTCGAGTTTCTTTTCCGATTCGAGCAAGGGCAAGCTTGGCCCTGGAAAATAATTCAAAAACTGGTCTTAGATCAGTTTTTGAATTATCTAAAAATCCGAACAATTATCCCAGGCCTTTTGCTTGCATATTAAGGGCTGAGATGGTTGTTGGGATTTATACGTTTAATTTTAACTAATACTAATGTAATTAAACATGATTTAATCGCATTAGTATTAGTTAAAATATTCCTACTATTAAAATAATGATAATAATTTGCTTTGAGATAAATTAAATAATAGATTATTTATAAGTCTTTTCAAGATAAGTTGGATTCAAAACCTTGGCTGCTTAATAAGCGTGTTTTGCCGCAGCACACAGATCATGCTGGAGTTATGTGGCATGGGGCATATTTAAATTGGTTAGAGGAAGCAAGAATTCATTCGCTAGAAGCAGTTGGCTTGCTTTATCGAGAGCTTTCTGAGGAAGGATTAGAGATGCCAGTGACTTCATTGAGGATTGTTTTTGTTAGCGCACTTTTTCATGGTGATGAAGTCTTGTTGGAAAGTTTTTGTTTGCCTAAACAGGGAGTTCGTTGGCCATGGCATACAAAGTTTTTGAAATGTGATAAATCTTTGGTTGCAGAAGCATGGGTTGATTTGGTTTTAGTTAGAAAAACTGATTCTGGTTTTAATATTTTAAGAAAAGTTCCTGAAAAGATTTTAATTGCTCTTCAAGATTTGCAGAATGGCCCATAAATTCAAAAGTAAATCAGCAGTTTAATTAATTGCAAATACTGTTAATTGAGCTCAGCTTTTTAATTCAAGTTGGTAATTATTCTTATGTACATAATTAAGGAGATTTCTCTTAATAAACCTTGTTTGGTTTAAGCTTATTAAATGGAACCTTATGTTTTTTCCTCTAAAGAGCTTTTTGCTTGGAGAGCCGCTCAATTATTAAAAGGAGGATATCCTGCAAAGATAGATTGGTTGTTGGATTTTGGAGGCGGATTGTCTTGGCCTTCTCTTCAGAGCTTATATATTGATCCAAGTAAAGAAGTATTGCTCAAGAAATCTTTAAAAAATTTAGAGGAAATTTGGGACAGACACTTGGCAGATCAAATACCTCTTCAATATTTGATTGGTATATGCCCATGGAGAGATTTCGAATTGGAGATTAGCTCTGCAGCTCTTATACCAAGACAGGAAACTGAGTGTCTTATAGATTTAGCTATTTCAAAATGGCAAAATGGTTTTTGCGGTCGTTGGGCTGATTTAGGGACTGGCTCAGGGGTTTTAGCGGTTGCTCTTTCTAGATCTTTTAAGACTTCTATAGGGCATGCTGTTGATTGCAGTAAAGATGCATTAGATCTTGCGAAAAAGAATTTAAATAAATTAGCTCCAAATTCAAAAGTTTATTTGCATAGCGGGAGTTGGTGGGAGCCTTTAAAACCTTGGTGGGGTTCTTTGAATTTAGTTTTATCAAATCCTCCTTATATTCCAGATTCTCTAGTTGATCAATTAGAGCCGGAAGTACGAAACCATGAACCACTTTTGGCGCTTTCTGGAGGAGATGATGGATTGGATGCAGTACGTCAGATTATTAAAGGAGCTAAAAAGGCTTTAGCTCCTCGAGGTTGGCTTTTTATTGAGCATCATCATGATCAAAGCGATGATGTGTTGGAATTTATGTATCAATCAGGCTTAAATGATTTGGACTTTGGTAATGATTTAGAAGGTGTTAGAAGATTTGCGATTGGACGCAACTCTTGACTAATAAAGCTTCCAATTAAGAAAATCAATTTATGCAAGCTTCTATTCTTTTAGCAAACGATTTAGCGGGAAAATTAAAAGCAGGGGATGCTGCTTTGTTCCCTACCGATACTGTTCCTGCTTTAGGTGTTAAACCAGAGCAAGCATCAAAATTATGGAAATTAAAGAAAAGGCCTTTAGAAAAACCTTTGATTCTCTTAGGAGCAAATCCAAATGAATTACTTTCTTTTGCATTGCCTCATGTTTTAGATGACGTTTGGCCAATAGCAAAAAAGTATTGGCCAGGTGCGCTCACAATTATTGTCCCTGCATCTGGTGATGTGGTGGATTTGCTTAATCCAGGAGCTCAGACCCTTGGATTGAGAGTTCCAGCGAGTAGTACTACAAGAAAATTGTTAGAGCTGACAGGACCTTTGGCAACAACTAGTGCAAATCTTTCTGGTGTTGCACCTTCTTTGATAGCGGAAGAAGTTTCTAATTCTTTTCCAGGATTGCCTTTATTGGGCCCTTTGCCTTGGCCTAAAGCTTCAGGATTAGCTAGTACTGTTATTTCTTGGCAAGGGGAGGGGTGTTGGGATGTTCTAAGAAGAGGTACTTTGCTAATTAAGAATTTTCTTAATTGATGATTTGGCTAATAGGATTAATTGTCATCCTTCAGGCAGGTTTTCATTGGCTCCTTAAGCCTGCAATAGTGTTAAGTACACCAATATTTGAGGTGAGAGGGATAATTTTATTGATTTTTCTGATAGGTGCTTGGATCATTTCGGCCAAAGTCGAAGTAAAAGATGTGAGGAATATTGCCCTAAATGAAAGGAATCCTGATGAGAACTGAGCAAATTAATTTCTAAAGATTTTTACAGCTCTCTTAATACACATGCTTTTGAAGCATACGTCTTAAGAGAGGTTTCTGACTTTTGAGTGCCGGCTGACGGATTTGAACCCACGACCTTCGCTTTACAAAAGCGCTGCTCTACCACTGAGCTAAGCCGGCAATAATGAAAGTTTAACTAGCCAAACCTCTAAATTTGAAGCCTATGAAGAGCTTTTGTTGACGAAGGTAAGGGTGATCAATCGTCTGTTGAGCTGCTAAGGCTTGGGAGAGGTCGCTTAATAGGTAAGTTTGCCACAAGAGCCGTCATGCGATCTTCAGTTTCTAGGCTCACCGCACCTTCTTCCATATCGATCTCTACGTATTTAGCTACAACTTCTAAAATTTCTTGACGCATTTGATCTAAGAGTTCTGGACTCAGATCTGAACGATCATGAGCTAGTACTAATTGCAATCGTTCTCTTGCTGTACTAGCGCTTGCTTGTTGACGTCCAAGCAATTTGTTGATGATGTCGCGAAGTGTCATTGCTTCAGAAAATCTTGGTTTGCATGAGACGTCTGAACTTGTCTCGCATGCCAGACCCTTCCTTTGCAGGATCAATTAGAGGAATATCTTCCCCTTGCATTCGTTTAGCAATATTTGAATAGCAGCGAGCCGCTGGAGAGTTGCTTCCAGTCAATGTAAGCGGCTCTCCACGATTGGTACTCACAATTACTTGTTCATCTTCAAGTACTAGGCCGAGCAATGGTAAAGCAAGAATATCTGTAACATCATCAACAGAAAGCATCTCTTGGCTAGCAATCATTTTTGGCCGAACTCTATTCAGTACTAGATGAACAGGCTTTATTTCATGTGTATTTAAAAGACCTATTACACGATCCGCATCCCTTACTGCAGAAACTTCTGGATTAGTAACTACGATGGCTTCTTTTGATGCTGAAACAGCATTTTTAAAGCCATCTTCAACTCCTGCCGGACAGTCAATTAACACGTAGTCAAATTGTTCGGCCACCATTGCGACTATGCGTTGCATATCATCTGGTTTTAGCCAATCCAACATTCGAGGATTGCCAGCTGGCAGAAGGGCAAGATTGGGTTCTTGTTTATGTTTGACCAATGCTTGGTCAAGTCTGCAACTTTCTTCAAGCACTTCTTGTGCTGTATAAACTATTCTATTTTCAAGTCCAAGTAATAAGTCAAGATTTCTTAGACCAAAATCTGCATCTAGAACAGCAGTTCTCACACCTTGTCTTGCCAAGGCTATCCCTAGGTTGGCTGTGAGCGTTGTTTTGCCAACGCCCCCTTTCCCAGAACAAATGAGGATGATGCGGGTATTTGTCGCCACGGACCTCTTAAAAGTGATGAAAGCTTAATTTGTTTTTGTCATTTTCCCTAGTTTTAAAGGGAAATGGTTCATTTTGAACAGTTGCTATTAGATCACGAAAACAATTTTAAGTACTGGCAGGTTGAATAACTATGTTCCCAGAGGCAATTAGAGCTTCTTCAGCAAAGCCATTTTCAGGTTTCTCTTCAGGTCCCCTTGCGACTTGATTTGCAATGCGCAATTGCAGTGGCCTTAATTGAAGAGCAGCAATTTTTGCTTTTTGATTGCCTGATTTTCCTGCATGAGCAGTACCTCGTAGTTTTCCCCAAATCATCACATCTCCATCTGCAGAAATGTGAGCCCCAGGATTGACATCTCCAAGCAACAAAACATCCCCTTCACTTTCTAAATGTTCACCAGATCGCAGAGTGCCATGATGGAAGTAAATAGTGGGGGAGATTTGAGAGGATTGAGCTGTTTCGGTTTTTTGGTTTTTTTGAACTTCTTGTTCGACTATTAATTGAGTTTGGATACCTAAAGCCGATGCACTAACAATTGTTTCTGGAATTAAAGAGTGAATTCTCTGGAGATTTAAACCTGATTTTTCTAGAAGACTTTTTATCTTTGTGAGATCCCTACATCTAAGCAGCCAGTCTTTACTATCTATTGATATAGGACCTTTTTCAATTTTCTTCAGCTTACCTGGTAATGATTCTCTCCAATCTGCTTTACGGCGCCAAGGGAGAGCAATAATTTGTTCCATAGTCATTTTCAAGGAATCATTTGTCTTTCTTATAGCAAATTCAGTTTGGTTCAATAAGCTTATTAAGATCTTCTTTTAATTTGAAATGTATTTCTTTTGGATGAATTAACCAAGAGGAGCCTGCGGCAGTAATTAATGTTTTTATTAATGGAGATGAGTCTTCAAGTGCACTAAGATTATGTCCATCCCATAATCTTAGTCCACCTTTGTATGGGTAATAACCATGAAATTTTTGATGTCTTAATCCACAAGAAAGATCAGGATCAAGACCATATTTTTCAGCAAGATTTCTAGCAATTGCTAGAGCTTTTAACTGTTCACCTCGAGTTAATTGATTAATGTCTAAAGCTTTAAATAAATCTCTATTCAAGAACTTTTTACAAAGTCCTAAAAGGGGCTGCGGAGCCTCCTCTTTCCATCTTGTCAAATGATAAGTAGTGCGGATATCATCATTTGAAAGAAAGGTGTTCAGATCAATTAAATTTGGTTGCCAAAGCCATTTTTTCATAGAGGAATCTGCCCAAACTAAGTTAGGCCCCAATTTGCGTGCAGTTCGAATAATTTTCTCTAACAACCAATTGCAGACTTCATTAAGACGATGGTTGTACACGCTTTTATACATCAAGTTTCTAATGATTAAATAGTGCTCTACTGCCAAAAGACCTTTTGGATGAATAGCTATTTCACTATCAGGTGCAAGAGTTAAAGATGAAAGAATTCTCTCTAGATCTAATTTCCCATAGCTTGCACCAGTGCTATAGCTATCTCTTAATAAATAGTCTAATCTGTCGCAGTCAAGTTGACTGCTCACTAGTGCATTAATTACTCCTCTGGGGGATTTATTTGCTTCTAGTAAATCAGCGATTTCATCTGCTGTGCCTTTCTGGAAATTCTCTAACGATGACCTTATCTCTCGATGCTCTCTGACTAAACGGGCAGACCATATTTCATGCTTTAACCCAAACATTTCTTCTCCAGTGTGACTTAATGGTCCATGACCAATATCGTGTAATAAAGCTGCTCCATATAATAGTCCTTGATAACGATTAAGGTTGGGATCTAGTTTTATTAAATTATTTAGAGCTCGTCGTGCTAGATGAAAAACTCCTAAGGAATGTGTGAATCTACTTGATTCCGCCCCATGAAAAGTTAGGCATGCAGGGCCTAATTGTTTGATACGTCGTAACCTTTGAAATGGAGCAGAATCAATCAACTCCATAACCATTGCTTCTTCAGGCTTACTGTTGTCGAGGGTTATTCCATGATGAAGTGGATCGTGAAAAGTTCTAAGACTCATTGTAGTTAAATATTTGGATCTTTTGTCTCTTCCGGTTCTGTAACAAATTCAGTCTCATTAACAACTTCTTTTTCTTCTTTATTTAAATCAAGATTTGCTCCCATTAATAGTTCAGCATCTTGAAGCCATCTGTCATCTAAGCTTCCTGGATTTAGAGGTTCAGGAATATCTAAAAGTCTGTCAGGCATTAATCCAACTCCTTGTATATCTCTACCTTTGGGAGTGAGATAACTTGCAACAGTTATAGCTAGTCCACTGCCATCACTTAGATTAGTTAAAGATTGAATTAGTCCTTTCCCAAATGTTTGGCTTCCTATAAGTTGAGAACGTCCATTATCTTGCAGCGCTCCTGCAAGAATTTCGCTTGCACTTGCAGTACCATCGTTTACTATTGTTAACATAGGTCCATCATATAATGTATCAATTCCAGATGGAATTGCATCATTTATTCCATCTCTATTTTTTGTTTCAACAATTGGTTCACCACTAAGGAATGCATCAGCAACTGCGAGACCAGAACTAACAAGACCTCCTGAGTTATTTCTTAGATCAAGTACAAGACCTTCAATATCCTTCTCTAATAATTCTTGTAGAGCTTCATTTACTTGTTCAGGTACTCCTTCGCTGAATTGTGTTATCCGCAAGTATCCAAGAGTGTGGGATTCATTTCTCAATCTTTTTGTCCGAACTGGCCGAAGATCAACACTTCTCCGTTCAAGAGTAATTTCTTTTATCTCCCCATTTGGAGACTTAAGTGTTACCAATACTTGCGTGCCAGTTTCTCCTCTAAGTCTTGCGGCTGTTGCCTCTAGTCCAAGAATGTTTGGAGACTGGTCATTTACTTTTAGCAATTCTGTTCCACTTACAACTCCTGCATCTGCTGCTGGTGAGCCTTCTAGAGGAGCAATTACAACAATCTGTCCATCTTCACTCCTTGCACCTAGCTGAAGACCTACGCCATTGATTTCACTGCCTAAATTGCTTGCCTTTAAAGCCTTGTAGTCCTCAGGCCTTAGAAGTCTTGTGTATGGATCTCCAAGTGGCAGAAGGATTGATTCGATTGCTGAATAAGCTTCTTGACTATTAGAAATTTGTTTTTCGAGGGCCTTTTGACGCAGCCGTTTCCAATTCACTTCGTGAAATTTTTCTGGTTCGAGATAGCTTTCATTAACCAGGGCCCAACTCTCCAAAACCAGTTGCTGGCCATCATTTAGAGCTAGAACTGATTGGGAACCCAATAAAGCACATAGGCCAATCAATAAAAGCGCTTGGGAGAGGCGCCTCAGAGGTTTTGACCAGGATTTAACGGTCGAATGCATTGTGATTAATCCCTTGTATGAACTATGACGCAATTCAGTAGAATCTTGTGATTAAAGCTGATACATGCATGGCGAACTCCTCACCTGTCTACGACTGGTTCCAGGAACGTCTTGAAATTCAGGACATAGCTGACGACGTCACTTCAAAATACGTCCCTCCACACGTCAATATTTTTTATTGCCTCGGTGGGATCACTTTAGTTTGCTTTTTAATTCAATTCGCGACTGGGTTCGCGATGACTTTTTACTACAAACCAACCGTTGCAGAGGCTTATAGCTCTGTGAGCTATCTGATGTCAGATGTCAATTTTGGTTGGCTCATCAGATCTGTTCATAGATGGAGCGCTTCAATGATGGTGCTCATGCTGATTCTTCATGTTTTTAGGGTCTACCTGACAGGTGGATTTAAGAGGCCAAGAGAACTTACTTGGGTTACTGGGGTTTTAATGGCGGTGATAACGGTCTCATTTGGCGTTACTGGATATTCGCTCCCTTGGGATCAAGTTGGTTATTGGGCTGTGAAAATTGTGTCTGGAGTTCCAGCTGCAATTCCAGTTGTAGGCGACTTTATGGTTGAGCTTCTTAGAGGTGGAGAAAGCGTTGGCCAGCCAACTCTCACTCGCTTTTATAGCTTGCATACATTTGTTTTACCTTGGCTTTTAGCTGTATTTATGCTTATGCATTTCTTGATGATTCGTAAGCAAGGCATCTCAGGGCCTTTGTAAACAACACTAATTCAATAAGGATTTTTTCCTTTTCAAGCTTCATTAAAGCTTTGTTTTTAGTCAAAATCTAAATTTTCACCAATGCACATTCTCAAGAAGCCAGATTTAGCTGATCCCAAGCTAAGAGAAAAACTCGCAAAAGGCATGGGGCACAATTACTACGGTGAACCTGCTTGGCCTAATGATCTTCTATACATTTTCCCAGTAGTGATACTTGGAACTATTGCTTGTGTAGTTGGTTTGGCAGTTTTAGACCCAGCAATGCTTGGGGACAAAGCCGACCCATTTGCTACACCATTAGAAATTCTTCCTGAGTGGTATTTATATCCAGTTTTTCAAATTTTAAGAGTTGTCCCTAATAAGTTACTTGGCATTACTTTACAAACTCTTGTTCCCCTTGGCTTGATGCTTGTCCCCTTTATAGAGAGTTTTAATAAATTCCAAAATCCTTTTAGAAGGCCAGTTGCAATGGGTGTTTTTCTATTTGGAACTATAGTTGCTATTTATTTGGGGATTGGAGCTTGCTTGCCTATTGATAAGTCTTTGACTTTAGGTCTTTTCTGAACTGTCACCTTTGTTTTGAGGTTTGTTTTTTTGAAATCTAATTGTGCTTTGGCAATAACTCTTCTAGATCAAGCATAAGAACGTCTTCGGGGCAAACTCGAAGCATGTGATGAAGAAGTAAGAATCCAACAATTGTCCAAGTTTGGTAAGTCCGTGATTGTTGTCCCACCCAAGTACCCGTTGGTCCGTCAAAATATTCAGCCCATTTTTGTCGTGGGAGTTGGTTTAATTGGCTCCAATAACATTCTTCGAGTAAAGCTCGCATTTGCCCCATTAAAAGAACATCAGCTTGGGGGTAACGCTTTTCGTGTAAAAGGATAGAAGCTCCAAAGAACCAAAGAAGACTTGGCCAGTGACCGCCATTGTGATAACTCCATTGCCAGTTTTTTGGATCTGAACCTGTTTTGTTTTGCCATTCAGACCCTTCCATGGGTGGATGGCAGATTCTCATGGGCATTTGGGCCATTAAATGTTGTCGATTATGTAGAACTAGTCTGAATAAGGCTCTTTGTTGAGGTGCCGTCAGTACTCCAAACATGCAAGCCAATGAATTCCCTAAGCTATAAAAACGAAAATCTGGTCTACCAGTGCGAATATTGCCAATTAAATAACCACCTCTATTTTCAAGCCAGTCTTGTAACCAAGAGGGAACAACTTGAGGCTGAACATTGAATTCATTTTGGTGTTGATCTTCGCCGTATTGCTCTGTAGGTCTTCTTCGGAGTACTTGCATTGTTTTGCTAGTTACCCAGTAATGCTTTAAAAGAAATTGACGAAGGTCATGAACCCATTGTCTCGTCAATACAAGTCTTTGATCAAGGAGGCGGCTTGTTTGATGCTTTCTGCTTAGCTCCATAAGCTCTATGCAACTTCTTAGACAGGCATAGAGAAGAACTTCTACTTCTAGTGGGGCTCCCCAAACATCCATTGGACGGTCAATCATGAACGCGCAATCAGGTACGAAAAGTACTGGTGTGCCTTCAAAAGTTGGGTGGAGCACTAAATCCAGAAGAAGTTGCACTCCTCTTTGAACTCTTTGACTGGTTCCAAAGCTTGTATCCCCGCTGCGTTTTACATATAACCAGCACAGTATTGGCCACCAAAGGCTTGCATCAGCTGATGTGATACGACCTATAGACCTTTGACCGTAGTCAGCAATTAACTCTCCTTCTTCTTCAACAAAACTGGTAGGGAAAACCCCGCGAGTTTGATATGTGGTGCTTTGTAGATCAAGACAGACACTAAGAAACTGTTTGACTACGTCGTAGCGCTTTTGAGTGAGTAGGTAGATCATCACTGGCACGTTGTCGCGCAGAAATATTTCCCCGTAGTTCAAAGCTTCATTGTTTGCTGGATGTTCTAGTGCAGCAACGCTCCCAGCAATACTGCCTGCGACTTCGATCAAAGTTCGTTCGAAGTGTTCTTTAGCTCTTTGAATGACTTGATCTTCGTTTGAATTAGGGCGAACCCTTTGGTGTTGTTGGCTAAACCGTCCTGCCATGAATTGATTCGCAATGCCATTGCCTAAATCAAACCCTAGTGATGGCAGATGATTTGCACAGTGGAAGCAAGTATGGAGATATACATGGACATCTGATGTTGCTAATCGGGCAACCTATGGTTTAAATTGTTTGGATGTGCAAAGGGCTGAGCCCTGAAACACATTCCACTGGTCACAGACATGAGTCTTTAGTGGCCAAGTGGGTCTTGTAACTAACCTCACCAGGAGAGATCCTGTGGTGTTGTAAGTTACAAAACGGCCATTAGGTCGTAGCTCCTTAAGCTCCTTCAATGGGGCCTAAGAGTAGAACCTGGACAATTGAAAAGTTTAGGAACTGACGCTTTTGTCGCGTTAAATCCTCCTATTAATTCTTTATTAGGAATTGATTTGGAGGTTTTACATTGATATGCGACAAGAGTGTGAGGTCCCGTCAAAAATTTAAGTTGCAGAAACCTTTTGCTTGAATGAAGTCTGTTTTCACGAAACTGCTTCATTCGAA
>QCFZ01000019.1 GCA_003278255.1 Prochlorococcus sp. AG-363-O15
AAATCTAGCTGAAATGTATGTGGGTACAGATGTTTCTCCTGACTTTTATGGTTGGGTTTTCCCAAAATATGATCATGTAGCAGTGGGAACAGGAACAATGCAAAAGAATCAATTACTTATAAAAAGTCTCCAAGAGGGAGTACGTGAAAGAGCAAAAAAAAGACTTGTGAACGGTGAAGTAATTAAAGTTGAAGCCCACCCAATACCTGAACATCCTCGCCCCAGGAGAGTAGTAGGTCGAATGGCATTAGTTGGTGACGCTGCTGGTTATGTCACTAAAAGCTCTGGAGAAGGAATATATTTCGCAGCAAAAAGTGGAAGGATGTGTGCCGAACAAATTGTTGAAGCTAGCCAAAGTGGAAAGTTAGTACCCACAGAAAATGATTTAAAAAAATATCTAAAGAAATGGGATAAAAAATATGGGGCAACCTATAAGGTCTTAGAAATACTTCAGAATATCTTCTATACAAACGATGCCGCTAGAGAAGCTTTTGTAGAAATGTGTGATGACAAAGATGTACAAAGACTTACCTTTGATAGTTATTTATATAAAAAAGTAGTAGCCATGAATCCATGGCAACAAATAAAACTTACTTTTCTAACAATTGGATCTGTTCTTAGAGGTAGAGCGCTTGCTCCTGCTCAATATAAACCTGTGCCAAGTGCAGTTAGAGATGAAGATGAAGTGAATTCAATGTTAGCTGTAAGCACAATAAAAGGAGGTATTAAAGTTGGCTCAGCAAAAGCAAAGAAAAAATAATAAGCTTTACGAATTTACTATTTGATTAAAATCAGCTAACACACTTGCTTGATTTCTAAGAATCGCAAGCAGATTTAAACGATTATTTCGTACAAGTTCTTCTTTTGTCATAACCATTACACTTTGTTCTCCATCAAAGAAAGCTGATAAAGCCTTTGAACCAGCAACGAGACCGTTCGCTAATTCAAGATATTTATCGTCAGAAAAACTATTTACTATTGGTTCTAGGTTGTTAATAACATTGAGCATTTGATGTTCACTTTCTTTTTCAAATAGCTCAGAATTAACAACATCAGATGCACTGAAAACATCTCTGGGTAAATCACCTTTTTCAGCTAAACGAGCCGCTCTAGTAACAACTGCTTGCAATGATGACAAATCCCCATTGTTCCGCAATGTCGACAACAAACGCGCCCTAATCAATGTATCCAGAGGATCAACAAGCACTTTATCAAGAGTCACCGTATCTCCTGCTACTGATTGTGATATGTCAAAATCAATCCCTAACTCTTCAAGATTGTTAATTATTCTGAAACGGAAAAGTTCTGACAAATCATTGTGAACATGTTTCTTATCTATATTGAATTTTGGGAATAGATATATCCAATGTTCTATAGATTTATCTAAAAGTCGATTCAAATTTAAAGTCCAACTTCGTGCAAATAAGATTTGTATTATTCCATTAGCAGCTCTGCGAAGGGCATAAGGATCGGATGAACCACTTGGCCTTTCTCCTTTCGAATAAATACTTAAAAGAAGCTCGATACGTTCTGTCAAAGCAAGTAAGCATCCAGCCTCTGATTTAGGCAGATTGTCATTAGAACCTTTAGGTAAATAATGTTCCATGACAGCAAGAGAAACGTCTCTTGATTCTCCCTCTGCTAAAAGATATTTGCCTCCAATTACTCCTTGTAACTCAGGAAATTCTCCAACCATCTGACTAACTAAATCATTTTTACAAAAATGCGTGGCTCTAAGGAATGTATTAGACAAAGGAGCCGAGAGACTTAAATGGGAGGATAAAAGAGTAGATATCCATTTCATCCTTTCCACACGATCTAATAATGAGCCTAACCCTTCTGAAAAAGTTACATTGGCCAGTTTTTCTCTTCTCTTATCGCTCGAAATAGATAGGTCAAAATTAACAAAGAACTCGGCATCTGCCAACCTTGCTTTTAAAACCCTTTCATTACCTCTGGTTATATTTTTCTTTGATTTCTTTAATCCATTACTAATACACAAGAAATGTGGCAATAGACTTTTAGTAGCTTCCAATGCCAGCGGATCATTCGTGGCATCTATTTGATAAAGAGGGACATATCTTTGATGAACTCTCATAACAGTGCTTAACACTTCTGCTGGAAGTTTTAAGAAGTCCTCATCAATATTTCCTAGAAGAAGTGATGGTGACTCAACAAGATCAGTAAGTTCTTCTAGCAAATAATCCGGAAGATCTGGCCTTGCATTGAGTTCATTTGCAGCCTTATTAACTAGCTCTGAAATAGAGGCAGATCTTTCTGATCTATCTACCTCTACACCTACATCTTTAAGAGTTTTAAAGTAAAAAGAGGCCGAAGGGATTTTTACTGACTGTTCAACCAATCTATGGCCCTTGCTCAAAAATCCAGATTTTATCTCTGGATCGCTATTAGTCAAATGAACAGATATCAATTGATCATCTATCAAAGAAACTAGCCATCGGATAGGCCTGGAAAAACGTCTTTCCCCATTCCCCCATCGCATAAATCGACGGCCCTGAAGGCTACTAATCCATTCAGGAATCAGTTTTACAAGCAAATCCTTTGTTGGAAGACCTTTTTTAAATAAACGAGCAAAAACAAATTCTCCTTTACTGGTCTCTCTAATAATTAATTCTTCAGGATTTAATCCAAGTCTCTTTGCAAAACCTATTCCCGCTTGTGTCGGCAAACCGTTCTTAAAAGCTTTATCTGCTGGTGGTCCTTTTTTCTCTTCTTCAAAGTCCTTGGCCTCTGTTGCAAGATCATTAACAAGAAGAACAACTCTACGAGGGGTACTTGTGCAACGTATCTCTCCAAATTCAAGCCGATGCTCGACCAAATCCCTATAAGCGAGATCCTTCAATTGGTTCAAAACCAAACAAGCGAAATCTGCAGGCAACTCTTCAGTACCAATCTCAAGTAAAAAAGTGGACACTGATACAGCCATTGTGGAAGATCACACTTTATTGAAATGCCAGACCATAAAGCATCAAACCGTTAGCTAGCGTATGAATGGTGAATGGCAAATGGTGAAGCCGTGACTGAAGGCGAGACAATTTCTCACCAAGCATCAGCTAAAGGTATTTCTCCTTGTATCGCTTCAGGCGCTGAACGATCAAAGTTTGAGCAATTCAAGGCCGACAGCTGTTATTTAGCCACTCCCCTAACAGGAGAGCTAAAGAACTCTGCTGAACATTTCACAAATGACTCAGTTCAACTACTGAAATTTCACGGAAGCTACCAACAAGATAATCGTGAGAATCGAAAAAAAGGAGAAGATAAAGACTGGCAAATGATGTTAAGACTTCGCAGTCCTGGAGGGAGAATACCTGCTGAACTGTATATAGCATTGGACGATCTTTCAAATAGATTAGGTAATAAAACATTAAGGGCAACTACACGACAAGCTTTTCAAATGCACGGAATAAGAAAAGGAAATCTAAAAGAAGTTATAAGTACAATAATTAAGTCAATGGGGTCAACATTAGCTGCCTGTGGAGATATAACAAGAAATGTGATGGCACCAGCAGCTCCCTATGAGTACGGAGCATATCCAGCAGCACGTTTATTAGCAAATGAAATAGCAGACTTATTATCACCAAAGGCTGCAGAGAATTCATACTTAGATTTATGGATGGATGGCGATCTAAAGTATCAGATACGTCCATCAAAAAAAGTCCGAAAAGCAAGAGATATTCAACACAAAGGTAATATTTATAGTGGAGATTCAAATGAACCTCTATATGGAACAACCTATATGCCCAGAAAATTCAAATGTGCAGTAACCGTTCCAGGAGATAATTCAGTTGATCTTTTAACTAATGACATAGGTTTAGTGGTTTTTACTAATTCATCTGGAAGCCTTAAAGGATGCAATGTTTATATTGGTGGAGGGATGGGGAGAACTCATAATAATGAAACTACATTTGCTCGAATAGCTGAACCATTAGGTTTTGTTGATGCTAATAATATTTTAAATTTAGTTCAATCAATATTGGCAATTCAAAGAGACTATGGTGATAGAAAAAACAGGAAACACTCTAGGATGAAATATCTAATTCAAGACAGGGGTATTGACTGGTTTAAAGATAAACTAATAAACAAATATTTCAATGAGACAATTAAGCCTATGCGTGCTGAGCCTAAAATGAAATTAGAGGACTATTTGGGCTGGCACAAGCAATCTCCAGGTAAATGGTTTGTAGGAATCCCCCTTATGTCAGGGAGACTAAAAGGTAACCCAAAAGAAATACTACGGAAAATTATAGAAACACATAAAGTAGACATTCGTATAACACCAAATCAAGATATCTTACTTTGCAATATAGGTAATCATCAACGCAAAACAATCAAAGATATTTTAATAGAATCAGGCCTACTACAATCAGATAATGGAAATTATTTAAAAAAACATTCCATCGCATGTCCAGCTCTTCCTTTATGCGGGCTTGCAATTACAGAAGCTGAAAGAAGTTTCCCTTCAATACTTAAAAGAATAGAAGAACAATTAAACAAACTAGAAATAAAAAACAAAATTCTTATCAGGATGACAGGATGTCCCAATGGATGTGCCCGACCTTACATGGCGGAATTAGCACTTGTTGGAAGCGGAGTGAATCAATACCAACTTTGGCTAGGAGGCACTCCAAACCTTCAGAGATTAGCAAAACCCTATTTACAGAAAATGCATATAGATGAACTAGAGAAGACGATAGAGCCATTATTACTAAACTGGAAAGAAAAAAATATGAGAATTAGTTTTGGGGATCACATAAATACCCTTAGTGATCAACAAATCATTTCATTATTATCTGCTGGATCGCAAGAACCATAAATTGCTGTGGCATAAGCATTTTTCCAAGCCCATAATTGATCTCCATAACTAAAGTGCCACCATTCATTAGGATGCTGAGAAAAGCCAACTTTTTCCATCACGGAAGACAAGAGATTTCTTCTTTGATTCCATAGATATTCATTAGAGTTAGGATGATTAATTGAGAAAGATGAATAATAATTTGGATATGAAATTTCGCCTATTTGATCTATAACTCCACCCATATCTAATTGATGACTTTGTAAATCTATAATAGTTAGGTCTATAGCTCCTCCAGTACTGTGTGGAGGAGGATTAGACCGATCAATACTTGGGGGTGCCCAAAATTTTTGCACTTCTTCCGTAATTTTTTTTAATTCGAACAAATCAAATTCATCATTTAGATCTACACCCTTCAACCGACATTCTTTTTTAATTGTGAAATCAACCATAAACGCCTGAACTGCTATAGGGCGCCAAGCGTCATAGATTCCAAATCTAAGTTGAGGATAATCTGTCTGAAGTAATTTCTGAGCTTCACCCAAGCGAACCAAAACACTTTCTCTCAGCCTCCAAGGATCTGAATTTGAGCCATATGGAGCTCCTAAGGACAGATAAGGATGGGGTTCAAGGCAATAAAGAGAATCAGGAACTCGTTTCAAGAGCTCACCACAATCATTTATCGGCCAATCACTCCAGGAACGAAGCACAGCTGACACTCTTTAAAGCATTATTTCCACAAAAATACTAGGGTTTTCCACAAGAAGAATCTCGTCTGGATCGACAAATTTAAATTGTGCCAAAAAGAATCTAGACATGCATCAGATCAACTTGACAAGTGTGCCTTGACTCTGGCAACTAAGGCCTAAGCCCAAAATAATCATTCAAAACAGTTGCAAAAAGGCACTTTTTGCAACTGTTCTTCAAGCAAAACCTTATTACCTTCTGAATTAGTTTGCTTCGCTACATAAATCGAGCACGAAACCCAAAACACATGACCAAATAAACAGACACAAATAAGACTCATATGAGTCTTATTTGTGTGGAAAACTTTATTAATTCAAATAAGCATTTTCACTTAATCGTCTCCAATGATTTTTAAGGAGATTTTTTAGCACGATATTCGAGGACAAATCAGGGTCATTTTCTAATAATGATTGAGCCTCCTCACGTGCCTCTTCAAGAACAGATCCATCGTCAACCAAGCTAGCTAAGGCAAAATCAGGGAGACCAGACTGACGAGTACCAAGCACTTGCCCTGGACCACGTAAACGTAGGTCTATTTCAGAGATCTCAAACCCATCATTGGAATGCACAAGAACTTCCAATCGTTCATTGGTAGAAAAATTCGTGTTGCCATTAATTAATAGACAATAAGAATCTTTATCACCTCTACCTACTCGACCTCTTAATTGATGTAATTGGGCTAAGCCAAAACGGTCAGCATTTTCAATAACCATTACTGTCGCATTTGGAACATCAACACCAACTTCAACAACAGTTGTAGCTACAAGGACTTGGTACTTACCTGAAGAAAATCCTTGTATCACATTCTTTTTATCTGCACTACTTAGACGTCCATGAAGTAAGCCAACTGATAAATCAGTGAAAACCTCAGATGAGAGTTGTTCATGGACCATTACAGCAGATCTAAGATCAAGTTTCTCAGAATCCTCGATTAGTGGAAGTATTACGTATGCCTGTTCTCCAAGAGCAACTTTTTCGTTGATTAATTGATAGACCATATCCCTATTATTATTATTAACTATCTTTGTCTTAATTGGAGTCCTGCCAGGTGGTAATTCATCTATTTGACTTACATCTAAATCTCCATGAAGAGAAAGCGCTAGTGTACGAGGAATTGGGGTAGCAGTCATGGTTAAAAGATGTGGCTGCAATCCTTTACTTAACAATCGATTCCGTTGCTTGACTCCAAATCGATGTTGTTCATCAACAACTACTAAACCTAATCTAAAGAATGAAACTGGATCCTCAATTAGAGCATGTGTTCCAACAAGGATTGCAAGAGAACCATTTGAAAGGTCATCAAGAATTTGACGGCGACGAGAACGTGGCGTTGATCCAGTTAAGAGCTCAACAGTTACGTGTAATTGAGGCAACCATTTACAAAGAGTTTGATAGTGCTGTTCAGCTAGTACTTCAGTTGGAGCCATAAATGCACCCTGCCAACCTGCTTGAACAGCTTCTAAGAGTGATGCTATTGCAACAACAGTTTTGCCACTTCCAACGTCACCCTGTACTAGGCGAGACATAGGTTGAGACTTTGCTAAATCTGATTTGATCTGACAAAGAACTCTATCTTGTGCAGTAGTCAAAGAGAACGGCAAAAGGTTAAGGAACTTACCAGATAATCCCTGTGATGTATTCAGATTTATTAATACAGGTGCAGAGACACTTCTCATCTCTAAGCGTCTCTTTAATAGTCCAAGTTGCAGTAGTAGAAACTCATCAAAAACAAGTCTTCTTCTAGCTTCTTGAAGATTATCTTTATTTCTTGGTCGATGAATCCCGATCATAGCATCAGACCTATTGACTAAATTACGTTTAGCAAGGCAGGAATCAGGAAGTGATTCAGGTAATCCTGTACATATAGGTATCACTTTCTCAATCAGATCCCTAAAACGATCAGCAGTCAAACCTTCTGTGAGCTGATAAATAGGAAGTAGACGTCCAATACTTTTCGATTTTAAAACCGAATTAGTTGTTTCCAAAACTTCTATCAATGGATCTTGAAAGTTTTTTCCATAAGGACCATTTTTCACTAGGCCACTTACCGCAACTATTGAACCAGGAGTATAAAGTCTAGCTTGGCTCTGTATAAATGCGTAACTACTAAATCTACGTCCAGCAAGAAATCTAGTAACTTTTAATTTACCTGTATTATCATATAATTGTAATTCAATAATAGAAAGATTTTTATTCTTTGGACTTTTAAATGCATTACATCTTCTTACTGAAGCAACAATAGTGGCTGTTTCTCCTTCTTTTAATTCGTTAATTTTACATAAAGACGAGTAATCGACATAGTCTCTTGGATAATAATTCAATAAGTCAACAACAAAAATGATACCTATAGAAGCAAGCTTCTCAGACATTTTCAAGCCTATACCTTTAATTGAAGCAATAGGAGATTCAAGGTTTAAAGAATGATCAAAAGAACTCCTTGCTGAAGAGCGATTACTTAAAGGCCCTGAAAATCGTAAAGTTGTTTTTTTATTGTCAGAAGATACAGTAATTTCTTTACTTAAACGGTGCAACGTTTGCCTTGAACTAACGATTAGGCGACGTCGTTCATACTCACTAATTATTGGATAAGAAACAAAAGCCTTGGCCAAATCTCTTAGTCGAGCAAATCGTTCATCAGAAAGACTTTTGACAGGCACATTGTTCAATTGACGAGTAATGAACGAATGAAAATGCTCCTCCCTTCCTAAAATATTTATAAATCCCTTATCTGCTTCGATTGCAAGAGCTTGCTGTAGAAGCCTTATCCAAGTCCTTAATTGATCTCGACTTTCAATACTTAATTCTTGAAGGTCAGTTTGTCTTGAGTCTCTTAAGGGGTTTTCCACCACTTTTGATACGCTTCTTTAGCTAAAAGGCGGCCATGCCAATGGCGTTGTTGTTTTACCATTTTGATCAATCTAAGTCGATATTGCTTCAATTGTGATCGACACTGTCTAAGTTTAAAATCATCAAATTCTAATTCTGAAACTCTAAAGAGAAGAAAAGAAATATCCATTTCTCCATCTAAAGCAGAGTTAGAAAAAGGAAGTCTAAGTTTAAAAACATTCGAAGCAGAATGCTGTGCGTCAATTTGAGATAATAAAACTGCATCTAGAAGACTAACTGGCAAAAGACTATGAGAAATACCAATTCGCAAAAGCTCTATATTAAGAGCATGGGAAAGATTTCTCAATCTTCTTGTAAGTGCTAATTCAAATGAATCGATCCAATGATAAAGATCAATTGGATTTCCAGGCAAAAAACCATCACTTGTAAATAATCCCTGATCTTGATGATCTAAATCTTCTTGTAAAAGACTATCTTTTCTAGGGGCAAACCGTTCATCCGACTTCATTGCCTCACCTGCCATATCAAACAAAGATCTTAAAACCTCTAAATCATTCTTTTGTGATTCAGCATTAGTTTTATCAAGCTCGCTAGAATCATTAGATTGTTTAGATAAATTATTTGTGACATCTTTCTTTTGATCACAATCAAGATCTGTAAGAGAGCCTCCTTCTACATTAAGTTCCAATGAATTATAATCTGGCTCCATCCAGCCCCCAAGTGATGGACTATTATTCACAGGAAGTGAAGAACTTAAATATATAGAACCTTCTGGCTCTTCAATTCTTTGAATATCAGTGTTCAACACTTCTAACATCTGTTTTTTAGCACTTTCCTGCTTCTTCTTCTTTTCTTTTTCTATTTGATGTACTAATTCCATTAGTTGCTCGATCGTCAATAAAGAACTACAGCGCTTCACAAGATCTTCTACTTTTAATTGGAACTCTTCTCGGGTCTTTGAAGGGAGAGAACTAAAGTTATTTTGACCATGGTCATTTATCAATACAAATATAGCTTGTCTTACTGATACTAAAAGTAAACTCCTAAGTGTTTGAAGATAAAGCGCATGATCCCTATAAATATAAGGACCTAGCTTAGAGCAATGATGATTTAACAGCTCAAGTTGATCGAAGGGATCATGAGTCAAAAAGGATTCTTTATTTAATGTCAAATCAGGCTACTGACATAGAAGCAACTTCTGAAGCAAAGTCTTCTTTTTCTACTTCAATCCCCTCCCCTAAGGTATATCTGGTAAAGCGCCTAACCTCTACCTTTTCGCCAATTTTTCCTGCAACTTGTTTAACAAGTTCTTCAACTGTAATAGAACTATCACGTATAAAAGGTTGCTCCATTAAGGCAAGTTCTTTTAAACGCTTACCTATTCTTCCCTGAACTATTTTTGTTTTCATTTGTTCTGGTTTACCTGACAAGTCATCTCTACCCATTTCTATAGCCTTTTCTTTTTCCACAATAGTTTCAGGAATTTGATCGGTTGTCACATATTCAACGTTTGGACATGCAGCAACTTGCATAGCTACATCTTTTAAAAGGCCCTGGAACAAATCTCCTCTAGCAACAAAATCTGTTTCACAATTTAATTCTAAAAGGACACCAACCCTCGACCCTGTATGGATATAACTTCCAATAGCACCTTCAGCCGCAACTCGCCCTGATTTTTTTTCTGCACTAGCAATACCTTTTTGGCGTAACCATTCGACTGCTTTAGTCATATCACCACCTGTTTCACCAAGTGCTTTTTTGCAGTCCATCATTCCCGCGCCAGTTTTATCGCGGAGGTCTTTTACGAATTTGGCTGATACATCCGCCATTTTTGATTTCATGTAGAAAGGATATTTAAATTGCTAACGCCCTTAAATGGTTAGTACGTCAGCAGCGAAAACTTAGCGTCTTGTCAACTCACTTGTCGTTGTTGTCAGAACCACGATGATCATTCGAACCATGGCGACCTTCATTGATAGCGTCAGCCAATCTTCCTAAAACCAATTGCACAGAGCGAACTGCATCATCATTGCAAGGTATAGGTACTTCACAAAGATCTGGATCACAATTGGTATCAAGCATTGACACAAGGGGAATGTCTAGTTTTCTCGCTTCTAAAACTGCATTGGTTTCTCTTCGTTGATCTACAAGCACAACAACATCAGGCAATCGTCTCATTCCTTTAAGCCCACCAAGATATTTCTGCAGTCTCTCTAGTTCTCTCCTCAAAACAGCTGCTTCTTTTTTAGGGCGCATTGCTATTGCCCCACTTGACTCCATACGTTCTAGATCCTTAAGGCGATCTATACGGGCCTTCATTGTTGTCCAATTAGTCAGCATTCCCCCCAGCCAACGTTGATTGACATAAGAAGCTCCACAACGAGAAGCCTCCATTGCAACCACTTCAGAAGCTTGCTTTTTAGTACCAACAAAAAGGAATCTTTTGCCACTTCTTGCTGCAGTTCTTGTCCATTTATATGCGCTGTTCATACAAACAGCGGTTTTTACTAAATCAATAATGTGTACCCCATTTCTCGCGCAGTATATGTACCGCGACATCTTGGGATTCCATCTACGAGTCTGGTGACCAAAGTGAGCACCAGCTTCCATCATCTCTGAAAGAGTGACAACAGCCATGTTTTTTAGGGTTTCGGGTTCGCCTCCACCTGCCAGGGATGCAAACTAAAAATCCCTTTACAAGGAAATTCAGCAAACCATCACCCGAAACGGACAGGTGTGCGTAATAAGGGACGGATCTAATTTATCAAATGACTGTTCAACGAAATCCTGATAACGCAGCTTGTTTAAAAAGCTCTCTTACTCCTAATCGATTAAGAGGTAAGCGAAGAAGTTCCATAGCGATTCCATTGTGACCATATTGAATTAACCATTTACACAAAGGTCTTATACTTCTTTCATTAATAACTCCTCCAAGTGTAATAATTTCCCAAAGAAGAAAATGCATCCATGTGAATTGAATAATAAAGCGAACTCTAAGAGTTGGATGTTTTCGGTAAAAAACCAATCCCATTTTTGCCCTCTCTTTCTCAATTCGAATCAGATCAGGTATTTGTTCAATACTAAAGGCTGGATGCCAATGATAGCCTACTGCTTTAGGGCACCTTATTAACTCCACACCCATCATCCTTAGTCTTTCCCCTAACTCCAAATCCTCCCATCCATACAAACGAAATCCTGTATCAAATAATCCAGACTGCTCAAGAACTTTCTTATCTATTGCCACATTTCCAGTAGCAAAATAGGCAAATGAAAGGTCACGCAACTTATGTGGTTCTGAACAAGGATTCTCGAAATTACTTGTATTAACAACTGCACCATATGTAAAACAAAGATGATCGCCCTTATACAACCAACGTCGTCTCAAAGATCTTGCATGAGAAGCAAGGAAAGAACTGGTAACCACTAGATCGCTATCTATAAAAACAATTACATCACCCTTTGAATTTTCAACTCCTCGGTTACGTCCTTCTGCTGGACCTCCATGCTCCTGTTCTATGAGTCGAACATGAGGGAATCTGACAGATTCATTTTTCAACCATTCAGGAGTTCCATCCGTGGACCCATCATCAACAACAACAATTTCATATCTTTCTATATCAGATGTAAGGGCTTGCCTTTCGAGGGCTAAAAGACACTTCTCAAGTATTGGAAGACGATTAAAAGTAGGAATAACAACACTTACAAACATTTCCAAAACCCAATTTCTACACGAATAAATAATCTTTTGAAAAAGAAAGGAGGCTTGAAAAAGCCCCCCATGAAATCTTGATCGAAATCAGCCAAAGAATCAATCAGCTGCACCACCATTATTAGCAGTTCCAGTTACACCATTGCCTGCACCTTCTCCACGACCATCGTTACGAAGCTTGCGCTTTTTAAATTTACGGGCATAAGCTCGATTCCGCTCCTGCTTTTCTTTTTTGAGGTTTCTTCGTTTGGCCATGCCTCTAACCTTAGTTTAATTTTAAATATATACGCCCAATCTACCTAACTGGGGGGATCAATCGTCCATCTTCCATCTTCAGTAGACGATCTGCTACATCGAGAATCCTCGGATCATGAGTGACCATAAGGACTGAGCATGACTGATTCCTAGCCAATCTCTTTAACAAATCAACAACTTCCCGACCTGTAGAACTATCAAGTGCTGATGTGGGTTCATCGGCTAATAACAACTTTGGTCTAGCAGCCAATGCTCTTGCGATAGCAACCCTCTGCTTTTGTCCCCCTGAAAGATCATGAGGAAGTTTATTCATTTGATCCTCTAAACCAACAACTTTCAACCATTCACGAGCTTGATTCCGTCTTTCGCTATAAGAAAAGCCTCTGAGCAAGTCAGATCCCATTTGAACATTCTGTTCAGCAGTAAGACATCGCAAAAGATTATGACCCTGAAAAATCATGCCAATCTGTCTTCGTAATCGTTGACGATTTTTTCTAAGTGAACCGCGAAGTTGATGCCCAAAAACGATTAAGTCTCCATCTTCTACTTTCCTAAGCGCACCAATCAAAGTAAGTAGAGTTGTTTTTCCGCACCCAGAAGGACCTGTAAGCAAAACAACTTCTCCAGGTTCAATTTGCATGGAAATTGACTGGAGTATTTGCTTCCTAGTTTCTCCATTGCCAAACCAATGATTAAGACCACGAATATCAACAGCAGGACTGATTTCTTTACTAGGTAAGTTCATCAGAAGATTTCTGCCGGGTCTGCATCTACTAACCGACGCATTGCTAATAAAGCCGATCCCATACACATCACTAAAATCAATGAGAAAACAAGAACGGCTCTATCTATATCCATCTGAACAGGAAGTTTAGTAGCATTTCTAACTAATGCATAAAGCGCTTGCCCTGATGCATAAGCTGGTAAATAACCCATAATTGCAAGCAAAATTCCTTCACGTGCAACTACTCCTAACAAAGTTTTTAATCTATACCCCATAGCCAATAGAGTTGCATATTCTGGCAAATGATCACTTACGTCGCTATAAAGAATCTGATAAACGATTACACAACCTACAACAAATCCCATCGCTGCTCCAAGACTAAAAATAAAACCAATAGAAGTACTTGTACGCCAATAATTCTTCTCAAACTCTATAAACTCATTTCTAGTTAAAACTCTAACATCATTAGGCAGACTTTTAGTTAATGAAGTAACAACAACTTCAGGATCAGAGTATGGTTTAAGTCGAATTAAGCCGATTTCAATACTTCCTTGAGGAGTACTTGGTGATAAATTTAGAAAAGTTTCCCTACTAGTAATTAGATTTCCATCAGCCCCAAAAGATGGACCCAAACTTACCAATCCTGCAACTCGAACTCGTTTACCAGCAACTTCAGTCTCAACTGTTCGTCCCTCAAGAAACCATTTAGATACAGGGCCAAATTCGTTTCTAGAAAGATCATCAAATAATACTCTTCCACGAATATTTAAAGCTTTAGCCTTAAATGCAAATCTCGAATCCTTTAAAAGAGGATCACTTGGTTCAAAACCTAAGGCTAATATTGACCTAGTAGAAAGAGTCTCGGGATTACGCCAAAGGAGAAAGTTCCAATTAACTGGTGTAATACCAATAACATCATCATGAGCCATAGTCTGAATAAGTCTTCTCCTAGGAAACCCACTCATACTTATTGAACTCATTGAACGTGGACTCATTAACACTAAATCCGTATCAAATAGTTTATGGACAGTAACACTTGCATCAAATAGGCCATCTCTAAATCCTAACTGCATAAACATCAAAATACCTGCAAAACAAATTCCTGCTAAAGCAACAAAGAGCCTTAGCGGTTGTCTACTAAGTAACAACCAAGCCAGTGGTATTCTCCTCGTCTTCCAAAAACTATTCATATCTATAGTTGAAAACGAGCTATCACTTTCATACCAGTAAAGCTCTTAACTAATGCAACAGATTCTGAATTAAGTCCTACAAGAACCTCTACTACTCTTGCATCTGCATCCCCAGTTGGATCTGTAGACAAGACTCTTCTCTGTCTTACTTGAGGACTTATTCGTTCAACTAAACCAAAAAGACTACCCTTAAATCCTCCATTTTCACTTACAAGGACTACTTTCTGTCCTATCTTTACTCTATTAACATCAGATTCATAAACTTCTATCAATGCTTTCATGTCTTGGCTTGCACCTACTTCTATAACACCTTCATTACCAGGTCTTTCTCCTTCTCGAGAATGCACTCGAAGAACGACACCATCAATAGGTGATTTTAATTCACTATCAGATAAATCAGCAGTTAATCCCAATTGCTTAGCAAGCTCCTCATTTCTTTGACCTTTAAGTTTCACTAATTCATCCTGCTTATCTTCCAATAAAACTAAGGCTGTGGCCCCTTGAATCGCAGATTGTTTATAACGAGAAATCTCCTTTTCTTGCATCTTGATCTTAATATCTAGAGTCTGTATCCGAGCTTGAACTCCTGATAAATCAGCAAGTATTTGTGGACGATTATCAAAAATTGCCAAACCTTGCCCCTTCAGAACAGAATCGCCTTCTATTACAAGCAACCTTGCAATCCTAGGAGTCCCTCCAAAACCGCTTGTTGGAGCAGCTAAACGCCTTACTTCTCCTGCTGGTGACAACTGGCCAAGTGCAGCCACAGTCTTTAGAGGAAGAACTTCTTGGGTTGATGAAGATAAAGAATCAGTGGTTGAGATTTGCTTACACCCAAAAAGCCCTAAGAAACCAATAAAGAATAGAAATGGACCTAGAGCAAATTCAAATAGATTCTTCGTTAAATAATCAAGGGGCAATCGAACAGAACCTCCTCTATATAGCGATCGGCCCATTTTGGGTTGAATGCTCGTGCCAAAACAGTTCTTGTTTTGTCGTTGCGTTTCTGTTGAAGGCAATAGGAAAGCTGACCTTTATTTCTCTCAATCGTAAGAGGGGAATCAAGCCTATCGGGTTTGATCAATTCCAAAGATGAAATAAGAATTCTTAGGTATTCATCAACAAGATCTAGAAAGAAAAACTCCTCTTTTTCATTTGCTGGACGAATAAAATGAACATATGGAGAAAATATGTCTCCCCAAGCTGGCAACTCTCTTTCTTGGGAAAAAGGAGGTTTATCAAGCTTCTCAAGCGCTTCTTGAAAATAAAGAGGTAACTCTGAAGTAACAGGTGAAAGGTCCAAGATTGCAGCTGAGATACCCGCTGGGCCAGCAACAACATCTGCTCCAAAGATTGGCAGATCAAAGTTTGGCTGCGGGAATAAGACACAATGGAGGATTTGTAAACCAGATCCCAAACTTGCCAATTCAAGATGGAGCTTTCTTAAACCTCTTGCGCTATGTAATTCATTGCTAATTGATAGGGATTCGCCATCTAACATCCCATATATTGATCCCAAGCTTGGATCTATATCCAAAGGGCATAAATTAGGCAACGTAGACCTGTAATGCCTAATACGAACTGCAATGGAGTCCAAAAGCGGATGAAATTCCTTGCCGCTATTGGAAGAAGAAATCAACACAGTGCAAACAAGTACTAATGGGACTTAGCAACAAATCTCAGGAGAATTACATAAGGGGACCAAAACTCGAACATTGGTCTTTGGAAAACGGCACTCTTTGCGTGATGGCAGATATGCCAGAAGCTCCCCTGACTTGTCTAGATTTTTGGTGCAAAGCAGGGAGTTACAACGAAAATCTAGGAGAAGAAGGACTTGCTCATTTCTTAGAACACATGGTTTTCAAGGGAAGTAATAATCTCCACCCAGGAGAGTTTGACAGAAAAATTGAGGCACTTGGCGGGAGCAGCAATGCCGCTACAGGTTTCGATGATGTCCATTTTTATGCTTTAGTACCCCCAAATCAAGCTTCAGATGCTCTTACCCTTTTATTAGACCTAGTACTGGATCCAAAACTTGACCCCATAGAATATTCGTTAGAACGAGAAGTCGTTTTAGAGGAAATTGCTCAATACAAAGATCAACCAGACGAACAAGTCTTTCAGAATTTATTAGAAGGTTGTTGGGGGAACCATCCTTATGGCAGATCAATCCTTGGATATGAAAGCAGTCTCAAAAAAAGCACCCCTGAAGAAATGAAAGACTTTCATCAGAGATTATATAGAGCAGAAAACTGTTGTTTATCTATTGCAGGATCAATTGATGCTGACATCAAGGAACTTTTTCAAAACAGCCGATTATCAAGCCTAAACTCAAAAAAAATAATCACCGAAAAAATTAAAATAAATCCCCATCTTTCATTCAAGACAGCAAGAAGAAAGATAAAAATGCCTCGTCTTGAATCTTCTCGCATACTAATGGCATGGCAAATTCCACCTGCAAATAATCAAAGAATAATTATGGGTGCTGACATAGCCACCTCACTACTTAGCGAAGGAAGAAGAAGTAGATTAGTTGAAAGATTACGAGAAGAGCTTCAATTAGTTGAGTCTATAGAAATGGATGTAACAGTTTTAGAAAAAGGTAGTCTCGTATTACTTGAGGCATGTTGTCTAACAGAAAATATAGATGCGGTAGAGAGAGAAATCAATATTGTTCTTCAAGAAATCCTCTCAACACCTCCTCAGGAAAAAGAATTAAACCGAGCCTGTCAGCTAGTGAGAAATAGTCTTTATTTTAGCCTTGAATCATCAAACCAAGTGGCTGGTCTTGCTGCCTCTCAATTGATATGGGGACGCAATCAAGATTTACTGGAAATTTTAAACAATATCACTTATTGGAACATTAATAACCTACAAAAAGAAATATTTACACTACTCCAACCAGAGCTTAGTCACACATTAATTGCTACACCAATAAATAATTAATAATGAGCAAGTTAAAACTAACTTTAGATCCAATATATGTACCTGGAGTAATGGCGGCAAAGCTTTGGATTAGGGATGGAAGTAGATATGACCCAAGAGGAAAGAAAGGAGCACATCAACTACTAGGTTCACTACTAACTCGTGGTTGTGGCCCATTCAATAAATTCTCTTTGGCAGATATAGTCGAAGGCTGTGGAGCTGGACTTCGTTGTGATACCTATGAAGATGGGCTACTAATAAGTCTAAAATGTGCAGCTTGTGATAGAGATAAATTGCTTCCTTTACTAGGTTGGATGATTATCGATCCTCATATTGATAACGACGAACTAAAACTTGAAAAGGAATTAAGTCTTCAAGTACTGCAAAGACAAAAGGAGAATCCATTCAACATAGCTTTTGACAACTGGCGACACATTGCCTACAAGAATGGTCCTTACGGACATGATCCCTTAGGTGTTAAAAAAGATCTAGAGTCATTAATGCGTAAAGACTTAATGCCTTTAGCAAATAACCTTAAAAGTAGAAAATCAACGTTAGCATTATCTGGAAGCTTCCCTAAAGATATTACTTATAGTATTCAACAATTTGAACCATTCAAAGAATGGTTCAAATTTAAAGAAGAATCATTTAAACCTTTTAATTCTTTTATCACCACTATAAATCACTCTTCTAAAGACAAAACAATAATGATTCAGCCCCAAAAAACTAATCAAGTTGTACTTATGCTAGGTACAAAAACAATACCTCATGGCGATATTGATGATTTAGCCCTAAGACTGCTTGCCTGTCACCTGGGTTCAGGTATGTCTAGTCTCTTATTCAAAAAGTTGAGAGAGGAACATGGAGTTGCATATGAAGTAGGTATTCACCATCCAATAAGAGAGGGAGAAACACCTTTTGTTCTTCATGCATCATCAAGTGAAGAAAAGGCTTTATTAACATTTCAACTCCTTATGGAGAGTTGGATAGAACTAAGTGAAAGAAATCTCTCAACGGATGAATTAATTCTGGCCAAAGCCAAATTCCGAGGTCAATTAGCTCATAATTCTCAAACTACTAGTCAACGAGCAGAAAGGCTTGCACATTTAAATGGAATCAGATTAAGTGAAACCCATGACAAGAATTCTCTCAAAGAGATAGAGCATATGTCTTCAGAATCACTAAGAATTGCAGCTAATAAACATTTAAAAAGTCCACTATTAAGTCTATGTGGACCAAGTGAGACTCTGAACAGATTATCAACGTATTGGGAGTATTAGAAATCAATTAGATCTTCCTGATCCATTAAAGATTAGTAATATCAGAGGAATCTTCCTGCTTGCTAACTTGAGTTGATGGAATTAAAAATTTTCCACGTCTAAATCGAACCTCTAAAATTTCAAACGAACGTAATCCAACCACTTCACCTGTCTCTTCAAGAGAAACAAGATCAGGTGGCCTAAGCATGGGCATTGGTTCAGCGGTCTTTAGATAGGGCAAAGGTGCTGTCAAAAAGACCTTGTCTCCAATCGAAAATTCCATAAAGCTATGCATGATGTCTTTCCTAATGCAGGATGGACCTAGATGTAAGCCCCCATTGCGAGCACTAGTCTATTTAAGTGGAGCACTAGCCGGCCTACTGATGATTCTTGTTGGGAGCATGATCCCTTCTGGTCTCATACTTCCAACATTCGACTTTCCCTTAAAAGTCATTGATTTGCCAAGCACTTGGCAAGTACCAGCTGTGTTGCTGTGTTCCCTGGTTTGCGGCCCCAAGCTAGGTGTTGTATCTGCTGCAGCTTATCTAACGATTGGCCTTTTTTACTTACCAATTTTTCATAATGGAGGAAGCCTCTCTTATGTACTAAACCCAGGCTTCGGCTATCTCATGGGATTCATTCCTGCCGCCTGGTTAAGTGGACGCTTAGCTGAGCAAGTAGGTATGAATAATTTCCTTCAACTAACTATATCGGCTCTAGCAGGACTAATCTTAGTGCACTTTTTTGGTGTTATGAATTTAACATTCGGATCATTAATTTCACTATGGCAAATTAACTTTTCAGAATTAGTATTCAATTACACAATACTTCCACTACCAGCACAATTGGCCTTATGCCCTGCAGTTGGGATACTGGCTATTACCATGAGACGTCTATTATTCATCAAATGATTAAACATAATCTCAAACGCCAGTCTATTTATCAAATAAGTATTTTAATTATTTTCCTAGATCAAATTACTAAGCACATAGCAAGAAAACTACTAACCGAAAATTTACCTCAAGTATTTATTCCATATATATTTAATGTTCGTTTAGTAAAAAACACAGGTGCAGCTTTTAGTATATTAACAAATGCAACTCCTTTCCTTTCATTTATCAGCCTATTAGTTGCTTTAAGTTTGATCATTTGGATTTGGTTTAATTCACCGACTAACTTATGGAAAGGATTTGCTATAGCTTTTTTACTTGGAGGGACCATGGGTAATGGTCTGGACCGCTGGTTTCTAGGTCATGTCACCGACTTCATTGAGATAATCCCAATTAACTTCCCAATTTTTAATATTGCAGACATCTCTATAAATATTGCCGTGGGCTGTTTTTTCATAGACATTCTTAAAGAACGCGATAGAAATAAACAACAGTAAGCTCTTCCAAATTCAACAAAGCAGTACTTAGTTCATCAAAGATGTTCATCTACTAATGTCCCAAAAACGATTACTTCTATTTGGATTCTGTGTTCTTAGCCTTGTCCTAGTTATTGGAACTATCCTTAGAGCAATACTATGGTTAATTAGCGACCTTTATTATTCACTTGAATATTTCCTACCATATTGGCTTGTAGGGCCTGTACTTTTTATTGGCAGTATTCTTATAGTCATGTTTATAATCCAAATTGGATGGCCATGGTGGAAGGCGTATATAAATAAAAAGAGTGATAGCAATAAAATTAAAAAGTGGTTAACAGAGCCAACTCCAAAGAACCGTAGACAAGCTGCTAAGCAGAGTTTAAAAAGTATTGAATTACTTTTAGAGAAAATACATGATAATGTTGCGAAACAAGGTTTAAAGAAAAACAAAGAGCGAGTTGCTAAAGAATTGGCTAGAGGCGATTTAATAGTTGTAGTATTTGGTACAGGGTCAAGTGGGAAGACTTCACTTATTCGATCAATGTTAAACCAAATCGTTGGAAATGTAGACGCAAAAATGGGTTCTACTAAGACTAGTCAGACATATAGACTTAGGTTAAAAGGACTGGACAGAAGCCTTCAACTTATAGATACTCCTGGAATTCTCGAAGCCGGGAAAGATGGTAGAAGTAGAGAAAAAGAAGCTCGTCTGAAAGCAATTCGTTCTGACCTCATGATCTTCGTTACTGACAGTGATTTGCGTTCAGCAGAATTAGATGTAATTTATAGTCTAGCTAATCTTGGCAAGAGGATTCTACTAGTACTGAATAAATGTGATTTAAGAGGACAGGATGAAGAAAGAAAACTTTTATCATTACTAAGAGGACATTGTAAAGAACTAATAGAACATGACGATATTTTATCTACATCTGCATCACCACAATCGATACCTAGACCAGGAAAGAAACCACTACAACCAACCCCAGAGATAGATCGTCTTATGAGTCGACTAGCGAAAGTACTTCATGATGAAGGAGAGGAACTTCTTGCTGACAATATACTTTTACAATGTAGAAATTTAGGAGCCACCGGAAGAGAGTTGCTCGACAAACAAAGAGAAAAAGAAGCCCGCAAATGTGTAGATCGCTATAGCTGGATTAGTAGCGGAGTAGTTGTAATCACTCCTCTTCCTGGAATAGACCTACTAGGAACAGCCGCTATAAATGCTCAAATGGTAATAGAGATTGCAAAGATATATGGAGTGGAAATAACAAGAGCCAGGGCAAAAGAATTAACAATATCAG
>QCFZ01000020.1 GCA_003278255.1 Prochlorococcus sp. AG-363-O15
AATAAGGTTTACACCAGTTTTTGGACCAACGCCTTTAACTCCTGGAATATTGTCAGAGCTATCTCCTGTGAGTGCCTTTAAGTCTACAACTTTATTTGGAGCCACACCAAGTTTAGAGATAACACCATCTTCATTAATAAGAGTTGGCCCATTATTTTTGGAATAAGCTCCTCCTCCTATATACATAACTGCTATATCTTTGACATCATTAACTAGTTGAAATAAATCTCTATCTCCTGAAAGTATTCTGACTCCCCATCCATCATCAGCAGCTTGTTTTGCGAGAGTACCTATAACATCATCTGCTTCAAATCCTGGAACTGAACATAGAGAAAGATTTAGTTGTTCACTTAATATTTTTTGAAGTTGTTCTAGATCCTGGAAGAAGCTCTCTGGAGCGATATCTCTATTTGCTTTGTAATTTTTATCAGCTTTATGGCGAAAAGTTGGTTCGGGCGTATCAAAAGCAATAGTAACGCCTTGGGGACTAAGAACTTTGCAATTATCTAAAAGTGATTTTAGAAAACCATAAGTAACACTAGTTGGTAATCCCTCTTTTGTTGCCAATCCACCTTCTCCACCTTTGTTAAAAGCGTAGAAACTACGGAAAGCCAATGAATGGCCATCTACAAGAAGGAGGATTGGCTTATTGGTGACCTCAGACATAAGAGAGAGTTGTTAATTTGATTTGTTTATTCACGTTTTTGATTTGCCCAAGGGGGCAAATCAATGAAAATCAAATCACCTGCTTTGATGCCTTTGAGTATGGAGGTTTTGCTTCCACTACTTGCGCCTAGTTCAATACTTTGAAATTTTGGTTGATTATTTTCTCCAACTATTAGTACCCCTGGCTTGCCATTCTCAGTTACTATGGAAACTGTTGGGACTAAAGTATTTACGGAAGATTTACCAGTTTTAAAGTTTACATCAGCTGTCATTCCTATACGAAGTTTGTCAGGTGGTTTGATCAAGGATAACGTCACTTCAAAAGAAGTGACGTTATTGGTTTTTAGTGCTCTTGGGCCTATTTCACTAACTTTTGCGTTGAATCTTTGATCAGGGAAGGCATCTACTCTTACATTTGCGTCTTGATTTATGCGTATACGACCAATATCACTTTCAGGAACTTTTGCAGCAACTTCTAGTCCTTGTGAAAGTTCAACAATTGATGAGCTTGTAGAACCAGCAATGGTGGAGGCTCTTGTGCTAGGTGCCACAAAGGAACCTGGTTCTGCATAACGGGTAGTTATTAGTCCGTTAAAAGGTGCACGAATTAAGAGTTCATTACCTTCGACTTCTCTTTGTTTAAGACGAGCCTTGCTAGTAAGAAATCGATTTAAGTACTCCTCATACTGTTCAGCACTAATAGCTCCTTGAGAGAAGAGTTCTTTTCTACGGTTAAAGGCAGCCTTCTCTTTTTCGAAAATAGCCTTTAGTTCGTTTAGTCGGAATTGATAATCACCACCATCCATTTTTGCAATTAACTGACCTTTTTCAACCTTTTGTCCTTCTTGAACATAGAGCTCTTGAAGAAGGCCTTGTTTGTCTGGACTTAAATTTACAGTGCGTATTGCTTTTAACTCTCCGCTAGCAGTAATTAGCCCAGGCAAAGAACCGCTTTCAGCAGTAACTGTGTAGCTGCTGATATCTTGATTTTGATTGTTTCTATTTATAAGACCAGATCTCCAGGCAACTAATCCACCCCCAATCACTATGCAGCCACTCAATAGGCCAATAATTCTTTTTTTCCTTGCTTTGATAGGACTCATTGTTTTTTGGGGGTAAAGCCTGAAAGCTTGTTTTTGTTTAAAAGCAATTAGTTTTTTATGGATAGGGCGTATTTTCCCTTAATGATTTCCTAAGGGAGATTCGATTAAGTTGTTTTAGTGCATTCTGCTGCGTCACAAGGTTAGATTATCGCCCATGCTTAAAGCCGGAATAGTCGGACTCCCTAATGTTGGCAAGTCCACTTTGTTTAATGCTGTTGTGGCCAATGCGAAGGCGCAGGCTGCAAATTTTCCTTTTTGCACAATTGAACCAAACATAGGAACCGTTTCTGTTCCAGATGAAAGATTGGCATTGCTTGGCAATTTGAGCACTAGTAAGGAGTTGATCCCCACAAGAATAGAATTTGTCGATATTGCTGGTCTAGTAAAAGGTGCAAGTAAGGGGGAGGGATTAGGAAACAAGTTTTTGGCAAATATTCGTGAGGTTGATGCAATAGTGCATGTTGTTAGATGTTTTGAAGATGATGACGTTATTCATGTATCTGGTGCTATTGGGCCAATTAGAGATATTGAAGTAATTAATCTTGAGCTTGGTTTTGCTGATATTAATCAGATTGAAAAACGCCGAGAAAGACTTAAAAAACAGATTAGAAATGATGAAAATGCACAAATAGAGGACTCTGCTCTCGAAAGGATTTATTCCGTTTTGATGGATGGTGGTGTTGCTAGAAGCGTAGTACTAAACAACGAAGAAAAAAGACTTGTTAGGCCTCTAGGTCTTCTTACTGGTAAGCCAGTAATTTATGCTACAAATTTAAGTGAAGATGATTTAGCTAGAGGAAACCAAAATTCAAATCAGGTCAATGAATTAGCAGCTAGTGAAGGTGCTGAGAGTGTCCGTATATCTGCACAGGTAGAGGCTGAATTGGTAGAGCTTGGTAAGAATGAACAGCACGATTATCTTGAGGGACTTGGCGTAAAGGAGGGAGGATTGCAAAGCTTGATAAAAGCTACCTATCGATTATTAGGCCTTAGTACATATTTCACTACTGGTGAAAAAGAAACAAGAGCATGGACAATTCGTAAAGGTATGACGGCTCCACAGGCTGCAGGTGTAATTCATACGGATTTTGAAAAAGGTTTTATTCGTGCACAGACAATTGACTATAAAAAACTCTTAGAAGCAGGTTCTATCGCAGAAGCGAGAAATAGAGGATGGCTAAGAAGTGAAGGTAAGGATTACATTGTTTCAGAAGGGGATGTAATGGAGTTCCTATTCAATGTGTAGTCAGATTCCTTCCCCTGGAAGTATTCTCAGCAATTTTAACTATACTAAGTAGTCTTATGTCTGTCAAAAGTTAATACTTAGCTATACCAACTACCGGTTGTCATTGAATCGATTTGGGTTGCATTGAGACCACTGCCAACAACGAGAGCTTCTAAAGTTCCATTGGCATAGATGCCCACTCCTTTATTACCAGTGCCATTGGGATCAAGTACGTCATTGGCATAGGTCAGCATGGAATCGGTGATTCCGGTTCCATGGAGATAAATTTTGTCAGAAGGATCAATTTCTTTTAATAAATCTCTATTAGCTCCTCCTGGGTTGCCGTATTTTGAATTTTGAACGCCATCAACTGGAACATAAATCAAATCGCTGACTCCATCATTGGCGCCAGCTTTCACTTCATTGGCACCAATGCCACCCCAAATCCAATCTTTGCCTGAACCGCCTTCCATTAAGTCTGGACCATGCCCACCCCTAATGGTGTCATCACCTAAACCACCAATGAGTGAATCTTTGCCGTGATTGCCATGAAGAAAATCATTTCCAGTACCGCCTAAAAGAGTGTCTTTACCTCGATGTCCATAACAGGTGTCATTTCCAGACAGTGCAACTATATATTCATTGCCATAATTTGTTCCTGATTTACCTTCTAATAGATCATTTCTGGTTGATCCAGAGATACTTTCCTTTTGAATGTTGATAGCTTTGAAATTATTAAAACCTACAAAAGCTTTTCCCCCTCCGTCATCATCATGCCGAAAGATGTTATTCATCAAAACATCAATATCATTTGAATTAAAAGAAACTCTGGTCATTCTATCAGCTTCATATTGAGCAAGTGGATGATCTCTTTGAATTACTTTTAGCCTTTCAAAAGCCCATTCTTGTGCATCTTTTTTATTTTCTTGTTCATTTTTCCATGCAGCTAAACTAACTGGATGTCCATTAATCGGAACACCTTTAGCATCACTACTTAAATTGCTTGTAACAAGCCATCCCCTATGGAAATATCCCATAGAAAATTTACCTGGACCGAATGAATCTCTATATGCACCATGTGGATCATATACAAGCTCAACCATGCCTCTTAATTGGCCCTGTTTAGGCCACTCACCATCTTGCTGATTAAGCCAACCCCTTTTGTCCCAACTTAATGCATGAAATACAACATGATTGGGGTCTACTCCTTTTGGAAGTATAATTTTGTCATCATAGATATTGAATCTATGTATATCAACAATTCCTCCACCTTCATTATGGTTATGAGTAGTCCTGTTTGCGGCATCTACATCTAAGGCAAGATTATATGTATCAGAGCCATTATCCCAATAATTAAATTCAAAACCAGTACCATCTATATTCGAATAACCGTGATCTCTTGATGAAAAGTAGAAATTATCATCATCATTTGTTCCGTAATAGTTTGCCTCTCCATCTTTGCTTTGAGGCTTAAGCCATATCTCGGCCATTGAGATAGCAAAACGGAAGCAAATCTTAAGGTAAAAGGAATGAAAAGAACGAATCAGTAGCAAACCTTAAGACACCTATGCTTTGTGAGGCGGCGTTCCATGGTTTCTTCTTTGACTAACTCAAGGAAGTATCTCTTTTCCTAATTGGATCTCTCATCAAGGACCTTTAGATAATTAAAAGCTCTTCAAAACTCGATGCCTAAAAATCGATCTCAGAATCGGTGTAAAACTTTAGTGGTTTGGTCTAAAGCCGAATTTCGGCTGATCCTCCTTGATCAACTCACAAGTTAAGGATCTGAAAGGCAGATGATGAAGTATTGGATTCTTAATACAACAAAGACATGGCTTTTAGGCGCTGTTTCTCGGTATGAGTTTGATGCTGATCTCTATGGCTATTGTTAATCAGTAAGCTTATAGACCAGTTGAACGAAAGTCGTCCCAATAAGAGCTATAAGAAAAAAAAGTCCATTTGTCAGATTATAATTCTGTTAAGCAGAAAGGTCTTGTTGAATGGGTTATACACTCAAGTCAAAGAAGACTAAAAGGAATGAGGGACAATCGATTACATTTACTTTCAAAGCGTCTAATGAGCCCAAGGGGACAATATTTTATTGGGGTCTTTCCGGCTCTGGCATAAATAAAGAGGATTTCAAGGTTGGCACTTTGTTAGGACAGGGTAAAATAAATAAAAAGAAAAAATTTAACATAACTCATACAATAGATAAAGATAAATTGACAGAGGGTGATGAAACTGTAGATGTAAGCATATATAAAACCATTAGTAGATTGGATAAGATCGTATCTTCTTCTTATAAGATAATTGACACTTCCAAGACGATAACTCAGGAGTATTCTGTATCAACAAACAAAAATACATTCAATGAGGGGGAAACTATAACGTCTACTATTACTACTAAGGGAGTAAAAAGAAATACAACTCTTTACTGGTCATTATCTGGAGCTATCACAGCTTCAGATCTGTCTAAAGGGAAACTTCTAGGCACAGTAAAAGTTAATAAAAAGAACAAGATGTCATTTACTCATAAAATTAAAGAAGATTTTAAAAAAGAGGGTCAGGAGACTGCTTTTATTAAAGTATTTAGTGACAAGGAGCGTCTTAATGAAATTGGTTTTAAAGCTATATCAATTATGGATACATCGTTACCTGTAGATCCTAATGACCCTCCAACCTACTTGATACAACCAGTAGTTAATACTGTAAACGAGGGGGGGCAGCTTAAATTTTCAATAAAGACCACTAATGTTCCAAATAAGACGAATTTTTACTGGAAATTATCAGGCAATGGTATCGATAAAAATGATATAAGTGGTTCACTTACCGGAAAATATGTAGTTGGAAAGACAAGAACTATAAAAAGAAAGATTTTAAAAGATGGAGTTAGTGAGGGTTTTGAAACGGTTTTAATAGATCTCTATGAGGATTCATTACACCAGAAGAAACTAGTAAATACAGCATTTATTAAGATTAGAGATGATAAGAATGTAGATGTAAGCCCCTCTATTTATTCAATTGCTAATGCTGAAGGTAATGAAGGAGATAAGATAATCTCGAAAATTACTAGATCTGGAAACATCAACAGCACTGATATTATAGATATCAAACACAGTGATAATCAAGCATTCCGGAAAATGCGGAATTCAGTCTATTGGGATTTCACAGCACCAATTGAGTCAGTTACTTTTGCGCCAGGTGAAAAATATAAGAATATTATAATTCAGACTAATGAAGATAAAATTCCAGAGCCAAAGGAAACGTTTTACTTGCATATCTCCTCGTCAAGTCAAGCAGCAAAAATCACTAGATCTACGGCCAAAATAACTATCATAGATGATGATAAGCCTGAAGAGATTATCAGTATCGTGAATAATCCAAACAAAAAAGAACACAAAACTATTCAGTACAAACTATATAAAATAGACACAAGTAGTAATTACAATATATATGTAGAAGATGCTACATTTATTGTAAAGGGAGATTCTTCAAATTCAGGATCTAATAAAGCCTTGGAGCTTGACTTCAGATATTTAGGAACTAATCAAGATGATTCACTCAAGCAAGTAAAAGTTGCCGCTGGGAAGATTGGGTCTCACGACTATTTAGTTGGCAATGGAGGGAATGATCATTTACGCGGTTTATTGGGACGCGATGTGATTGATGGTGGCGAAGGAGATGATTCGATAAGGGCAGGTGGGGGACATGACATAATTGATGGAGGAGATGGAAAAGATATTCTTTATGGGGGTGTAGGTCAGAATGTTTTTAATAATAATCGTGATGGTGAAGTAGATAAAATTTTCATTCAGTCTGATTATCATGGCCATGTATCAGTTTGGGGAAGATTTCATGATGGGAGGAATGCAGACATAATTTCATCATTAGGAGAAGAAGACGAAGTGACAATTCTTGGCGTGCCTACTTCTGAATTACATATTCAACAATTAACAGATGGCCTAGGAATTTTTGCTAGTGGTTCATTAGAGGCGGTACTCACTGACGATTCCTGGACTAAAGAGCAATTGGAAAATAATGTATACGGCGATGCGTCTAGATATTTCTAGTTCGTAATATATTTATCTGTCTATTCTTTTATTAATCGTCTTTATTTATAACCTGTTATATTGTCTCGAACACTAAAATTGGGACAAAGCTGTAGATCTAGCGTCAAAAATCTCTATAGCCCATTCTTAGCTGTCTTGAAAGCATAATTTTATTTTTCCTAGATCAATGTTCCAGCTAGTTTTCTAAACAATTTTCTTCATGCAGCCTCGGGATACTGTTCGATGTCCTTTTCTAATCGTCGTTGCCACAGTGGACATCTACTAGTGAGATGCTCTCCGTGTGGGATTAATCCTTGTTGTATATGACAAGTAAGAAGAGTTCGGCAGTGCTTGTCGCAGCAATAGTTGAAGTGTTGGCAGGTTATGCAAACGCAAGCTGAACGTGACTTCTTAAGGACTCCGTGTTCGAGGTAGTCCCATTCCTCTTCTTGATTGAATCGTTTGACTGGTAACGCTTTCTTGGTTTGACCCTTACGCATTGACCTATTCCGATAGGAGCAGGTGGAACCATCCAGTCTTCAGCCTTGAAAACTGAGTAAGGAGAAGCAGATGGAGCCATGAGCCTGTTAGTAGTACATCTATACTACACATAGATTTGGGGCTGTCAACTTATCGAAGCCTCTGCCTTGATGGCTAAGGCTTATTTGAAAGAAGTAGCGATTGCTAGCACAAGTAAGCAATCCTTGATGCGTTTTTATTTAATATGTAGGTATATGCCTTTTTCTGCAGGCCTCTTGGCATGTTTTAACTATATTTAATGGCTTTTATTAGTCTTAACTAGTTAATACTTAGGCGTACCAGCCGCCTGTAGTTATGGAGTCGATTTGGGTTGCATTGAGTCCGCTACCAATAACGAGTGCTTCTAAGGTTCCATTGGCATAAATACCAACGCCCATATTTCCTGTGCCATTGGGATCTAGAACATCATTTGCATAGGTCAGCATCGAGTCTGTAATTCCGGTGCCGTGGAGATACAGCTTGTCGGAAGCATCTATTTCTTTAATTAGATCTCGATTAGCTCCTTTTGGGTTGCCGTATTTGGAGTTTTGCACTGCATCAACTGGAACATAGATTTCATCACTAACTCCATCATTGGCACCAGCTTTAACTTCATTGGAACCAATGCCACCCCAAATCCAATCAGAACCAGCATTGCCTTGGATAAGGTCTGCGCCATGTCCACCTCTGATCGTATCCAACCCTTGACCACCAAATAAGGAATCTTTGCCGTGATTACCATGGACAAAATCATTTCCCACTCCACCAGTAATAAAATCTGCTTGGCGCAAACCCATTAAGTCATCATTGCCTGCTCCACCCTCTAACAAGTCTTCCCCAAAATCAGTAGAAGAAGATCCTCTTAGAACGTCAATCGCATCTGTACCTATAAACTTGTTATGGACATTGATTACATTTAAGGTGTCAGCAACATTAATATTTCCACGAATATTTACAGTATATTTTGTTGAGTTATCGATGTTATAAGTATAGTTCTGTACTATATTTGTTTGTGTAGCTGAATCATCATTCAGGATCGTTAATGTGGCCGATGAATCGCTAAAGAGTGCAGTTGATAATGATGATGAAAGAGAGATTGTGAAAGATTCATCTGTCTCTACTATTGAATCTTCTATGGTTTCGACATCAAATGTTTTTGATGATTCGCCTGCAGCAAAAGAAATTGTTGTTTCTGGGGCATTAAAATCAAAACCAGCAAAACCAGTCCCATTCTTATAGGAAACGTTAATAGTCTGAGCAGATGAAGTATCACCTGTTCTTGTGATTTTTGCACTCAAAGTATCGCCTTCGTAACCTTGAACATCATTTATTGAATAATAAGAAGGCACAGTATCATCGTCTGTGATGGTAACTACAGCATTTACATCTGCAAAGTCAGCCCAAAGGGGACCGGATATAATACTTAGAGTGAATGTTTCATTTTCTTCTTCGATTGAATCCTCTTTAGTATTTATTGAGATCGTATGAGATGTCTCATTTTGCCAGAAATCTATGTTTTGATTGATATTTGTAAAGTCACTTCCAGCAGAAGCAGTACCTTCTGTTGATTTAACTCGAACAGAACCGGTATGTTCAATCATTCCGGTTCTGGTAATAGTAATAATTGCAATATCTCCTTCCTCTACAGTTGTATCGGCAATCGAGTATTGAGTGGATGACACTTTCCTATAGTGAATAGGCTGAACCACATTTTACCATCTAAGCTGAAAAACATCCTCGAGCTTATTTACCTAGAATAATAAATACTTTTAAAAAGACTAAAAAGCAAACATACCCTGTGTCTTTATTCATCGAATGCATTGTTTTTTGCATTTAATCAACTGCATCAGCCAGAGCTTCTATGGTTTCATTGGTATAGATCCAAATATGATTATTGTCAGGGGTGTTGTAAATAACTCTTCTGACAACAGTTTCTGGAGTTAATGAATTCAAAACTTCTCGGAAATGTTCAAAAAAGGAACTCAGAATCGGTCTAAAACTTTAGTGGTTTGCTCTAAAGCCGAATCTTGACTGAAGCCCCGCCCCTCACTGACGTGGATACGTTCCAATTCAATGTGTAGGCAGACTCCTTAGAGTGGAAGCTTTCTCAGTATATTTTTTTAATTATAATAAATCGTCTTATTTGTGTTAACTAGTTTATATTTAAGTGTACCATCCACCGGTTGATAAATTATTGATCTGAGTCGCATTAAGTCCACTGTCAATGACTAAAGCTTCTAAGGTTCCATTGACATAGATTCCCACTCCTTTATTACCTGAGCCATTGGGATCTAGAACATCATTTGCATAGGTCAGCATCGAGTCTGTAATTCCGGTGCCGTGGAGATACAGCTTGTCGGAAGCATCTATTTCTTTAATTAGATCTCGATTAGCACCACCAGGGTTGCCGTATTTTGAATTTTGAACTGCATCAACTGGAACATAGATTTCATCACTCACTCCATCATTGGCACCAGCTTTCACTTCATTGGCACCAATGCCACCCCACATCCAATCGCTGCCTGCACCTCCTTCCATTAAATCGGGACCATGCCCACCGCGAACGGTGTCATTCCCTAAGCCGCCAAATACAGAATCTTTGCCGTGATTGCCATGGACAAAATCATTTCCCGCTCCACCCGTAATGAAATCTGCTTGACGCAGTCCCATTAAGTCATCATCTCCGCCCGCACCTTCTATCAAATCTTCCCCAAAATCAGGAGAAGAAGAACCTCTTAAAACATTAATCGCATCTGTACCTATAAACTTGTTGTGGACATTAATTACATTTAAGGTGTCAGCAATATTCACATTTCCACGAATATTTACAGTGTATTTTGTCGAATTATCGATGTTATAAGTGTAGTTCTGTACAATATTTGTTTGTGTAGCTGAATCATCATTCAGGATCGTTAATTTAGCTGTTGGATCTGCAAAACTTACATTTGGCCAAGCAGTATCTATGGATAATTCGAGAGTGAAAGATTCATCGGCTTCTACTATTGAATCTTCAATGGTTTTTATAGATACGGTTTTAGATGTTTCTCCAGGGCTAAAGTATACATCTTTAGAATCTATGCCAGAGAAATCAAAAGAAGCAAAAGCTGTTCCATTTGTAGTTGATATTTTTACTTGATTTGCACTAGTAACATTACCTGTTCTTGTGATTGTTGCATTCAACGTATCACCCTCATATCCTTGTACATCTCCTATTGAGAAGACAGAATCAGAAGGGTCATCATTTTTAATAGTAATATTAATATTTCCATCTTTATCTAATCCTGCAGTTATTCCAGGTATCTCACCAGTCTTATTAAAATCATCACCTGAACCACTAATTGCAAAACTAAATTTTTCATCAGACTCAACAACAGAATCTTCAATAGTTTTTACATTTACTACCTTTGAAGTCTCTCCAGGCAAAAACGTTACGCTCTCCCACAGGATAGGATGATAATCCTTATCTCTGTTGATAACAGTCCCATCAGTAGCAGACATATTATGAGTTCTATATTTAATTGTATGTGTGTGTATTGAACTGCCTGTTCTTGAAATTGTTATATTTGCTTGATCACCTTCATTAACAGAGAAATCAGCCCCTACATTATAAATAGATTTATCATTGTCTTCTATTGTTATTACTCCACGATTATCAGTAATAATTGCAGGCCAAGTGTCACCTGCTTCAGTAAGAACAACAGAATATGTTTCTTCCCATTCTGGAATTGAATCATTAACTGTTTCAAAGTTAACTGTATAACTGCTTTGTCCTGAAACAAATTGCAGTTTAATATTGCTTACAGAATAATCATCAGGACCTATTGCAGATCCATCATTAGTTGTGAGCGTGATTGAATGAGAAGAATCAAGGTAACCAGTTCGAGAAACAGTTATTGCAGCATTTTCACCTTCTTTGACTTTTGCATCACTGATTGACCAATAAGATTCATTAGCCATTGCACTTCAGATCTAACGTGATTTATATTTTACAATGTTGTAGAAACCATAGGCATGACTGGAAAAACTCGAGTTTCTTGCAGTTGTATATAATAGGTACCTTCCCCGGGAAGCTTTCTTGGTAGGTTTTTTTATTTAAATGAACTATCAAATGTTACTTGAATATCATGCTGCAGGAACAAAAATTACTGAGCAAGAAGCCCAATTATTGGATCTAGAGTTGGACTCTCAAATCGCAAGTATTAAGGTTTCTCGTTCGCAAGGTTGCACTCGAGTTGCTCCTGTTCATATCTGTGAAGCTGCTTGTGTCTGCAAAGGAAGTTTTTGGATTACTTGCTTTGCTGCTGTATTAGACCAAGTCGCTCCTGTCGCTACTGGAAAGAAAGCAAGAGGCGCAACTGTTTTTGATGAGCTGATAGAGAATAGATATGTTGTTGCCCGCTAGTCATAGTCAATTCTCAAAGAAATCTGATGGAAGGTTTCAAACTTTTAGTGGTTTGCCCTTATCAACAATGGCCTAACCACTAAACTTGATCTTATCTAAATGGTTATTGTTTTCGCTTCTTGATAATATTTTCTAGCAATTGGCATTATCCAAAGAATGGGGCTGATATGGCTGATCTCTGGGGCACCCGCTGTGGCAAGACTACCTGGATGCTTAACAACATAAAAAGTTATCAAGGTGCATGCGGATATTTACACCTTACTTGTCGCTCCGATAAAGGGGTAGAGCAAGCGCTTAATTGAGGAATTGATCATACCTTTCTCAAGGATCAAATCCCTATGCTTCGCGATCTGTCGGGAGCTAATCAGGTCTCCGCTTCACAGTCTGACCATCTGTTGGCAGTGATTGAACTCCCACAGTTCCATTCTCCTAAGCAGAGCAGCCAAGACAGGGTCGATAAGTGCTCCTTTTCAATAATTATCTTTTTAAAGCAGCTAGTTAATAGAACTTAGAAAACTTTCTAATCCTATTGCTATATAAGTTTGCCTAATTTTATATAGTCCTTATTCTTCTGCTGACATTGATTGCTATTACTTGATGTAATTGATTGTTACTCAATATATAATCAATCATGTCTTTAGCGTTATGAATAATTAAACAAAGACTTTTAAAAGAACTTTTGATCGGAAAATCTGGTTATGATTAACTTGATAAGTATTTAATTTAATTGGTGGACTCTAAACCTTTGGGCTCACGCCTTATAAAAAACACAAATCTCTATGAAGACAGAATATTATTCCTAGGAAAAATGTTTGATATATGCCTAGTCCTTTTAGGAAGTGGGTTGATTATTACAGGATTGGCTCGTTTTATCAAAATTTACGATGCTCCCTTTTCTATACCTCAAGCTATTCAAAGCTTATTGGGCATTGCTTTTTTTGTTTTAGGATTTCTTAGGAAAACCACATTTCTTCTTAGGGAAGGAAAATTTGACAATCAATTTAAATTATTATTTGCAGCATTCCCCTTTGTTGCTTTTTCATTATTTCTTATATATCGATTGCAGTTAGAAGATTTGAATAGTTATGCCCGCCTTGTTGAAGAAGGTAGCTTGGTTGAATGGCTTAGTTTTCTTTTTTTATTGCTCTCGGCTATTGTTCTATTTCGTACAGGAAAGCATAACATTAATAAATTAGCCAATAAATATGCATTGTCCTTGGGAGGCTTGATGTTTATTTTGTCTATGGAAGAAGTTAGCTGGGGACAGATGATATTTAATTGGCAAACACCTGAATTCTTTGATAATTTTAATGCTCAGCAGGAAACTAATATTCATAACCTTATTCTTCTGAGTGGTGAACCTAATACTCTAATTGTTACATTGGTTTTAATTCTTCTAACTGGCTTTTGTCTGACAAATTATTGTTTAAGGCACAAAATAAAACCCAATTCAATTCTAGATATAACTTTACCTTCTTTTTCTCTCGTAGGATATTTTGCAATAGGAGCAATTATCTATTTTTGTCTTGTACTTCAACAAAGAGGAATATATGTTCCCTTTGTAATAGCTAAAGATCAAGAATTAATTGAATGTTTCTTTTCCCTAGGTATTCTGATTCATTCATGTCAAATATATTTAAATTGGGGAAAGTATTCTTCTTCTAAATGATTGCAAAATACTTTAAATGTACTTGTGAGTTTAATAGTATCACCCCGTTGAACTTAGGTATATCTTCCATCTGTTACCATTGAATCGATTTCGGTTGCCTTAAGTCCACTCTTAATAACAAGTACTTCTAAGTTGCCATTGGCATATACCCCCTATTAACCTTGCATTGACTCAGTATTTGGTGTTTTAGAATCAAGAATCTTCTCTTTATTGATAACGATTATTTCTCTTTAGTTAAATGGTTTTTTTGCGCCAGAGAAAAGGTCTATAAAAGGAAATCATGAATCATTTAATAACTACCTACATTGAGTTTATTTAGACTATAGGTGTCTTTGTGATCTTTGGTGTTGCTACCTATGGAGTCAAACAGATCCTGCTTAAAACTGAGCAGGGGATAGAACTAGTTTATGTGAAGGTTCAAGAGTGAGCATGCTCAACACCTATCTATTCGTTGATGCCAGCTTGATGCTTGTAGCATTGCTACTGCTTTTTATTTGGAAAGGTAGAAAAGAAACGAAGTCATGACCAATCCTGAAAGGAACTTTGATGACCACTCTTATGAAGAGGTAGAAGAAAGCTTTAGGGTTCTAATTCTAGACGAAGAAGATCGTTCTTATTTCCCTTTTAAGGACTCAAAACTCGTCATTATTCGAGAATCAAAGTAATGAAATACGTAATCACTAGGAATGACGGAGAAGACGATGAAATTACAGGTCAGATTTTTGATGTTTACGATGATGCCTATGAGTTGCTGGAAGAGATTTATGCAGATCTGTGCTGCTCTGATGCTGATTATGACGATCGTCCGTACTATGAAATTGTCGAATTTAAGTAGTTTCTACCTTTTCGAATAGGCGGTTAATAGGGTCTTCTTTGAGCTACTCAAGGCTATATTTCTTTCTCTCAATAGACCTCTCATCAAGTATCTTTAGAGAACTATAAATTTCCCAAGCTCCCCTCTCTAAAAAAGTATCTCAGAATCAGAATAATCAGTGCTCATGATTGTCGCTCCTGTCTTTAAAATTAAATAGATAACAGTTTATTGCAATTCAACTTATAAATTAATATAATGGATTATCTTAAAAAAAAAATTAACTAATTGAAGTTACAACTTGATAACGCCTTGCGATTTAAAAGGTTTTATAATATTTTCAATGAAAAAGAATATTTTAACTACTTAAATTATGACAATGATTCTAAAAATATACTATATAAACCCCAATCGCAGATATTATCAAGAATCAATTCAAGGGCTATAAGTTATTCAAGAATAGATTATCATAGTGAACTTAATAGTATGCCATGTATAGGTTCTCTAAGGACTAATGGGTTTGAATTTTGTAGTGAAATAGTAAATAATACTAGCTGTAAAATGATAATAGAAAGTATTAAGTCCTGTAAAGAATTTGAATACGGTAAAGGCAATATAAAGCAAAGTATATTGCAATGCCTAAATGATAATAATGTTATTGAAAAAACACTTAGAGTTTGTTCGGAAAAGTCCGGTTGGGATCTGATTGTTTGGAAGATTGTAGCAGAGAAAAAAACATTTGAGAGGAATTCATTGTCTGATATTTGGCATTACGATACTCATTACGACCCTTGTTTGCTTAAAGCAATAATATATCTGAACTCTTATGATGAGCATAAGAGTTGTACTGGAGTTTGCGATATAAATACTTCTAATGAAATAACATCTTTATCTACTTATGGAAGCCTAATCCCACAGAGAGACAATTTTACGAAGCTAATTTCAAAAGTGCCAGGTTATCTAAAAAAAGATAGTGATAATCCAGTTCATTCGTTATTTAAGCCTAAAAATTCTGGAGAAATGTTGATATTTTTTCCTGCTAAAGTTCTACATAGAGGATTTTTGCCTCATGTTGATTCTAGATATACTGTTACATTATCACTTATGCCACTTAGCCCTTCGCTTCTTAAAGATATTAATTACAGGTTAAAAATGTCTAATTCAATTATCAATATTGATATTAAACAGGAGCTAAATGACGATGTTTCTCCATATCTTGAAGAAGACTTGTATTAAAATTGTATCTATAATTCATCTAGGTGAAAACTTTTGCCTGTAAAGAGCTAGATCATCTCGTTGAAACCGGTTAATTATGAACGTGACTTTTTTTGGAGGGTGTCTTTAAAACCCAAAATCTTTGATTTGAAAGTTATGACTACTTTATCTAAACTTAGTCTAACCCTTGCCATCCCCCCTCATCCATGAGAGTACTGTTTTTTGCAGATGCCTATGTGCGGAAGATATGAGTTGACAACGAAATTTGAGCAACTCCCATTGCTTTTAAAGAAGGATCTTCCACAAGGTTTTAAGGAGAAGTACGCACCACAGGAATTAATTAGACCAAACGATCCTGTTCTTGTCCTAAAAAACGAGGGTAAAATATCCACTTCGTTAATGCTTTGGGGTTTTATTTCTGAATGGGCTAAAGATCCTTTCGATCCTTTAAAACCAAGGCCTTTCAATGCAAGATCAGAAACTGTTAGCGAGAAGAAATTATTCAGAGGAAGCTGGAGACATAAAAGATGTGTATTACCAGCTAGTGGTTTTTTTGAGAAAGGTTTCCGCATCAGAAGAAGAGATTCGCAACCGTTTTGGCTTGCAGGAATTTGGAATAGATGGATGAGTTCAGAAGGTAGTGAACTTGAGACTTGTTGTGTATTGACAACCGAACCAAATGAATTGGTTAGGCCACTTCATAACCGAATGCCAGTGATTATTCCTAACGGATTAGAGGAGGATTGGATTGCTCCAGTCAAAGATGGACCTGATTTAAAAGCATTGGAACCCATTTTGAGTCGATGGTGCCCTGATGGTTGGATGGCAGAACAAATCAACAAGTCTCCTTCGCCCCAAATGAGCTTGTTTTA
>QCFZ01000021.1 GCA_003278255.1 Prochlorococcus sp. AG-363-O15
AGCTTCACTAAATTTCGTTCTTATTGGAATAGAAGATTGCCACAAGGCAACTCGAACAGAAGGAAACTTAACTTCTTCAGAAAGAAGATTAAGTCCAACCCAATGACTAATTATCAAAAGTATTATACCAATCAAACATAAGTTTCTACATTCGATTCCACGCCTAAAAGAAACGGAAATACGCCATAACCACCATCCAATTAATAATTGAACAACTGCGAGGCCTCCACTCCCAAACCATCTTGCCAAGCCTGAGAGCCAAAGATCAGCCGAAGACAAACTTTCTCCAACCCCTATCCAAAATAAAGGCAATTTAGAAAGAACAACTTCAGATAGTCCCCAAACAGATGACATTAACAATGCATACAGAATTGTTTTTCTAGAAGATAATTCTCTTCTAGAAAAATTAATTATTAATTTACCTGTCTTAGACCAAAGCCCAACCAAAACAGCCCCAAGGCAACCACAAAAAATCCAAATTCCAATAGCAAAAGGCATACTTAAAATCAAAGGAACCCCAATCCAATCCAACGGATGTAAAGCCAATAACCAACGATGACTAAAAAGAATTGCTACTCCACCCCATAAAGCTGATGCAAAAACAGAAACATTTACTGCCCACAAAAGGCAAAGCCCAAGAGGCATAAAAATCAACCCCATCTGAGAAAGTCCAGCACCTGCTAAAAGGCCTCCTAATGAGGCTTTAATTAGCAATACAGACTTTTCACTACTCATTTTTAGATACTGATCGTTTCGGAATCAAAAACGCAAAATGTCAGGAAAAAACTTTTTTAGTAAATAGGAATCGACAAACCTCATGATTTTCTAGACCTCCTGCAAGAATAAATTAAGTTTGACCATCCAAAAGCTATGAGGGAAATCATCATTAGCACAAGTGTCTGCCTTATCTGCTTGCTCGTAGCCTTGCTTAGCCAAATAATTGCCCCAACAAATGTTTCAGCCAAAAGCTTTGATGCCAACCTGCAAACAAACGTCACCCCTAGCGAGAATCGAGCTCAAATCGAAACGAACAAATTTGAACTCGATCCAGACGATCCCAACCCAAGCTTATTTGTAATGGCATCAAACACATCTAATCCGAATACTTCTCCGTTAGGCGAACCAATTTCAACGGAATCGTCGATCGTTACTTCCAGCGGCTTGAAAATTACCGAAATAAAAACTGGAAATGGGAAAGAAGCAACAGCAGGACAGCAAGTCTCCGTTAATTACAAAGGAACTCTTGAGAATGGCAAAGAATTTGACAGCAGTTACGGAAGAGGACCTTTCACGTTTCCTCTTGGAGCTGGACAAGTAATCAAAGGTTGGGATGAGGGCGTAGCTGGTATGAAAATAGGTGGCAAGAGAAAATTAGTTATCCCCCCAGAGCTTGGCTATGGCAAGCGAGGTGCAGGAAGAGTTATACCGCCAGATGCCACATTGATTTTTGAAGTGGAATTACTAGAAGTCAATTGAACTGGTGATGGCTTTGAGATGTGAATGCTAAATACACCCAATTAGGAATGTTCCCAAGTAGGCTGTTCGTAGGGTTATCTGCTAAAGCAAGATGTTGCAATCGGCACTTTCATTAATCTTCAAGCGCCTACCAGCGCAATCGGTAAAGGCTCACTGTGATGGACCTTGTGGGGTTTATGACCCGTCATCAGCACGAATAGCCGCTGAAGCTGTTCTGTCAATGACCAAAAAGCTCCAGGCAATGGAACCACCTTCCAGCAACAATCCAGCCGATTGGGTCACGTACAACAACACTTTTTCTCGTTACGTGGCTGTTAAAGAAGAGCAAGCTCAAGAGACCAAAAAAGAACTCCTAATCCTTTGGACTGACTATTTCAAACCAGAGCATTTAGCTAGTTTCCCTGATCTTCACGAGACTTTTTGGAAAGCAGCAAAACTTTGCAGCGCCTGCAAAGTAAATGTCGACTTAGCTAAAGCTGAAGAGCTCATGCAAGTAGTTCAAAAAATTCATCACATGTTTTGGACGTCCAAAGGTCGTTCAGATGCATGGGTTACTGCTAGCTAAAAACCACTCTCTACAAAACACCTGCCATACAATCCTTTACCTTTTAAAACTAATCTCTGGTTCACTAAGACTTTCCAGAGTCCATGGCGAATCAATGTTACCAACACTTTGTGGCGGTGATTTAATTATTTATCGCCCTATAAAAAGAGCAGAATACAAACTACTTAAAAAGGGTTGTTTAATAGTTGCGAGTCATCCTTTCAATAAAAGAACTCTCTTAATAAAAAGACTTTATAACAAAAGTTCAATATCAATTGAGATTAGAGGAGATAATCAAACTAAAAGTTCAGACAGTCGTAAATTTGGTCGCATAAGTAAAGACAATCTCAAAGGTATTGTTGAGGTAATAATAAAAAGGTCTAATTAATAACAATATAAATAAAATCAAATTGTACTAATAGAGATTTTGTGAATCCAAAAGAACCCAGTTAGTACAGAAATTCCCCCCGTCAAGCCAATAATTAAAGGCAAGGCTTTCTGACCAATTTTCAAGGCAGCCAAAGACATTGCCAAAACCACTGCACCCATAGCAACTACTGAGCCCAAAAGATAACTAAACATGTATGTAATAGCCCCTATAGGAGGAAGAGCTAATGCTGGAATAACCGCCAACAAATGACTCCCTCCTGCTAAGCCTTGAAGTAAACCAATACTGGTGGCTGCATGATGATGAGGATTGTGCTTTTTTCTTCCTCGAACATGCAAATGAACATGTTTATGGGCAAGCCCACCTTCATGCTGATGACTATGGGTGTGAATATTGAGTCCGAAAGAAGTCCTAATAGCAAAAGCACCTACAACCAGCAAAGCTATTCCGACAGTCAATTCAGCCAAAGATGACATCCTTTGAATATGTACTAAATCCTTAAACAAAATTGCAATGCAAGAAAAAAACAAAACCCCGGCTGAGTGACCAACCCCCCAAGCCAAGCCATCTCTAAAAGCTCTACGTGGCCTGCTCAATGCGACTGGAGCAATTGCAACCAAATGATCAGCACCAGCTACCACATGAAGTGCTCCTGCTGTTATGCCGGTAAAAATGCTGATCAGCATATAAAGACGATAGACAAATCAATTGTGCGTGATTGCAGAAAAGCTTAGAGATTAAAAGCACCTCTGCATTACTGAATTTACTCTTTTGACGAATGAGAAGTCATCCAGCTATGAGATTGCACAAACCCAAAGCTATATCATTTTGACGCATTAATGATTCACCAACCAAAACTGCTTTAGCTCCGGCTTTAAGAACTCTATTCAAATCATTACGAGTAAACAAGCCGGATTCACTAACTACAATCGCACCCTGTTCCTTTATTTGTGATTGAAATTTCTCCATCAACGACTCAGTTACACATAATTCTGTATGAAAATCTTTAAGATCACGATTATTAATTCCAATCAAATCAAATCCCGATATGTTAAGTACCCGTTCTAATTCCATCGAATCATGAACTTCAACAAGAACAAATAATCCAAGTCTTGAAGCAACTTTGCTTAAATATTTAAGATCTTGATCAGAAAGAATAGCAGCAATTAATAAAACTGCATCTGCACCTGCTGCCCTTGCCTGATATAATTGATAAGGAAAAAGTATAAAGTCCTTACACAAAAGTGGCAACTGTACGACTTTCCGAACCGCTATTAAAAAGTCAAAGCCTCCTTGAAAAAAAGTCTTATCTGTTAATACAGACAGGCAACTAGCACCACCTTTCTCATAAGCAAGTGCAATTGCCACAGGATCAAAATCTTGCCGAATAACTCCTTTACTAGGGCTGGCTTTTTTTATTTCTGCAATTACTGCAGGAAGAACTGATGCTTCTCTTAAAGCCTTAATAAAATCCTTGGTTGGAGGCAACTTATCAATCTGAGACTTCAAAGTCTCCAAAGGCAAACGTTCACGAGCTTGATCAACCTCTTTATCTTTCTGCCATACAATTTCCTCAAGAATATTCCGAGGTTTAGCCTCTTCATGAGGAATAGAATATTCCAAATTCACTACTTTTACACTTGGATTTGGGGGGCGTCTACGTATCTCCATAGGAAAAATAAATGTGGCTAATTAAAGTAAAAGAGAAATTTACAGGGCTAATTCAAAATATTTACCTGCCATTCAATTGTTTCATAGCTTGTTTATAAGCTACTTCGACGACTTCACTAAGTGTTGGGTGTGTATGAACCTCGTTAACTAATTCAATAACACTTTGGCGTCTATGAACTGCATTTGCAACTTCTTGAATCAAATCAGCAGCATGAAGTCCATAAATATGAGCACCAAGAACCTCTCCGTTATCCTTACGAAAAAGAAGCTTCATCATTCCATCACTATCTAGTTCTGCCAACGCTTTTGAATTTGCTTTAAAGTAACTACGTACAATCCCTAACTCAAATTGATCTTTTGAAGCCAGCTCCTTTGCGTCAGATTCAGTAAAACCAACTGAGCTTATTTCTGGATGAGTAAAAGTTGCAGCAGGAATACTCCGATAATCTATTTCACTTGAATTTCCAAGAATATTTTCAACTGCAATTGTCCCTTGTGCTGCTGCTGTATGAGCTAGCATTAATTTACCAGTAACATCTCCAACTGCCCATAAATGAGGTATAGGTTTTTCATTAATTAAGACCCGCATCCTTTCATCAATAGGAATAAATCCTCGCGTAGTTTTAACTCCCATTGAATTCAAATTAAGTTCATCACTCCTTGGAACACGTCCTGTAGCAACAAGGACAGCATCAACTTCGATCTCTTCAACAAATTCACGGCTTTTCATTTCTGATAATTCGATACGAACTGGACACCCTGGAGTTATCTTGCTGGCCAATAACCCAGCACGAGCATCAATATCTCTGCCATCAATCAAATGTCTTGTTGCCAATTTTGTTAAATCAGGATCAAAAGTTGGCATCACTCGATCTAAAGCCTCGATCATGGATACTTCACAGCCCAAAGCTGTATATATATCCGCAAATTCAAGACCGATATACCCACTACCAATGATTGCAATCCATCTAGGAAGCCACTCAAGGTTCACGGCTTCATCACTAGTAAAAACTGTTCGCCCATCAGTTTTAATTCCAGGAGGGACAAAAGGGTCTGAACCAGTAGCAATAATCACATCCTTGGCTGTCAAAGTCTTATCAACTCCACTACTTTCCCTTAGACCTACTTGTTGAGGGCCTTCTAGGCGTCCAATACCTCTAAGTATTTTCACTCCACTTCTTTCAAGAGTTTTGGTCAGATTTGTCCGGATTGTTGAAACCAAGTCATTTGCATGGTCTGCAATTTTTTGGCGTTCAAATCGGACCGGAGCAGAATGAATACCAAATCGAGACAAATGCTCAGCATCTGCCAATTCTCTAACTCTTCCACTGGCAGCCAACAAAGCTTTAGAAGGGACACATCCTCTATTAACACAAGTCCCACCCATTTCTCGAGATTCAATAATCCCGACATTTAGTCCATGGTCCGCTGCATGCTTAGCTGCATCAAAGCCGCCATAACCGGCTCCAATGACAATTAAATCGAAGTCGAAATTGGCTTCGCTCACCGGCGCTGTTGTATCTCAGTGGTCATTTTGACTCTTCGTCGTTCCATTAGCAGCGGAACTGCAGATGCTGCCACATTTAGCGACTCAACAACTTCACTATGCGGAAGGGTTATTCCCTTTGTAGAACAAGCTTTCAGCGAAGGATGCAATCCTGAACCTTCATTCCCAAGCAATAGAACAGTTGGCTTAATCCAATCAACTTCCCAATAAGGGCAGATTTCTCTGTCACTAGATAATTCGGGCACTAAAGCTGCTAAAACTTGAAAACCACTTCTAGAAGCTTCTTGCAACTTTCTTGCAAGTTTCTCCACAGCAATTGTCTCAGAAGAGTTAAACCGAATAAAAGGCAAATGCAATATTGCTCCAGCTGAAGCCCTTATTACCTTTTGACCGAGTGGATCTGCACCAGCAGCAAACCAAACTGCTTCAACATCAGCCGCAAGTGCAGTACGTATTAAAGAGCCAACATTTCCAGGATCTTGTAATCGATCCAAAGCTAAAATAAAATTTGGTATTTGTTTAATGGTCGGAAGCAAATTCAATCTGCAAATAGTAGCCACACCATCAGGCTGAACAGTAGTTAAAGCAGATTTAAGAACAGAGGGAGTAACTTGATGAATAAGGGTCTTCTCAGATAATGAGCTCATCAAATCCGGATTCTTCTCTATCCATTTTCTAGTCAAGATAATTTCTTGAGGAAAGAAATTAGCCTTCAGAACCTCCTGTAATAAATGGGTTCCCTCCAATAAAAGAAGAGAATGCTCCTCTCTACCTTCTTTAGTAGAAAGATATTTCAATCTTCGAACCAATGGGTTCCGATGACTTGTAATTAATGGAGAATTAATTTCTTTAATTTGCTTTTCCTCAAATTAAAATTTTGTGCAAGCTCTTACCTTTAATCCTTCCTGAATAATGACATGATCACTAGAAACCTCAAAACCGCTAATCGCTGATATCTCACCTTTAAGTCCTTCAGAAGAAAGATTTTCAATCATCTTTTTAATTATCTGATCCTCAACAGTTGTATGATCTATCTGATCTGGTGTTAAGCGTTCAATAAATTGACCTAGTTTTGAAGCGACAACTTCAGAAGCATTTGAAATCTTTAACACAATCATCTATCTAACCGAAGAAGTATTGGCCACTTAAAGATAGTGCGGATGAGGAGATTTGAACTCCTACGATGTTGCCACCACTGGCATCTGAAGCCAGCGCGTCTACCGATTCCGCCACATCCGCTGGCTTTAAGCGACTGAAACAGCCTATGACAGGAGCTTTGGCCATCGTTTAATTAATTTCTTCCCCTAAGCAAGCAGCAAGAGGCCAGTTTGAGGTCCGGCCGTCTAGACGGTCTCATCTGATCTTGTCAATATGTGGCTGAAAGTTTTTATGATGTGCCATGCCAAATGTGGCGACAATCTCTAGAGGGATTTATAAGCCACATCTCCAGATAGAAGGGAACTGCTCCCTATCTGGAGAACTAAAAGTAAGTGGTGCAAAGAATTCAGCCTTAGTTTTAATGATTGCTTCTCTCCTTACAGAAGAGCCTCTAATTATTAATAATGTACCTAATCTTACAGATATTGATGGAATGGTTGATATCCTTTTGGCTATGGGAGTTAAAGTAAAAAGAAATTTAGATCAAATAAATATAAAAGCTGACAATCTTCATCATGTAGAACTTCCATATGAACTAGTCCACGGTTTAAGAGCTAGTTTTTTTTGTATAGGTCCATTGTTAGCCAGGCTTGGAAAAGCAAAAATCCCCCTTCCTGGTGGTTGTCGTATAGGAGCCAGACCAGTAATTGAACACATAAGGGGACTGAAAGCTTTAGGGGCTTTTGTAACTGTCGAACATGGTTTAGTTAGCGCCTCTTTAGCCGGATCAAATAAACGATTAAAAGGTGCTCATATTGTCTTTGATTGTCCCAGTGTTGGAGCAACCGAAACAGTTCTAATGGCAGCTGCACTAGCAGAAGGAACGAGCACAATTGAAAATGCTGCCCAAGAGCCTGAAGTACAAGACCTAGCAAAAATGCTTAATCAAATGGGTGCAAAAATATCCGGAGCAGGAGGGCCACAAATAATTATTGAAGGTGTTAAAAACTTACAAGGATGCAATTACAAAGTAATTCCAGATCGAATTGAAGCTGGTACTTTTCTTCTCGCAGGCGCAATTACTCATTCAAAAATTAAAGTTGCACCTGTTATTCCTCATCATCTTAGTGCAGTACTTCAAAAGCTTAGAGACTGTGGATGCACCATTCAAATAGAAGGTGAAGGAATAATTATCATTCCAGGGGAGATAACTGGTGTTGATTTAACAACTCAACCTTTCCCTGGATTTCCAACAGATCTTCAAGCTCCCTTTATGGCACTTTTAGCAATAGCAAATGGTACAAGTATCGTTACTGAAAAAATCTACGAAAACCGAATGCAACATGTAGCTGAGTTGCAACGAATGGGTGCTTCCATACGACTACAAGGAAATACGGCTGTAATTGAAGGGGTCCCACAATTAAGTGCCGCTCCTGTTGTTGGTGGTGATCTTCGCTCATCAGCAGCAATGGTCCTAGCAAGTCTTTCAGCAAAAGGGACTAGCCGAGTAGAAGGACTCAATCACCTAGATAGAGGCTATGAAAATTTGGAAAGCAAGTTGAATAAAGTTGGAGCAAATATTCTTAGGAAGGGTTCTTAAGGCATAAAATCTGAACATGGGAGCGTGGTGGAATTGGTAGACGCACCGCACTCAAAATGCGGCACCTTCGGGTTTGTCGGTTCGAGTCCGACCGCTCCCACTGCCTTAATGGAAACTTACCAACGATTTCCTTTAACTCTTATAAGAGGAAAAGGATGTTGGCTCTGGGATGATTGTGGGGAACGATACTTAGATGCCGTAGCAGGTATAGCCACATGCACTCTTGGTCATAGTGACGATGCATTAAGAAGGGCTCTTACACATCAGTTGAATAAATTGCAGCATGTTTCCAACCTGTACCAAATCAAAGAGCAAGAAGAATTTGCAGCCTGGTTAGTCGAAAAAAGTTGTGCCGACAAAGTTTTTTTCTGCAATAGCGGTGCTGAAGCTAATGAAGCAGCAATCAAACTATCTCGTAAGTATGGTCATCTAAAAAAAAATATTAAAAATCCAATAATCCTTACAGCAAAAGCAAGTTTTCATGGCAGGACTCTCGCGACAATTAGTGCAACAGGGCAACAGAACTATCACAAAGGATTTGAACCTATGGTTAAAGGCTTTGAATTCTTCAATTACAATGATCTAACATCTTTCAAAGCTTTAATTGAGAAATTAGAAGCTGATTCCCCCCAAATCGCCTCTGTCATTATTGAACCATTGCAAGGAGAAGGTGGCGTTAACCCAGGTCACAAAAACTTTTTTAAATCCCTAAGAGAAATTTGCACCAAAAGAAAAATCTTATTAATCTTTGATGAAGTTCAAACTGGATTTGGTCGAACAGGAACTTGGTGGGGATATGAACAACTAGGCATAGATCCAGATGCATTTACAATCGCAAAAGGAATGGGTGGAGGACATGCAATTGGAGCATTAATGGTAAAACAGACTGCAAATATTTTTAAACCTGGTGACCATGCCAGCACTTTTGGGGGAAATCCATTCGCATGCAAAGCTGGAATTACAGTTGGCAGAGAAATTGAGCGAAGGAAACTTCTATGTAATGTAATCAAACGTGGCAAAGAACTTAGTGATGGACTTCATAATTTGCAAATATCTTTTCCTAAAATAATCAAAGAAACCCGTGGATGGGGACTTATTAGAGGATTACAAATTCAAGAAGAAAGCACTATAAATGCAAAAGCCATTGTAGAGCAAGCTATTAAGCATAAGCTATTAATAGTTTCAGCTGGGCAAAAAGTGATTCGGATTGTTCCTCCTCTGATAATAAAAGAAAGAGAAATTAAGCAAATACTTATAAGACTTGAAATGTGCATAAGGGATTTAACTTAATTGAAGGATTCTACTAACTATGAAATCAACGATCTCGACGAGATCATTCACAATATTTGCCGAAAAAGAGTTAATCTTGATCTTCAACACATCCAAAAAGCTTTGCAGAGTATGGGGAATCCATGCAAAGCAATACCTGCAATTCAGGTAGCAGGTACAAACGGGAAAGGATCTATTGCGAACTTTCTACAAACCACACTAAAATTTGCCGACATTCGCACTGGTGTTACCACTTCACCTCATTTAATTAGTTGGCGCGAAAGAATCTGTACAAATGGAGAACAGATTTCATCGGAAGAATTTCGAAGGCATCTTAGAGAACTAAGTGCTACAGCAAAAAAATATTTACTAACACCATTCGAACTATTAATAGCCATAGCTTTTACACATTTTGCTGAAAAAGATATAGAGCTTTTAGTCTTAGAAGTTGGTCTAGGTGGTCGGAAAGATGCAACGACCGCACATCCTTATAGACCTATTATTGCAATGGCTTCAATAGGATTAGATCATTGTGAATATCTTGGGAGAAACTTACAAGATATCGCACAAGAAAAAGCAGCAGTTATCTCTGAAGACTGCACTATTATTAGTGCTGAACAGCACCCTTTAGTATCTGAAATCCTAATAAAAACAGCAGAAAAAAAGAATGCAAAACTTAAATGGGTAGAACCTTTATCAAATAACTGGACAATTGGTCTTAATGGACAAGTTCAAAAAAAAAATGCAGCCGTAGCTAAAGGGACAATCGAAGAATTAGTAATGCTGGGTTGGAATATAGAAGAAGAAATAATTAGAAAAGGTTTAGCTCACGCAAGCTGGCCTGGGAGACTTCAAACTATAACTTGGAACAAACAACCTTTAATTGTTGACGGAGCACATAACCTACCTGCTGCGGAAGAACTATCAAAAGAACGAGAAAAATGGCTCCACAATGAAAATGGAGTGAATTGGATCTTAGGAATTCAAAAGCAAAAAGATGCCCCAAATATGCTCCGCAGCCTATTGCTACCAAAGGATCTAGTTTGGATTGTACCTATTAAACATTATCAAAGCTGGACAAAATTTGAACTTTCAAGTGCCTGTCCTGAACTATCTGAACAAATACTCCAAGCCAATGAAATCAGTGAAATTTTCGCCAAAATGGCATCAGGGAACAATTGGCCAAGCCCTCCTCCTGTTGTAGCAGGATCTCTCTATCTTGTTGGGGAGCTGCTATCGCAGCAGATAATCAAGTCAAAGTAAAAGGAGTTTTTGGAACCCATGACCAAATTTTCATTTATAACTAAAAGCTTTTTGGCACTGATTTCTTTGGCCATTTGCTTAGTGTCTATAGCTCCTGCACAAGCCCTAGATAGTGCCCTTGAAAGTCTTTCTGAGCAACGTGCAATTCAACAAGAACGAAGCATGAGCTTTGAAGGTCCTAAAGAAGCTGGAGAACAACCCAATTATGTCCTAACAAATGTCACAGGAAGAGATTTCCATGGACAAGACTTTTCCAAGTCTTCTTTTGCTGGAGCAATTGCAAGAGATACTGATTTTAGAGATGCAAATTTGCATGGGACAACATTAACTAGAGTTGACTTTTTAGGAGCAAATCTCCAAGGTGTTGATCTGTCAGACACTCTTGCTGATAGAGCAAATTTCCAAAAAACAAACTTAAAAAATGCGGTTTTAACAAATATGGTGGCTATGGGCAGCAGCTTTGCAGGTGCAGATATTGAGGGTGCAGATTTTAGTTTTGCAGTACTTGATAGCGATGATCAAAGAAAATTATGTCTTGATGCAGAAGGTATTAACCCAACCACTGGAATATCAACCCGAGATAGTTTGGAGTGTTAGTCAATTAAGATCCCAACCTTTTAGTTTGCCGGGATTAAGAATTCCACTTGGATCATAACGTAGTTTTGCATTTACCTGATCTCCATCTATGACTCCTAATCCTCCATCTTCAACAGTAATTACATGAGGATTAAACAAAATTACTCCTAGTTCTTTACACTGATCCATCAACTTTTCAAGAGAATTCAATCCTTTCCATCTAACAAGTGGAAGTGCAGCTAATCTTTGTTCCCCCTGATTTCGTACAGATTCCAAATGCCAAAGGATATTATCTTTCCATACATTATTTAATTCATTAATTATTACAATTTCTGGTTCAGGTAATAACATTTGTAGGTAGGTCCATTCTGGATCTATTGAGCGCATATGCAAAGTTGTGTGGTTCCATGAAAGCTCTCTCAATCCTTTAGAAGATTTTGAATCTTCTGCACCAAGAAGATTCACACAAAGACCAACTTTTCTTGATAATCGGATGATTGTTTCAACACCATCTTGAGCAACCAAAAGAAGCAAGCGATGTTTTCCTTTACAGGGACCAGACCATGTTGGTAAATTCTCAAGAATTTTTGCTTCTAGAAATGTCCCAAGATGAAGAGCAATTGCTGCTCTTGAGATTTGCTTCAGAAGTTCTACCCCCTGACTCCAGTCATCACAATCAATAGCAACTTGATGCCAAGTCACTAAAGGCGCTGTTGAAATTGTTAGTGCTGTAATTATTCCATTTGTTCCATATGCATGATTAAGAGCCTCAGATTGAGTTCCATTCAACTTTAATTTTCTTGGGCGATCTTCCAAAGTCACAATTTCTAAAGCCAACAAATGACCAGGATCCCTTAAAAAACCCCATCTGATTGAACCAATCCCTCCAGAACCACCTGCCAGAAACCCCCCAACTGAAGCACTTCTCCAAGTACTTGGAACCAACCTTAATTGTCGTCCATAAAGTGCTAATTGCCTATCTAGATCAGCAAGTAAGCATCCAGTCTCGACAGTAACTTCACCTGTTGTCTCATCAAATGCACGCACTTTATTTAAAGATCCCATTAGCATCACCACACCTCCCTGTAGAGGGACACACTGACCATAATTTCCTGTTCCAGATCCTCTAATAGTCAATGGTATTTGATTTCTAGAGCATGCACTAGCAACTGCTATTACTGCATCAAGAGAATGAGGCCGAACAATAAGTTCTGCAAAACAACTCTTAAGCTGTTCTTTTAGGACAGGGGAGTAATCATAAAAATCACGCGAAAATCTTTCTATTTCTTCATGAGAATCTAACCAGTCTAAATCATCAACTGAATTCAATTCAGCCCTAAACTTATTCAATAAGCCAGATTGATTCATTCCTATAAAAACTTAAGAGAGGAACTAGACAAAGTGTTCTTTTTATCAATCCATCTACCACCAATCATTACTTTCCTTTTAGGAGGAGTAGAAAGTGCTTCAACCCAATTTTTAGCTTCCAATAAAACTAAATCAGCAGGACTCTCTTTTTGAATTGTTCCATCCCAATCAAGTTGCATAAGTGCAGAGGCAGCTGATGTGAATGGAGCTAATCCTAATCTATGCCATGGCGACAACTGAGCAAAAGGAAGCGAATATCCCATTAAAGCTAAAGGATCAAAATTACCACAAGGGAACCAAGGATCTTGAACATTATCCCCACCTACAGCAACCAATACACCTGCCTTTTGCAACTGACTTATGGGTGCAAAAGGTCTTTTTGAAGGTGTTTGCATATACTTTCTACCTAATAACCATGAATTAGTAAAAGGCAAGGCAACAACATTTATTCGATGTTTTGCCAATCGATCTGCAAGGCGACTCAAAGAATTATGCGAAAGAAGTCCCATACTGCTGCAATGACTACATGTTATTGGTATAGTCAATTTCATTTCATCTAAAACCTGTAATAATTGTTTCAATCCAGCTGCAGGTTGAATAAAAGATTCATCTATATGAAGATCTATGCCACAACCTAAATTATCTGCAAGGGCAAGCATATTACGTAAATAATCTTTAGTGCTTTCAGGAGAGAAAGGAGGCACAAGTACCCCACCTAATAAAGCTCCTACATTCGCAATTCTTTTAGCAAAAGAATATCCTGCTTCAGTACACCAATATTCCAAAGGCACCAAAGCTACTAATTGCAAATCTATAAACAACTTCCACTCAAGTTGAATGTCAAGAAAAACTTCCCAAATATGCTCTGTCTTAGGGCCAAAACTATCGACATGAGTTCTAATAGCTCTATAACCATTGTGAAGTGCCAAATTTAAAGAACGCTCAGCTCTATGACGAACAGTTTCAGGGGTTCTACTTTTATGCTCTTGAAGGTTTTGAGCCAATGCGTCGTTATAAGTACCGGAAAGATTTGGATTATCTATCCAGGTAAATGCCTTATCAATATGTGAATGTGGTTCTGGAAATCGTGGTAAAAGTATATTTAACTCAGCTTTAGATTCAAATTCAATTGCTTCCAAAGAAACTATTTGTCCATTACTCCAACTTATTCGTAATGGACAAAGTCCATCATTAGTAACCTTTGTTTTGCCAGCATCTTCCTTAACGAAGACTAAGCCTCGCGGTACTAATACTTCTAGACAATTCTTCGACTCTTGGCCCAACCCAAATTGGCCCTAATCATTGCCAAGAGTAAATGACCCCCTTACAAAGTGACAACAACCATAAGTTATGCATCCAATTCAGGGCTCCAACTGCTAAAAACCAATTCTTTCTGGCTGGCAGTCAAGCGAATTGGTAAATTCTTATTGACGCGGCGGGCGTCGCCAAGTGGTTAAGGCAGCGGCTTGTGGCGCCGCTATTCGGGGGTTCGAATCCCCTCGCTCGCCCTCACACACTTCCAGTGGATCTTCAACTTTCCCTTTCCTCAAAATTAAATTAAGAGAAATTGGTTGACACTGAATTAGACGAGCTCTGATCTGTCCTCGAGTTTGACCTCTTGATATGACAACTACTACTTCTTCTTCAAAAATATCGCTAGATCCTTTCAAGGAAGAACAAAGCCTAGGCACTTATTGGATTACTACCTTTGGCTGTCAGATGAACAAGGCAGACTCTGAGAGAATGGCAGGAATCCTTGAAACGATTGGTTATAAAGAGGCATCAGCAGAACTCGAAGCAGACT
>QCFZ01000022.1 GCA_003278255.1 Prochlorococcus sp. AG-363-O15
TCAACCCTGGTTCTGTAATATTAAGCGGTGTAATGATGCTTGAATTCCTAGGTTGGCAAGAAGCTGCTAATTTAATAACTAAAGGGTTAAGTAAATCAATTTCTGAAAAACAAGTAACTTATGACCTTGCTAGACTAATGAACCCACCAGTCAATCCTCTTAGTTGCAGTGGATTTGCAGATGCATTAATCGAAAGATTCTAGAAGCATGCATATATATCAGTCATCAAGAGTTTTATATACAATATTAAGCAAGCTAAATTCACTTGAATACTTTCAATTAGCCTGTAGGCAAGTAGAAAGTATTCAAGTGAATCAATTCTAAATATCTCATGACTAATGCGAAACCAAAACCAAATGAAGAATTAGCAGGTATTCCATCAGGCGTAACAGACCCTTGCGTTCACTGCGGCTTTTGCCTGCCAACTTGTGCGAGTTATCGAGTTTTAGGCACTGAGATGGATTCGCCAAGAGGAAGAATCCATGCACTTAAGGCAATAGAAAGAGGTGAGCTGAAAATGGATTCAACCACAGCTAGCCATTTCGACACATGTCTAGGTTGTTTCGCATGTGTTACTGCATGTCCCTCAGGAGTGAGATACGACCAACTTATAGAAGCAACTAGACCAAAACTCAATAATCCAGAACTAAGAAGTCCCTGCAACAATCTTTTGAGAGAAATGCTAATGATGGTTCTACCTTACCCAAATAGATTAAGGAAACTGCTGCAAACCATTCGTACATATTCAGCCAGTCCGATTCAAAAATTGATGAGAAATTCTGGAATTATAAATTTGCTGGGACCACAAATAGCAGCAATGGAAGCTCTTCTGCCTCCATTATCTCAAGATTGCTTTGAAGATAAGTTTAAAATTATAAATCCAGCACAAGGAAAGCTTCGGGCTCGAGTTGGCCTAGTACTAGGTTGCGTACAACGTTGTTTCGATCCAGCAGTAAATCAAGCAACTATTTCTGTTTTACAAGCCAATGGATTTGAAGTTGTAATTCCTTCAAATCAAGGTTGTTGCGGAGCAGTGAGTCATCATCAAGGGAGACTAGAACAAACTAAATCCCTAGCATATGAACTAATAAAGAGTTTCAACACCATTATTGGTAAAGGGAAGGCAGGGGGGGAAGAGCCCTTAGATGCAATCTTGATAGCTGCCTCTGGCTGTGGTCATACAATGAAAGAATATCAAAATTTACTTGAAAAAGAGTCAGTATTTCCCTGTAAGATATTTGATGTACATGAATTTCTATCCTTAAAAGGATTGTCAGATAACTTCTGCAAAAATCTAAAGCCACTTATAAAAAATAATGGGGAAATAGCAACTAAAGAAAAACCAATTGCTGTTGCATTTCATGATGCATGTCATATGATTCATGGTCAGGGAATATCAAATGAGCCAAGGTCTCTTTTACGATATATACCTTATCTAAAAATATATGAAGCAACTGAAGCTGGGGTTTGCTGTGGAAGTGCTGGAATTTACAACATTGTTCAACCGAATGAAGCTGCTGAACTTGGTCAACTGAAAGTTACTGATTTAACTAAAACAAACGCTGAGATAATTGCCAGTGCAAATATTGGTTGCACACTACAACTAAGAAGACACATCCTTAACAATCTCAAAGTTGCACATCCAATGGAATTACTCGCTTATTCCGCAGGTCTCCAAAAGATTCCACAGCCTAAAGAGAGTAGAAGAATCTCCTAGGTTTCCTGGTAAGGTAATTACCGGAAGAGGACTCATTTGACTAGATATTTCAGGTAAAACTAATGAAACACCTGGCAAGATCTGTCCTTCTAATTTCAATTTCTTTAATCCAAGTCCTTCTGATAGAAGAATATTGGTAGTCACCCCTCCCTTACTAATTATATAACCTAAATTCGGTGACAATGAAGAAGCTAAGCGAGAAACAAATAAAGCCAGGAACTTTCCAAACTCTACTTTTTTCTTGATAGAATTAAAAAGAAGTTCACCTCGGCTAGTAAACAAAACAGTAGTTTTACCTGAGGTTATGATTTCTACTGCTTCTTCATACAACTGACCTTCCAAATCAGAAACAAGTATCTTGCTCTCATTTTCATCTAAAAGTTCAGCTATCGTTTTGACAGGAACTTCAATCCCTTTGCAATCTGAGGATTCAAGTAAATACTCAAGCTGTGCATCAGCCAATGGAACATGAGATCCAATGAGCACCAAACCCGGGAAAAAATTATCGCAGGCATCTCTTCTCCTAAATTTAGATAATTGATGTGAATCTAAAACTTCTGATCGAATATTTGCTAAGCCATTAATCAAACTAGCTGCAGATCTAAAAAGAAATCTTTTATTTTTTCTCAACTCACGCGAAGCTTTTGCTAAAGCAAATAATTGTTCAGAATTTTCTGCATCTACAACTATATGTTGATTATTCTGCAATGACTTCAACCACGCTTTAAGTGAATTCATGCCATCAACACTTTTCGAAGCCGCATCTAATTGACTAATTGAAATTCTTTGCACCTCATCTCGTTTAATCAATCCGTGGCTTTTTTCCTCTAACCAAGCAGCTAGATCACTTGTGCTATATCCAAAGACTTTATCCTTAGCAAAAGCAGTTTTGTGTACCGGTACACCATGAAGCATATGAATTCCATCAACAGTCGTACGTCCTCCTTCTAAAAACGCCGGGACATGAATCGTGGCAGAAAAAGGTCCAAACTCATCCGAGATAACTTTTGGTTCAAGAACACCATGACCACGCAATGTGGAATCGCCGCGACTGACCAAACAAATTTCCTCGGGCTTTATACCTTCTATGAACAATGCCTCCTTCAATGCAAAACAAATTTCACAATTACGCAAAGCGGCCTCATTAGGAAGTAAAGATCTTGTATTGGCAAGAATAAAAACCAGAGGAGAAGGATGAAGCAGCGCTTCCCTAAGGGAATCAACATCCCATTTCAATATCAACAAACAACCATGAACAGTCTGAGAACCTGTTGGGTCATCATCAATAACAATAATCTTCATGGCTTTATCTTGCCGTGAAAACATCTCCATACATAGCTAATGCACTTGTCCCAAATACAAAGCCAGCCCTTCAAGAGCTCGTAAGAGATCTTTATCTGAAAGAAGAGCCACTGCAACCTTGTGGCCTTGGAACTCGCCTGAATTGGGGGCCAAGAATTCAAGTTCCCTCTCAACAATTAAGCGTGAAAGGTCTAAACAGAATCATTGATCATGCAAAAGATGATTTAACTATTACTGTTGAAGCAGGAACAGCTTTAGCAAGTCTGCAATTAGCTCTAGCCAAACACCAACAATGGTTGGCAGTTGATTGGCCATGGGGAAGCAACCCAATCGAGGATCCAATTAGTGCAGGAACTGTTGGAGGGCTTGTTGCCAGAGGCCTATCAGGGAGTTTGAGATATAGATACATGGGTCTAAGAGATCAATTGATTGGAATCGAATTAATACGCACTGATGGCATCATCGCCAAAGCAGGAGGAAAAGTAGTTAAAAATGTTGCTGGATATGACTTAATGCGCCTTCTTTGTGGAAGCTGGGGGAGTCTCGCAATAATTACTGAATTAACTCTCCGGGTACAACCAATGCGGCCAATACATCTTCTATTAAATATTGAAGGAGAATTGAAAAAATTAGAAGCATTTCGGTCTTCATTAGTTAAAGATAGCTTTACACCTGAATTCTTTGATTGGGTAGGCAATACTTCTAAAGGATGGAATTTAGAACTTGGACTAGCCAGTGTAAACAAATCAGCAATCAAGGATCAATTAGAAGGGATTGAAAATTTAGCCAAAGCATATCAATTAAAGACAACTTATAATCGATGGCAAGGTCCATTAATGGAAACCCCAAGGCAAACAATAAATTTAAATAATGAATATTGGCTTCTACGCTTAGCAATGCCAGCAGCCAAAGTAAATGAATTATTATCAAGTATCGAAATCAAAGAGCTTTCGTCTTTGGAATGGAGAATATCTGCAGGAATTGGAGTAGGGGATGGTTGGCAAAGCTCACAAGAATTTAATTATAAAAATCATCTTACAGATAAAATACTTGGTCTTAGAAGGAAAATTAAGAGTCTTTCTGGTCAAATGACTATTCTTAATCAAATCACTTCTAAAAATAATTTCCTACCTGCATGGTTAGATGCTGACTCTAGACCAATTATTGAAGCGATAAAGGAGCAATTTGATCCAAAAAAGCAGCTTTCAATAGGAAGAATTCCTGGAATAGGGAACTAACTAATAACTAGAAATTTACAAGAAAGTTCCTTGCATTTTCCAGGATCAATAGTCAATCTATGATCTCCAGTATGCAAAGCTTCTCGAGGAGATGACCAAGGCTCTACACATATCATATTTCTTGGAGGATCACTCCAAATAACAGTATAATTGATAAGACTTTGATGATGTAGTTCAATTCTTCTCTGAGTAACTTCATCAGTAAGTGATACAGGACCTAATACTTCCGCCAAGAAATCTACCCCACTATTAAGTCTTTTTAATTCAATAGAAGTATCAACTTCTCTCATATTTCTATGATTAAAACATTTTGCTGGTAAACCTTCCAGTCGAACTTTTGACAAGTCATTTACCAGAAAATAAGGGTGGAGACCAAAACTAAAAGGCATCGTTTCATTGCTATCATTAAAAACCTTGACGACAACTTCAAGAGAGTCTAATAAGAGGCGCATTTCAATAATCAATCTAAAAGAAAAGGGATAACAAGAAAGGGTTGATGCATTATCATGTAGGGCAAGGCAAATACCACTCTTATCATCCAATAAGCTTAATTCCCATGAAGAATCTCTAGCAAAGCCATGTTGTTTAAGAATGAAATCTCCATTTGTAAGATGCAATAAATCTCCAGGCATATTGCCACAGATAGGAAAAAGTACTGGCATACCTCCACGAACACTTTTAGCGGGATCTTTAAAACGAAATTTGTCAAAATATAGAACTTCCTTACCCTGACAAAACCATTCACTAACCAATCCACCTCTTTCTGGAACTATCCTCAAACAATTTCCATATCCACATTGAAAATATTCCCAATGTGGATATGGATCAAACTTCTTTTCCAAAGAAATATTCATGACTAAATGCTTTATAGAAGGAGATTTTATGCAATTAAATTAGTTACTAATCAACCATTCAAGTAAAGCAGAATTAACCTGATCAGGCACCTCATCATGTGGACAATGGCCTGCATCTAAAACCACCTCTTTGGTGGAAGCAGGGACATGTCGACGAAAACTTGCTCTTTTCCCTGCTGCATTCATCCAAGGGTCTCTATTACCCCAAAGCAGCAAAAGAGGTGCCTGCAAATTGGCAAACAACTCGTCTAATGGTTGACCCTGAGGTCCGCGAGTATCAAATACACTGCAAAATACCCTAAATGCTCCTGGATCTAGCGAAGGTCTTCTAATTGCTTCCACTAAATAATCATCAACATTAGTGCGATTGATATAAACTTGATTCAGTGTTCGTCTAATAGTTGACGGTTGCCGCAAATTTTCAAAGATCAATCTTTGCACTAAAGGATCTTTAAGCAATCCACTTCCAATAGCTTTTCTAAGCTTTCCAAAGACCCCCTTAGGTGGTCTTTTTTCATCGCTAAAATAGCCTGCTGCATTTAGCAATACTACCCCTGCCGCTTCAGCTCCTAACTCTGAACCTGCAGCTAAGGCGGCATAGCCTCCCAAGGAATTACCCACAATTACAGTCGGTCTTCCAATCCTTTCTTTCACATAGGCAACAGCTTGCTTTTGCCAAAGCAAACCCCCGTAATTCAGTTCAGCAGGTTTTGAGCTCCTACCAAACCCCAAAAGATCTATTGCATGAACCTCATGGGTCTTGGAAAGCACTGGAATGTTATGTCTCCAATGATCAGTTGATGCACCAAATCCATGCAAAAGCAAAATTGCAGGACTTTGTTGAGTCTCTCTAGTAAAAGTTTCCTGGTCTGGATGAAAGCTAACTGAGTGAACTTGATGCCCGAGATATTCCCAGGGAAGATCAGATACAGCAATGGGCTCAGACATCAAAAGAATGGTTTTACAGAAAGAATGGAAATGTTAGACAAATCTAGAAAGATTGGTTAATCAAACTGTTGAGATAGTCTTTTCACTCAGGGCAAAAAAGACAAATTGCGATGCACACAGCTTGACCTCCTATATAAGTCCAACAGGATTAGCGGCGACATCATCAGAGATTTTATTCCCCCCAGTAGGGGTTTTATCTTTAAGCACAAGACGAAGCAGAACAGGCGCAAGGAAAGTCGTTCCGATCACCATTAATAAAATTGCAGCTTCAAGAGAAGGAGTTAAAAGACCTGCACTTGTTCCTAATCCCAAGAAAATTAGACCCACTTCTCCACGTGGCATCATCCCTAATCCAACAACAAGACGATTAGTTGGTTTGTCAATAAGGAAAGACCAGCCTGCTGCAATCTTACCCACAATCGCTACTACAAGAAGGAAGCCTGCTACTACAAGAGCAGAGCGACTAGCAGGATCTAAAGGATTGATTACTGAAAGGTCCATTCCAGCTCCTACAAGAACAAAAAATATTGTTGCGAACAAAGAAACTAGTGGAAGGACTGATTGCTGAATAGCGTGATTATTTTTAGAGCTGCTAAGGATCAAACCTGCTGCAAAAGCCCCTAAGGCTGCTTCTAAACCTATTGCAGTTGCAACAAAACAGCTCAAGACAAGAATTACAAATGATGCAACTACAACTGCACCAGGAGCTTTGAGTCGATCTAATAACCAATCAAACGCTGGTGCAGCAGTTCTACTAAGACCAATAGCACCAATTACAAAAACTGTCGCTGCCAAAACAAGCTTGACAATTGGCGCAATTTCCAAAGAACCACCTGTAGCAAGGGCAACAACCACTGCAAGAATGACAATCCCAAGGATGTCATCTAAAACTGCTGCCCCAATAACTATTTGACCTTCCCTAGTTTTGAGGTAACCCAATTCACCAAACACACTTGCTGTAATTCCAATACTTGTAGCTGTCATTGATGCTCCAGCAAAAACTGCTGGAATTAAATCAACATTGAATATGAACATCAGACCAAATGTGCCAAATGCAAAAGGAAGGATTACTCCAGCCATTGCAACAGTGAAAGCCTGGGCACCCACGGCCACCAATTCTTCTAATTCGCTCTCCAATCCAGTAAGAAATAGCAACGCATATAATCCAAGCGTTGCGACTGCTTGTAAAGACGGGAATGTCTCAAAGTAAAGATTGGGAACTGCTTCTGGAGGGATAGAAGCTAAAGAACTAATTAGCTGGACAAATCCCTCATTAAGTTGAGCATTAGTAGATGGCGGCAACAAAAGATGTAAGCCCGAAGCTCCGATCAAGACCCCAGCTAATAACTCCCCAACAATGGTGGGTAAACGAAGCCTGACGAGTAATTCAGCCAACGTCCTGGCTGCGACAAAGATTAACAAGAAATTAATTACACCTATCAGAGTCTCTGTTACTTCAACGTCATGGGTGCTAAGCACTGCAAGCATTGGAGGAATGAACATAAGAACCTAGCTTTTAAATCCTTTCAGAAGAACATAATTGACCACCCGACCATCTTTCTAACTGGCCTAATCAAAAAATCTCTTCTGACAAGGTGTTGATCTGAAGTTACTGAGCTGATTAAACAGAAACTACAGCTAGCGTCCCCTGCAAGTTAACCAAAATTATTTTGTTAGAGATTTGAGGAAATCTCTTAATTAAGTAAGACATTCATCAAAGCATCATCGCAACCACTTTCCAGGCCTTCATGAGTAGCTATCAGCCCCTAGACCTTCGTCTACCAACACCTGGCTGCTATGCAGACCCGGAAAGAGCAGGTATAGATGCCGAAGCAGTTTTCGATGGAATGACAGAACACCTGTTCTTCACTCTCGGCAAACTCGCACCAACTGCAAGTCTTCATGACCTTTATATGGCATTGAGCTATGCAGTGAGGGATCGTCTTATGACACGCTATTTAGCCAGTCAAGAAGCAATTCGTGCCAGGCCCCAAAAGACCGTCGCTTATCTATCAGCAGAGTTCTTAATAGGACCACAACTCAATAGCAATTTGCTTAATTTAGGAATACAAAATGAAGCACAAAAAGCTTTAAAAAGATTTGGTATTGAATCCCTAGGAGATATTCTTGAAGTTGAAGAAGAGCCTGGACTAGGTAATGGAGGCCTTGGACGTCTAGCAGCCTGCTATATGGAATCATTAGCAAGTTTAGAGGTGCCTGCAATCGGATATGGCATCAGATATGAATTTGGAATTTTCAATCAACTAATTAGAGATGGTTGGCAAGTAGAAGTTACTGACAAATGGCTCAAAGGAGGTTGGCCTTGGGAACTGCCCCAACCTGATGAAGCTTGTTTTGTAGGTTTTGGAGGTAAAACCGAAAATTATATCGATAACAAAGGTAATTACAGATCTAGATGGATACCGGATGAAAATGCTATTGGTATTCCTCATGATGTTCCCGTTCTAGGATATCGAGTAAATACATGTAATCGATTAAGACTTTGGAGAGCAGATGCTACAGAAAGCTTTGACTTCTATGCCTTCAATATTGGTGATTATTATGGCGCTGTTGAGGAAAAGGTAGGCTCAGAAACTCTCTCTAAAGTTCTCTATCCAAATGACGGCACAGATGAAGGTCGTCGACTAAGACTAAAACAACAACACTTCTTTGTTAGTTGCTCTCTTCAAGACATGATTAGAAGTCTTGAAAAAAGAGACCTCGCAATTGAAGAATTTCCTAATCATTGGTGTGTTCAATTAAACGATACTCACCCTGCCATTGCAGTAGCAGAGTTAATGAGACTTCTAATAGATAATCATCATTTTGAATGGGAAAAAGCCTGGGAAATTACAAACAGATCAGTTGCTTATACAAATCACACTTTACTTCCTGAAGCTTTGGAAAAATGGGATTTATCTCTTTTCAATAGTCTTCTACCTAGACATCTAGAATTAATTTACGAAATCAACAAAAGATTTCTTCAACAAATTCGAGTTCGTTATCCAGGCAATGATTCTATTCTCCGAAAAATGTCAATCATCGATGAAGAAGGTGGCAAAGCAATAAGGATGGCCCATCTAGCCACTATTGGGGCCCATCATGTAAATGGTGTAGCTGCTTTGCACTCTGACCTAATCAAGCGTCAACTCTTACCAGAATTTGCTGCAATATGGCCTGAAAAATTTACCAATGTCACTAATGGAGTAACACCAAGGCGTTGGGTTTCATTGGCTAATCCTGAGATGTCGAATCTAATAGACAATGAAATCGGACCTAATTGGATAACAAATATGGATTTATTAACTAAACTTGAACTCAAGCAAAATGATACAGGATTTCTTGAAAGGTTTGGGGATACCAAATTATCGGGGAAGAGAAAGCTGGCAGGTTATATACATCGGCAAACTGGAGTATTGGTCGATCCATCAAGCATGTTCGATGTGCAAGTCAAACGTATTCATCAATACAAACGTCAACATTTAAATGCTCTCCAGATTATCAGTCAATACCTTCGAATAAAAAATGGTTTAGCCAATAGCATGGCACCTAGAACTGTGATTTTTGGTGGAAAGGCAGCACCCGGTTATTACATGGCAAAACTAATTATTAGGTTAATAAATGGTATAGCCGAAATGGTTAATTCAGACCCAGATATGGATGGCCTTTTAAGAGTTATATTTCTACCTGACTATAATGTAAAACTTGGAGAGCAGGTCTACCCAGCAACTGATCTTTCAGAACAAATTTCAACAGCTGGTAAAGAAGCTTCTGGCACTGGAAATATGAAATTCGCTATGAATGGGGCTCTAACCATAGGAACATTAGATGGTGCAAATGTTGAAATACGCGAAAAAGTAGGTGAAGACAACTTCTTCTTATTTGGAAAAACTGAATCAGAAATAATGAGTCTTAGAAATAACAACTATGAACCACGTAAATATATAGAAGCCTTACCTGAGTTAGAAGAAGCTTTACGCCTGGTAGAACTAGGTCATTTCAGCAATGGAGACGTAGAATTATTTCGACCATTAATAAACAATTTGAAAGAAAACGACCCATTCTTTGTAATGGCAGATTTTTCTGATTATTTAAAAGCACAAGATAGAGTTAGTCTGGCATGGGCAAATCGTCCAGAGTGGAATCGTATGGCACTCCTAAATACTGCAAGATCAGGTTTCTTTTCTTCTGATAGATCAATAAGAGAATATTGCAAATCCATATGGAAGGTTCAACCTCTACCTGTAGAAATAACATGTGACGTGAACTAAGTTTTTTATTTAGTAATCAAGGAGCAATTCTTCTACAACTAACTTCTATCTGGAAGATCTGGAGTTTGATGTAATAAACGATTTAATCTCAAACGATCTACGTTAAGAGGATCTGGAGCCAGCTCTCCTGCTAATTCTCTAAACTTTTGTTCTATCTCCTCTGGGACCCTTACATCAAAAATCCGCTCCATTAGAGCTTCAATTGAAAATAAATGAGCATTAATGTTCTCAAGATCTGCAATTGCCTGATTTATTGCATTCACAGGCTCATCAGATGCACCTGAATGTACAGGCTGAGAAACGTTGTCTGTAATTTTTGACCCATGCTGTTTTTGAAGATCTTCTAAAACTCTTCCAGAAAGAGTCCTAAATGACTGAAGAGCAGCCCAACTAAGCTCTTGCTGCTGGCGAAGAGTGGGAAACTCACGTATCAAACGGTCATGTTCTCTATAGAACCTTTGACAGTCAGGGCATTGGCAGGGCTCGTCAGGCAATGGAGTCCCTCTAGCTCAAATCCCATCATGCCATCTACTACGCCGCCAATGGTGGATTTGCAGCATCATTATCATCTTCATCACCAAGCTCAACACAGTCTGGTAGAGGGATTTCGATTGTCGTAACAACCTGAATTACATCTCTTAGTCGCATCGAATCAGCAAACCAACCCATTGCTTGTTCCGTATCACCTCGACGCTCAGCATCACTAGCTTGATCTTCATGAGCTTCCGCTAAAAGGGCAAGCCAACAGAGACAACGTGCCTGAACAACCGACAGATCTAAATCGGTAGGCTGCGAGTTTGCTATTTGCTCACTTTCCTGCTGAACAAGAAGGCGTAGGCGCAGATCGTGAAGCTGTGTCATGCAGACTGTTTCACTTCACTCACGCTAGCGACAGTGTTGAATTTGCCCAGTCCCCCAGATCTAGTACCGGCTACTCCTAACTGTTCTTAATGAACGGGGCTGGCGGGACTCGAACCCACGACCTACGGTTTAGGAAACCGTCGCTCTATCCGGCTGAGCTACAGCCCCAGTGGAATGAATTATCACCACGAGGCATTATGGACTTTGAAAGCAGGAGAGGTGATTGCAATTCCGGCTTATTGCCATATGGCAATAAGCCGGAATTGAGGAAAGTCCGGGCTCCCTTATGGCCAAGCTTGCTGGGTAACGCCCAGTGCGGGTGACCGTGAGGATAGTGCCACAGAAATACACCGCCGATGACCTAATTGATCAATCTCTTAGGCACAGGCAAGGGTGCAAAGGTGCGGTAAGAGCGCACCAGCAGTATCGAGAGGTGCTGGCTAGGTAAACCCCGGCTGGGAGCAAGGCGAAGGAACAACGGCTGGCCATATGCCATGTTCCATTGCAATGAGCCGCTAGAGGCTTTCGGTAACGAATGTCCCAGATAGATGATCACCCACCGTCTTTATCTGATGGTGAACAGAACCCGGCTTATGACCTGCTTTCACCTTTCAAAAAAATAGATCGGTTAATTACATCATTCTGGGTCGATCTCAATGGAATCAAAAGCCAATCAACAAATTCCATCTCATCGAATAGAACAACTTCTTGCATTACTGAAACAATTAAATATTGATCCCAAAGAATTTAAATGCAGCAAATTTACAAACAAAGAACCGCTACTAATTCTCAATGAAGCATTGACCCATACTTCTGCAAATGAAGCCATTAATCATGAACGTCTTGAATTTCTGGGTGATGCAGTTCTCAGATTAGCAGCATCAGAATACATAGATAGAAATTACCCAAACATGAAGGTGGGCGATAGATCTGCTCTAAGAGCTCAAATTGTTAGTGATAAATGGCTTGCTAAAGTAGGGCAAAATCTTAGCATTAAAAAAATACTAATTATGGGCATAAAAGCAGCAAAAGACCTCTCGGCAAGTGAAACAATAGAAGCAGAATCCACTGAGGCTCTTATCGGAGCTATTTATGAATGTTTAAATGACTTAAAGCCAATCCATAGCTGGCTAGAGCCACATTGGAAAAAAGAAAGTATGATTGTTTTATCAGATCCACATAAACAAAATTCCAAATCAGCTCTGCAAGAATGGAGTCAAGCCAGAGGTCAAGCTAGACCTGAATACCAAATTGAAGAAAGAAGTCAACAACATGGAGATCCTCGTAGATTTTTCTGCAAAGTATGCCTGGAGGGTGAATATTTAGGAGAAGGCTGGGGAAGGTCAAGAAGAGATGCAGAGAAAGAAGCAGCTAGAGAAAGTTTAAAAAAAATCAATAGCAAAGCTTAAAGATAATATTAACTTTGCGAAAATAAAATTAATCAATAAGATGGCTACAAGAATTTATTTCAAGGCTTCATATGAAGCTAAGTTCGTTCAATATCTTTGATTGGAATAGTTATCAACTTATCCCAATTCCCTCCTTCAAAAAGGACAGCAGCTTTATTACCACTAATTCGCTGCACAAAACCTATATAACCCTTATAAATCGAACCAGGATCAATCACTATTACTGTGGTTCCTGGCAGTATGGGTTCTGACGAAGAATTCATGAATAAAATCTACTAGGAAATAAGGTCATTATTAAACGACATGTTGATGACGCATGTATTCCAGTGATAGTTGGTTCATCGTAGGCAGAATTGTTAGCGCTCAAGGGCTTCAAGGAGAGCTTCGAATCAACCCAAACAGTGACTTCCCGGAAAGATTTACCAAGCCTGGGCTTCGCTGGTTACAAGTGGATGAAGAAACTCCCAAAGAAATCGAATTAATATCAGGCAGACAATTGCCTGGCAAGTCAATCTTTGTGATTAAGTTTCGTGGTGTATCAGATCGAACTTCTGCTGAAAAGCTTATAGGACACAAATTGTTAGTACCTACTAGCGACCGTCCCAAACTAAAGAATGGCGAATTTCATCTCCTCGATCTGATCGGACTAAAGGTCAAGCTGGAACCAGAAGGAACAATTATTGGAAAAGTTATAGACCTAACCACAGCAGGTAATGACTTACTCAACATCGAACTGATAGGAGGCCGGAAAGTCCTTATTCCATTTGTCAAAGCAATTGTTCCAGAGGTAAAACTGAATGAAGGTTGGCTAAAAATTACCCCTCCTCCGGGACTTTTGGATCTATAAGAAATCGACAAGAACATACTCTCTGAGCGATTCTTAGAAAATCGAATTCTTAAGAGTGATTAGTCCCAGACCCCTAATCCCAGTAATTCTTTGTGGTGGCAAAGGCACTCGCCTTTGGCCTTTATCAAGAGCGAGCTACCCAAAGCAGTACTGGGCACTTAATAACGTTGAGCAAGAAACTCTTCTACAACAAACTCAACTACGTCTTCAAGGTCTCAAGAAATTATCTAATCCATTACTTATTTGCAATGAAGAGCATCGCTTTATCGTTGCCGAACAAATGCGAGAAATCAAGATTGAACCCAAAGCAATACTTCTTGAACCAGTTGGGAGAAATACTGGACCAGCTATTGCATTAGCAGCACTTCACGCACTCGAATCAGGGGAAGATCCTCTACTTTTAATTTTAGCGGCAGATCACGTAATTAAAGATCGCGCTCATTTCCTAGCAGTAATCGAAGCAGGGCGTAAATATGCCGAAGAAGGTCGTCTTGTAACTTTTGGCATAGTG
>QCFZ01000023.1 GCA_003278255.1 Prochlorococcus sp. AG-363-O15
TGAGCAGTCCAGCCCATAAGAACAGCATAAAAAGCAAGGATGCCGCATGATGCAATCACAAAAAGCCAGCCCATCATTTGCCATCGATTTCCAGCTGCCGTAACAGGAGCTAAAAGAGGACTATTCCCAGTACTTCGACCCAAAACCATCTCTGCAACAAGTATTGGGAGGCAAACCACAAGGACAATCAAGATATATAGGAATAAGAAAGCAGCCCCTCCTCCCTGAGAAGCTCGATAAGCAAAGCCCCACAAGTTCCCTAATCCAACTGCACTTCCCGTTGCAGCAAAGACAAAGCCAAGCCCTGACTGCCAATTTTCTCGAACTGCCATCAAAACCTCTTAACTTGTCTCCAGATTTAGCTGAAGTCCATCAAAAAGAGAGTAATGCTTTTAATGGGAGACTAGAGATAATTGCCTGAACAGTGTGAAAGCCATTAGCGTTCTGGGCTCAACCGGTTCTATCGGCACTCAAACCCTACAGATTGCCGAAGAATTCCCAGATCAATTCCGAGTCGTTGCCCTTTCAGCAGGCCGCAATTTGCCACTGCTTGTTGAACAAATCAAAACCCATAAACCTGAAGCCGTAGCACTTGCAGACTCATCACTATTACCTGAGTTGAAGGAGCGACTGCAGAATCTCTCAAAAGAGAATCAAGCCATAAGAGTTCCTAAGCTTCTAGGAGGGAATGAAGGATTAAATGAAGTCGCAGCTTGGGATCATGCAGATTTAGTAGTAACAGGAATAGTCGGATGTGCAGGACTATTACCAACTCTTGCAGCAATTCGAGCAGGAAAGGATCTTGCCTTAGCCAATAAAGAAACTCTTATCGCGGCAGGACCAGTAGTTTTACCAGAATTAAAACGCACTGGCAGTCGACTACTTCCAGCAGATTCAGAGCATTCAGCAATTTTTCAATGCCTACAAGGAACTCCTTGGGCAGAAAATGCTCGTTTGTCGACTGGAGTACCAACCCCTGGATTACGCAGAATTCAACTAACCGCATCTGGAGGTGCTTTCAGAGAATGGAGTATTGAGGAACTAAAAAAAGCAACAATTGAAGATGCAACTAAACATCCAAATTGGAGTATGGGTAGAAAAATCACAGTTGATTCAGCAACACTTATGAACAAAGGGCTAGAAGTTATTGAAGCCCACTATTTATTTGGATTGGACTATGAACATATAGAAATTGTTATCCATCCCCAAAGCATTATTCATTCAATGATTGAACTGGCCGATTCATCAGTACTCGCTCAACTTGGATGGCCTGATATGAAACTACCAATTCTTTACTGCATGAGTTGGCCAAGTCGACTTCAAACTCCTTGGCGAAGACTTGATCTTACTGAAGTTGCAGAATTAACTTTTAAAGCGCCTAATACCAAAAAATATCCATGCATGGAACTGGCTTATTCGGCAGGGAAAACAGGTGGAACAATGCCTGCGGTGTTAAATGCAGCTAACGAAGAAGCTGTAAAACAATTTCTTGAAGAAAAAATTCACTTCCTAGATATCCCTAGATTAATTGAAAAAGCTTGCGAAAACCATAAATCAGATTTGAAATACAAACCAAGTCTTAATGACATAATTCTTGTGGATCATTGGGCAAGAGAAGAAATTACTAGAGAAGTAAAAAAAGGCTCAATTCTCATTTCCAATCAAGGATTAACTATATGAATCTAAAGGTAAATTATCATCTTCTATTATGTGCGTCTTCATCAAAAGAAAAATGTTGTACTTCTTCTGAAGGTCTACCTAGCTGGAAAAAACTAAAAGAAATTATAAAAGAATTAGGACTAGAAAGCCCAGTTCGTCCTGAAGGAATTGTCTTACGAAGTAAAGTGGATTGTCTAAGGGTTTGTGGTAACGGTCCTATCTTGTTAACTTGGCCAGATGGGATTTGGTACCAAAGAGTAACTCCTCAACGCATAGAGAAAATAATTCATGAACACATAATCAATAACAAACCAATAGAAGAATGGATTATAAAAAGGACAAAGTTAAACATAAAACAAAGCTATTCTAATCTTTGAACTAATTGCCTAAACCAATTTAAAACAACTTGATCACCCCAACATCCATTGATTCCATGAAAGCCATTATGACCACCATGAGTAGTTAAAAGGATATCTATCAAAGAATTCTTTGAATAGGCAATTTCTTTCTTTAATTTAATAGCAGAATCTGATGGAACCCAAGGATCATCTTTCGACTGTAATACGAATGTAGGAGGCATCGAAGAACAATCCTCAAGAAGAGAATTCAAAGGAGAAGCTAATGAGTAATAATCATCTACATCTAAATAGCCCCAACGTGGAGCGGTAATAGCTTCATCAAAATCACGAATTGAAGAAATAGATTTCTTAGAGCTATTTTCACCTAAAAGAGCTTTCCTTTCTTCATTTATAACACCAAAGGGGTCTGAAAAGGTCTGAAAAACTAATCTTTTTAAAAGCCAATATTGATAAATCCTATTACGAGGTTTCTCTATCGATTTACTACATTCAGCCAAATCTAATGGACTACTCGTACAAATTAATCCATCCAAAGGTGATTTACCATCTGTAAAAGATTTTTTTAAATCTAAACAGGCATTCATAAGAATCGTCCCTCCCAAAGAAATCCCTGCTCCTAACAATGGTACTTCTATAGCTTTTGAAGAAAATAAAGGTGCTATTTGTTTACAAAGTTCTCTTGCAGTTAATAAAACAGGAAAAATATCACTAGTACAGTTTGCTGCATAAGTTCCAGAAGCTAAATGTCTTGATGGACCAGCTCCTCTTAGATTTAATCTCAAAACAGCAAACCCATTCCTTTGCAGAAGCAATCCCATTCGTCGTAAACCGCTTCTCTTGCTAGAGCCACCTAGACCATGCAACATCAAAACTAAACCAAGAAGTTTCGAATTCTTTTTTGGCAAATCAAGTAAAGCTAGTAATTTTCCTGAAGAAACTCTTCCATTAGAGTTTTTAGGAACAACTATTTCAATTTTTTCTCCTGTATCAAGAGGTAATTTATCTGAATGAAAGGTATCTCTAAGAGTTTGTAAATCACCTCCAACCCATGGAAATCTTTGTTTAAAAGGAACCATTTCCAACTTACTTAAAAGTTGGGAATAATCAGAATTAACCCTTTCTGCCAACACCTAACTCCTTAAGCTCAACCAAAAGATCACCTAAAACTTTCTTAGCATCACCAAAAACCATTGAGGTATTATCTAATTCAAAAAGATCATTTTTAATTCCAGAATAACCTGCACTCATGCCACGTTTAACAACAAAAACAGTACGAGCTTCTTGTACATCTAAAACAGGCATTCCATAAAGTGGAGAATTCTGATTAGACTTTGCTTGAGGATTAACTACATCATTAGCACCAAGTACCAAAACAACATCCGTTGCTGGGAATTCAGGGTTAATAACGTCCATTTCTTTAAGCTGTTCGTAAGGAACATCAGCTTCTGCAAGTAAAACATTCATATGTCCAGGCATTCTTCCGGCAACAGGATGAATTGCATAATTAACTTCAATGCCGCCTGCTTCTAATGCTCTAGTTACTTCTCTCAAAGTATGTTGAGCTTGAGCAACTGCCAATCCATAACCAGGAACAATAACAACTCTTTCTGCTGCCTCCAAAGTAAGTGCACATTCTTCAGCAGTACAACTAGTGATATTTATATATTCACCCCCTTTGTCTCCTCCTACCCCAACAGCTCCAGCGCCAAGTGCACCTCCAAAAAGAACAGATACTAAAGATCGATTCATTCCATCACACATAACTTGTGTCAAGATCAAGCCCGCAGCACCAACCATTGCTCCTGCAACTATCAACAATTGACTGCCAACAACAAATCCCGCAGCCGATGCAGCAACTCCTGAATAACTATTTAAAAGAGAAATAACAACTGGCATATCTGCACCACCGATAGGCAGTGTTACTCCTATGCCAAGAAGAATTGATCCTATAAGTAGTAACCACAAGCCATTTATTCCTCCCTTTAGTAGCTCAATAACAGCTATTAAGGCCAATAAGGCAAATGCACTATTTATTGCATGTCGCAATTTACTTTGCATCCATTTAGGTGTAGATAACCACCCCTGGAGTTTCGCCATTGCAATGATTGAACCACTAAAAGTTATTCCGCCTACAAAAACTGAAATTGCAATCGAAATATCTTCGACTAATCCACTTACAATCTCTTCAGAACCAGTTTTGACAGGAAAAAGAGCTACAGCAATTGCAACAAGAAGAGAAGACATTCCTCCACAACCATTAAACAAGGCCACTGTCTCAGGCATTGCTGTCATAGGAACCTTCTTGGCAGTAATCATTCCAAGGGATCCACCTAAAATTGTCCCTAAAAGAATCCATATCAATGCATCAATAGAGACTCCATCACTTCCAAGAGAGTTAATTATCACACCAATAGCAGCCAATCCGATTGCAATTGCAGCAAGACGATTAGCTTCTCTTGCAGATCTAACTTTAGAGAGACCTTTAATACCAAGAGCAAGAAGTAATACTGCGATTAAGTCAATCGAGTATTTAATAAGAGCTGTAAATGTCATTAGTAATCATCCTTACGTCGAGTGGTCTTTCTACTAAACATAGCCAGCATCCTGTCTGTAACCAAAAATCCACCTATTACATTGAACAGAGCAAAGGCCAAAGCCACTGACCCCATAAACAAGAGTGGAACATTTCCTCCAGCTTTAATAATCAACGTAAGTGCAGCTAACATTGTTACACCTGAAATTGCATTTGCCCCACTCATAAGAGGCGTATGCAAAGTAGGCGGAACTTTGCCAATAAGTTCCAAACCAAGAAGACTTCCTAGAAGTAATACCCAAAGGGCTTCACTTACAAAAGACATCAGTTCATTCCTCCTGCATTAAGCAAATCTGGTAAGCAGATACGACCTTCTAAACTAATTAAACAACCTTTGATCAACTCATCCTCAAAATTAAGACTTAACTCTCCATCATTTAAAAAAGGTTGCAATAAGGAAAAAAGATTTCTGGAATACAAAGAGCTCGCATGATTTGAGACAGTGCTTGGCAAATCTGATGCACCTATAAGCTTCACCCCTTTCCTTAAGACGGTTTCTCCTTGCTTTGTCCCAACACAATTACCTCCTTGGGCAACTGCAAGGTCAACGACTACAGAACCAGGCCTCATTCGATCAAGCATTTCTTCGCTTATCAAGCTTGGTGCAGATTTTCCTGGAACTTGAGCTGTACAAATCGCGACATCTGCTTCAGATAAATGATCTGAAAGTTTATTCCGCTGTGCCGCTAAGAATTCTTCAGAAGCTTGTTTAGCGTATCCCCCGAATTCAGAAGGTTTTTCCTCAAATTCTGGTGGATCTATGAAACGAGCACCTAGAGACTCAACTTGTTCCTTAACTGCAGTTCTTACATCACTTACATAAACAACAGCACCAAGTCGTCTTGCAGTAGCAACGGCTTGTAAACCAGCAACCCCAGCCCCCAAAACAACAACTCTTGCAGGCTGAACCGTACCTGCTGCAGTCATAAGCATTGGAAAATAACGATCAAGGGCTCCTGAAGCGATGAGAACGGCTTTATATCCTGCAATATTTGCCTGAGAAGAAAGCGCATCTGCAGACTGAGCACGACTAATCCTTGGCAGAAGCTCAAGGGAAATAGCAGAAAGCCCTCCCTTTTCCAGTCGTTGAGCAAGTAAAGAATTCGAATATGGAGATAACAATCCAACAATCAAACAACCGGGTCGAAGTTTTGCAATGAAATCTTTGTTAGGCGCCTGGACGCACAACAACGAATCGGCGTTACTCCAGGCCTCACCATCACTAGGGCGAACCAAATCAGCCCCTATAGAGCTATATGCATCATCAACAAAACCTGCAGCATGGCCAGCACCCTGCTCAATTGCTACTTTGCAACCCACAGACAGAAATCTCTTAACTGTCTCAGGCGTTGCAGCTACTCGTGTTTCGCCGGGTGCAGATTCAAGAGGAACTAAAAAACTATGCAAGAGAAATAACTCTTCGACCAATTGGAGATTAAAGGTCTAAGTGCCGTTTCCAGGATCTTTTCTGAAGAAATGCTTTCCAACCCCGATCTTTTAGCTAATAACAATAAGAAACTACTATCCATCTTCGCAATGGGCCTCACTGCAATCGAATGCCCTGATGGGGTTTGCCACAGCCACCATGGCGGCCATCAAGTCAAGCAAACAGCTATGGAGCAAAATCTCCAGGGCCATGGCCGTGAATGGTGTGAACGCCTTGCCGAAAGGATCTACGAAATGTCAGTAGATACATATGCTCAGACAGTCATGCCTAGTCTCCACTCTGAAGGGTGGCAAAGACGTCATCTTGACTGGGAATTCAAACTAGCCAACAAAGACTCCGAACCAGATGAAGCTTTAGTTGAAGGTATTATCAATGCAACTGAAAGTTTCTTACGAAGCAGTGAAGTTCATAGACTTTTTATTCAAGAACTAGTTCAAGGAACCTTTGCAGAAGCAACTGATGACAAACTTCGCTTAATAGCAGTTAGAAAGTTAATAGAAAAAGAAATAATGGCGATGCTTGAGGAGCGCAAAGATGAACTACTTGATCGACTTGCATCAGAACTTCTAAATGATGCAAATGGAAACTTTGAACTAGCAAGAAATGCAGCCAGTGAAGGCCTACATGAAGTCGAGAGACTTCTTGTAAATCACACTGAAGCAATTTAAATTCAATATTTTAATAGCTTTTGCAAGACATAGCGTACTATTAAAAATCATTATGGACTTCAAAAGCTTTTCTATATAATTAAAACTAAATTTACTAAATTTAACTTCAACTTCTAAATATGAGAATCTAATCAGTTCTTTATACCAAGAAAGGGGGTGACTATCTCAAAATTAATAGTTAAAAAGGAATAGAACAAATTTTTCTCATCGATTCAAAATCTTTTGATCTAAACCAGGGCTCTAGTAGCCTTCCTTTTATTCGCCCACGTATTTGGCAAAGCCAATTAATTAATCTAGTAAGGAGGAACATTTTTAAATCATCCGATCAAGACAAGGATCTTCTTATTCATGCAGGACCAGGTGCAGGAAAAACTCTAGGGGCTCTTTTAACATTCAAGGCAATGAAGAAGGAGGGTTTACTTAGCCGATTCATAATTTTCTGCCACCGTAATTCAATCTTGTATCAATGGAAATCTTCATCAGAACTAATCGGATTAAAATTAGAAGACTTAGAAAACCAAAGATCCCAAGAACATTTCATCAATGAAGCTGATGGCTGGATAGTTACTTATCAAGGCGCCACAAAAAAACTCTTAACACTAAACAGTGACCTTACTAAATGGGTTCATGAAGATATCCTTTCAATAGCTGATGAGGCACACCATCTTGGTGTTAATCCCCATGAACCCGAAAGTCAGGTTTGGGGGAAAACCTTCCTCCATTTAACTTCATCTAGCAAGATTCGTTTAGGGTTAACTGGAACTCCTTTTAGAACAGATAATCTTGCATTTTGCGCTGCAAAAAGAATTCGCATAAATCAAGGAAATGAATTAATAGAAGTAATTAACCCTGATCTATCTGTTGAACCAAGAGAATTAATAGCAGCAGGAGATATTCGCCCTCTAGAATTTCATTTCCAAGATGGCTTAATAGAACATAGGACTAAAGAAAAATACAACGTAGAAACTTCTCCTCTTTCAACAGAACAACGTGAAATCTGGAGAGCGCGCAATCTAAGGCGCGCAATAAAACTTACTGATACCAGCAGTATCGCTATGCAACTACTTATAAAGTCAAGAAACAAACTTGAAAAAATACGGCAAATACACCCAAACGCCGCTGCTCTTGTAATTGCTAAGGATATTGACCACGCAATTGGTATAGCCAATTTCCTTAAAGAAGATGGAGGGAGAGTTGAACTTGTTCATTCTTTTAACAAAGACGCTGGCAGACAATTGGCTTCTTTTCAAAAAAATGATTCAAATTGGCTAGTCAGTGTCGATATGTGCTCTGAAGGGTTTGATGCTCCAAGAATTCGAGTAATTGCTTACCTAAGTACCGTCGTTACAAAAAGTCGTTTTATTCAGGCTATTACTCGTGCGGTTCGGATTTCTCAACAACGATCAAGCTTAGAACCAATACCAAGAAACTCATCGCACGTTTTTGCCCCAGCAGATCCACTTTTAATGGACTATGCACGTAGCTGGTCAACGGCAAAACCATATCTAATACAGGGGAACGAGACAATCGCCGCCAGTGGAATCAATACAGGGGAACCAAAAGGACCGACCTTACCCATGGAAGCAATTAATGACAGGGCAGGGAAATTAATCAAATTTGGCACGACTCAACTACCAAATTTCTTGAAGGGATGATTCTTTTTGTATAAAAGTATTCGGTTTTGTGTGAAAGAAGACAGGACAGAGTTCCCTCAACATGTCAACCTGGTGTCTATTGGGGACAAAAAACAATGGACTCATTTAGTAAACGACGTGTCACCGTAGCCAGCTGTTGGGCTTCCGCCCGAATCGCATTGCTGGACAACGTTGAGAGATATGAAGACAGTTATGCGATTACACAGGAATTCAGAGAATGGATTACTTCTAGCGGGGAACATCCGAAACATTTGGAAGCTTCAGTCTTAATGATTCCTAAAACATGCAACGAATCTCTCGAAGAAGAAACCACAGATACCGACGAAGTGCTCGAAATTTGAAGAAAATATTAAATTCCTGACTTATTTTTTATAAATAGCTTTAGAAATTATTTATTTTTTGTTAACTGAATAAATACTCATCAAATCAATCCATAGCTACTAGGGTTACAAAGACCTCAATATTCCTTTAATCATGAGTATCAAAGGAAGCTCAGTAAATGAGCAAATTGAGAATTTAGTGATAATCGGATCGGGGCCTGCTGGTTATACAGCTGCCATTTATGCCGCTAGAGCAAATTTGCAACCACTTCTGATAACTGGCTTTCAAGCAGGGGGTATTCCAGGCGGGCAATTGATGACAACGACTTTTGTTGAGAATTTCCCAGGCTTCCCCGACGGAGTAATGGGACCTGAATTAATGGATTTAATAAAAGCTCAAGCAATTCGTTGGGGAACGAAAACCCTTGAAGCTGACGCAAAATCCTTTGATCTCACTTCAAAGCCATTCAAGATCAAGGCTGACTCTTCAGAAATTCAAACCCATTCTTTAATTATTTCCACTGGAGCAAGAGCTAATCGACTTTCATTACCTAAAGAAGAAATGTTCTGGAGTCGAGGAATTAGTGCCTGCGCAATTTGCGATGGAGCCACACCGCAGTTTAACAAAGAAATTCTGGCAGTAGTTGGAGGAGGAGATTCAGCATGTGAAGAAGCTTTTTACTTAACCAAATTTGGAAGTCATGTTCATCTCTTGGTTAGATCTGACAAGCTCCGTGCAAGTGCAGCAATGGCTGATCGAGTATTAAATAACCCTCTTATCACAATTCACTGGAATACAGAAGTAATTGATGTTGAAGGAGAAGAATGGTTGAAAAATCTGAAGTTAAAAAATATAAAAACTAACTCCCAAATGAATCTTTCAGCTAAAGGACTTTTTTATGCAATAGGTCATACTCCGAATACAAAATACTTTATTAATCAATTAAAACTTGATCACAGGGGGTACATAGTTACTCCTCCTGGAAGGCCTGAAACATCTATAGAAGGTGTATTTGCTGCAGGTGATGTTGCAGATTCAGAATGGCGCCAAGGAATTACAGCTGCTAGTAGTGGATGTAAAGCCGCACTTGCAGCAGAACGTTGGCTAACTCAAAACAACTTAGCAAAATTAATAAAGAAAGAAAACTTAGAGCCACCAAAATCAAATACAACTAAAAAAATAGAAATTTCAAATCAGAATAACTATCAGCAAAATGCTATATGGCAAAAGGGAAGTTATGCACTAAGAAGGTTATATCATGAAAGTAAGATTCCATTGCTAGTTATATTTACTTCAACAAACTGTGGCCCCTGTCACGTTCTCAAACCACAAATAATGCGAGTCTTAGAAGATTTCAAAGGCTGCGTACAAGGAGTAGAGATTAACATAGAAGAAGATCAAGAGATTGCTATCCAAGCAGGGATAACTGGTACACCAACTATACAGTTATTTAAGAACAAAGTTCTTCAAAAGCAATGGCAAGGTGTAAAGCAACGTAGTGAATTTAAAAATGCAATAACAGAAATTATTAATAGTCAAAAATAAACCAAAATCTATTATCTACGCCTAGGTCCTCCTGGACGATTACCACCTGGCCTTCCTCCAGGAGCCCCAGCATTGCGTTCCCTGTAAGTAATTCTTCCTCTTGTTAGGTCATAAGGACTTATTTCCACTAAAACCTTATCTCCAGCAAGCAATTTGATTCTAAATTTGGTTAATTTCCCAGCAGCTCGACATAAGCACTGATGACCTGCAGGCTGCTCAAGTGTGACCAAATAGAACCCATTGCCTTGTTCCTTCTCAATAACACCCGAGGTTTCAATCATGTGCTTTCTAATTTGAAAGTAATTTTATTTAGTTTAGTTCGCGAAGGTCTAATGGGCTAAATCCTACAAAAGAGACATTTGCTCATTTCTAAACCGAAACCAAAAATAAAAACATTTTTTGACTGGTTCCTGATAAAGAGCCTAAAAAGCAATCAATTCAACGTGTCCTGCAATTCCTTAACAGTCTGCCATTGACCATAGTAATAATTAGCAGTTGCTCTTCTCTCAGAATCCTCAAGGCCGTCAAAAGCATCGAATCCAAGAGTTCTCCACAACTCATGACCACAAGTTCGATTCAATTCTTTAGTTGCCTCCAACGCTAGACAATCCAGTCTTCTATTCAAATTTTTAATTTGTACAACTGACATCTCAAAAAGGAAAGCTAGGTCAATAGTACAAATAAACTACTAAAGCGCCAGTCTATTGGTTGAAATGTCTTAAAATGGAAGTTTTTTCTTAGCGTCCTTATCTAAATCAGCCTCCATTTCTTTAAGTCGTTTCAAAATTACATCGTAATACTCGCGAATGTAACTTTCCATTGTCGTGGTATCACTTGGATCTAAACCAAATGCCTTATATGAGTCTTCCATTTGAGCATCAAGACAAGCACCTCCACCTACCACTTCAGCAAAAGACAAGCGTTCAGCAACATTTACTGTTGGCTCAAAAAATGAGACAAGAGATTGTGCAATTCGTATGAGGAAAGGTGAAACTCTTAGAACTTTTGCAGATTTTCCACTGAATTTCTCACATAACTTGACAAGTTCATCTGCATTCCAAGCTTTAGGTCCAACAACAGGAAAACTTTTCCTAATTGTCTGTTCTGACTGTAAGGCTGAAACTGCAAAGCGGGCAACATCTTGTGTATTCATATATGCAATTTCACTTGGACTACCACTAATCCAAACTGTTTGACTATCTAAAACAGGTATAGCAAATTGGCCTAAGACACCCTGCATAAATGCAGCTCCTTGAAGGATGGTGTAATCCAAATTAGATTCCGAAAGAAGTTGCTCTGTACAGTGTTTAATATCCATTAATGGTACAGATCGATATTGATCTGCTGCCAACAGAGACAGAAAAATAACCCTTTTTACTCCTAATTTTTCACATGCACGGTAAAGATTTAATTTCCCTTCCCAGTCAGTTTCATAAACGCTCTTGGGATCATCAGGTCTGCTGGTGGCAGCATCAATGACCGCATCAACCCCCTCCAAAGAGAATTCTAGATCCTCCGGATTTAAGAGATTTCCCTGAGTGAGTTCACAACCCCACTCTTGAAGAAATGATGCTTTCCTAGGTGAGCGAACCATGCATCGGACTTCATAGCCACTATCAATTGATCTTTTGGCAATCTGTCGTCCAAGCGTGCCGGTTCCACCAATAACCAGAACCTGCTTAGGTGAGTTCATTGCAAGCCAGGAGCCTAAATGGATGTGCTAATTGATCACTGAGACTAATCTCCTTGGGTTTTAAGCAAAAGGGCTCCACCCAAAAGCCCAACTGGAATAAGGACCCAGAAGACTGCAGCAATTCCAAAAATCTCAGAGGCCATTATTGGACCATCAAATCAACAGTTAATTTAACGGAGTCTGGGTAAAGATCAGCCCAACCAACTCCTTAAATCTGTAATAAACCCTGACGATAGTAAGAATTACATAGATTTCTAAATCCTTTTGGCTTTGCTTAAAGTAGGTTTTCTTAATTCGAATATTGATGTGAATCGCTCTAAATGGGGCGAACCATACCTTTGGAATTGGAATGGTTTTCGCTGCAAATGGCGTGTTTTAGGAGAACAAAATCAAACACCGCTTCTGCTAATTCATGGTTTTGGGGCAAGTAGTGAACATTGGAGAAATAATGCTGATTTTTTCGCTAATGCAGGTTTTCAGGTCTATGGCATAGACCTAATTGGTTTTGGAGACTCTGATCAACCTTCACCAAGCACCAAAATCTCAATTGACAATTATTTCTGGGCGAAGCAATTATCTGCATTCCTTGAAGAGGTCATCAAAGCAACTATAGACAATAAAGCCATATTAATCGGCAACTCATTGGGAAGCCTTGTCGCACTTACATCGATAATAATCAATCCTGATTTAATTGCTGGTGTAGTTACAGCACCCTTGCCTGATCCTGCATTTATGCAAGGCTTTGATTTAAAAAAGAAGGATCCAAAATGGTTGGAAGAGATTAAGAATTTTCTATTAAAAGTTTTT
>QCFZ01000024.1 GCA_003278255.1 Prochlorococcus sp. AG-363-O15
AAGGCCTTTTAATGCATCGCGTTCTAAGTTCCTTACTCGATCTCGACTAATCCCAAGAACCCGACCAATACCAGTAAGATTCATTGGTTCTTCTCCATCAATGCCGTAACGCATCTTAAGAACTTGACTTTGCAATTCAGGTAATTGTTCAATCAATTGTTTCAAGTCTGACTTCATATAATCTTTCTCTACTTGTTCACTTATTAGCTCAGCATCTCCTGCCAATAAATCTAACAATTCAGTATCATCACTATCACCAACTTTCATCTCCAAACTAACTGGGTGCCTAGCGCGATCCATTAATTCCTTAACATCTTCTAGCGAAAGGTCTAAATAGTTAGAAAGCTCATCCAAGGTTGGTGTTCTAGCAAGAGCTTGACTTAATTCTCTTTGACCAGCCTTTAATTTATTCAACATTTCAGTGACATGAATAGGAAGTCTGATTGTTCTTCCTTTTTCAGCAATGGCGCGGGTTATCCCCTGTCTAATCCACCAATAAGCATATGTTGAGAATTTATATCCACGTTTAGGATCAAATTTTTCTACTCCACGCACTAAACCAATTGTTCCTTCTTGAATTAAATCTAAGAATTCCATATTCCTTTTTGTATATTTTTTCGCCACACTCACTACTAATCTCAAGTTCGCAGAAACCATTCTCTCTTTAGCCCGACGACCTATACGAAATTTTCTTTTGAGCTGCGGTTCACTCAATCCTGCTGCTAATGCAAGAGCTTCAAATTTAGGCTTCTCGCCCAACTCACTCTCAAGATGAGTCTCTAAAGCCTCCAAAGACATCAACTCCTGCACCTGTCGCCCAAGAGTGATCTCTTGTTCATTCGTTAGCAATGGCACTCGACCAATATCACGTAAATAGGAGCGGACAAGATCTACATCAGAAGAGGGCTTCTTAGATGGAAGGACCATCAAAGCAGTGGATGACCTGACTTGTTCCCCGGAAGACATCTGAACTCTGTTGAGTTTTGTGAAGCTTACTACTAAGAACTGTAAAGAAGGCGTAAAGAAATACCTATTTACGGTGAATTTCAGTACGGATACCTAGGGCTAGCCAGTGGGTCCATTAATCCTCAATAAAAGCCAAGAAGCAGTACGCAAATAAATCAACACTCCAGCGACATCAGTAGCAGTTGTAATAAATGGGGCTGACATTAAGGCTGGATCTAAGCCCATGCGATCAAAAAGCAATGGCAGTGCTGCACCTGCTGTTGCAGCCAATGTGGTTATCGCCAAAAGACTGATTCCAACAGCTGCTCCAACTAATGGGCCTTCTCCTCGCCACCAAGCGAACGGGACTACAACCAGCAACATTAGTAAACCCAATAACGCCCCTGCAATCGCCTCTCGACCAATTGCTTTCATAACCCCCAAAGCTTGAATACGTTGAGTACTTAAACCACGAATTACCACAGTGGAACTTTGAGCCCCTACATTGCCACCGGTTCCTATCAATAAGGGAATAAATGCTGCCAATAAAACTACTTGCTTTAATACAACATCATTCATAGCAATCACTTGCGTAGTCAAACTATTAGCTACAACCAAAACCACTAACCAAACCACTCTGCGACGGGCAACAACAAATAAATTGCTTTGAAAATAATCATCCTCATCACCAGCCTGAACAGCACCTGCCGCATAAATATCACGAGTAGCTTCTTGCTCTATAACATCAATAACATCGTCAACGGTAACAATTCCAACCAACCTTTGCTCTCTATCCACAACTGGTAAAGCAAGGAAGTCATATCTCTGTATTGCTCGAGCAACCTCTTCTTGATCAGTATCCGTACGAACACTGACAACATCCTTAGTCATGACATCTCCTATACGATCATCTGGATCAGCCGTAACGAGATCCCTCAAAGAAAGAATTCCGGTTAGATGCCTTTCACGATCAGTGACATAGAGGCTATAAATTGTTTCTGTTACAGCAGCTTGTCTTCTTACAATTGTTAAGGCCTGAGCAGCACTATGAAATTCTTTTAGATCTACAAATTCTGTTGTCATTAAACGTCCAGCAGTTTCAGCCTCATACCCAAGTAATTGTGCAGTAACTCTTCTCTCCGAAGGACTTAACTCTGCAAGTAAGCGTCGAACAACCTTTGCTGGCAACTCATCAAAAAGACGAACCCTGTCATCTGGTGACATTTCCTCAACTAACTCAAGAACTTCGCCCGAGCGAAGGCGATCAAGCAGACTTTGTTGCACTGCAGGTTCTAAATATTCATACACTTCAATCGCTTCATTTTTGCTTAAAAGCCTGAAAGCCAAAGCCTGCAAAATCAGTGGAAGATTGCCAATTGCCTCTGCGATATCAACAGGCTGTACGGGCTCAAGCAATGTTTTGACCCCGTCATAATTGCCGGCTGATAACAATGCCTCCAGTTGCTGAGCGACTACATCGGCCAAATGAGGTCCATTAATCACTGAAGTCGAATTATTGGGGCCTCCCGTCGTCTCATTCATATACAGACCGCCTGGGAAAGGATATTTTATGGGTAACGTGATCAACCAATTTGCTGGAATCCATGAGCGTCAACATTAATGAGGTCTTCGTTAAATCAGGAGATGGATCTGAAAAGCGTTTAGGTGACTACCAAGGACAAGTTTTACTCATTGTGAACGTCGCTAGTCAGTGCGGTTTCACAAAGCAATATTCAGGGCTTCAAGAATTACAAGACACCTATGGTTCTCAAGGCTTCCAAGTGCTTGGATTCCCTTGCAATGACTTTGGAGCACAAGAACCTGGCGAACTTGATCAAATAAAGCAATTCTGTTCTTCAACATATGGAGCAAACTTTCCTCTTTTTGAAAAAGTACACGCAAAAGGAAATTGCACTGAACCTTTCTCCACTTTGAACCAAACTGAACCCGCAGGAGATGTGGAATGGAACTTTGAAAAATTTCTAGTTGGTAAAGATGGAAGGGTTTTGGCAAGATTTAAAAGTGCTGTTGAGCCAAAGAGCCCAGAATTAACAAAAGCAATTGAAACAGCGTTGGCTAGTTAACTTAATTTACGTGCACTAACAAAACCTAGTCCAAAAGCAAGAGTTCCCAAAAAGAGCATTTGTATAATCAATTGAATCCCTCGAAGAAGTTGATAATTAATAATTAAATTAAAGCAATTAAATATCCAACCACTAAAAGTTGTTAATGATCCACAAAAACCTACACCTAAAAGCAACATAACTCTGGAATTACATCTCAAGCCTATCAAAATTCCTAAAACTCCACATCCAAAAATATTGACAATCAAATGATTGTCAATATGCCAACGGATCAAAGTGCCTGGGATAGCTCCAAGACCCAATAGCAATAATTTAATTAGATTATGTTTAATTCTATAAAGAGATTTGCTCATAACCAATTGCATAACCTGCAGCTGCAAGCAAGAGCCCACCAAATATAGTAAGAGTTAAAAATGAGAAACCTTCATTAAGACGTTTTTTAGAAATGCTTTCAAAGAAATCCAATACAAATGTTGAGAATGTACTCAGACTGCCTAAGAATCCGACTCCGAAGAACAACATGAATGATGAATACTCATTAAAAATTACTGTTTTCGCTTCTAAAGATCCCAGCAACCCCATTAAGAAAGCAGCCACTAAATTTACTGAACAAGTAGCCCATTTTTTACGCAAAAGATTTAGCTGAAGATAATTCACTAAGTGAAATCTCAACCAAGTACCAAAAACTCCACCTGAGGCAACATAACAAACATTATTTATATCAACTGAAGAATTTTCAAACATTAATCCAGCCGCGTTTAGCAACTGAAGGAAGTCCTGAGGTATCTATAGACGCTATCTGAACATATAGCCAATCAGTCCCATCAGCACTTTGCCAAATCCTCAAAATACGTATAGGTGTCCCTATATCAAGATTACACAATTCTGGAGCTACTAAAATTGGGCTGACTCGCAAAGAACACGTATTATTTACAACTAAAGGGTCAAATAACTCTCTGCGACGAATTTCAGGACTTTTAAGTTCACCTCCTCCTGCAGGAAGAGCAACTGGGGCTAGCAAAGCAACACCCAAAAGCCAACTCCAACGAAAAATAGGAGGAATAGATATCATTTATATATCTAAAGTTGCCATGTCTAATTCGACACTATGAGTTTCAATAAATTCACGTCTTGGGGCAACCTTATCACCCATTAATATCGTAAAGATGCGATCTGCCTCAAGTGCATCTTCAATTTCCACTCTTTTCATCATTCTAGTAGAAGGATCCATAGTTGTTTCCCATAATTGTTTTGGCATCATTTCACCAAGACCTTTAAATCTCTGAATAGTGTAATTAGCCTTTTCTCCAAATCCAGCAAGGGTTTTTTGCAAGTCAGATTCGTTATAACAATAAGTATGACTCTTTCCACGCTCTACTTTATACAAAGGAGGACAAGCTATATAAATATATCCACCTTCTACAAGTTCTTTCTGATAACGATAAAAGAAAGTAAGCAATAACGTGCGGATATGTGCCCCATCTACATCAGCATCAGTCATAATCACAACTCGATGATATCTAAGATTTTTTGAATCAAACTCTTCGCCCTTAATTCCTAATCCAAGAGCAGTTATCAAAGCTTGAATCTCCGTGTTTTTATAGATCTTTGCATCATCAGTCTTTTCAATATTTAATATTTTTCCTCGTAAAGGAAGGATAGCTTGAAAACGTCTATCTCGTCCTTGCTTAGCAGAACCTCCAGCAGAGTCTCCCTCCACAATATAAATCTCTGATTCCGAAGGGTCTCTAGTACTGCAATCCGCCAATTTACCAGGCAAAGTCGAACTTTCTAAGACACTTTTACGACGTACTAACTCCCTTGCACGTCTTGCAGCCTCTGCAGCATTAAAAGCCTGTATTGCTTTTTCAAGTATTAAATCAATTACATTTGGATTAAATTCCAAATATTGACTTAATGATTCTCCTACAAGGCTATCAACAATCCCACGAACCTCAGTATTACCTAATTTTGTCTTAGTTTGACCTTCAAATTCTGGCTCAGGAACTTTTACAGAGAGAACTACTGTCAGGCCCTCCCGAATATTTTCACCAGCTAAATTAGTATCCCCTTCCTTACGTTTACCTCTCTTACGAGCAAACGTATTTAAAGTTCTCGTTAAAACAGTTTTAAGTCCCTCAATATGAGTTCCACCATCAACAGTCCTTATATTGTTTGCAAAACCTAAGATGCTATCTGAATAAGCATCAACACACCATTGGAGGGCAGCTTCAACCTGAACACCATCTTTCTCTGAATTGACATAGATAATTTCAGGATGCAATGCATCCTTTTCAGTGTTCATATATGCAACATATTCTTTAATACCTCCTTCATAGAAATAAACCTCTTCGTGTGGTTGACCCGTAGTATCAATTGCAGCAGTTCTTTCATCTCTAAAAACTATCTTTACACCACCATTTAAATAGGCCAATTCTCTTAATCGAGATGACAAAATGGAATAATCAAAATTAATTTCGCCAGTAAATATCTGATGATCAGGTTTAAAACAAACGCTTGTCCCAGTTAACTCTTTTTCCTCTAAAGGCTGAGGCTCAGAACGCAAAGTGCCTATAGGAGCACCTCTTTCAAAACGTTGGCAATGAACTTGCCCCTGTCTTCTAACAGAAACTTCCACCCATTCACTTAGAGCATTGACTACCGAAACTCCTACGCCATGAAGACCACCAGAGACCTTGTATCCACCACTGCCAAACTTACCTCCAGCATGAAGGACTGTTAAAACTGTTTCAAGAGCACTTTTACCCGTTCGGGGATGCACATCTGTAGGTATCCCTCTGCCGTTATCAGTAACAGTTGCAGATCCATCATTACCTAGAACGACAACAATCTGATCGCAATGACCTGCAAGTGCCTCATCTACAGAGTTATCAACAACTTCATAGACAAGATGATGCAGACCACGAGGCCCCGTGGAGCCTATATACATTCCTGGACGCTTTCGTACAGGCTCAAGGCCTTCAAGAACCTGAATCTGTTCGGCGCCATAGGCTGCCTGGACCTTATGGGCCTTGGAGTCTTCGCTCATTCGTTAAATCAGCAATCAGGAGGGGCTATTCGTATAGGCCTCATTGACCAAAAACCTCGACCTGACAGGCTCAATTTACCACCGCTTCACCTGAAAAGCTTTAAAGGGAATTTCAAGCCTCAAGACCTTTTCTAGACAAATTGAATAAACGGCTTTAAAAGATTTCATGGCATCCTCTAAGCCTCTAGTCATTTCTCTGCTAGGTCCTACTGCAAGTGGGAAAACATCTCTAGCAATTGAATTAGCAGACAAGCTCAATTTAAGACTCCATAACGTGGATTCTCGTCAGGTTTATATAGGAATGGACATAGGTACAGCCAAACCAACTCCAGCACAAAGAAAACGAGTCAAACACTTTTTAATTGATCTTCGTCAACCTAATAACCCCATAACTCTCAAAGAATTTCAAAAAACGGCTGAAGAAAGTCTCAAGCAAGATCTCAAACAAAACAAAATTGGATTCCTAGTTGGAGGAAGTGGCCTTTATCTCAAAGCAATTACTCATGGTCTAAAACCACCTGAAGTTCCACCTCAAGAAACAGTCAGACAGCAACTCCAATCTCTTGGCCAAACAACCTGTTATCAACTCCTACAAGCCTCAGATCAAAATGCTTCTCTTCGAATCTCACCGGCTGACACCATCAGAACGCAAAGAGCTCTCGAAGTAATCTATGCAACTGGTAAACCAATTAGTGAGCAACAAAACTCCATAAAGCCTCCTTGGAGAATTCTAGAAATAGGTTTAGACCCAACAGATTTGTATGAAAGAATTTTCAAAAGAACTTGTTTTCTATATGAAAATGGTTTGATAGAAGAAACAGAAAATTTATCTAATCAATTTGGGAGCAATTTGCCTATGCTCCAAACGATTGGATATAAAGAGTCTCTAGATGTTATTAATGGCAAATTAAACATTGATTCAGCCATAAAACAAACGACAAAACGCACTCAACAATTAGCAAAAAGGCAACGAACTTGGTTTCGTAGACAACATGACCCAAAATGGCTTAAACAAGAGAAACCATTTCAAGAAGCGTTATCACTGATCCAAAGCGTTCTAGGGTGTTAGTGCAGACATACAATCTGTCTCATCATTTCGTCTGCCTTATTCCCTCAACACACTGAATGCCTCCACGTCCTCGTTTCGACCGTCGTGCCCCCGTCAGGGAGCTCCCAAACATCAATGACCGAATCAACTACCAAAAATTACGGGTGGTTGACGCAGACGGAACACAGCTCGGAGTCATCAACAGGGACGAAGCCCTGGAGGTAGCCAAAGACCGAGAACTGGATCTTGTACTGGTAAGCGAAAAAGCTGATCCACCTGTCTGCAGGATCATGGATTATGGAAAATTCAAATTTGAGCAAGAAAAAAAGGCCAAGGAGGCTAAGAAAAAGTCACATCAAACAGAAGTAAAAGAAGTAAAAATGCGATATAAAATTGATCAACATGACTATGACGTGAGAATTGGTCACGCAGTCCGTTTTCTAAAAGCGGGTGACAAAGTTAAGTGCACAGTAATTTTTCGGGGAAGAGAAATTCAACACACTGCTCTAGCAGAAACGTTGTTAAGGAGAATGGCTCAAGACTTAGAAGAGCAAGCTGAAATCCAACAAGCCCCTAAACGAGAAGGTCGAAACATGATCATGTTTTTGACTCCTCGCAAAACCCCGCTAGTCAAAAAAGACAAAGAAGAGTCAACCCCAACTCGTGCGATTCGCACAATCACATCCCCACCTAGGCCAACTGCAAACAAGCTTGCCTCCAAAACCCGTATCCAAAGAACTTGAACACCTAGGGCTCTCTAAGAGTAAAAACACATCGATTTCCATCCAAATATTCCAACTAAACAATTCTGAAACAGAAAATCTCTTGCCTTCTGGATTGCCGAAAAAGGGCTTCATACCTTCATTAGTAGGAGCCTGGAAAACTGGCACAGCCTTATAGGACACACAAAAGATTGTCACCAAGCATTCTGGTTCTTATGGTTAAGTCATGAAACTTGACCCACCGGCGTGCGATTCCATATTCAACAGGAAAGTGACATCCCAGCATCGAGTCAGCTGTACAACCAGATCTGTTTCGCGATAGCCGCTCGTCATTACCCTCCTGGCCATCGACTGCCAAGTACCCGTCAGCTGGCAATGCAGACTGGTTTACATCGCAACACGATTAGCAAGGTTTATAGACAACTTGAAACTGATGGTGTTGTTGAGGCAATGGCAGGATCTGGGATCTATGTTCGTGATCAACAAAAACAAAGGGAAATTCGTAATTCTCCAAACCTCAGAAATAGAGGAGTAAAAGATCTTGATCAAGAAGTGCGCAAATGTGTTGATGGCCTCTTAAATGCTGGCTGCACTCTTCAACAAACGCGAGAAATGTTGACTCGAGAAATTGATTGGCGTTTGAGATGCGGAGCAAGGGTACTTGTTAGTACACCAAGGGAAGATATTGGAGCATCAATGTTAATTGCTGAAGAGTTAGAACCCAGTCTTGCCGTTCCTGTTGAAGTGGTTCCAATGGAAGAACTTGAGAATGTATTAGAAAGCTCGAGCAACGGAACTGTTGTAACTAGTAGATATTTTTTACAACCTTTAGAAGAACTTGCAAAACGTCATGGGGTCAGAGCTGTTGCTGTAGACCTAAATGACTTTAGACAAGAACTAAATATGCTTAAAGAACTTAGACCTGGCAGTTGCGTAGGTCTTGTAAGCATTAGCCCAGGAATCCTAAGGGCTGCAGAAGTGATTTTGCATAGCATGAGAGGTAACGAGCTCTTATTAATGACAGCCACACCAGATGTGGGAAGCAGGTTACTAGCCCTCCTAAGAGCAGCAAGTCATGTGCTCTGTGATAGCCCAAGCTTGCCAATAGTTGAACATAGTCTTAGACAGAATCGTTCACAATTAATGCGAATGCCACAAGTTCATTGCGCAGAAAGTTATCTCAGCAATGCAACTATTGAACAATTGCGTAAAGAAATTGGTCTTCTCGCCTCCTGACTTTAATGTCAATGTTCAAAGTCATTAAGGCCGACCTTGCAATCATCAAAGAAAGAGATCCTGCTGCGAGAGGCATACTTGAGATACTGATTTGTTATCCAGGTTTTCAAGCACTAGCACTACATCGAATCAGTCACCTACTTTGGAATACTGGTTTACCACTAATACCAAGAATACTTAGTCAAATTACTAGAGCCCTTACAGGCATAGAAATACATCCAGGAGCAAAAGTTGGGCGGGGAGTATTTATTGATCATGGAATGGGAGTTGTAATTGGCGAAACAGCTGAAATAGGAAATAGATGCCTTCTTTATCAGGGTGTGACTCTTGGCGGTACAGGTAAAGAGCATGGCAAACGTCATCCAACTTTGGCAGAAAATGTAGTTGTAGGAGCAGGAGCAAAAGTTCTTGGAGCTATCAATGTTGGAACAAATACAAGAATTGGTGCTGGTTCAGTAGTAGTTAGAGACGTAGAAGCCAATAGCACTGTAGTAGGCATACCTGGGAGAGTGGTGCACCAAAGTGGAGTAAGAATTAATCCATTAGCTCACTCAGCATTACCGGACGCAGAAGCCAATGTAATTAGAAATTTAATGGAACGAATTGACCAACTTGAAACTCAAGTAAGCACTCTTCAAAGCTCACTAAGTGAAATCAGTGGAGGAGCAATACCAAGAAACTTATCTCCAGGAGAAGCTCAAAGTCTTAAAGATAGAGAGATAATTGAATTTCTCGGCGAAGATCCTTGACTATATTCAACTTTATTGACTTGATTCAGGTGCTGGTTGGAACATAAACATCGAATAAATAACATTTCGACGCATATTTGTCATCATCTCAAGGAACATATCATAGCCCTCATTCTTATATTCTATTAGAGGATCTTTTTGTCCATAACCTCTCAATCCAACTGACTCTCTTAATGCATCCATTGATTGCAAGTGTTCTCTCCAAAGTGTATCTATTTGTTGCAGAATAAAAAATCTCTCAGCTTCTCTCATTAATCCAGGGCGTTGTTGCTCAATTTGACCTTCTTTAATATCATATGCATTACGCAATTGTTCTTGTAGAAAAGATTTCAACTCGTCTGTATTTAGACCAAAGATTTGCTCAGATTTAAGATCCTCAAGCAAATAGATGAATTCCTTTACTTTATTAACTAATTGAGGTAAATCCCATTCTTCAGGTGGTAAATCTGGATTTACATAAGCATCTACAATTTCATTCATAGTGCGTTCACCATACCCTATGACTTGCTTCTTTAAGTCCAAACCTTCCAACACTCTTCTCCTTTCGGTATAAACTGCTCTTCTCTGATTATTCATTACTTCGTCATATTCAAAAACCTGCTTACGAATATCATAATAATAAGTTTCTACTTTCTTTTGTGCGCCCTCTAAAGCTCGAGTCAACATTCCTGACTCAATAGGCATATCTTCCTCAACCCGAAAAGCATTCATCAACCCTGCAACTCTATCCCCACCAAAAATCCGCAACAAATTATCCCCTAAAGACAAAAAGAAACGTGTACTACCTAGATCTCCTTGACGACCAGAACGACCACGTAATTGATTATCAACTCTGCGAGATTCATGCCTTTCAGTACCAATAACATGCAAACCACCTGCATTTCTAACTGCA
>QCFZ01000025.1 GCA_003278255.1 Prochlorococcus sp. AG-363-O15
TTTGCCATGTCCGCCGCGAATGGTGTCGTTGCCTATGCCTCCAATTAGTGAATCTTTTCCGTGATTGCCATGCAGAAAATCATTCCCACTACCGCCTAAAAGAGTGTCTTTTCCTCGATGTCCATAACAAGTGTCATTGCCAGCACCACCGTCTAAAACATCATCACCAAAATTATTTCCTGAAAAACCTTCCAATTTATCCTTTCCTGAAGTTCCGCTAATGTTTTTATTGCGATTAATTATTTCTGCCCCCCAAACAGAAATCAAAGCATTGATATCATTATTTGAAAAGCTTTGAGGCCATTTTCCAAAGCCACTACGTGGATTCCTATATGCCATAACTGTGTCTTCTGGGTATGAACTGAAAGCAGGATTAGTGATTCCTCCAACAGCATCACCATCACTATTATCAAAAGGATGTTCCAAGCCCAAAGAATGACCAAGTTCGTGAATTAAAGCGTAACGGCGATATTTAGTATCTCTAAGTTTAGGTGCATTTAAGAAAAGTTCCCAACCATTATTTTTTTGTGCGTTAGAAGTAGCTAGGCCTAAAACTGTACCAGCTGTATTGAGATTAATCTCACTATCATAATAAATAGAGATATCACTATTTTTATTGCTACTAACAAATCGAAAATCTAAATCGATTTTCTTATCTAGATCATTAATTATAGACTTGATATAGCTAATATCAGAATCACTAATTTTTTCCGATGTGATTATTTGAGTCATTGTTGGGTTACCTTGCTGCACAGTCACCTTTCCTCCTTCAGTATGCAAATAGATGTCAATAAATCCATCTTTAGCCTTTAATGATTTTGTTGAATTTACAAGACGCTGCCCTACAAGTTCGTGATTAGATATTTTAGAAATAGATATATTTGAAAGTCTGCTTTTGGAGGTATCTATAATAGATATAGATTTTGTAGGAGCAATTTGCTTAGTTCTTGTGGAATCACTGAATAATTTGATTTGTAGGATTTCAGTACCTTCTGTCTTGAAATCTTTTGCAATCGTTTTATAAATTGAAAATTGTTTTGTATATTTAGAAAGGTAACTTCTCCCTGTAAGCCATCCAGATGTAAAGTCGGAGGTAGAAATACCTTTACCTGTAATACTCCAATAAAGGTATGACGAACTATCAAGGTCTTTACCTTCTATTGTTATTTTTAACCTATCCCCTTCATTCAGTGTACTCGAGTTTGTTTTTATTTTATAAGAAGGGTTTGAATAATCTGCTTCATACCAACTCCCAAATTTATCTTTAGAAATTGTAAATTTAGAAGTTAGATATCCATATTCAGAACCTAAGCCTGAGTAACCTCCGTAACTTCTATATGGAGTTGTTTTCCTACGTGTTTCAGAATCATAATATGAATGAACTCTAAGAGAACCATACCCCCATCCACTGTAATTGTAGGCGTTTAAGATTTGATAATACCCTACTCTACCTGTTTCATTTGTATAGTTATTAAATGAATCATTACTACTTGACCAGGAATAAATGATCTGTCCTGCTCTGTAATATCCTCCTCCTCTAGAAGTACTTATATAGCCACTAAAATCATAATAGTCCCCGTTGCCATAGTTATAACGTCCACTTATCCAAGAATACCTGTAACCATAACTCTTAGAATCTTTGTTGGTTGATTTATTATTTTCTTTCTTTCGGTAAAGGGTTATATCATTATCAGTTCTTCCATCTAAACCATTCGTCAAAATATTATTGTTGATTCTAGATAAATCTATTTTATTGCTACTTTCCTTTTTGCTATGATACTGGCCACATAAAAAACAATATTTAGTACTCATAGCACACTAAATAATAAAGGCCTGTTGACTCGGGACAGGTATATATGCTCAGAAGCATTTAAATTCGCTTTCAATTTCATTTACTTTCTCATAGATTTTGCTATTTGTTAAGTAAGTCGCTTTAGCCTTAATGGAGCCATTGCTATCTTTAGAGCCAACTCAATTTGAAATAGCACTTATCTGGCAAATAGCTTTTGTTGGATTTGCGTTAGCACAATTGAATAAACAGAAGTGGGTTGAAAGAGTTGGGCTTCTTCCATTTATTATAGCTTTATGGATCACTATCCTTTAATTTGTCAAACAGCCATGCTCATTTTCGTTATTGGGCTTAGTTCGTTTGCGAGGTTTGACCATAAATGCCTATTGTCAAATGTATATTGTCTATAATTAGTTTTAATTAAGAGTCTCAATAGTATTTAAATAATCTATAGACTCCTTTTAAGTCTTTGGATTCTACTTTTAGAGTGATTTGGTCTAATTCCATGTTTTTGCACAAATCTTTGACTATCACTGGATATTATAGATTTTGATTTTACTGCTATTTAGTGGCCAACTTGAAAATAGCTTTTTATGGACTTTAATTATGTATATGTATATGTATATGTATATGTATATGTATATGGAATATTATTAATTTATTTTAATGATAAACGTAATGGTTATTTATGGCATAGAGAGGACTGCATCACGATGCTTATAATTTGCCTGTAGAGTTTTTTAAAGATCTCTATTTTTTCTATGTGGACTATGAGTACTGGCAGTATTATCATATTGTTGATAGCAAGTAGCATGCGTAATTTCTTAACTAGTCCCAGAAATAGATGGCTATTAGGAATAGGAGTGGTAGCATTTGCAGTAGGGGGTATTGCAAAGAATGTGATTTCTTATCCTGCTGAATGTATTCCTAGTACACCTGTGGAATTAAGTCAATTGATACGAATTTAGGCATGATTTTCGCTGATAATCTGGCCAGACACTTTGTTGTGATTATCTTTCTAGGTTTTGGAGAGGCACAGATTGTTGGAGGGATTATTCCCAATCTAATTGCTTTTGGTATATTTATGGGAATAATCTGTTACTTTGCTTTGACTGGCAAGATGGCTGAAATGTTTGGATTGAAAAAAACATCGAAATGAGTGAAGAATGGAGACCAAAAGATCCATATGTGATTAGTTATGCTATGGAATCTTTACGGGATAACTTGAATCGTATCAAAGATGATCTTGGCTGTCCTGATAAATTTATAGCTCAACTGCTGAGACGTATGGCTGATAGTATTGATGATCAATCAAAAGATGGATGTGATTGTGATTAAGCTTTATTTAGCAAGGTTGCAAGTTGCCCAAGTTATTTTTAGGAAATAGAGAGAAGTTCCTTGGCTTGATTTAGCTCAAATACTTTTTCTATTAGTTCTATACTTAATTCCCAAACATTCTCCCTTTCGATTTTATTTAATGCAGATGGTGCTATTGAACAAAGTTTTGGAAAACCTCTGAAATTCAAACGAGGTCCATATTGCTCTCCATTTTTTGCATTAGGGTCTGTGGCTGCCCTTAACTGAGGTAATGCTCCCATATCAGAGCTCTGAAACAATGGATGCATTAACTTATAGGCGATCTCCTCTTGCCAAGATCCATTTGCTGCTATTGATGTGGACTGTAAATTTGTTCTAGCTAATCCTGGATGTGCAGAAAGTGATGAAACACTTATATTTGTATGTTGTAGTTTCTTAGCAAGTTCTAGTGCAAACATTACATTTGCAAGTTTGCTTTGAGAGTAGGAAGACCATCGATCATAGTTTTTGTTGCTTTGGATATCATTCGAGTTAATTTTGCCCATGTACTGAGCTCCAGAAGAAACAGTAACCACTCTTCCCCCAATTGCTTTTGCCAATTGCGGTAATAACTTAAGAGTCAGGGCCATATGACTTAAATGATTCACTGCAAATTGTAACTCTATTCCTTGTTTGCTAAGGGTCAGAGGAGGAGCCATGATTCCAGCATTATTGATAAGAAGATCTATTTTTTTGTGCCTACTAGATAATAAATCTGCTGCTTTATTTACTTTTGTTAGGTCTGAAAGATCTAATTCTAATAACATAATATCTCCACAACCAGGCTCATTAAGAAGTTTTTGACGAGCCTTTTCAGCTTTTTCTATAGAGCGGCAACCTAGGATCAAATCTGCTCCCTTAGTAAATAAAGCTTTAGCGGTATCAAAACCTAGTCCACTATTTGCACCAGTTATTAATGCTATGCGACCATCTTGGTTAGGTATTGATTTTTTCGTCCACATCATTTCATGTTTTGAATAGGATCTATATTAGACTAATAGTGGTAAGGATCATTGCATTAAGATTGTAATTATAACTTTAAACAAGGATAAAATATTAATAGCATCTTATTTAATAAATGATGATTTTAGTGTTTTAAACGCTTAAGAACTCATCTATTACAGATTTACTTAGTTCTTTTGTTTTCCCGCTAGCAACGATACCCCCACGCTGCATAGCGTAATAACGATTAGCTTGACGTACAAAATTGAGATGTTGCTCAACTAGTAAAACTCCACATCCGGTCTCCTGTATTATTCTTTTAATTGCAGCCTCAATATCCTTGACAATACTTGGTTGAATTCCTTCTGTTGGTTCATCAAGTAAAATCAGTTTTGGCTTTCCTAATAGAGCTCTTGCAATAGCAAGTTGCTGCTGTTGGCCTCCACTTAAGTCACCACCTTTCCGCATCAGGAAGCTTTCAAGAATGGGAAATAATTCATAAATAAACTTGTCTATTTTTTTATTCTCAGCTAAACCTCCGGGTAAAGACTCCATGCCAAGTAGTAAATTTTCTTCCACTGTCAAATAAGGAATTATTTCTCTTCCTTGTGGGACATAGGCAATTCCTAATTGGGCACGTTGATGCGGAGCTTTTCTTTCGAGCGAATTTCCATTGAAGAGGATTTCACCACTTCGAGGACTTAATAGACCTATTAGTGATTTCAGAAGTGTGGTTTTACCAACTCCATTTCGACCAATTAAACAAACCATTTCTCCAGGATTTACTGTTATATCGACTTCTCTAAGAATGTGACTTTCGCCATAGTAAGTGTTTAATCCACGAATCTCAAGTAGAGTCATTCTTTGTCCTCCGATTGACCTAAATACACTTCAATCACCTTTTTGTTGGCTTTAACTTCTTGCATAGAACCTTCACAAAGAACACTTCCTTGATGTAGTACTGTAATCGGGCTTTCAAGTCTTCGAATAAATTCCATATCATGTTCTATTACTAAAATTGTGTGATCACCAGAAAGTGATTTAAGTAGGTCTGCTGTGAGATCTGTTTCTCTATCAGTTAGACCTGCTACAGGTTCGTCAACAAGTAAGAGGTCTGGATCTTGTCCTACTAACATGGCAATTTCTAGCCACTGTTTTTGTCCATGAGAGAGAGAACCAGCTAATATGTTTGCCTGGGACTGTAAGTTCACAACTTTAATTAAATGTTTAATTTGATCTAGTTGCTCCTCTTGTTGATTATCTAATAAAAGAGTTAACGGCTTTTTAGGTTTACTTACTGCTAATGCCAGGTTTTGATGAACAGTTAAGCTTTCAAAAACTCTTGGGCTCTGAAATTTTCGTCCAATTCCTAGTCTTGCTATTCGATGTTCTCTTTTTCCTAAAATAGACTTGTCCTTGAAAATTACGTCACCTGATGTTGGTTTTATTTTTCCTGAGATTACATCAAGGAAGGTTGTTTTTCCAGCACCATTAGGGCCTATAACAGCTCTCAGTTCCCCAGGTTTTAATGATAAATTAAAATTATCGAGAGCGTAGAACCCTTCAAAACATACAGAGATATCTCGTAATTCAAGAAGTGCTTTGCTCATGAATTTACCTCATCTTTTCCTTTAGCTTCAAGACTTGGATAAGTTCTTATTGGTTTGGAAATTCCTAATCTAATTAGTAAATTCTTTGGCCTATCACTTTGTAACCATCCTAAAACACCTTCAGGCAAAGCTGTTACTACTAATATAAATAATCCTCCTTGTATAAACATCCAACTAGCAGGCAATGCTTCACTCACTAAACTTTTTGCATAGTTAATAAATACTGCGCCAAGTATAGCTCCTAACAATGTTCCACGTCCTCCGACAGCAACCCATATAACCATTTCAATAGAGAATGGGACAGTCATAAATTGTGGTGAAACAATTCCAGATTGAATTGTATATAGAGCTCCTGATATACCAGCTAAACCTCCTGCAATTGAAAAAACTATTGTTTTAAATATTGTTGGGTTATATCCAGCAAAGCGAACACGTGCTTCATCATCTCTAATGCCTATTAGAATATCTCCAAATCTTCCCCTAATAATCCATTTTGTAAAAAACCATGAAAGTAAAACTAATATCGCAGTGATCCAAAAAAATAAACGCTGTATTGAATCAGATCCGACCATTTGTCCAAACAGTTCTGTAACGTCGGTCTTGAGTCCATTTGTTCCATTTATAAGTCTTTGTTGCCCATTAAATAAATTAAAGAAAACCAATAGAGATGCCTGGGTAAGAATTGAAAAATAGACACCTTTAATTCGATTACGAAAAACCAAAAAACCTAAGCAGCCCGCCACTAATGCTGGGATTGCCCATATTGCTATAAGAGCAAATATAGGAGACTTAAATGGCTCCCAAAAAAAAGGTAGCTTTTGTACTCCATAGAGCCCAAAGAATTCAGGGATTCCATTAGGAAAACTTCCAGAACTATTTAATTGAAGATACATCGCTGCAGAATATCCACCTAAAGCAAAGAAAACTCCTTGCCCAAGACTTAGCAAACCTGTAAAACCCCAAATAAGGTCTACTCCAAGAGCAACTATTGCTAGTGATAGATAGCGGCCTAGTAAGTTAAGTCTGAAGACAGGTAATAATGAAGGTGTTGCTATAATTAAAGCAATAATTACAACCCATATAAAAAAAGAAATTCTTGGGTCCCTTTTTGTGTCTATGTTCATTATTATCCCTCTACCATGCGTCCTTTTTGAGGGAATAGACCCGCTGGCCTGAATTGCAGGAAGGCAACTATAAGTGCAAATATTAAAACTCTAGCCATACTTGTTGTAGCAAAGAAATTCACTGTAGACGCTAATGATGAGGGCATTTCTGGCCATATTGTTAGCAATCTGCCAGCGCCTATAAGATCAGTCATTATTCCGATTGAAAAAGAAGCAATGATTGTTCCTAATAAATTTCCTACCCCTCCTAGGACTACAACCATAAAACAACCTACGATATAGCTGCTTCCAACATTGGGGCCTACAGAACCAAGTAGTGAAACAGCAACTCCTGCAATCCCAGCTAGTCCTGATCCAATACCAAAAGTAAGAATATCAACTTTTTCTGAAGATATTCCAAGGCACTCACTCATAGACCTGTTTTGAGTGACAGCCCGTATTCGCATACCCCATACACTACGGTTCAGAAATACCGTGACAGAAATTACAGCAATTATAGTTATTACAATGATTACAAGTCGAGTTACTGGAAAAGTTATTCCCAAAATATCTATTCCACCTCGCATCCATGCGGGTGCTGTAACGTCAACATTTCTTGCACTAGCACGACCTAGTTTGCTTATAGTTGTTGATAAATAGTTTGCTGTAAGAATACCAATTAGAACTGAGATCGACCAAATTCCAGATTTAATATATCTTTTACTTTTGTTTGAAATCAGGTGCTCTGGAATTATTAGAGGAACAATTAAGCCTGTAAAAACTGTAATTATAAAGCCACTACCATAAGCTAAAGGTACACTTCGTACAAATTGTTGGAGGATAAGACTAACTCCCCAAGTAGCAAGTAATGTTTCTAAGGGGTTTCCGTATAAACGTCTGATAATCGATTTCTCTAAGAGGATCCCAACAATTGAACTAACTAAAAATGCTACTAGCAATGAAACAATTATGTATGAATTGTAAAATGGTTTTAAGGCTGGGAGTTTAAAAATAAGTTGAGTTACGTAAGTGGAATATGCCCCAAGCATCATTAACTCTCCATGGGCTAAATTTATTACACCCATTAAGCCAAATACGATAGCTAGGCCAAGAGCAGCAATAAGTAATACTGAGCCAATTGCTAAGCCATTGAAGAGACTTTCTAGAATTAATTGCACTGATCTAAACACAAAGAATTAAATATATGGAGGAGTTTTTGTCTCCTCCATATCAGATGTGGAATTTATTATTTAATCAGAGGCGGTATCTTTCACCCTTGCGAGAATTAGTCCAATCGCATGCAAATCCTTTTGAAGTTGGTTCGAATTGATTCCATGCTTGTGGTTTGATTGGACCATTACTAGATTCAAGAATGTTGAATTGACCGTTAGAGGTGATTTGACCAATCCTTACTGTTTGAGATAAATGATGATTTGGCATTACCTCTACAGGACCTTGTGGTGCATCGAACTTAACTCCAACAAGAGCTTTACGTACAGCATTGTCTTCAAAAGTACCTGCCTTTTCTACTGCTGCCTTCCATAAATAGACCATGTTGTATGCAGATTCTTGGGGATCAGCTACTACTCTGTCGTTGCCCCATCTTTTCTTGAAACTCTGGGCGAACTTCTTTGATGCAGATGTATCAATGGACATCATATAGTTCCAAGCACCATAATGACCTTTTAGGAACTCTGGTCCAATAGTACTAATTTCTTCTTCGGCAATTGAATAACTCATTACATAGTATCCATTGCTTGGAGTTATTCCAACATCTTGAATTTGTTTAAAGAAGGCAACATTTTGATCCCCATTAAGAGTGTTGATAATTACTCCACCATTTGGAAGAGCTTTTTTAATTTTAGAGATAATTGGTGCAACTTCAGTGTTGCCTAGGGGAAGATAGTCTTCTCCAACTACGTTACCTCCCAGTGATTTCAATTGCTCTTTAGTAATTGTATTAGAAGTTCTTGGAAATACGTAATCAGAACCTACAAGAAAGAATGGTTTGCCTGCAGCAGGTGACCGCTTATACATGAACTCAGTTGCAGGCTCTGATTGTTGGTTAGGAGTGGCTCCAGTATAGAAAATGTTTCTTGAACACTCCTGGGCTTCGTATTGAATTGGGTAGTAAAGGAATGCATCTTTTGATTCATAAACTGGGAGCATTGCCTTTCTACTTGCAGATGTCCAACCACCAAAAACAACAGGAACTTTGTCTTGGTCTATTAGCTTTTTCGATTTTTCAGCGAATGTTGGCCAATCGGATGCTCCATCTTCAACAATATATTTAATTTCGTATTTTTTTCCTGCTACTTCCACTCCTCCTGCCGCATTGATTTCTTCAATTGCCATTTTTTCAGTATCCACTAGTGTGGATTCTGAAATAGCCATTGTTCCACTTAAAGAGTGAAGGATTCCTACTGTGATTTCATCATCGCAATCCAAGCAGGTTGATTCTTGATTGCTCCCACCACAGGCTGTAAGAGAAGTGCCAAGTGCTACTGATGAAAGGCCAAGGAAAAGACGTTTAGCAATAGACATGTTTAAGGAAGGATGCTCCTTTATTCAGTTTGATGATTTTGAATTTATGTAAGTCAGTGCTATTGGGTTGTATCACAGGTAACCATTTTGAGGTGATTAGGTATGCTGGATTTCTTGATTAGGTATCTGTTGTAACAAAAACCGAATCACTTCATCTATTCCTTCTCCTTTATTGAGATTGGTGAAACACCACGGTCGATTACCCCTCATTAATAATGTGTCTCGTTTCATTACCTCAAGACTTGCGCCTACCATTACGGCAAGATCAATCTTGTTTATAACAAGTAAATCTGAGCGAGTTATTCCAGGCCCTCCTTTTCTTGGGATTTTGTCTCCTGCAGCTACATCTATGACGTAGATACATAAATCGACTAATTCTGGACTAAAGCTTGCAGCAAGATTGTCTCCTCCACTTTCTACAAAAATTATGTCCAGTTTTGGAAAAAGTTCTTCTAGCTCTTCAACTGCAGCACGATTAATTGAACAGTCCTCTCTAATTGCTGTATGAGGACAACCACCAGTTTCTACTCCAATAATGCGATTAGGTTCTAAGGCTCCAGCTGCAGTAAGGAATTTTGCATCTTCTTGGGTGTAAATGTCATTAGTAACTACAGCAAGTTGGAATTCTTGTTTTAGTTTTTTGCAAAGAGCCTCTACTAGAGCAGTTTTCCCAGATCCAACTGGGCCTGCTACTCCTACGCGTAATTTGCTACCCATTAGCTTCTAAATAACTTTGAATACAATTCAGCATGGGATTGCTGAGCCATAGTTGCACCAATATCTCCAGTCCAAATTTTATATGGATCCTGATTTAGCAAAAGTTTTGTTTGAGATTCTATTAAGGGGATTAGTTCAAATTGAATCTTTTGAACATTATTAGGGCCAAGA
>QCFZ01000026.1 GCA_003278255.1 Prochlorococcus sp. AG-363-O15
ATTGACTGTTGCCCAAAAAATTCCTTATCTGTAATGAGTACTATTTTCCATGCTGGTAGTGCAAATCCTTCTAATTCATTATTAGCACTATGTTTTAAGGCTACTGGCACATTTTGTGCCAATACATCATTTATTGATTGTTTATCCAAATTATTAGGTATAAACCTTGCATGACAATCGTGTTCTTCTAACAGAGATACGGCCCTACTAGGTTGAGCAGACAAGAGCCACATGCTTAATTTATTCTTTTGATTATCTTTAATTTGCTCGGCTATCTTCCCAAATTGGTTAGGTATGATATTTACAGACCTAGCAGAAAGATCAAATTGATTAGACCTATTATCACGCTCATTCAATTCTGCTGAATCAAATCCTTTGAACCTGATTAAGTCGCTAAGGGGTTGTTCTAAATCAACATGTAATGATGAACTCCATTTATTAACACATTCTTTATTTGATATCTTAAGATCTTTTATTACTTCATTAACATGTTCATTGACATGATCTAGCCACTGCCTTGAATGTGCCAAACATTGGCTTCTTTCATCAATAACCACACATGTATTATTATCGATATAATCAATTAGTGAAGATGGCTTCTCACATACAAGTCCTAATAATCTTCTCATACCGTCTGGTGTACCACCTTCCAGTAATTCCTCAATTGAATCATCCTCTAAGAAGCAATCGAGTTCATTAGGTAAATTATGGCGAAGCATTTCTGCTATTATTGGGCTAAATGCAGTAGGTGTTATACATATTTCATCTATAACATCTAGTGATCTTTGTGTAGTGGGATCAAATTCCTTTATTTTGACTAATTCATCACCAAAAAACTCAAGTCTGACTGGTAATTCACTGCTAACTGGATATATATCTACGATATCTCCTCTTCTGCTCCATTTACCTTCTTGATCTATTGTAACCTCTCTTTTATATCCAAGGGTTGTAAGTATTTTGCTTAATTGATCTATACCTAGTTCATTTCTTTTGCTTATGATATGACATTTGTTTTCTAGATCTGACGGAGAGGGTAAATGAGGTTGCAGAGAACGTTCTGTAGCCACTATTGCTCTGTTCTGATCTTTCTTATTTACAATGATTTCACTTAGAACTTGTAATTGGCCCCAGGTTATTTCATTTGTTTGATCGAATAACTCGTATGGAGAGCCTTCACTTGTAGGATATAAATGGGTTGATTTCCAGCCCATTAGTTCTAGTAAACTTAACCATCTAGCAGCTTCTTCTAGAGTAGGGACAATTACAAGTAATGGCATATTTTCTCTTCTAGCCATTGCACTTGTCACCACCGCTCGTCCAATTCGGCTAGCTCCTCGCATTACTAGCCTTTCTCTTCTGGTAGATCTCTCGACGAGCTCTCCTGTTAAAGGAGCATTCTGAATCATTTCTACCATTGAGCTCAAAGGCATGGCAATCTGATCTCTTTTGGTGAGTTACAGTTCTTACTGATTATCATATATATTTAGTCCCTTAATGACAGATGATATACCTTTAATATTCTGGTTTACATATTATTTGAACTCCTTACCCGGTCTCAAATCCCCTCTGATTTATTTTGTATGGTCAGATAATTCTATTTTCGCACATATTTATTCAATGCTTCTTCTAATAATCCATTGAATTCAGACAATTGCTCTTCTGTTAATTCAAATCTACTTATCACATTCATTTTTTCATTTAGATAATCTCTTCCCTTGTCTTGATCCCAATTGAGTTGTGCCAGAATCTCATTGCTGTGCTCAATTAATATTTCCTTTTTACTTTTTACTATTGCCAAATCTGGTTTAGTGCCAGGGCTTATGTGCGTCAATAAATCTAGTAATCGACTAATATCCTTATATTTAGTTATTCGGCTCCTATCTTTACTATTTAATATTCTTATGATAAATTGATTCTCTTGATCTCTGTTCCAACCAATTCTTTTGATTTCAATATCGATTAAGGATAAGATATTACTCCAGTCTTCAGGTTCATTATTGGGATTATTAACTTCTACACCTATTTTCGAATCTGAATTTTTCAATTGGGTTGTATTTTCATTGGTAGAAAGTACTTCTTCTTTATTTTTCGTTCCTTCTTTATTATTAGTTGTCTTATATGTCTTATTCTGATTATATTCCTGTTGATTCAATTTCTGTTTAGTTCTTGAGAATAATCTGTTGATTGCCCGTTCTTCGGCTATCTCAGCAGTTTTACCTTCACCCAAGGCACTGCCTAGTGGTTGTTCTTCATTCCAAGCAAATACCTTTACAACAGCTCGATGGTCATCTATGTGGCAGAGATCTGACTGGATACGCATCTCACTTAAACTAGTTGAATTTTCTAGGATTAATTAGATGAACACTCCTACATTAGTGTTAATTCGCTGCAATTCAGATTTCACTTTGATTATTCCTAATGGATTCTGCCGCTTTACCCGCTCTTACCCCCATTCTTGATGGAATTGATAGATGGGCAGAACTAGCACCCCTGTTACCAGTAATAATTTCTCTCGAATTAGTACTTTCGGCGGATAATGCAGTTGCATTAGCAGCAATCACCAAGAACTTACCAAATCCCGATGTTCAACGTAGGGCTCTAGATATAGGTATATCAATAGCTTTAATTCTAAGGGTATTTCTTATTCTTACTGCTCAGATTGTCTTGAAACTATGGGCAGTACAACTCCTTGCCGGTGTATATTTATTAAGCCTTTTTTATAATAAAATAAGAACTGTTAACACTAATCCCTCGGAAATAGTAGATCGGAAGGATTCGTCTAACAACGCATCCTTCCTTAGAATTGTTGTTCTATTAGCATTTACCGATCTAGCCTTTTCAATTGACAGTGTGGCTGCAGCTGTAGCAATCAGCGATCAATTTCTATTGGTAATTACTGGAGCTCTTATAGGTGTTCTAGCGTTACGGTTTACCTCCGGCCTGTTTCTTCATTGGTTGGAGATATTTCCTCGTCTGGAAATGGCAGGATATATAGCTGTTGCTTTAGTAGGTATCAAGTTACTTATAAGCCTTGCTATTCCATATTTCTTTGTACCTGAATGGTTTGTATTGTTAATGGTATTTATTCTTTTTATCTGGGGATTCTCAACAAAGCATCAGTCTACTTATAAAGAATATGATTCATGATAGTTGAAATACGAAATATAGAGAATTCTCAAGTTATTTATAGATTAGATGACATGTCTCCTCCTGATAATGGCACATGGTTTTCATTTAATGATCAACAATACCTTGTTATGAAGCTAAGCCATAGATATAAATTGCTAAAAGGTACTTATCATTTGTATTTAGTTTCTGCTTATGTACGAATTTGTTCAAAGCCAATTGAATCAAATTTATGGAAGGGTATATGGATTGTTGGTAATCCAAATTGTATTTTCAATGCTTTACACCCAATCATCAGATGTGCTGTTGTTCCATCAGGTCCTTGTAGTTCTTGCTCAGAATTTAAGTCAAGAGCAACCTAAGTGATTTATTGACAATACTTCTATTTGTTGAATCAGTGCATTAGCTTCAACTCTATTTTTACCTTCTAACTGGGCTTGAGTTATTAAAATAATATTATCCCTTGTTTTGACAAGTATTCCTTTCTTTTCTATGTACCCCAATATCGCACCAGGTTTATCTAATTCGTGCAAATTAATATCGTGGCTATCCTTGTCAGTTGTATATGAATTGCAGAGACCATTATTGTTGTCAATGATTTCAGAATTGTAGATTTTGAATCTCTGTTCTCGCGCGTGAGTGTATGCATTTGGATATAAGCCTCTTATTTTCCTGTGGATATCTATACTATCTTGATTCCAATCCACATAGTTATCAGATTTACTAATCATCCTTGCATAAGTTATTTCTTTCTGAATGTCTTCTTGTTTTGTGAGTTTTAGAGATCCTATTCCTCTATCAGAAGATAATTCACTCGTTGCCTGTATCTTCGCTAACGATTCAATCATTAATTTTGCAGATAGTTTACTAAGTTTTTCTGATAAGGTTGTGTGGTTATCTGTTGAGTCAATTCTTATTCTCTCCTGTATCAAGATTGGTCCAGTATCTATTCCTTCTTCCATATACATAATGGCGACACCAGTATATTTATCTCCACTTATTAATGACCATTGTATTGGAGCTGCTCCTCTCCATCTTGGTAGTAGAGATCCATGACAGTTCCAACATCCTAACCTTGGTTGATCCAATATCCTTCTTGGTAGTATTTGCCCAAAGGCAACAACTATATATATATCAGCATTTAATTCATTTAAATGCTTTTCTACTTCAATATCATTATTAACCGCTATTGGTGTAAATACCTGGATATTATTTTCTATTGCTAACGCCTTAATTGGTGATGGAGATTTGATTTTTCCTCTACCTCTTCTTCTATCTGGCTGCGTAACAACTGCAACTACAGAGTGATTACTTAGAATTAATGAACTTAAGGTTGGTACAGCATATTCTGGTGTACCCCAAAATACAATTCTCACGCTTCTCCTGTTATGGAGAGATTACTTACCCATATGTGAGGACAAATGCCATGGTGAGTGATTGTTTGGTTATCTTCTATATGCAAGATGTTTCTTAGTACTTCTCTTATATCACCTGCAATAGTGGCAGCTTCAATTGAAATTTTTTCTCCATTATCAACTAACCATCCGTCAAAAGGCAGTGAAAATGATCCTTGACTTGCTTTTACTCCAGCATGTAAGGCATTAAGTCCTTCTATAAGTATAAACCTCTCTGATTGGCTTTTATAATTAAGAGTTTGTTTTTTTGTCAGTTTGCCAGGTGTTTTACCTATTTCTAACCAATCTAGTCCAACAGAAACTTTAGCTCCAAGTCCTGCATGTCCTGTAGGTTTAACACCAAATTCTCTGGCAGTTGCTTCTGAATGGATAAAGTTTTCTATTACTCCAGCTTTTATAAGGGGGATGTTTCTTGTTGGTGTTCCCTCACCATCAAATGAAGATGCACCGACATTAGCATCATGTAAACAGTTGTCATTGATATTTAAAAATGGTACAGATATTAATTCTCCAAGATTCTCTTTTTTAGTAAGGCTTACACCATCAAGAACTGATCTAGCATTAAACATACTTCCAAATGAATTAATTAACTCAAGAAAGGCCTCAGGTTTAAAACATACCAAATATTTGCCTGTTTCAATGGGCTTATAATTTAAATGGCTCAAAGTTTTCCTACATGCCTCCTTTATGCAGCCATTTATATCAAGTTCAGTGGTCCCTAAGGCTACTCTAATCGATCCTGAACTTCTAGGTTTTCTTCCCTCTTCTTCTGCTCTGGCGTATAAATATAGTGTAGATTGGCTTCTATTTAAATGTCTATATGCATCATCACTATTTATATAGAGTCGTGAATAATTAGCTTCCGCTAGTCCATTATAAGGTATAGTTTTAATAGCCTTATGACTATGAAGTAGTTCAGCTTCTGCAGACTTAAGTAATTTAAATAAATTTTGTATTCCAATTGAATCTTTGACAGGTCGCTCTAGTTTGGGCAAAGGATCCTTAGCCAGAGATGAAAATTGAGGGATTTCGTTTGGATTGCCTAGTCTGCTAGCTTGATAAGCCCCATTTATTGCTTTTAGCAGCCCCGATTCGCTTAGGTCAGATGTACTTGTGATCCCTAAAGTACCTTCTCTATTCCAAACTCTTAATGTAATTGAACTCTTTTGAGAGCTTTTCATTTGTTTGGCATCGCCATTGTCTACTTGTACAGAACTATCGGAACTACAACTTGCACCTAAATCCCATTGTTTTATTGGTAGATTTTTAATATTCTTGTGGATAGTATCTCTTAGATATTCCCTTTCTAGCGACAACCCTGTATTCTTATTTGAATTATCCATTCTTATCTACCTCCTACAGTTATTGAATCTACCTTTATATGTGGTTGGCCAACAGTTACATTTATATTTCCACTTATTGATCCACAGAACCCTGCTGCTAAGTCGAGGTCATTTGCACACATTGATATTCTAGGCATAATTTCTTTTGCTTCTCCTATTAAGGTTGCCCCTTTCACAGGAGTATGTAATTCGCCATTTTCTATTAAGTATCCTTCTTCTACTGCAAAATTGAATTGACCTGTCGGTCCTACACTCCCTCCTCCCATTGATTTGCAATAAAGTCCTTGGTCAATGGAATTAATTAGTTCCTTAGGTGTGTACTTACCTGCTGCAATATATGTATTTCTCATTCTACTAGCAGCAGCGTATGTATGGCTTTGTCGTCGCCCACTGCCAGTTCTTTTGTGACCAGTTCTTATTTCACCTGCACGGTCGCTTATAAATTGCTTAAGTACGCCTTTTTCAATTAGTACTGTTTCTTCAGGTTTCATCCCTTCATCATCCATATTAAGAGATCCAAAGGCACCTTCTGTATAACCTTCATCGATTGCTGTTACAGCTTCATTAGCTATAAGCGTTCCTAATTTGTTAGCAAATGGTGTAGTCCCTCTTTCTATTTGTGTTGTTTCTAGTAGATGTCCACATGCTTCGTGAAAAATTACCCCACCAAATTTATTTGCTAGCACTACGGGTTTTTGTCCAGCATTTACATAATCAGCATATAACATTTTTCCTGCACTATCACAAAGATCTTCTGCACTTAATTCTGGTTTCCAGTTTTGCAAATCATTTGGTGTTCCAGAAGTGCCATAACGTCTTCCAATAGAAGCCCGATGTATTCCATCTTCAGCTAGCACATTCAATCCAATTGATTGGTGTAATCGAATATCTCTACCAAATGTTCCATCAGATGCAGCTACTAGTACTTCTTGCCAATCTCTGGAATAACTTCCTCTACGTACTTGTAAATGATTACCCTTAATACCAAGACACTTTGTTCCTTCAAGTATTTTCTCGCTAATTTCTGTCAGATCTGGTGAATGAGCTAACCAATGGTTTTTATTGTTGGCAAAATCTTCTAGATCCTTGAGACCATTAAAAACTGCTTTGACTGAAGCGTTCCATTCAAGTCCAAGCATGCCAAGTGCTTGATCAAGGGCATTCTTTAAACCTGACTCAGTAAGATCATTGGTGCTAACAAAGCCATCTCTGTTTCCCTTAAAAACCCTTATACCAGCTCCTTTGCCAAAGGATGGACTTACATTTGTAATTGTGTCCTGTTCTGCTAATACGCCTAGGTGATCTGTGCTTTCTAGAAATATTTCAATCAGATCAGCTCCTGCGGAGCTTCCATATTTCAACAAGAACTCAAGCCTTGACTTCCAGGCTAAGTCTAAGGAGTCTTGTTCTAAGACCTTTTGAGTTCTGCGCTCAGATGCTGAGATCAAGTTCTTATGCTGAATTCTTCCGCTTAAAGACAATACTCACAAAGACTCATAAGTGAGTGTTTTAGGTTTAAAATTATGGTTTGAAGCAACGAGTATCAGTTAATACTATATTTTTATTAATTAGGACCTAGCCATTTTTGTCCATTAAGTCTTTGAAGAATGCGTGAAACAAGCAATGCTAGTGTTGTTTTCTTCTCGTCTATCAGAAATGATTCAAGAAGGCTGGGATCTGTGCCTGGTTCTGCTAAGGCAAAGGTTTTAGATGAACTAATCTTTTTTTCACTGAAACAAAGCCAAAAACGTCTACCTGCTGATATCTCACCAGAAACCATCCAACATTGTCCACCTACGACTGGTCTTTGATCTTGTATCAAAAGCAAACTTATAGGTTTTTGTCCAAAACCTTCTAGTGATTTTGTAAGTGTAGGGATAAAATCTTCAGAAATGAAGTCTTGAAATGGTTTATCTTCTAATTTTGGTGGTTTAGTTACAGTCTTTTCAGGAATAGAAGAGTTCTGTTGCTTATCATTCTCCTTTTGGGAAGGACCTCTTACCTTGTTTGAGTTTGTTATCTCAGTTGATTCTTCCAAGTTTCGTCTGAAGCTTTTATAACTTTAGTCTCTCAACAGTTTTTTGGGTATATAAAATCTAATGGCTTTGTTTTTACCATTCATCGGTTAAGCCTGGCCCCCATTCATCATTGTCGATTGACTCTCTATGTAGCGTATCATCATAATATTCTTCATTATTGCTACTATTTGTGTCATATTCAAAATCATTTTGTTGCATTGAATTGGCTACACGTGTTGCACGGGAACCCTTTTTGAGAACTTTAAACGGCACAGATACAGTAGGTGAAGGATCTTTTATAGATCTCTCTGGAGGGTTATACGGTTTAGAATCATTTGGATTGGATCGATTTGTTATCGTTTCATTTCCATCCGACTGAACATTATCTACATCTTTACGTTCAAATGGATTTAATATTACTTTTCTATTTAATTTAGTGTTTTCAGTTGTAACAGTTAATCCTGCTATACTCGTTAATATTGCAGATCCACCAGCTCCAATAGCCATTAGGGAGCCTAAACTTACTTTTGGTGTAGTCCATATCAATAATTTCAGTGAGACTTGTTTACCTGAATTCATAGCTCCTATAACTATAATTATTATTAATGGAGTTATGAAAGGTAAAACAAACAGCCTATTAATAATGTTCATGATGTTGGACCATTCCA
>QCFZ01000027.1 GCA_003278255.1 Prochlorococcus sp. AG-363-O15
GCCTTCCTTCCTTAAGTTGGACATCTGCACATCTTTCAATAAGGTTTAGTGACGTACCTGCTGCTATTCTACCTATTGTTCCCATAGTACATGGAACAATTATCATGCCATTTGTTTTAACACTTCCGCTAGCTATTGTTGCTGAATTATCATTCCAATGATGGCATTCTAATGTTCCTAATTCAACATTAAGTCGTTTCCTCCAAAATGTTTCCTGCTGCGTCATATCTAACGGTATTTTGGTTCCAACCTCAGATTGCCATACTTCGTATGCGCCTCGACTTAGTATAAGATCTACTTTATAATCTTTCTGTAGCAATAACTGTAATGAACGTTCAGCTAATTGCTGAGCAGAAGCACCAGTAATAGCAAGTATATATGATTTCACTTAACCCTCATCTATTACTACCGGTATGGGAGTGAATTCATTAGAAAAGTTGGTAAGTTGGTGGTTTACTTGCTCATTGATGTTGGAATCATCTATATTTTCAGTGTCATTGGAATTTTCGTGATTATCTGAATTAACCTCTAAATCTATTTGATTGCGTAAGGCATCTACTTTTAATACCCTTACTCGTATTGAATCTCCGAGTTGATAAATCTTGCGATTTTTCCTACCTACTAATCTATTCTGTCTTGAACGATATTCATACCAATCATCATTTAGCGAACTTACATGGACAAGCCCTTCTGCCATAAACGGAGGAATTTCGGCAAAAAAACCATAACTTTGTACTCCCGTTATAACCGCTTCTAATTCTTGCCCTATTAGGCTTTCTGCTGAACGTGCCTGTGACATTGATATTAATCCATTACGTAATAAATCAGCTTGCCGATGTTTTGTTGTTAACTTATTGATTAGAGTTTCTGTACAAAGGGAAGCTAATCCAGAGTGAGTATTTTGATCTACATGTAGTTTGTAAGAATCTTTATCACAACTTTTCTTGTCAAAGTCTTGACTAGACTTACTTCTAGAGGATCCCTTTGGCTTTAGTTCTTTTAATACTGTAAGCATTATTTGCTGATTCACGATGTCATAGTAATGCATTGACGGAGTACACCATGGGGCCTGAATGTTTTCTGAAGGTAGAGGTATATTGTTATTATCACTAAGGGCTTCATTAGTAATAGCCACTTGGTTATTTTGATCATTCATAATCAGCTTTGAATCTGGCATTGAATGTCTTATCAATTTTTCAAGAACTCTTTGACATGACTTTTCTTTAAAGGCATTAACCATTTCAGAAGGAGAAGCCATTCCCTCAATGTCTAATTTAAGTTCTATATCTAGAGCTAGTGCTGCTTTGGCAACATCTGCCAGGCAGTTGGCATCAATAGGATCATTATTGATTATTAATCCAGGTATATTTAGGTTAGTTATGTGTCTACCCCATGCTCTATTCGCAGCCCTAATTAGAGGAGCTAGCAATGAATTTGGATCTGAAGTATCTAGAGGTAATCTCCAATGTTGTAATCTTGTGGAGGGATCTGCCCATTTTAGATCTGAAAGGTTGTCTAATTCTGGTGCAGGCAAGTTCAGTTCAATCTCTCCATTTTTGTTTTCTCTGTTTTGCAGCAATTCAGAACAATATATAACGGTCTTAATTTGATCAAGTTGGTCTTTTAGATGCTTAATTGAATTAGGAATTGTTCTAGCCCTTGGTTTCCTGTTAGCAATGACAGTCAGATCACTTGGTGTAAGAGAGGCTATGGGTTTAATATTGGCCAAGGAAAACTGCCAATCAATAAGTTCGCCATTTGAATTTATATCTATACAGGCACTAATTGATTCATTAACTTCTCCGACTCTGAATTCGCAAGCTTTTGTTAGTGGCTCTGATAATAACGATATCCAGTTATCTCCTAGACAATGTGATTCGGATCGTTCCTTCATCCATAAATCTAGGGTGTTTCCATTGCTGACTCTTTCTGCAACAGAGGGTGCATGGATCCATAATCTGATACCACCTCCATGTGGTTCTACATGTAATGCAGCTAATGAAGGACAATTAGTTGATGTCCAACTATTTAAAAGTAGTGTTGGCTGTTTTGTAAGGTCCAGTCGGTTTTTATTAGAAGGTAATTTAGGTGAACTTCTTGGTGCTGGTATCTGTTCGTGCAAATTGGCCTTTGTAAGTAATAGATCCTTATCTGCTTCGGTACCACCATTTAACGGTAAAGCTCTTACAACATGTCCTTCTGCTTGATACTGTGCAACCGGAAATCGATCAATTTTAATCTCAAGCACTTTGTCTTTATTTTTGTCATTGTAGTCACTTAAATATGCTTTGTCTGTTTCAGATAGGTTTACACTTGCTAAAATTCTGTCGTCTAAAGGTATTGCAATTAAATTTTCTTCCTCCTCTTCAACTATGCTTAACATACTTGAATTAGTTCTTTCTAAAATACATTTAACTTCTCCTTCAGGTGATCTTCTTCTTATCCCTTCCCTCGTGATTTTTACTAATACTCGATCACCGTTCCAGGCATGATTTAGGTGTTGATCCCTTATGTATATATCATCTGTTCCATTTTCTCTTATTGCAAAACAGTATCCCTTGCTACTACATCTTAATCTCGCTTCAACCAATCCTTGATTTTGATTCTTTTTAAGTGTTCCATCTTCTTCCTCTTCAATTATACCTAGCTTTGTAAGTGCCTTTATTGCAATATCTAGATGAGCACGATCACCTTTTTTGGTTAACTTTAAAATTTTTTCTAGTTTTTTTATCTCCAAACCGCCAGAGGATGGCAATTGGTCGAGTAGTTGGGCGACCGAAAACATGATTTTGATCGATTGAGTGGGGTAAAGCTTTGGTATCGGCAATCAATTCCGTTATTTGAACTGATTGCTAGTGAGGTATTAAATATATAGTAATTCTAGGCATTCTTAGATTCCTCGTTCACTGCTGATTTTTTCATTGAAAAGGATTTCCCAATAATTGGCCATAATAATTTCAAGCCGATTGTTAATAAACCTACAGCGGCAAGCAATTTAAGTAAATTTCCAGGGATTACAGCTGCTATTGATCCTCCGGCTAATGCGCCCAATAGACTGGCTAGTACTAGAGCTGTAGAAGAACCAAGAAAAACAGCAAGTGGTCTGTTTGAAGTCCCACTCAATGCCACAGTTGCTAATTGAGTTTTGTCCCCCAGTTCTGCCAAAAAGACTGCAGTAAAGGTTGAGATCAGGAGTGGTAATTCCATTTAAATGGGGCTCACACCTTGAAGTAAGGACTGACCTGCTTGAATTGCCAGCCATATTCCTAGAGTAAGCATCAATATTCCTGCCATATATTCAAGTCTCTCTGGAGGAAGTGTTTTTGCTAACCATCTACCTATTAGTACACCTACCAAGCTAGAACAGATTAATGCCAATGCTGCACCAGCAAATACTATGTATGGTTTACCAGATTGAGCAGACAATAACAGAGTAGCTATTTGCGTTTTATCACCTAACTCGGCCAAGAAAACAGTTGCGAATGTGGTTACAAAAACCTTAATAAATCCATCTTGATCATCCTTATCTTTAGAGGGATCTGGCTCATTTTTTCCTGTATGGGGCTCAGCCATCGTATTTGGTTGGAATCCGTAGTCCTTTATTGAACTTACGCATTTCTTTGCTTCTACCTCCATAGATTGACCTTATCTGCTCTCGACAGCAGGTGATTGCAAAATCATCAAGGTCATCTTTTTTTACGTGAAACAAGTCTCCAATCAACGATACTTTGCAAAAATCAGGCCTATCGTCATAAATCTTGCATATTTTTTTTGTCTTATCGTAGTGAATACACCAACCATCATTGCCAACCATTCCCAAATAGAGCTTTTTTTGGATAGGAGTGAGGGCTGAGATTGCTTCAGTTCTCTCTTCAGGTTCTAGTCGACAACATGCTCCACAGTTCTTCATACATCGCCACTTTTTAGCTGTTTGGGCCATAGCAGATTCTGTGTCAACCCATCACAGTTTCATAGTTTAGTGAATGGTTACTACTAATCACACTTAGCCTTGCAAGGCAGATGAAGAACATCTGTAGAATAAAGCTCAAACCACACAACCAACATGGGAAACCTAATACCACTTGCTGCTGTCGTTCTTGCAGGACCAGCTATTGTCGCTCTCATCTTCTATAGAAGAGGCTTTTAGGACCATTTCTTCAAATGAATCAGGGTCCTATGACTCTGAAGCATAAACTATTGAATTGATCTACTTATTTTTATGATAGTTTTCACCCTACATCATAATGATGTAGGGTTTTTTGTATAAATAGATAACAATTTAGATTCGCAACATGGCTTTATACATCTACACCCAATGCTATTTTAGCGTTCTTAATTAAAGTAATCATATAAGGATTATCTATTAGATCTTCGTTTTGACTTGAATTATTTAAGCAAGTAATAGGAATTACTTTTTTGACGCCTTCTGAATTGATTAGGATAATCGAGTTCTGGTTATCTAATGAGCAGATATATTCACGATCCTTTAATTTGATTGAAACATCCTTTTTATAAGGCCTTAATGAGAGGACGTTTAATTGAAGCTTTACCTGCTCATTCCATTTATTTAAAGATATCTGATAGGCTATATCTACATTGTTAGAGCTAAGTCCTTCTCCTTGGAAGTTCCAAAATATGCCTTCACAAGAATGACCGCCTTGTGAAAAGGTAAACTTACTGTGTTGACCTTTAAGAGATTTATAATTTATTATCTCACAATTTCTTGACCAAAATATAGGCTTCGGATTACCAATTCCAAAGGGTTCGAGTTTTTGTAATTGATTCCAAAATGATTCATTTATATCAGCTAATCTTAGTAATGCATCTGGTTTAATTTTGCAAGTTACATTTTGGGATTTCATCCATATATCAGCTATTTTATTAAGCTCATTGTGTAAGCCTGAGATATAATTAGGTAGGATAGTAAACCCACCAGCTGCATGATGGCCTCCATAAGTGATTAAATACTTTGAACAATGCTTAAGTGCGTTACTTATAGAAAAGCCTTCTGGTGATCTTAGTGAAGCTCTAAACCTGCCTTTCTTGTCTGCTCCAAGTATTGCTGTGGGTCTATTAAATCGCTCCATTATTCTTGCTGCTACTATACCTATAACTCCATGATGCCAATGACTTTGAGCTAGTAATATAAATGGAGGTATATTGTTAGTATCTGATTCAATAAGTGCTAATGCCTCAGCTTCAATACCTTCACATAGTTCCTTTCTTTGTCTGTTTTTAATTTCACATTCCTGAGCTAAGGACATTGCTTTACCTAAGTCGTTAATTGTTAGGAGATCTACTACTAGTTTTGGTTCTCCTATTCGTCCAACAGCATTTATCCTTGGTGCTATTTTAAATCCTATTTCTTCTGCAGTTATAGTATCATCAAGTAATCCTGATAAATGTTTTAGAGCAATTATTCCTTTGCACTTTGACTTGTAAAAAGATTTAAGTCCTTCCTTGACCCATGCCCTATTGGCCCCAGTTAATGGTGCCATATCTGCAATAGTTCCTATGCAGAATAAGTCTCTTGCTGTATTAACAGCTTCCATGTTATTCATTTCATAAGCTAATTCACAAGCCAATACATAAGCTAGTCCCACTCCAGCCAATGTACGAAATTCAGAGTCCTTGGGTGTGGTTTCTGGGTGGACAATTGCTACAGCTGAAGGTCTTATATTTGGCATTGTGTGATGATCAGTGATTATTACTTTCATTTGATAATGCTTAGCTAAATCAAGTGCTTCAATCGCCGAGATACCATTATCAACTGTCACTATTATTTTAATTTCTTGATTATTTAATTCATTTATCATGTTTTGGTTTAAGCCATAACCCTCATCCATACGACTTGGAATACATGTTATTGGGTCTCCTCCTAGCTCATTTAATGTATTGAATAGTAAAGCTGTACTTGTTATCCCATCAGCGTCATAATCCCCACAAATTGCAATTTTCTCATTAGAAGCGCAAGCTTCTGTTAATACTTCAATTGCTTTTTTTAGTTCAGGGAAATGTTTTTGAGGGTTAGAAGGTGAGATAGGAGTTAGTATTTCCTCTACTTGTGAAAAGCTATTGAAACCTCTCCTTGCTAATGTTGCTCTGATAGCTAATGGTAGGTCAAGTGTTGGGAAAGGATTGTCCTCAACAGGCATAGGCAATAACCAGGCTGCGTCATCCTTTGAAGTTGTATTCAACTTTCAATACTTTGTTTTCCTATAAGACCCTACCAGTAAATAACTACATCCTTGATTAAAAAGATGCAAAATCTTGAAGCTGTTTTTTGGGACGTAGACGGAACATTGGCTGATACTGAGTTAGATGGGCACCGTGTAGCCTTCAACAGATCATTCTCAGATGCTGGTATTACATGGGATTGGGATATTTATACATACATCAAGTTACTTAATGTGCCAGGTGGAGTAAATAGAATCTCTGCATATGCCTCATCACAGAATCAGTATTTGTCAAAAGATAATATAGTTGAACTTCATTGTCGTAAGCAATTCTACTATAATCAATTAGTTATTTCAGGTAATGTGCCATTGAGAAGAGGAGTAAAACGTCTAGTCACAGAATTAAGCCAAAGTAATATAAAGCAATGGATAGTTACTACAAGTAGTTATAAAGCAGTTGCAGCATTAGTACAGAATATTTTTAACCCATCAGGACTTTATTTTGATGGTTATATCACCGCAGATGACGTGACCCATTTAAAGCCACATCCGCAGGCCTATTTACAGGCCATTAATGAAAGTGGTTGTTCTAGGAAGTCTGTAGTTGTTATAGAAGATTCAAAAGCTGGTTTTTCTTCTGCTAATTCTGCTGGTTTGAATTCTTTAATAACTCTATCCCCTTGGTCAGTCTTTGATAGGTCTGACTTTAGAAATGCTACTGCTGTTGTAAACCATCTTGGCGAACATAATTATCCATGTAATGTGTATCAAGGGGCGTCCCCAAAAACAAGAATCGTAGACCTTGGTTATTTAAATAGTCTTTTATCCCAATGCAATTAACATGAAATTCCAGAAAACTCGATTGAATCATACTTTAGGTGTCATTTTTAAATATTTCTCAGATTCTATTTATGGTCCTTGGAAACGAAGAAGCTTTGGATTATTATCCTTATTATTAGGTTTCTATCTTGGTAGCAATATAACTGTTTATTATTTAGAAAAACAAGGTCAAAGGCCCCTGGTAGTACTATTTATGCTTATCTTGCTTGAGATA
>QCFZ01000028.1 GCA_003278255.1 Prochlorococcus sp. AG-363-O15
TACCTTTGCTCCCATGTAATGGCTGGGTCCTCCCTCAGGGCAAAAAACAACAACTTCATCTCCAGCTGCCACAAGATGTTGAACAGTTTTTGTAAGCCGAGTAACTATTCCATCAACTTTTGGAAGGAACGTTTCGGTAAAAAATGCGATCTTCACTTGCTTTTGAAAGTTGAGTGTAGTTTTTTAAGAGGGTTTTGTGATTGCTTTGGCTTGAGTTGCTGTCCAGGCTGAAACGCATGGAATTCGGTTCCGATCACATCTATCGGCAAAACGACGTGCAACATCAACAACCTCTTCTAGGAGACCGTCATCGAGAGTGGTTGGCTTTAGTCCAAGTTCAATAAAACAACGATTGTCAACAATTAGATCATTTTCGACGGCTTCGTTTCTCGGATTAGGAAGGTAATTGAGTTTGGCACCAGTCAAGGTTGCGACTTTTTTGGCTAATTCTCCAACTTGATGACTTTCAGTCATTTGATTGAATATTTTCACTCGTTCTCCTTTCAGAGGAGGATTTTCAAGAGCTAGTTGTACACATTTTACTGAGTCTTTAATATGAATGAATGCACGAGTCTGCCCTCCTGTCCCATGAACTGTTAGGGGGTATCCAATCGCAGCCTGCATAAGAAAACGATTGAGAACAGTTCCATAATCACCATCATAATCAAAGCGATTTGTTAGTCGTGGATCTCTACTTGTTGCTTCAGTATTAGTGCCCCAAACAATTCCTTGATGTAAATCTGTGATTCGGATGTTGTCATTTTTGTTGTAGTACAAAAATAGCAATTGATCTAGCGTTTTTGTCATGTGGTAAACGCTTCCTGGACTTGCCGGATGAAGAATTTCTTCTTCAAATCGACTACCATCTGGTTGAGGAACTTCGACTTTTAAATAACCTTCTGGGATAGTTGCCCCACGATGAGATCCATATCCATAGACGCCCATTGTGCCTAAGTGCACAATGTGTATATCAAGACCACTTTCAACAATGGCAGCCAGTAGGTTGTGTGTCCCGTTTACATTGTTATCTACGGTGTAGCGTTTTGTAGAACTGCTTTTCATTGAATAAGGAGCAGCACGTTGTTCAGCAAAATGAACGATTGAATCAGGTTGCTCTTCAAGCAGCAGATCCAACAAAGTCTGATATTGATGAGCGATATCTAAATGGGTGAATCGAATTGGTTTCCCACCGATTTCCATCCATGCTTTTAGACGATCGCCAATGCTCGAAATTGGAGTCAGGGACTCCACTTCGAGATCAATGTCAATTTTTCGACGACTCAAATTGTCCACGATTAATACATCGTGTCCTTGATCCGCCAAATTCACAGCGCAAGGCCATCCACAGAAGCCGTCGCCGCCAAGAACGAGAATTTTCACCCCAAGCTCCAGCAGTAAAGAGCAATTCGCTCCATTCAGGCAAGCTACTACAGGGTTTTCAGCTAATGCTAAGAGTGAAGCTAATTAGGCTTGCTAAAAGGATTGCTCCAGCCACAATTATTAACCGAGAACTATTGGTATCACTTGCCTCTTGATTAATTACTTCAATTTTTGGTTCTTTTGCAAATGCATTGAGACGCCCACCATCTTCTTCTGTTACTGACATTCTTTGAATACGACTCGGCGGACCTTATTGAGTGGATCGTCTTTCTCAGCAATTCCGTTACTTTCCTTGATCTTTAAGGCGTTAGCTATTGATAACTCCTTTTTCTGGAGAGCTGGGAACCGCTTCGTTCCTAGCAGGCAGTCTCCCAGCCAGAAAGGCTTGTCGACCTGCCTGAACAGCTTTATTCATAGCTTCTGCCATCTGAGGGCTATTTCCAGCCAAAGCTATGGCACTGTTCACTAAGACTGCATCAGCCCCCATTTCCATTGCTTGTGCTGCTTCGCTAGGGACTCCTATTCCTGCATCTACAACTACAGGCACCTTTGAATTTTCAATGATCAGAGCAATATTTGCTGCATTCTTAAGACCCTGTCCGGATCCAATCGGTGAACCTAGTGGCATAACAGTTGCACAACCAACTTCCTCAAGTCGTTTTGCTAGTAATGGATCAGCGTTGATATAGGGCAGAACAGTAAAACCTTCTGTGACCAGCTTTTCGGCTGCTTGCAGGGTTCCAAAAGGATCAGGAAGTAAATGACTTTTGTCAGGAATTACTTCGAGCTTGATGAATGTGTTGTCAATTTGACCTGCAACTTTTGCAAGTTCTCTGCCAAGTCTTGCTACGCGAATTGCTTCCTCAGCAGTTGTACATCCAGCAGTGTTTGGAAGCATCCAAAATTTTGCCCAGTCAATGGATTCGATGAGTCCTTGATCGCTTGAATTTATTGACTGCGCTCTTCTAATAGCCACTGTGACCATTTCGCAGCCTGATTTTGCAAGACTTTCTTTCATTTCTAGTTTATTGGCATATTTACCTGTTCCAGTGAAAAGTCTGTTCTGAAAGCGTTGATCACCGATTGTGAGAAGGTCATTGGCCTTGTGCATCTGAACCATTAGCGCTTTTGTGGGGGTGTTGGAGACGCCATTGCTTTACTTCCCTAAGAAGCCTATTGGCTTTAGCGTGTTCCTATCATCCCTTGATTGAATGCTTTTTCTGCCTCAAATAGATCTTTGGATTGCAAATGAACCTGCTTTAGAGCAGTCATTCCCTAAAACAAATGCGTCTGAAACTCTTCTTCAGCCAAAGTTGCCATCCGAAACTCCTATTGAAATAGTCCCTTATGTATTAGAAGGGTCAGTTGATAATTTTGACCCTGTAGTACGAGCTAAAGAATTAGAAAGACAAATTTCCCCTCAATGGTGTGGAGAATACATATCATTTAATGAAGAAAATGATCTTGATATATTGATTACGTTTTCAGAAGTAAAAGCTACTGGTCAATTGGTGAATCTTCGTGGTGAGATGCAGATTGGTAAAAATAATGTCCCTGTTGTTGGGAGCTTAAATGCAAAGTCAAACCAATTAGAATTAATACCTTACTTGGGCAATTTATTGATTGATTTAGAGCCTGGCGGTAGTTTTTTAGGTTTACAGGGAAACAAAATTCTTGGATGGAATTCTCCACGTTTAGATCATCCAGGAGGACGTCTTGAAATTAACAATCAATGTTTTAAGGATAAATCAAAAACCCCCGTTATTAGAAGTCTCTGGTAATTGATTTTTTGGTTTACTTTCAAGACGTTTAATCTGCTTAATAGCTGTTTTATTTTGAGGATCAATATCTAGAACTTCTTGATAAATCTTTATTGCTTCTTCATTTTGCAGGAGACGAGTTTTTGCAAATGCAAGATTATTCAGTGCTACGGGATAATCAGATTTTGCTTTTAATGCTGTTCGATAATGGCCAACTGCGGCCTCAAAATTATCTTGTGCTGCTAAAGCAAAACCTAATGCATTTTCAATAAGTGCTTTGGCTTCATCTGGCTCTTCATTTAGTTGGCGCAATGCTTTGCGTAGTGTTGAAGTTGCTTGAGGATATAGACGTTTTCGCAATTGGACTGAAGCTAATTCATAAAGCTCTGCCGCATCTTTTGATGATGAGGCATCTTGTTTTTCAAGCTTTATTAGTTTCATTTCATCGTTACGAACTCTCAGAAGTTGACGGCCTACTAAAACTGCAACAATGACTAATAAAACAACTAGGCCGATTAAGTAAGTTTGGGGTTGGATGATGTCCATAACTAAAGCACCATAGTGTTGCAATCTAATAGAGATTTGAGACCTTTTCTAAAAAAATGAAACCTTATGTTCATTTAAGAAAAAGTTAGAGTTTGGATTTTTTAAATCAATAATCCCCTGAAAAGCAGATTTAGATAGAATTTTTTATGAAACTTGATTAAATTAAAGTGTTAATTCTTTTGTTATTGCATTTCCATTCAGTCTTTTGTAGATCAAGAAATATATTTTTGTAGAATTAATTCTTTAAGGCAGTTGCAATATTGGTAAAACTTTTTGGATCAACAAGAGCTAATTGTGCAAGCATTTTTCGATTTAAACGTATATCTGCCTTTTTTAGATTCCCAATTAGCTTGCTATAACTTAGTCCATTAATTCTCGCTGCTGCGTTTATGCGTGCTATCCATAGACGTCTAAAGTCACGTTTGCGACGTCTACGGTCTCTATATGCATTACAAAGAGCTTTCATTACTCTTTGATTAGCTGTTCTAAAAAGACTACCGTTGCTTCCTTGGAAGCCTCGTGCTAGACGAAGAATTTTATTTCTTCTCTTACGTGCAACATTTCCTCGCTTTACTCGTGCCATGGTCAGAAATTGATAAGTGGAAAATCAGGTTGAACTTAGAGAGAGGGCTCGTTTCATAGGCCCTATTAAGCGTAAGGGAGCATAAGACTCACATTTTCCGCATCACGATCATCTACAACTGCTTTTGTAGCTAGATGACGTTTGAGTTTCGGGCTCTTATGGTCGAGCAGATGGTTACGGAAAGCACGTCGCCGCATGAACTTGCCATTACCAGTTGCTTTGAACCGCTTGGCAGCAGCTTTGCGGGTTTTTAGCTTTGGCATGAGCTATGGCAGCGCACAAATAACTACACTACGCCCTTGACCTGCCAGAAGCCAAATCCGAAATTATTGATTTTCCATAATCGAATGAGCTGGAATGCAATTCTAAGTTGTATGAAATCGTCCAATTTTGTTTTTAAGTGTTTGTTTCCTTTGATTGCAGGTTTTCTGAGTGGTTGTCAGGGGCAGAATTTGGTTGCTTCACAACTATCTTTTGCTCCAACTCATATAGAAGTACCCAAGCCATCTGAACTAACCCTTAGAAACCCCGTTCTTATGGTTGGTTTGGAACCGTATTTAGGACAAGTCACTGAGAAGAAATTAATTCCTGATGAATTGCATTTGGTTAGTGTTGGGAAACCTTTATTACTAAAAGATAGTCGCGGCATTATCCATAGATCTAAGGAAATTACGATCATATGGCGTTTAATGCCATTAGAAAAGAATCAAATTATTGCTAGACAAGTAGTTGGTCCATTTGCAAGTTTTGAATCAGCTTCCCGGGTGGCTGGGAAGCTGCGTAGATTTGGACTGAAACCGGTAATAGCGAATCCAAATGACTGGCAAATTTGGTTATCTGAGAATGAAGTTCTTCCAGAAGGAGTGCGAGCTAAACAACTTAAGAAGAAAATTACAACCTCAGTTCATCCTGTTTTAAAAGGCAGTAGTGGAGAGCTTGTGCTTTCTGGTCCTATTTCAATAGATGCTTCGGATGGATTGCTTTGGAAAGGAGGGGTTTATAAAGGACCGTTCAAATTGCAGCCTGATGCATATGGAACTTGGACATTTGTTGAGAATGTGGCTCTCGACAATTATTTGCAAGGTGTTGTTCCTCATGAGATCGGTTCAGGATCTCCCCCAGTTGCATTAGCTGTTCAGACTGTTCTTGCAAGGACATGGGCCTTAGCTAATAGTCATCGCTTTGCTATTGATGGCTATCACCTTTGCAGTGATACACAATGTCAGGTTTATAAAGATCCTAGAGAAGCTAATAAAGAAATTAGAAAAGCAATATTGAAGACAAAGGGCAAAGTCCTTTCTTGGAAAAACAAACCAATCCATGCGGTTTATCACGCTACTAATGGCGGTGTTATGGCAGCAGGCACAGAAGCTTGGGCTATGGAATCTGTTCCATATCTTCGTGCTCAGTTAGATGGAAATAAAAAATTCACAAATCTCTTTTTACTTCCATTTCAAAAAGACTTTGAGGTAAAGCAATTTTTGGAACAAGTTGATGGTGCGTATGGAAGTTCCCACAAACGCTTCAGATGGAAACGCTTGATTTCTATTGATGAATTGAAAGAGGCTTTGAATAATGCTGGAATCATTATAAAAGCTCCTCAACAAATAAAAATTCTTGATAGGGGTTTAAGTGGGAGGGTTACTTCATTGCAAATTACTGATCCTAAGAATCAAGTCTCTGTTGTTTTGAAATTGGATCAAATTCGTAGAACCTTGCGCAATTTGCCAAGCACTCTTTTTGTTGTTGAACCTGTAAGGGAGGGGCTGTGGGAGTTTATTGGTGGAGGCTTTGGTCATGGTGCAGGACTTTCCCAAGCAGGAGCAATTGATTTAGCTTTTAAGGGTTGGAGTATTGAGAAGATTCTTGGGCATTACTATCCAGGTGCAGTTTATGGTTCTTTACGCGACTTTTGAAAAGCCTTTAGAGTCACTCAACGTTGGGGAGATTTATGGTCGCGTCTGATGTGACGGGTGATCACCGACGCGGCAAGACAGCTTTGTTCTTGGTCGTTTGTGGTTGGTTGGGGGCACTTCCTCATTGGCTTGAACCCACCAGAACTCTCTTGCCTGCTATAACACTTGCGATTCTTTTAGGTGGGTATGGATTGCGAGTTGTTTGGCCTAATAGAGATAGATTTGCTGACAAATTTTTACAATTAGAAGATCACGAGTTGAAAAAAGAGTGGCCAAGTATTGATATTTTGGTTGCTGCTAGGGATGAAGAGGCTGTATTAGGAAGACTCATAGATCAATTAGCATATTTAAACTATCCAGAAGGTAAATTTTCTATTTGGATAGTTGATGATGGCAGTCAGGATGGAAGTGCTTTGTTGCTTAGTGAGTTAAGTGAGAAGTTCTCTGATTTGAATGTTATTAGTCGTTCAAGGTCTGCCGGTGGTGGTAAATCTGGGGCTTTAAATGATGCTCTCGAAAGGATTAATGGAGATTGGTTGTTCATTCTTGATGCAGACGCACAATTAAATAGTGGTGTCCTTAAACGATTAGTTGCCTATGCAGAAGC
>QCFZ01000029.1 GCA_003278255.1 Prochlorococcus sp. AG-363-O15
AAATGATAGAGAAGGCTGTTTGCGCAAGGCAAGTCATGGACAAAGACTTTTAGGTATTGGGAATCATGAGGCCGATTTCAGATGTTGTTCAGAACTCGATAATCTATCTGTAGTTCCTGTTCAGATAGAAAAAGGGGTACTTCGTGCAGGATGATTTCTTACAGTTCAAATTTTCTTCTTTAACTTTGTGACCGACTTTTTGGCGGCCGCTTTGCAGCTAACCAGCACCTCTAAACCTGAGGTGAACTTTTCCGTTGCAGAGGAGCAGATAGAACTTGCTAGCCGCCGCGGGGCGGACTTGGTTGGTTTGCCCGAGAACTTTGCCTTTATGGGAGATGATGAACAGCGACTAGAAATTTCATCGTCTCTTGCTGAACAGTGCAGCAACTTTTTAGTCACAATGGCGAGGCGTTATCAAGTTGTGCTTCTTGGCGGAGGCTTCCCTGTACCTATTGGAGATGGTAGACATACTTTGAATCGATCAGAACTTGTTGGAAGAGATGGCCAACTGTTAGCTAGATACGACAAACTTCATTTATTTGATGTTGATCTTCCTGACGGAAATACATATAGAGAATCGGCCACAATTACTCCTGGCCAGGAATTACCACCAGTTGTTGATGTGCCTGGTTTGTGTCGTGTTGGTCTTTCGATTTGTTATGACGTTCGCTTCCCTGAGTTATATCGTTATTTAGTTAATAAAGGCGCAGAGTTGTTAATGATTCCCGCAGCATTTACTGCTTTTACAGGAAAAGATCATTGGCAAGTTTTGTTGCAGGCAAGAGCTATTGAAAACACCGCTTATGTAGTAGCTCCTGCCCAAACTGGCCTCCACTATGGGAGACGACAGAGTCATGGTCATGCCATGGTAATTGATCCTTGGGGGACAGTTTTGGCTGATGCTGGGGTTCAACAGGGAGCTGCTATCGCTCCAGCTGATATTGGACATGTAGGACGGATTCGGGAACAGATGCCAAGTCTTAAGCATAGGAAGCCTGATCTTTTTTGAAGAATGGGTTGGGTATTTCCTCGTCGAATCGTTTCGTTAATTATTGGATCGTTGCCATCGATTTATCTTTTGGCACCATTACCAGCAAAATCGGCTAGTGCATTAGCAGCTTGGGCTTTAGAAACTGATGGTATTTTGCAACTGCGTACTTCTGTTGATACAAAATTAAAAGCATATTTTCAATCTCCTGACTTTGATAAAGGGCTTCGAGTTTGGATAGATTTTCCTGGAGAATTAATTCGTCCCCGCAAAATTATTGGCAATGGTCCAGTAAAAGAAATTCGTTTAGGTAAGCCTTCGAAAGGTTTTACAAGGTTGGTTATAGAGTTTAATCAAGGTATCAATTTTGATGAATCAAAATTGATACTAGTTGGTACTTCTCCAGATCGTTGGAAGCTTGATTTTGTTGGATTATCTACGATAGGCATGAGACGGATAGGAGAAGGAGATTTAACTGCTTATTCATCTAGACGTTGGATAAATAAAGGAAATAATCTTTCTTCTTCTGTAAAACTTCATAGTGAATCTTTACCAACTATTCCAAGAGGTAGGTATCGAGTTGTAATAGATCCAGGTCATGGAGGTCCTGATCCAGGAGCCGTGGGGATTGGAGGCGTTAGAGAAACTGATGTTGTACTAGATGTGTCATTGATGGTCGCTCGACTTCTTGAGTCAAAGGGAGTAAAAGTCAACTTAACGAGGACTTCTGAAGTTGATTTAGACCTGCCGCCAAGAGTTGCCATTGCTAATAGAGTTGGTGCAGATGCATTTATAAGTATTCATGCAAATGCATCAAGAAATCCAAGAAAAGATGTAAATGGAATTGAAACCTTTTATTTTTCAGGTTCAAAAGGATTAAGTCTTTCTTCAAACATTCAAAGACAAGTTTTAGATGTATCTCCAGGAAGTCCAGATAGGGGTGTTCGAAGAGGACGTTTTTTTGTGATTAGACGAACCAATATGCCCGCTACCCTTGTTGAAATTGGATTTCTTACTGGTCGTTTAGATGCACCAAGATTGTCTACATATCAACATCGCAGAAAAATTGCTTTTGCTATTGCCAAAGGAATACTTAAGTATTTTCAGGGGGCCCGTTGATTTCTCCTTTGGGCGTTTTTGACAGTGGATTTGGTGGATTCACTGTGCTCAAAAGAGTATTAGAATTTTGCGGTCAAAAACCTTGTTTGTATTTAGCAGATACTGCTAGAGTTCCTTATGGAGATAGAAGTCCTTCGGAAATACGCTTAATAGCAGAAGAAGTTGTCGGTTGGCTTGATCAGCAAGATATATCAGCAGTTTTAGTTGCTTGTAATACAACTAATTCCTTGGCAATGGATGTAGTTCAAAAAGTCGCTACAACCCCAGTTTTTGGTTTGATTGAATCTTCAGCAGAAATGATTTTTGAGGATCGAGTGGGGGTTTTGTGCACAACTGCTACAGCTTCGTCCTCTGCATACAAACAAACAATTCAGGCTTTTAGACCGGGAACATTAGTTTTTGAGCAGGCTTGCCCAGAGTTAGTTCCACTTATAGAAGCAGGAGAATTAGACAGTCCTCGTTTGCGTCAACTTGTTTTTGGATATCTCAAACCTCTTTTGAGTGTAGATGTTAAAGCGGTGGTACTTGGATGTAGTCATTACCCATTGATTGAGCCTCTTTTAAAACAAATGTTGCCAATAGGAGTTCGTTTGATTGATCCTGCATTGGGATTGGCTATGAAACTTGAGAATCATTTAAATAGCTCTGGAAAAACATCTTTTCGGGTGCCTCTTGATTTCTCGGGTACTCGTTTTTGTGTAACCTCAGACCCTCTTGACTTTTCATCACGGGCGAAGCCTTGGTTAGGGATGTATCCAGAAGTTGAACTGATCTCTCTCCGCTCTAAGGCATGCATCTTTTAGGATTAATACATCGAGGGTTCTCATGAACACAGTTGCTGAGCTGCTGCAGCCGGTAGAGCTGGATCTAGAGGACTTGCTCACTGATCTTCGAAGCCTCATTGGGGCTGGTCATCCAATTCTTCAGGCTGCGGCAGAGCATTTATTTAGTGCTGGTGGCAAACGACTAAGGCCAGGGATAGTTTTGTTGATCTCGAGAGCATTATCTCTTGACGGTGATTTGTCAGCCAGACATCGCCGTTTAGCTGAAATCACAGAAATGATTCATACGGCTTCTCTGGTTCATGATGATGTGGTTGATGAAGCGGCAACGAGAAGAGGAGTTGAAACTGTTCATAGTCGTTTCAATCACAGAGTTGCTGTTTTAGCTGGTGACTTTTTGTTTGCTCAAGCAAGCTGGCATCTTGCAAATTTGGATAATTTAGATGTAGTTAAACTTCTCAGTAGGGTTATAATGGATCTTGCTGATGGTGAAGTAAAGCAAGGCTTATATCGATATGATTCAGGACAATCTTTTTCAACTTATTTAGAAAAGAGTTACTGCAAAACAGCTTCATTAATTGCTAATAGTACACAGGCTGCTGGTGTTCTTAGTTGTCAAAGTGACGAAAAATTGAAACTCCTACATCATTTTGGAAGACAATTAGGTCTAGCTTTTCAAGTTGTAGATGACATACTTGATTTCACTAGTAATGATCAACAATTAGGAAAACCATCAGCAAGCGATTTGGCTAGTGGTTATCTAACAGCGCCAGCTCTTTATGCTCTTGAGGAAAAACCGGCTCTTGCTGGTTTAATTGAACGCGAATTTAGTGGCGAAGGTGATCTAGCGCAAGCCTTGGAACTTGTAAGGGATTCTGAAGCAATATATCGAGCTAGAGAACTTGCAAAATCATTCGCAAGGGAATCAAAAGATGCAATCCAATGGCTACCTGAATCAACTTTTAGCAATGCTTTGTTCGAACTTCCAGACTTTGTTTTAAGTAGATTATACTGAGTGTTTTTTTTGCATAAGAATATCAAGAACTATTTTTAGATTTCTAATATGAATTGGATTGGCATTTTGTTTTTGGGTAATAGGTTTTTGTTGATTACCTATTACCCAAACTTTGCATCCTGCTGAAAGAGCGGATGTTGTTCCTGCTTTTGAATCTTCTAATGCCCAACAGGATGTTGGATTTGTTTGAAGTTTTTGAGCTGCTAATAAAAATGGGTCAGGAGCTGGCTTCCCTTTTTTTAATGACGGGTCATTTCCTAAAACTCTTGTTGTGATTAGTCCTAACCAGGGATGCGGAGCACTTTTATATGCAATTGATTCAGAAGTGCTACTCGATACCAGTGCCATTTTCATTTTATTTTTATGACACCATTGAATTAGATCTTCTGCTCCTGGAATGGCCTTGGCTTGGCCAAGTAAAAGTCGTGAAATAGGTTTGTGAATTGATAACAATTCATCAATATCAGTTTTGTTAGTCATCCATTCACATATTTGTTTTGCGCAGTCTTGCCTTCTTCTACCTCTTAGTTCGATTAATTGCTTATTGGATAGTTTGAAACCAAAATTTTCAGCTGACTTAAACCAAGCTTTTCCATGTAATGGCTCTGTATCCAGCAAAACCCCATCTAGATCGAACAGGCAGGCTTCAGGTAGATCCATCAGGGATTCCCATCTTTCTTTTTAATAAGCGTGTCACCTCTTTGTACTGTTTGCTATCTACTGGCTTGAATGCCACAAATGACTAGGCATTTTTTGTGGGCATGACATCAAATCCTTCCGGTGCCATTGAATCGGTTCTTGACGAACAACGTGTTTTCTCTCCCTCAGAGAATTTTGCCAAACACGCCAGGCTTAGCAGTTTGGATGAATACCAACAGCTAGTAAATGAGGCAAAGAACGATCCTGATGGATTTTGGGGGAAATTGGCTAAACAGGAATTGCATTGGTTTGAGGACTTCAATAGTGTCCTCGATTGGTCACAACCACCCTTTGCCAAGTGGTTTGAAGGGGGTAAAACAAATATATCCTTCAATTGTCTTGATAGACATGCTCAGGGAACAAGGGCTAACAAGGAGGCTCTTGTATGGGAAGGAGAACCAGGAGATGTTCGTCGATTTACTTATAAGGAACTACTTCTTGAAGTGTGCAAAGTCTCTAATGCACTTAAATCTCTAGGAATTGGGAAAGGAGATCTTGTTGCCTTATATATGCCAATGGTGCCCGAAGCTGCAATAGCAATGCTTGCTTGTGCACGTATTGGGGCCCCTCATTCTGTTGTTTTTGGAGGATTTTCATCAGAGGCCCTTAGAGATCGTTTGTTGGATGGAAATGCCAAGGCTGTGATAACAGCAGATGGTGGCTTCAGAAAAGACAAAGCAGTTCCTCTTAAACAAGCTGTAGATGCAGCCTTGGTTGATGGTGCTTGTCCTGAGGTGAAGTCTGTTTTGGTTGTTGAACGGACTAAAGAAGCTATTGAAATGAAAGAAGGAAGAGATTATTGGTGGCACGATCTCGTTTCTAGACAGTCTGATCATTGCCCGGCTGAACCTATGGATAGTGAGGATCGCCTATTTGTTTTATATACCTCTGGGTCTACAGGACAGCCAAAAGGTGTAGTCCATACAACAGCTGGTTATAACCTTTGGTCTCACCTCACTTTTCAATGGATCTTTGATATCAGAGAAGATGATGTTTATTGGTGTACAGCTGATGTTGGTTGGATAACTGGACATAGTTATATCGTTTATGGCCCTTTATCTAATGGGGCT
>QCFZ01000030.1 GCA_003278255.1 Prochlorococcus sp. AG-363-O15
TCTGATCACCTTTAGCAGAAGCAATGCCAAAGGTTACAACAAAAGTAATTCCAGAAAAAACAATTACAAATTTCTCTAATGGTCCCAAGCCTAAAGAAACAGCAAAAACAAAAATGTTCATCAAAAAACCTTTTAAGCAATTAAAGAATAAATGTAAGTCATTAAAATATTTTCAGGTCAATTGCAAACAAAGTGGAGCCAAGGAGACTCGAACTCCTGACCCCCTGCATGCCATGCAGGTGCTCTACCAGCTGAGCTATGGCCCCTTAGATGTCGATGAATCTATTGCCTAGACTCGTTCAGACACAAAAGTGATATTACACCTCTGAAAAATCAGGTCTTCCTCCATACAGCCAAAAGTTTGCCCTGCAAATGCACCTGATCAGCTTGTAGCTCTATCGGCTCATAAGCTGAATTTGCAGCCTCAAGTCTCACCATTGCTCCTTTTCGATGAAAATATTTAAGTGTTGTTCCACTGCCAGGAACCATTGCGCTAACAACAGTTCCATTTCGTAAACGAGATGGCTCTAGGACAGGCTCCATCAAAACAACATCACCATCTGCAATATATGCATCTACCATCGAATCGCCATTAACAGTCAAAGCAAAAAGACCTCTTGTTTCAAGAACGGAAGTTAAATCCAATCGCTCTTGAACATCATCAAAAGTCTCCACTAAACCACCTGCCGCTACAGCCCCAAGAACAGGAATCCCAGATACCAATCCACCAAGAAGCTGCAAAGTACGAGCTTGGCCTTCTTGCCAAGTAATCCAACCTTTTTGTTGCAGATGTCTCAATCTGCTTTGTATAGGAGCAGGAGACCGCAGCCCCATTGCTTGCATCATCTGCCTAATAGATGGACTGTGATGATGATTTCCTATGTAATCCGTCAACCAGTCATAGAGCTCTTGCTGAGCTGGAGTAAGAGCTTCATTCAAAGGAATGACCACATGCAAAACATTTGTTCTTCAATACATTTGTACCTACTGCACTGAATTATGACAAGCCTTTAGAGGCCTCCAAGCAATGAAGCTAAAAGTGCCTGCTGAACATGTAAACGATTTTCAGCTTGGTCAAAAATCCTACTGAACTTACTTTCAATTACTTCATCAGTGATCTCTTCACCTCTATGAGCCGGTAAACAGTGCAAAACAATTGCTTCTGGATCTGCCTTTTCTAAAAGATCTTTGTTCAAACAAAAATCTTTAAATACCTCTTTTCTATGTAATTGTTCATTTTCCTGTCCCATAGAAGCCCAAACATCCGTATATACAACATGAGCTCCTTTTACTGCCTCAGCAGCATTATTAAATACATCAATATCTGCACCTCCAAAAGCAAGACTTCTTGATTGATTGATTACAGAAACAAGAGGCTCGAACCCTTTAGGCGAAGCAACTCGAACATTCACTCCTAACAAAGCACCACAAATCATCAATGAATTAGCAACATTATTACCATCTCCAACATAAGTAAGTGTTTTTCCTTGTAACCCTCCAAATACTTCTTGCATTGTCAAATAATCAGCTAGAGCCTGACACGGGTGCTCTAAATCTGTAAGTGCATTAATTACAGGAATAGAAGCCCAATGTGCATACTCCTCTAATTCATTTTGTGCATAAGTCCTTATTGCTAATACATCACAAAAACGACTTAGTACCCTTGAAGTATCTTGCAATGGCTCCCCTCTTCCCAATTGAGTAACTTGAGGGTTCAAGTCAACTGTTTGACCACCAAGACGTGCCATTGCAACTTGAAAGCTAACGCGAGTCCGCGTAGAAGCTTTAGTAAAAATCAGCCCCAAAACTCGATTGCCAAGATCAATTCTCCTAGCATCACTTTTAAGTTGAGTTGCTAACTCAAGCAATGCATAGGTTTGCTTAGAAGAAAATTCGGAAGAGGAAAGATAGTCTCTACCTCTGAGTGATAAGAGGTCTACAGCAACGCCATGGGGTAATTGAGCCATGGAGCAAGCCTTAAAGAGTCTTTATCGGAGATCAACCCCCCTCTCGTCAAGCCTTTAAACCTTTAAGAGGCATTAGGCATTGACGTTTCCTCAAGCATCCCTTTGAGCTCATCCCCTTCTATCACTTCTTTTTCAAGGATTTTCTGTGAAATTGTTTCAAGCAAATTCAAATTATGTCTGAGGATGTTTAAAGCACTTTCATGTGCTTTATCAACTAAGCCCCTAACTTCTTTATCTATAGCTTGTGCTGTTGCATCACTAACAACTCTGCGAGGGTTATTAGTTCCACCTAAGAAAGCCCCTCCACCTTGTTTGTCGTAAGCCAAAGGCCCAAGAATTTCACTCATTCCGTATGTTCCAACCATTTGTTCAGCTAAGTCAGTAGCCCTCTGTAAATCATTAGACGCTCCAGTAGTGATTTTCCCAAATACAATTTCTTCAGCAGAGCGACCACCTAACAAAGTTGCAATTTGACCTTCCAAATCCTCTTTGGAATTTAGAAAACGTTCTTCAGTAGGTAATTGCAAGGTGTAACCAAGAGCACTCATACCCCTTGGCACAATTGAGATCTTGGCGACTTTGCTGCCCCCAGGCATTAAATGTCCAACAATTGCGTGTCCAACTTCGTGATAAGCAACAACCTTCTTTTCATCTTCCTGAAGCACACGACTCTTCTTCTCTAAACCTGCAACTACTCTTTCTATTGCTTCGTTTAAATCCTTTTGCTCAACCTGATTTCTTTTTGATCGAGCAGCAAGAAGAGCAGCTTCATTAACCATATTTGCCAAGTCTGCTCCTGCAAATCCACTTGTAGCTTGAGCAATAAGATCAAGGTCAACTGCGTCAGCTAATTTCACTTTCTTGACGTAAATCTCTAAAATCGTTTTGCGCCCGGACAGATCTGGACGATCAACTAGAACCTGTCTATCAAAACGACCTGGTCTCAAAAGGGCTGCATCTAATACTTCTGGCTGATTAGTAGCAGCAAGAACTATCACAGGCTTATCTGTAGAAGCAAAGCCATCCATCTCTGTAAGCAGTTGATTAAGAGTCTGTTCTCTTTCATCATTACCTCCTACAACACCCATTGACCCTGATCTACTTTTTCCAATCGCATCAAGTTCATCAATAAAGATTATGCAGGGAGCTTTCTTCTTAGCTTGTTCGAATAAATCTCTAACACGTGCTGCACCAGCACCAACAAATAATTCGACAAATTCTGATCCTGAAATAATAAAGAATGGAACACTAGCTTCTCCTGCAACTGCCTTGGACAACAAAGTTTTTCCAGTTCCAGGAGGGCCGACAAGTAATACACCCTTAGGTATTCTTGCTCCTATTTCTGTATAACGTTCTGGAGTTTTTAAAAAGTCAACTATTTCAGTTAATTCATCTTTAGCTTCATCTACACCTGCAACATCATTAAAAGTGACACGAGACTCCTCATCAGGAACATATACCTTAGCTTTGCTTTTAGTAAAACTCAAAGCACCTTGAGCTCCACCTCCTCCCATGCTTCTCCTTGCAAAGAATTGCAATACGAGGATAAAAATCAAGGGAGGAACAACCCAACTCAAAATAGTGGTAAAGAAGTTGGGTTTTTTAGGAGGAGCTGCCGCAAATTCAACCCCCTTAGCTTCTAATCTTTGTGGAAGGTCCATATCAAATATTGGTGTAGTAGCCAATACAGATGGAGCCCCTTCCTCAGGAGAGGTAAGTTCATATCGGATTTGTTCCTGGGTTATATATGCCCTCTTCACTCCACCGTCATTAACTTGGTCAATAAAGAGTGAATAAGGCACTCGAGGAACTTGCATGCTTTGATTCGGAAGAAAGCTGCTAAAGAGCAACAAAGTTCCGAAACCAATCAGCACAATATTAATTATCCCGAAGCGCCGATTAGGTTGGTTGTCATCCTGACGGATCGGCATGGTAATAAAAAAATTCTTAGGTACGAACTTAGGCGGTACATTCTGTCGGCGTTTAAAGGAACTGGTGTAAGAACCGAACGTATGGGGAAAAATCAATACTCAAGATTTCAAAGCTGAACTTTCACAAGCCAATCCTCATCAAGTTTCTTAAATTCACCTCCCTCCAAAGTCAACACATGATCCATGGAGAGGAAACCAAATTCAGCTAAAGGTGTTTTAGCTGCAAAGCCTCCTAATAATTTAGGGGCCAAAAAGGCAACTATCTCTTGAACGCATCCTTGTTGGATAGCAGAAGTTGCTAGTTCAGGACCGCACTCCCACAACACTCGATTACATCCCTTGCCAGATAGAGCCTTCAACAAATCCAGTGGCTGAGATGAGGCCAAGGGCAATCGCTCTATAGATTCAGGAAAACGTAAAAGAGCTTCATCGCTATTTAGGCTGGGAGTAAAGGCAATAAGAGTTTTAGCTGTTTTCGTTTCCCATAGTTGTGCATCCTTAGGCAAATCAAAGCTTTTGGTCAATACAACTCTTAATGGCTCTGGTTGAGATATACCTCTACTTGTCAGCAACGGGTTATCCAAACGAACCGTTCCGGCACCAACGATTACAGCATCACAACTTGCTCTAAGACGATGAACATATTTCCTGGCATTTGGACCAGTTATCCATTGACTTGCCCCATTACTTAATGCTGTTCTGCCATCCAAGCTCATAGCCCATTTGAGGACTCCCCATGGACGCCCATATTTCACCCTAAAAATGAATGCCCTATTTTGAAATGCAGCTTCTTTTGCCAAGACTCCTTGAATAACTTCTATGCCAGCTTTTTTAAGAGAAGCTATACCTGACCCAGAAACACGAGGGTCTGGATCTTCTAAAGCCAGAACAACCTTTTTAATACCAGATTCTAAAATAGCCTCAGTACATGGAGGGGTTTTGCCTTGATGGCAACAAGGTTCAAGAGTTACTACTAGAGTGCCTCCTTCAGCTTTACTTCCTGCCTGAGACAGAGCATTTACTTCGGCATGTGCTTCACCTGCTCTTGAATGAAATCCTTCTCCAACAATTTCACCATCATTATCTAAAACAAGAGCACCTACCAATGGATTTGGACTAGTGAAGCCTTCTGCTAAACAAGCTAATTGAAGAGCTCTCCGCATAAAGGGAACCCATTGATTGCAATAGGAATCAAATCTTTTCATTAAAGGAATTCTTATTCATTAGAGAGCGCCATTCACCAACAAGATATGGAGGTATGGGCAGTTCAGTAAAAACACCTTTGAGCTTAAATCGCAATGGACGATTGTTAGTGAGATTTAAAACAATAGGAGACACATCAAACTCAACAGCTGCTTCACGAGGATCATTAACCAAGAGCATATTTTTTAGCGTTATATCTTCTAACTCCCAATCACGTATACCTGAGTGCACTTCAAGAGAAGTTGGATGATCAATTCTAAGACTGCCTGGAAAACCTACTATACGCAAAACGAATGTTTGAGTTGATAAATCTTCTGAATAAACAACTAGCTGCCAGGTTTGCGAATCAAGATCTCTCAGACTTTCTAAACTTCGCAAATATTCAATACCGTCTTCTGCTTCACTAACTTGTAATCTAGCCTGAGCTATTGATGGGCGGAAAATTATCAATGCAATAGTTAGAATAAAAGGCAGAATCAGCC
>QCFZ01000031.1 GCA_003278255.1 Prochlorococcus sp. AG-363-O15
CTATTTGGCCTAAAACAAGATTCAGGGCTTTGTCTCGTTCTCTAGATGTGGCTTCAAGCGCTCGAGAATCGGACTTAGAGATTTGATTTAGTTTCGCGTCAGTTGGCATGGTGAATAGATAGTAAAAAGAGCCTCGAAACTCATAGAGCTGGCTTTGACATACGGCTCAGCGAGTTTTGTGGCAGAAATTAAGAAGTCGACAATGAATTGACTGTGCGCTTCTCCCTGCCTGTCGTGGTAGTACAAGCGTACGCTAACGAATTAATGCCAACTCGCCAAGGGGGTCGCTAAAGTTTTTGGGTTTAATAGGCGAAGGCCTTCAGGCAAGTACTGCGTGTCTTGCGGCTTGAGGTATCCCCAACTGGCTAAATAGCAAGGCAATTTAGCTAAACCTTTGGTTTGGAGAACTGTTTCGAGTGTTGTGCGGCGATCTTCTACGAAACCTTTGATTAAATGCGTTTCTGTTAATCGAAGTAGTACTTCAGGTTTAGTTCCTGATTCATGGCCATAAATCAATTTGGGTGTGAGGTGAAATGAATGAAGTAATTTGACGGTGAAATCTTTTGCCTTAGTTGTTAATACAGCTAATTCGATGCCTTCAGCGTCAAAGTTTTTTAATCGTTGAATGACAGCAGGAAAAGGTTTATGGAGAGCTAACCAATTTGTTAAGTCAGTCGAGATGGCATCATTTCGAACATTTTCAAGGGCTTCTTGCAATTGCTCTGGAGTCCATTGCCAGGCATCTAAAGCTTCTTGGCAGTACAGGGAATAGCTACTAGCGAAGGCTTCTGGTCCATTAAGCGCTAATTGGCTGTTGGGTCGAACTAATTCTGCGACTAAAAGAACCATTTCCCAGCCTTGATTGACCCAAGGGCGTAGGTAGCGAAATGCTTCAGGAAGAACTTTGGGTAGAAATTTACTCTCTGAACGGTTCGCTAAAAGCTCTATGCAAGCTTTGCGAGAGCTCCACCAATATTCGGACATTCCATCGACAATGACACCATCGAAATCGAAGATCAATAGTGGTTTTGATGTCACTAAGGAGATTTAAAAACTGGGCCGCTAGGATTCGAACCTAGGAATGTCGGGACCAAAACCCGATGCCTTACCACTTGGCGACGGCCCATTGTTCAGGATCAAGACCTGTGAGAGGTCGATTGATTAGCAACCAAATAATTGCACATGGTTGATTGACATTGGTTAATTCATCATGACGAGTCAAGCCTTAAGGAGGGTAAACCCTAAGTCTTTGCTGCTCTCCTTGTCCAAAAATATTGCTGCGAAGGCTGTATCGCGTTACTAACTCGGCTTGCATTTGAATTACACGTTCGCTTCGAGGTAATAGTTCTACGGGGCGTCCCATAGGGATCACAATTTTTTCCAAGGCCAGTCGACATTCTTCTAGGGCAGAAAAAGAGTTATCCTTTTCTATTAGATCTGGCTTGATTGTATTAATTTGGTCGCAGGATTGATGATGATTTAAGAGCCGCTGTATAGCTCGTTCTATTTGATGCAAATTATCTGATTTAATTACGTGAATGGGTAAATTAGAGTCTTGTGCTTCTTTTCGAAGAAGCTGATTTTTTCCAAGTGCATTGCGAACACTTAATAAGACGTCTGCTTCGTTTGTATGGTCGACTAAGCGTACCGACCAATTATGTCGACGTATTGCTTCGTTTAAGAGTTGTTGAGAAACCCCGCAGCAAAGTATCTGAAGAGGTTTTATTCCTTTGGTTTTATTAATATGACTTTCATTGTTAATATTGTAATTTGAAAGAGAGTTATTTTTATCAGTAAGATTATTTTTTTGATAAGCATTTTTATTGAGAGTAGGTCTTTTTGGTTGATATTTAGATTCTTTAGATTCTACTAGTTTCATAATGCCATCAGTGCCAATCTCTCTTGTTTGAGCCCTAGGAGTCTGTCCTCTTAGTAATAGGTCTACTGTGGAAGCAACATCATTATGAATAGACCAATTATTGCGGTGATTTATTTCAACCGCAATTTCAAATGTAGGATCGGCAGCACGTTCAAGTACAGTTTTTTGAGTTCTACGTCTTCTGGCTTCTTCATCGCCAAGTGTCACTGATTGGATGCCACCTACTAAGTCACTAAGAGTAGGATTTTTTATAAGGTTTGCGATTGAATTTCCGTGGGCTGTTGCTATTAATTGAACTCCTCTTTCGGCAATAGTCCTTGCTGCCTGAGTTTCTAATTCAGTTCCTATTTCATCAATTACAATAACTTCTGGCATATGGTTCTCTACAGCTTCAATCATTACTTGGTGTTGATATTCAGGACGCGCTACTTGCATCCTCCTTGCTTTCCCTATTGCTGGATGTGGGATATCTCCATCGCCTGCAATTTCGTTGCTAGTATCTATAATTACTACTCTACGTTCTAATTCATCCGCTATTACTCTAGCTATTTCTCTAAGAGCTGTAGTTTTGCCTACACCTGGTCTACCCATTAATAAAAGTGATTGCCCTCCTTCGATTAGATCTCTAATCATATTTACAGTTCCAAATATTGCTCGTCCTACTCGACAAGTAAGGCCTACTACATCTTGCTGCCTATTCCTAATAGCACTAATTCGATGGAGAGTCCTTTCTATTCCTGCACGGTTGTCAGAGCCAAATTTTCCTAATTTATTTACCGTATTTATTAAGTCCTTTCGAGATATAAACTTTTCTCCAAGAGTTATTACTTTGCTTGGATAACGTGCTTCAGGAGGGCGACCTAAGTCAAGAATAACTTCTAAGAGGTCGGCACGACTATCTTTTGAGGATAAGCAGGTTTGTACTTCCTGAGGCAATAGCTCAAGAAGTCTTTCAATATCGTCAGTTATGTGAGTTGGCTGCATTGTCTTAGATGTTTTCGCATTCTTTGCGATTGAGACAATTAAAACTATTTAGCAGGATTAAGCCCTGCCTTGGCTGGATAGCCAAGGATTGATTAATTGTTTTGCTTGTTCAAGTGCTGAGTTCCATCCCTCTGGCCATTCTGTAAGACTAATATTTTTGTCTTGTGCGACCTGCAAAAAAGGTTGTACTATTTTTCTGGCTCCTCCCCCAAAGGCAATGCCTTCAGGTCTTTTGTTGGAGTTGAGATAATTGATACTATGAGTATTTGTTCCTCCAGCTAATTGGAGTGGACCAGGTGGTGCGATTGGAAGAATATCTTGCCAAAGTTTAATAGCAGATCTTGCAGTGCCAAGTCCTATGTCACCACTCATTGGTTTGCCGTCAAGTTGCCAAATAGGTCTTTGATTATAAATTCTTAGATAAGCATGTCTTTCCCATAGTTCTTTTGCTAATTGATGAATACTTATTGAATGGCCTTCAATGCCACAGCTGATAGCAAGCCTTTTGAAATTTAGATTGGCTTTGAATAATGTATCAAGAGTTGTTTTAAATTCTTCCACTCTGCCTGGAGCAGTGTGTATCTCTAGTGCATCAGGTTGAATACTTTCTAGGAGTAATCCAAACTCTTTTGGTGCAAGATTAGTATTTTTTTCTTCTATTAAGTTTAGTGGGCAACTGTTTAGGCAACGACCGCATCCATAACATTGATTTTCATTTATACCTTCCTTATTTGTTATAGCTTTTGCTGGGCAAATTTTTTGACATGGTTGTGGACAATTTGAAGGACACAGATTGTGATCAAACCAAGCTTTTCGGAAATGGACATCTTCACCATCGCTAATGCTAACCATTAGCCATGGTCGCGTTCCATGGTGGGATTCAACCCAATCCAGGCCCTTGCGTGCAGCATTAACAACGGCAATGTCTGCTGCAACATCAATACAGTGAACACCTGCCGTTCCATATAAAGCGCAAAGATCTGAAATTGAAGGTAAATCCTGATTGCTGGCTCCGCAAATTAATTTGACCCAGGATCCTTTTTTAAGCGCTATTTCACTAGGAGATAATGTCTGATCCAAGGGATTAATTTGATAACTAATAACTACTAAGAAGATCTTTCATAGATTGCCATCTAAGGCTTCTGGCTCCTCCCATTTCAACTACTACTTTTAATCTAGGCTCTCGTTGACAAAGGTCTGTGATTGTAAGAAGTTCAGAACGAGATAAAACCTGCCCTTCCAGTAACCAAAGAACTACAGGTACGTTTTCAATGATCAATTCATATAGTTGTGGAATGACCTGTTGAATTTCACCTACAGCTCCGTTTCTTCCAACACTTTGATGTCCTAGATGGGGAGGGCGAACCCCATGTAATTGAAATAAAAAAACTTCTGGATCTCCAAGACCTCTTGCTGAAATGATTTGTGTCCTGTATCCAGAGGCTCGAAGACGTCGTAATAACCTTGTTTCTGCTCCGCCTTCTAGTGGAACATGAATTGCTAGACAACCTGATTTCTCAAGGTCATTACGAAAACCCCGCCCAGTGAGCAATAGGGGCATTGCAAGATTTAGTTAGGAACTTTTATGAGTCTGGCAGTTGAAGCAGATTATTGAGCTTTGGGAGGGTAGTGGTGTAGTGTTTTAGTTTGCTTGGCATTTGTGCCCGTCCGCTAGCCGGGCCTCCAAAAGCTAAGCAGGTCTGGCGATTGCGCTTGGTCCTAAAGGCTAAAAAAGAATTATGGATTTCCCATTTTCTTTGTGGAAACTAACTGTCTTTTGATAGTCAGCTAAGTCCTAGCCTGCTGAGTTACTAGCTAGCCCTATTCGAAAAACTACAATTTTTCTTTAATTAAGGAAAAGGTTTTTCATTTAATAAGGCTTTTATGTAAATCAGTTTTTAAAAAGCCTCCTTATGGAGGTTGTCCTTGCTGGCGTTCTCCACCTCATGTCTATTGGCATCCTCGGGAAGAAATTGGGCATGTCCCAGTTCTTCGATGATCAAGGAAGAGCTGTCCCAGTCACTCTGATTGAGGCAGGACCTTGTCGAATTACTCAACTTAAAAATTCTGATACCGACGGTTATTCAGCCGTTCAGATCGGCTTCGGTGAAATGCGAGAAAAGCTTATTAATAAGCCTTCAAAAGGTCATCTTGCTAGATCTGGC
>QCFZ01000032.1 GCA_003278255.1 Prochlorococcus sp. AG-363-O15
TCTTGTACGCAAGATGGCAGCCAAAGTTGAGGATGGCCCATGTGTTGCATATGTTGGTCCAGGAGGTTCAGGCCATTTTGTAAAAACCGTACACAATGGAATTGAATATGGATTAGAACAAATTCTCTCTGAAGCATATGATCTTATGAAGAGAGTTGGTGGAATGGATGGTAAATCTATAGCTGATATCTTTTCCAAGTGGAATAAAACTGAGGAACTTTCTTCTTATTTAGTTGAGATAACGGAAGTTTGTATGCGTACTAGGGATCCTGAAGATTCTAGTGACTTAGTGGAAAAGATTATGGATAAGGCCGGTCAAAAAGGAACTGGACTTTGGACTGTAGTTAGTGCTTTGGAGCTCGGAGCATCTGTTCCTACTATTTACGCAGCATTAAATGCACGTGTAATGAGTTCTATGAAAACCCAGAGGATTCATGCTGAATCTATTTTATGCGGTCCACATATTGGTAAATTTCATATAGGTAGTCCCGAGGATAATATGAGTCCTCTTATGGATGCAGTGATTTTATCTTCTATTGCTAGTTATGCTCAGGGCATGGAATTATTGCGTATTGCATCTGTCGAATATAATTATGAATTAAATATGCCCTCTATAGCACAAATCTGGAAGGGAGGTTGCATAATAAGATCTCGTTTGCTTAAGCATATTCAGGATGCATTTAATTCTGATCCAAATTTACCTAATTTATTGATAGATCCCTGGTTTGCTTCGCAAGTTAATCTTAGGTTGCCTGGTCTTGCAAAGATCGTATCAGGAGCTTCAGAAATGGGTATCCCTGTTCCATGCTTTACAAGTACACTTGACTATATAAATAGTTACAGAACTTCTCGACTACCTCAAAACTTAGTTCAAGCTATGAGGGATTGTTTTGGATCACATACTTATGAAAGATTAGATAAGGAAGGGGCATTTCATACAGATTGGCTTTCTTAAATTTTATAATTATGTCCCTTTATAAAATTGTTAAAGCAAGCGATCCAGATGCCTTAGCTAAGAAGGCTTCCCAGACCATTGCTTCTTATATTCGTATATCTCTCGATGAAAGAAACAGGTCTCAAATAGCTCTTTCAGGAGGTTCCACTCCTTCAGCTACATACAAATTACTTCGGCATGAGCATATTTCTTGGTCTCGAGTTGATGTTTTCTTGGGCGATGAACGATGGGTAGAGCCAACCGATCCTTCTAGTAATGCTCTTATGCTCAATTCAACTCTTTTATCTTCAGGCCATGGTTCTGAAGCTGTTTTTCATCCAGTACCTACATCTCAATTCTCAAACTCACCAGATTGTGCTCAACAATATTCAAAATTAATTGAGGAAACATGTATAGGACAACCGCCAATATTTGATTTGATTTTGCTTGGTCTAGGTGAGGATGGGCATACTGCTTCTTTGTTTCCAGGCACAGATTCTTTATATGTGAAAAACAAATGGACAGCTGTTGGAAAAGGAAAAGGAATGGATCGAATAACTTTGACTTCTCCTGTATTAAGCGCGGCTCGGAAGGTAATTTTTTTGATCAGCGGGGAATCAAAACAATTAGCACTAAAACGCCTTCTAGATTTAGATGAATCATTTGAACGCACGCCTGCAAAACTTGTTAGACCTCGCTCTGAAATCTTGTTATTAGTTGATGAGGCTGCAGCGGCTTTAATTTAATGTTAGTTTCCACCTTGGTGACTTGATCTTTTGACTTAACAGTTTTCTTTGACTTTAAGAAGAACTAATGAATCAACAAAAGCCCCCTGATATACCAGCCGATCTTGTGATAATTGCACCTGATCAATTTGCTGATTGGGTTTCCATCAATGACACAATAATGGGTGGTTCAAGCCTCGCGAGATGTAGTATCTCTAATAATGGATTGTTACTTGAGGGTGATCTTGTAGAAGAAGGTGGAGGTTTCGTTAGTTGTAGATCTCAAGTTTATTCTCCTCCACTTGATCTTTCTAAATTTCGTGGAATAAAACTAGAAGTAGAAGGTCAAGGTCGAACTCTAAAACTTGCAATAGGTTCCAAAAATAGAGTCTTTGGACTCTCTGAGTTTATTTCAGGTGGACTTCGTTGGGTTGCGCCTGTACCTACAGAATCATCAGGAATAACTGAAATTAGAATTCCTTTTTCAAGCCTTAAACCTACTGTAAGAGCTAAACCTGTACGATTTCCCGTTGGATTTGATCCAGCTAAAATTATACAATTTCAATTATTACATTCTAAATTTGGAGAGCCAGGCGAACTAAATCCAGGTTTTATTCCTGGAGATATCAAGATCCTTTTACGTTCTATAAGTGCCTTTCGCTGATTTTGATCGAAACATCCTAAAAGTTGTAGCTGCAACTGCAGATATTTGTATGAAGCCTTGGAGACATTCTATTGTCGACCAGGGCAGAAATTTACTAAAGGATATGATTGATGAGGATCTTGATGAATTAATCTTTAAAATCGAATGTAGAAGTGAAGATGGTGAACGATGTCCTGAGAATGATCTTGAACTAGAGATTTATAAGAGTGGGAGTGATTTAAATCTTATGATTGGTTGGTCTAACCATCCTGAACGTCCAATATTATGGCAAGGTCAACATCCAGTTTGGATGGATTCTAATAATGGGAATCGTTGTCAATCACCAACCTATGGTAATCAGCTTGAAGCATTTGCTCGTAGATTACGATCTATTTTAGTTGTGAAATAAGCTTCATCTAATCTTCAATTAAATCTGTCACAGCACCAAGGCTTGAGCTACTAACTAATCTTGCATATTTACCTAAAGTTCCTGAATTATATTTGGCTTTTGGTTTTGCCCATTGATTGCGACGGTTTTGAATTTCCTGATCATTGACATTTAGTTGAATTAAAGCTTTGGTTGCATCAACTGTAATACTGTCGCCTTCTTTTACCAGGCCAATTGTCCCTCCTACAGCTGCTTCAGGTGCAACATGTCCTACTACTAACCCATATGTTCCACCACTAAAGCGACCATCAGTTATTAATGCAACTTTATCGCCTAGACCTTGACCCACTATTGCTGATGTTGGCGCGAGCATTTCTCGCATGCCGGGTCCACCTACTGGACCCTCATAACGCACTACTACGACATCTCCTTCTTTTATTTTGTTATTAAGAATAGCTGATAAGCAGTCTTCTTCGCTTTCAAAAACTTTTGCTGGGCCAGTTAAAATTGGTTTCTTAATACCACTTACTTTGGCTACACTTCCTTCACTTGCAAGATTACCTTTTAGTATGGCTAAGTGACCTTTTTTATATAGGGGATCAGAGATAGGTCTTATAACATTTTGATTTGGAGATGGATTAGAGGGGACTTCTTTCAAAACTTCTGTAATTGTCTTGCCTTCGATGTTTATACAGTGACCATGAATTAATCCCTTTGAAAGTAATATTTTCATTACTTGTGGTATGCCGCCAGCACGATGTAAATCCACAGTCACATAGCGGCCACTAGGTTTTAAGTCACAAATTACTGGAACCTTTTGTCTTATCTTTTCGAAATCGTCTATGCATAGATCTATTCCTGCTGTTCGTGCAATAGCTAGTAGATGTAAGACTGCATTAGTTGATCCACCAATAGCCATTATTACACTAATTGCATTTTCAAATGAATCTTTTGTTAGAAGATCTAAGGGCCTAATGTTTTCTTTTATTGCTTTAACAAGAATTTCTGCGCTGGCAAAAGCACTTTTGGCTTTTTCTTCATCTTCAGCTGCCATTGTTGAGCTGTAGGGTAAACTTAAACCCAATGTCTCTATAGCAGCTGACATTGTATTGGCGGTAAACATTCCACCACAGCTTCCAGCCCCCGGACATGCATTCTTCTCTATGTTTATTAATTTATCTTTGTCTATTTTCCCGCTAGTAAGTTGACCAACAGCCTCAAATGCACTGACTACAGTTAGATCTTGACCATCTAATTTTCCAGGTTTTATTGTTCCACCGTACACAAATATAGATGGAATATTCATTCTTGCCATTGCTATCATTGCTCCAGGCATATTTTTATCGCAACCACCTATTGCAAGAACGCCATCCATACTTTGAGCATTACATGCTGTCTCAATTGCATCTGCTATAACTTCTCTAGAGACAAGTGAATACTTCATGCCTTCTGTTCCCATAGATATTCCATCGCTAACAGTAATAGTGCCAAATAGTTGAGGCATCCCACCGGACTTACGTATTGCATCCTCAGAGCAACTCGCTAGATGATTTAACCCAAGATTGCAAGGAGTAATTGTGCTATAGCCATTGGCTATACCAATTATTGGTTTATTGAAATCATTGTCATTAAAGCCAACTGCGCGAAGCATCGCACGATTAGGTGATCTTTGGATCCCTTGTGTAATTGCACTCGATCGAAGCATAATAATGATCTGTTAGTGATAAGTTCAGGCACTATTTAAAAGTATTACGTTTTTGCTCCAAGATCTTCTAATTGTTTCCGGACATC
>QCFZ01000033.1 GCA_003278255.1 Prochlorococcus sp. AG-363-O15
GATGAAGTCTAGATCAATTGGTTCTCTTGGCGAACAGGCATGAAAAAGGGCACCCTCATCGAGCAGTGCCCATACCGACAAACTTGTGTGAGGAGTGTCGTAGTTCTGTTCTACTCCTGAATGGGACCTTTTGGGAAGATCTGAAATCACGTCTCATAAAGTCCCGTTTAGGTGTTAGGGACAAATGCTAGGAAAAAACAAAAATAACCCGAAGTTTCTTCCAGGAATTTCCACGTTGCCTCTAATTAACGGACACCTTCTCTGTTGTTGACAAACTAACGCCATGGAGTGGAGCCCGATCTAACTTTCTGTATTTGCATTAATTTAATTGAAAGCAAGAAAATGAGAGGTCTTCAAAAGGATATATGCTGTCACCACAGGCAGTATCAGAAATCCCTTTCTTATTACTTAGTGGTATTTGTGTATAATTTTTTTTATTAACGATTAGGGTTGTATTGGAAGAATAGATATTTGATAGTGGTGTAGTAGACAATAGGTTACACGCATTAGGACGACAATCAACTAAAACAAGTGCTTTGGAAAGCAATGCTTGTATCGTAGAATCTAAAAAGATCTCGGCACCTTGAAATATATTACCTTTAACGCCACCATCAATATAGAAAAGCGGTTTTTTTGAATTTTTCAGGGCAGAAATAAGATTTTCATTTTGGTAAGAGAAATCGGAATAAATGTCTAATAATTCACCTCCTTTTTTCATTACCTTTAAATGAACAGGAAATGGTTTTGTGGTGACTGGAAGATCCAAATAGGTAGGTTGCGGAAAACCTAGTTTGGACAAACAGCGCTGTGTATCATGGGCCCATTCTGTTGATGGGTCGATCAGAAGATAGTTAGATTTATTTATCTTATTTAGTTTTAAATAGTTAGAAAAAATTAAACTACTTACGCCTCCTCCTATTTCAATAATTAAATCTGGTTGATAAGATTCTAAGGCTTGCTGGATATTATAAAGGTCAAATAATCTTGGCCTAAATGAAGAAGAAGGCCTTAAGTTGATAAACCTATTAAGAATTTCAAGTATTTCTCCTAAATAAGCAGCAATTGTAAATAGATTATCATCCATTGATCTATTAAGAATAGAAAGTATGGCCAAAAGTATCTGGTCAGTACTTTTTTTGGAGTCAACCTCTAGAATATACTTAAAACCTGGATAAGGAGCATCACTTATTTCTTTTTTGATATAGCGCAAGGAGGCATCATCATGATGATCAACAATACAATTAATAATATTGGTGTTAGAAAAAATATCAAAAGGATTTATGTATCTCATCTTAATAAGGATAGAGCAAATCAATTATAGACTAAATTAACTGTGCTAATAGATATTTGACTTATTATATTTAATGAATTTATTAGACTCTATATTTGCGGTTCATTAGAAAAGGACACTAATGCTAGCCATGTCATTGATTAAATACATATAGATATGAGTGGCTAATTGTAGAGTGTAAGATAAATATTCATAGCTAAAATCTAAGCAAGATTCTTAATATCTGAATTAACAAATTAACCCCACGATTGTCTTGCCTACTAGAATCACAAACAAACCTTCTGCAAATAGCAACCATGAAATCGTGGAATTATTCATGCCTAAGTTTCTATATCTAGAAATGGTGTTGTCATGTACTCGTCGAATGATGGCAAGCATTATTTACTGTCCTTATCTCTGTTTTTATAAACAATCCATCCCACACCACTGGAAATTAATACTGCATCTACTATTAGGTGCCAGGCAAAGAAATCCATAGTTTAAAAACCAGATTGAGGGCAAAAATCTTGGCGGTAGGATTGCTACTTTTTGCTGCCCTATGTGCTGATTGGAGGTCATTCACAACATAGGGCTCTTTACAGGTTTGACTGCCTATCGAGAAAGTCACTTGCAGCCCCTTCAGTTTCGGCCCTTGGTAAAGATCCTTGTAATCACATTGTTCATCGCCACAAAGAAAACAACCAATCCAATGGTGGGAGCAAATATCAACAGCACATCGGAATAGTTCATCGCTTTATCTCTGGGAGGTCAGGGGGTTGATTCTTCTTCAGTCGTTTGTATTCAGCATGAAGAGCACCTAGTCGCCATGCCTCTTTCATTGTTGTTGCTCCTTCATCCAGCAGTTTGAGGTCATCAATAGAGACAGTTCCTTTGAGTTGCTTGAACTCTTCACGCCATTCTGTTCCATCTGATTCTTTCCAATCAATAGTCATAGCTTTGCCCCCTCACTTATGCGGTAAAAAGTTTCTTCGCATCTCACAAAGACACCTTTGAATTCAGACGGGAACGATTTCATCCAAGCAGGTATTCCCATCGTCACTGGAAATCCTCCCTTGATATGGAAGACAACTTCTTTCTTTTTTTGTCCAAGAAGTGTTGGAGAAGGCTCAAACCGCTACTGCCTCCTGTTCCACGATGATCCTTCTGATAGTGGATAGTGCAAGGCCTGTTTGCTCTCTTATGGATCTGTAAGAGCAACCTTCATTTCTTAAACGCAAGACCAATCCCTCTTTGGCAGTACTCGTTTTAGGCCTACCTCCCAAGTTCCCACCAGTTTCTTTTCTGTGTTGGATGCTCTCAATAGTTCTTTCTCTGGTAAGTGAGCGTTCCACTTCAGCAAGACCAGAAAGCAATCCAATCAGAACAGGAGCGAATTTCCCAAGACCTCTTGTATTGATAAGTCCATCCAGGGTTCTGATGTGAATACCTTTCTGCTGGAGGCCATGGATGCGATTAACCACTTCAACTTGAGTGCTGCCTAAACGATCCATCTTTGAGATAACCAACTCATCACCTTCATCGAGTGCTGCGAGTGCTGCCATTAATTGAGGGAGCTCTTTCTCTTTGGGCCTGGTGCTGATCGTTTCTTGGAAGACAACACAGCATCCTTCCTTCTTCAGATTAATGACCTGACTTTCTGTGTTTTGCCCAGAGGTGCTTGCTCGCGCGTAACCAATTGATTTGTAGTTCGGTTTACCCATGAACGATGGCCTTTCAAATTTGTGCTTTTGGAATTTGCCCATCAGTGTTCCAAAAAAGAAGTGTTTCAGCCGTGCTTCTGCTTTAGCAACTAGAACGCCATAATGGAACACTTGACAGATTAATTTTATTGGTTTCTTAAGGAACAATGCTTTTCTGGGATAGTGTTCGTTAACTGAACTCTTTCTGGAACACTTATTTTGTGCTTTAACTTTTTGTTGACTAGGTGTCAGTGCAGGATGAGACAAGCGTTACGACACTCCTCACAAAAGTTTGTCGGTATGGACGCTTCTGGATGAGGGCGTCCTTTTTATGCGCTTGCAAAATAATTGGTTACGGGTAAAAATACTTATGCAATATCAGCAGAGCTTTTTGGGATAATGGGATAAATTTAATGAATACTCTTAGAGCTCCATCTTGTTTTTCTTTAACACTATTTTTATTCCATAATTGCTCTCCAAACTGACTTTTTGGAACTGCAATCCAATCATGTAACAGAGCATTTGATTTTAGGGGATAAAAAATAAGTAGAAGTTCTAAAATCGAAGACAAATATTTCTAATGCAGTTTAAGTCCATTACAGAGGGAATGACGCATTTCATATATCCCTATTTAAGCAGCATCGTCATTTATTTGATTCTTAACCAATTCCTAACCGGTTTTTAGTTACTCATTCTAGGCTTTTACAGCATCTTCGGGCTCCATCATTTTTAGGAGCAAAAGGTTCGCATAAAGAAGGGAGCGAGATTTTGGTCGCCCCCTTTGAGTCATGCACTTATTTTTTAGACCCTTTGTGCTCTGACTCCTGCTTAAATTTTAATCAAACTAAACTATGAGGACATGAGACAAAATACCTGTCTTATTATGGCCAGAAATTAATTGAGGGATATTGAGTTATGACTAGAAAAAGAGAGAAAGTTTGGACTGCAATCATTGCAACTAAACAATGGTTCTCCAAACTATTCACAAGTGAAGGAGATGCTTTAGTTGATGACTTCAGCAATAATCCACCACCCGAGATAGGGACTCAACCTTACACAGGTGACGATAATGAAAAAGGTGACTGACTATCATTACAGGGCAAATAAAACCTCCTGACTCATCAGAAAGAAGTTTTTTTGACAGGCATAAAAAAGCGCCCTCATTGAGTAGCGGCCATACCGACAAACTTATGTGAGGGTTCTCGATATTTTGTTTTACTCCTATATGGGACCTTTTTCTGGTTTTGATAAGAGCGTTGAAATAGGAGGTTCTTTCCCTTGCATTGTGCTCGCACAGCATCCCATTTCATAGTTAAAACATCATTATCAATTGACTCAACTTGTCCTTTGGAGAAGGGCCTGATTCATGTTAAAAGAACACTTCAAGATCATTAGAAGGTGTATAGGTACATCTTTATAGTGCATATTTTACTCTTCAAACATCCTTTTCTTAATCTCTAACCATTCTTTCAAATTTTTAGGTTTCAGTTCTTGACCCAACTTTTTTCTGA
>QCFZ01000034.1 GCA_003278255.1 Prochlorococcus sp. AG-363-O15
TAAAGGCATTCAATCAATCATTTACTCTTCATGAGGATTGGAAGTCCTACGAAGGTCTTGCATGGGCGCTATACAACACGCAGCAATATCAACCAGCAATAAAGGCTTTCAATCAATCACTTGCACTGAAAGAAAACTGGCAGTCCTACCTGGGAGCTGCATGGGCGCTGGAAAAAACAGGTAAAGTCGAAGAAGCAATTCGTACATTACAAATTTATTATAGAGAAAGTCATGCCAATCCACATAAAAAAATTGATCCTTTCTTAGGAGAGAAAAGTGGAGTTGTTGTCACAAGAGATTTGATTAAAAGCATTACTGAGAATCTTTCACGAATTCAATTTGCATTTCATCCTTCGTATTATTCAGAAGCAACAAAAGACGACCAATTACAATCTTGGAAACATCTTATTCACATTCATATTCAAAAATGTGCTGGCACAAATTTCGAAGCACCACTATCAAGAATGACCAAATGTTTTGAGTTAAAAACTCAAGGTAAAAATAGACATTCCAATGAAGAATGCAAGCATTATCTCTTGCATGGCAATTTAGAAGGGAAATGCATGCACGATGCTTATTTATTAGAGGCATTTCAGGGCAAATCACTTGATAACTTGCAGGGGTCATTCTTTGCCAACCATGGAGCAAAGCATGGAGCTTATAATCAGAATCTTCTGCAGGCAGGAATTTCTGCGAAGAAAATTTGTCTAGTAAGAGATCCATCTCAACGCTTGTATTCCCATATCAAGCACCGTGGGCGCAAGGGGTATGACAAAAAAGTCTTACTTAAAATGTGTATTAACGAATTTTCCAATACTATGGACCGATATATCTATGATTACAACTTATTCGAAGGATATGAAGAATCGCCATATTGCGACCCTTTTGATTACGAAAAGTGTGAGACAATCGATTTTATAGACATCTCAGATGATGATGCAATCTCTAAAGTCAAATCATCATTCTTGAGTGCAGCATTACTACCAAATATAGTCCAGTTTAATCGACTAAATGATGATAAAGATAAAGTGATTTTCAATGGGACTTGTAACGACAAAGATTTTCAAGATATACATAAAGAACTGATTTCACGAGGCTTCCTGGAAAGGGACAATCAAATTGATCTAGAATTTCTTAAAGAGAGAACAAAAGAGCGGTTGGTCTTTCCAGAAATCATTCGCAAAGGTGAAGTCCTGCATCCAATCACATTCGTATATCCAAGAAATGGTGCCGCAAAGTTGATGCTCACTAAAGATTTTATTGCAGACCCCTTAGACGCTATAAATTGTTAAATTTTAAGAGAGATACCTTAAAATTAAGATTCGAAAAAACAAACATTTATTATATAAAGTAAGTGAACTAAATATAGGTTTTACAGGAGAAATCTTGATGATGTAATCAAGCACTCAAGAAGCAATGCCGTTTGCATAACTTGCGAACACTTCCGGTATATCTGCACAAAGTCATGCGTGACCTTGTTGACTTGTCAGATTCACCAACAACTCATTTAACAAGGAAAACATTTGACCAAACGTTATAGGCAATGGCAGAAGAAGCGAGTACTGGAGATTATTTGGTGTCCTGAAGTTGCCTAAAACAGGTGTTTATCACCATTGAATCTTGCTCCCAGCGATCTAGAACTGAATCAGGAGTCAGAGCACGAACGGTCTAAAAAATAAGTGCTTGACTCAAAGGGCGGGATCGAAATACCCCGCCCTTTTTAATGCCTTACTTGACAAGGCCAATAAAACTATTAGTATACTTGTACTAGGGCGTTTCCTCACACACGCAATCCGTCCTAACCAAATGGGCACCTGCATTTACAAGTGAGCGAGGTGCCTTTTTGATGTCTTATTAATTGCCTCTACAAAACCCAGTTTCCCTTTTACTGGTACTTGATCGGCAGGAAGTACCACTCCCCGAGCACGAAAAAGAATGCTTATAGTTATTGGATTTACAAAATCCATTGTCTTTGTATTGAGCACCTGATGGACAAGCAGCACCACTAGAAACACCCGCTCTAAAAACTTTTGAAAAAACAGCAGTGGCCATAAAACTGCTACAAAGAACTAATGTAAAAAATATTTTCCACTAAATAAGTTGAAAAAGCGACTAATAAAACCAGCAGGTCAATTGCCTCCTCTTGGTTAAAGGATTTATCGTCATTTGATTGAAATATCAATTTGTTCTCTTGCTCATACCCAAAACTTACATTCTGCTGAGGTCGAGTGCTTAAATTGGATTGCCAAGGAGGAAAGCAGTGTTAGGCGATCTCCTCCTTCCAACAATTACACTGAGTGTTCACGCAATCTCAATGGATCCTAAAAAGGAAAGAGAATGAAAGATTTTGGAGAATCAAATAACCTCAAAAATGAAAAATGTGGGAAGGCAAAGACTAATGTGACTGCCGACCAGTTAATCTCATCAGCATTCTATTATCATTCGCAGGGAAATATTTTAGAGGCGGAAAAATATTATCAATTGATTATTGATAAAGGTTGTTCTAATCCATTAGTTTATACCAATTATGGAGCAATTAATAAACAAAAAGGAGACATAGAAAAAGCAATCAAACTCTATGAGAAAGCAATTAAACTTGATCCTAATTTTGTAATAGCGCATTCTAATCTGGGGAATTTATTGAGAGCTCTTGGTAAATTAAAAGAAGCAGAATTATCTACTCGCAAAGCAATTGAACTTAACCCTGATTTTGCAATCGCGCATTCCAATCTGGGGAGTATCCTGAAAGATCTTGGTAAATTAAAAGAAGCAGAGTTATCTACTCGCAAAGCAATTGAACTTGATCCTAATTTAGCAAATGCTTATTACAATCTTGGGAATGTATTGAGGGATTTTGGCAAATTGCAAGACGCAGAATTGTCATACCGTAAAGCAATAGAAATCAAACCTAATTCCGCAGAAGCACATTCCAATCTGGGGAGTGTTCTGAGAGATCTTGGTAAATTAAAAGAAGCAGAGTTATCTACTCGCAAAGCAATTGAACTTGATCCTAATTTAGCAAATGCTTATTGGGATTTATCTGGATTAGCAAATACCATTGAGGAAGCAGAAGAAAGTATTAATCAATGCTTGAAAATAGATGAAAATCATTTAGAAGCAAAACTCTCTAGAAGTGCTCTAAAATTACATCAAGGTGATCAATCATTATTTGATAATCTCATAAAATCAATTCATAAAGATCATCCTACAACCCGTTCTATTAAATGGGTTTCTACTTTACCGAAGTTACCTGAATTGTTTTTCCATAGATTAGCATTATTTGACAGTATGATTAAAAAAAGCAAAAAAGATAGACCTTTCTATGAATTTGGTGTTTGGCGAGGTCAATCCTTTAAGTATCTAATTAATACTTTCAAAAAAGGTTATGGATTTGATACTTTTGAAGGATTACCAGAAGATTGGCATCACGAGAAGCAAGGTGAATATTCAGCAGAAGGAACCATTCCTAATATTGATGGTGGAACATTTATAGCAGGTAAATTTGAAGAAACACTTCCAACTTTTTATTCCAAGCCTAGACCTATGGCATCACTTATCAATTTTGATGCCGATCTATATTCTTCTACTTTCTGCGCCTTAAACTATTCAAAGTCTGTAATAGATAAAGATACAATTTTAATATTTGATGAGTTTATTATCAATAAATATTGGGAGCAGGATGAATATAAAGCACTCAATGAATTTTGCTCTAACAATAATTTAAGTTATGAAGTTTTGGCAGTTTCTTATTTTACAAAGCAAGTTGCTGTGAAATTAATAGGAGTTTAACTAAAAAGACAAGACACAAACGACCTTACAAAACTTGGCAAAGTTGAAAGGGAAACATCCCAACACACTTAAATCAATGGATCAGTTCTGGATTTGTAAGACTAATGAATAATTTTACTAAGAATAAGAAAATTATTCATTAAGGTCAGATTTCGCTACTTTCTTCCAGCAATCAAAAACCTGAACTCGACGGACAACAGTCAAATTAAAACCAAACCTTGAACCGGCACGAACCTCTGGTCCGCTTTGGACCAGTTTGAACTGAGAGGATGATTGTCGACTTCGGCATGAAGTTGAACTCCTGAAAACTCTTACTTAACCAGAATTCTAAATAATTTTGAAATAGCTTAGCAATTTCCCTAGAATGTTTTTTTGGGGGTTTTCTCTATAGATAATCACCCTAAATGCTAGCAAATAGAGTGCAATATGCAAATGACCTATCTAGAGATTTTGATTCCAACCAGACAACAAGATTGGAACCTATTGGAATTTGCCTAGGGAATATCTCTCCATTAATTTTGCGATAGATCGAGGTTTTTCCTAGTCCAGTGCGGTGCTTGACCTCAGACCGGCGAAGGAAACGATCAGCGATGGTTTTGCATAGTGCTCAAAAAAAGAAGAGCCTCCTATTACATGGTGCTTATCCAGG
>QCFZ01000036.1 GCA_003278255.1 Prochlorococcus sp. AG-363-O15
CTACAGGACTTGCTTCCTTAGGCCTATCAGGTCGTTTAGTGGCAATTCTTTTCTTTTTTCTTGCTTATATTGCTGCAATAACATCTTCTGTTTCTCTGCTAGAAGTACCAGTTTCATCATTAATTGATCGCTTGGGTTGGTCTAGGAAGAAAGCTGTTTGGTTCTCTATTTCTTTAATATTTCTAGCTGGCCTTCCTGCCGCAATTAATTTAGATGTTTTAGGAAAGATGGATTCAATTTTTGGTGGAATCTTGTTGATATTTGGTGGGTTACTTGTATCTATATTGATTGGATGGGTAGTCCCAAGACGTTTTGATGAGGATCTTGTTCAATGCTCATCTCCTGATGGGGTTAGAAGGATGATCAAATTCATGCTTCGTTGGATCTCTCCTCCAGTCGTTGCTTTCGGCCTGATAGTTAGCCTCGTTGATTTAATTCAAAATTGGACTTCATAATTTATTGGAAATTTATAAAGAATAAAATTTTTATCAAATACGGATCCATTCAGTTATCCCTCCTTGCTTGTCAATTAGTTCTATTCCCTGTTTTTGAAGTAATTCACGAATATTATCTGCCTTTATATAATCTTTTTCTGATTTAGCTTTTTTACGTTGTGCAATTGCATTTTCTATGTCTTGATCTTCAATATTATTATCTTTTTTAGATGATAAGTTCATTGGCTTTTCTGGCTTTAGTCCAAGGACGTTTGATAGTTTTGTTAATAGTGTCCAGCGTTTATATAAAGTTCTTATCTCATCAGATTTTTTTTGAGAAAACTCTCTGCGCTCAATTTGGTTGTTTAATGCACGAAGTGGTCTTGCTAAATCAAAAACAACAGCTAATGCACCAGAGGTATTGAGGTCATCATCCATTGCATTAATAAAACGCAAATGAAATTGATTTAATTCCTCTTCAAGTATTTCTTTGCAAGGATTATCATGTTCTTTGTCTCTTCCTATACTTTTAGACCAGCCAAGAATTTCACCATGATTCGTCCCTAAAGATAAAGCAGAGTTGAGACCTTTCCAGCCTTTTGAAGCAGATTTTAGTGCTTCATCACTAAAATCGAGAGGTTTTTTATAATGTGCTTGGAGTACAAAAAATCTGATTGTCATTGCAGAAACTCCTTTGTCTAGGAGATCGCGAATTGTTGTGAAGTTTCCTAGAGATTTACTCATCTTTTCTCCCCCCACATTAACCATCCCATTGTGAAGCCAATAACGAGCAAGTTCTTTGCCAGTGGCTGCTTGGGATTGTGCAATTTCATTTTCGTGATGTGGGAAGATTAAATCTGTCCCTCCTAGATGAATATCAATAGTGTCTCCTAATTCTTTCTTAACCATTGCTGAACATTCAATATGCCAACCGGGACGGCCATTGCCCCATTTTGATGGAAAATAAGCCTCACCCTTTTTTGCTGATTTCCAAAGAGCAAAGTCATAGGAATGATTTTTTTTAGATCCCTCAGACTTGTGCATACGCTTGTCTGCATTAATATATTGTTCTTCTAAATTCCGCCCACTTAGCTTTCCATAATCTGCTTGCTTCATCACTGAAAAATACACATCACCATCAATTGAATAGGCTGAACCCTTGGCTTCTAATTCTTCAATGAGAGAGCGAATCTCAACAATACACTTTGTTGCACGTGGCATACGATCTGCTCTCATAATCCCTAATGCATCCATATCTTTGTAAAATTCTTGAATATTTCTTTCACTAACTTCATGCATTGTGGATCCTTCTTTGGATGCACGGTTTAGTATTTTGTCATCAATATCAGTGAAATTTTGCACAAAGGTAACTTTGTAGCCACTCCAAATTAAATATCTTCGTAATACATCCCATACGATGTAACTTCTTGCATGGCCAATATGACATAAGTCATAGACGGTTACTCCACAACAGTAGATACTTACTTGATTTGGCAAAAGAGAACGGAAGAGTTCTGTTTGGCGAGTAAGAGTGTTGGTAAGCCGCAGGGACACTTTTTTGTTTAATGAGAAAAGGCTATAGCCATTAAGGTACTAATTCTATTTATTTTGCTTCCATCCAGTTAGGACCTGCTCCTGTTTCAACGACTAGAGGGACTTTTAGCTTTACTGCTTGAACCATTGTGTTGCGTACAAGCTCTTGCACTTCTTCTAATGCATCGGGTTTAACTTCTAGTACCAGCTCGTCATGTACTTGAAGAAGCAAATGGGCAGGCAATTTACAGGACTCTAATTTGCTTTGAAGTTTAATCATTGCGATTTTTATGATATCTGCACTTGAACCTTGTATAGGTGCATTTGCAGCAGCTCTAAGTTGTTGAGCTTCCATTCCTCCTCTACGCGCAATATTCAGATCAATTTGTTGTGGATCTTTGCCTAGCAAGCGACCTAATCCATTTTTGTCAAAGTTAAATGACCTGCGACGACCTAATAAAGTGGAAACGTAGCCTCTGCTTAAAGCAAGTCTTTCTTGAAGTTCAAGAAAAGAGAAAACCTTTGGATATCTATTTTTATATTTTGATAGAAATTCTTTTGCTTCTGATGGACTAACTCCTGTTGATCTTGCAAATCGTTGAGCACCCATACCGTAAATCACTCCAAAATTTATTGTTTTTCCAAGTCGACGTTCATTAGGGTCTATTGAATCTTTCTCAAGAAGAATTTTTGCTGTAAGTTCATGCACATCATCACCATTTTGATAAGCATCTATAAGTGCTTCTTCTCCAGAAAGATGGGCTAAAATTCTTAGCTCTATTTGTGAATAATCTGCACTAAGTAGTTTCCAGTTTTCCTGTGGTAAGAAAGCTTTACGAATCCTTCTACTGAACTCGGTCCTTATAGGGATATTTTGTAGGTTTGGATTGCTACTGCTTAATCTTCCTGTTGCTGTTACTGCTTGATTGAAATCAGTATGTACTCTGCCAGTTTCTTTTTCGACTAGTTGAGGAAGAGCATCAACATAAGTACTTAGTAATTTGCTTAGCACTCGATGCTCAATAACTTTTGGAATTACAGGATGGTCAGACTCAAGTTTTTCTAAAACACTTGCATCAGTACTCCATCCGGTTTTTGTACGACGAGATTTTTTTCTATTAAGATTTAGTTTTTCAAATAATATTTCTCCTAATTGTTTAGGAGAGGCTAGGTTAAAGGTTTGGCCAGCTTCTTTGTGGGCTTGTTTTTCAAGTTTATCTAGATTATCTTTTAATTCTAGAGATAGTGTTTTTAAATAAGGAATATCTATTCGAATACCAGTTGCTTCCATAAGGGCTAAAACTGGTTCCAAAGGCAGCTCTATATTCGTAAGTAAGGATAGAAGTTCTGGGCCCATTTCTTCTAGTTTTCTTTTTAATTTAAGGGAAAGTTTTCTTGTTAGATATACATCCATGCCACAATAAATACTTGCTGTATCTATATCAACATGAGAGAAGTTTTT
>QCFZ01000037.1 GCA_003278255.1 Prochlorococcus sp. AG-363-O15
CCTCTCTAAATATGGTGTTTCATATGATAATTCTCTTGGCCTTACTAATATCCATTGGAGTACGGGTGTTAAGCTAAATTCTAAGAATATGCTGCCTATAGATAGCAAAAAGCTTATTCGACGTAGATATCGTCTATAAGGAATAAAATGAAGAGGAATTAATAAAAAAGCAAAGACGATTAAAAAAAGTGAGGAGGCTGTCCTTAATGGAACATTAAAGTGAACATCAAGCCAACCAGCTCCAGGAAATGAGTCATTCTGAGTCCATAGAAAATTATGTCGAGAAAGCCAAAGGAGAGAAGAGCCGCACAAAACAATCAAAAATGATATTGGACGTAAGAGATTCTTTTGCGTTATTGTTAAGTGAGGAGCAGACCAATCTGAGAGTCTGTTAAATGCGGTCAACTGAATCCAATAAGATGTTGTTGCAGTAAGAATCAATAAAAGAAACACCAACAAAAATCCTAGAGTAAGTGCAGGATATCTACCTAAACCAAATGCCACATCGGCATTGAATAGTGGTTCGCTAAAACCTGACTGCGGAATAGACAGGCCCAAAGCCCATATGCCCCATGCTCTAGCTACAACTAGACAGAAAAATAAACTACCTATTAATTGAATGATTCGAATAAGTCTTTTATATTTGACTAAAAGAAATATCAAAGCTAATAATGTAAATAACGGTAGGGAGCCAGCTTCTTGAATCGAAAATATTTGGCTCCACCAGATTCCTAGAGAGAATGGATTAAATAAAGCAACTAAAGCTAACTTAGTAAAGCAAAATATTACAGCAGATATAAGAAAAAGGCTAATAGTTAATGCGAATAAATATCTAAAAGAGCTAAGTTTCTTATCTTCGTGAATTGGACCTGGTAAATTTCCAAGTTTTATCCACTTTCTTTGCCACCCCCAACATAAAACGGAAAAGAGACCTGATAGCACTAATCCACTGATCTGCCAAAGCCATCTTGTTAACAATGAATTTTGCCATTCGAATTGGGAAAACCATTGCCATTCCACATTCATACGAATCAGTATCCATGAAATGGCTAAGCCAATAAGAGCAAAACGAAGTCTAGTTAATGTTCTCATTGAAGTGTCTGAAAAATGACTCGAGCCCTACTACTATTCTCCCAAGACTAAGCCAACTGTCTATACCAAAGCTGATTTTATATTTAACCTAGACCAGCTAAAGTCAAAAACCTATCTATATATAGAGTTTCCTCATCAATTAATGCATCAACTAACCTGTCCATAACATCTCTCCGTGGTTTTAATAGTTTTGTTGCCTGATCCATAGCCAATTTGGCTAATTGTCTAACCTGAAGGTCTATTTCTTTTCCTGTAGATTGTGCATATTCAGTACGACCTTGCATTAGATCTCGACCAAGAAAAATTTCTGGGCCTGATGATTCTAAAGATAATGGACCTAAAGTTGAAAAGCCAAATTTGGTAACCATATCCCTGGCTAAATTAGCTACTTCTTGTAAATCACTACTAGCACCTTGAGTAACTTCATTATCACCAAAAACAAGCAACTCAGCAGCTCTTCCCCCAAGAGTTACAACTATACGTGCAAACAGGTAACTCTTTGTTATCAACCCGGAATCAATAATATCTTGATCTTGAACAAATTTTGTAAAACCTCCAATTCCACCTGTTCTTGGAAGAAGAGTTACCTTATCCAGTCTATCAGCCTTAGGTGTTAATACTGCGACAAGAGCATGCCCGACTTCATGATAAGCAATTAATCTTTTTTGAGCATTATCTTGTAAAGGTGCTGCAGTAAATCCAATTGTTATTCGTTCCAATGCATTTTCTATGTGATGATTAGAAATTAAGCACTTTTGGTCCCTAGCAGTGATAATAGCAGCCTCATTTAATAGATTTTCTAAATCTGCACCAGAGAATCCCGGTGTCCGTATTGCCCAGTCATTAAGAGATACTTCTTCTGATAAAGGTCTCGTACGAGCATGTACAGAAAGTATGTCCTTGCGTCCTTTTCTATCAGGTAAATCTACAAAGATACGTCTATCAAATCTACCAGGTCTAGTAAGAGCAGAATCTAAAACATCTGGCCTATTAGTAGCAGCTAGGAGAATAATTCCTGAATTTTCAGTAAAGCCATCCATCTCAGTAAGTAATTGATTTAGAGTTTGTTCTCGTTCATCATTTCCTCCTCCAATACCAGTTCCTCTTTGTCTTCCGATAGCATCTATTTCGTCTATAAAAATGATACATGGTGCTTTTTCCTTGGCTTTATTAAATAAGTCTCTAACTCTGCTAGCTCCAACGCCAACGAATAATTCTACGAATTCAGACGCAGCAATAGAAAAGAATGGAACGCCAGCTTCGCCTGCTATAGCTTTAGCTAACAGGGTTTTGCCTGTGCCAGGAGGGCCAATTAATAATACCCCTCTTGGTATTTTTGCTCCTAATTTTATAAGTCTATCTGGTTTTAAAAGAAAGGAAACAACTTCTTGTAATTCCTCAGTTGCTTCAGAAATACCAGCAACATCTTCGAAGCGGATGGGGAGTTGATCTTGGGCTTTTATTCTTGGTTGACTGCGACCAAAACCCATAGTTCTATTTGTAATATTGGCTGAACGACGGAAAAGGAAACCAAGACCAACAATGACAATCATAATTAATGCAAGATTCCCTGTCACAGATGCCAAGGCCTGCTCACTTCGCAAATCTTTGACGGTTAAGGGAGTGCCAGAAGCCTCAGCAGTACGAAGAATCAGTTGATCATTTGGAAGAATTGGAACTATTTGCTGAGTACCATCTATAAATAAAACCTTAACTTCCCTTCTTGCAGGAATTAAAACAAGGTTCTTAACGGCTCCAGTGTTTATCTGAGTCAGTAAACCGCTGTAGCTCAACTGGGTAGGCTGTGACATTTAAAAATTTCTCCATCTAATAGTTCAAAGTTCTCAAGAGCGATTGCACAAATGGGAACTTACTCCTTAATTGAAGGAAGCAAAGGTTTTGGTCGATCCACAAGTCAAGAATGCTTAACCAAAGGGGTAGGGATTTGACGCAATGCCTATCGAAGATAGATGATGGGTAATTAATAATATCTGCCTGAGATGGCTGTACCGAAGAAAAAGACCTCAAAAAGCAAAAGAAACCAAAGGCATGCAGTCTGGAAAGCTAAGGCCGCCACAGCTGCACAAAAGGCTCTGTCAATAGGCAAGTCGGTACTAAGCGGACGAGCCAAAGGATTTGTTTATCCTATGGATGAATCAGACGAGACGGAGGAA
>QCFZ01000038.1 GCA_003278255.1 Prochlorococcus sp. AG-363-O15
AAATGGAGACAACGCATTAATTCAATTCACCGAAAAATTTGATGGATTTAAACCAGATCCACTAAAAGTTCCGCAAAAAGTTCTTGCTAATGCATGGGAAACGATCCCAAGTGCTCTCAAAAATGCCCTAGAAGTCGCAAATGATCGAATAAAAGCTTTTCATCAACTCCAACTACCTAAAGATCTTTTAGTGGAAGGAAAATATGGAGAAAAACTTGGGAGAAGATGGAGAGCAGTTAAAAAAGCAGGTATTTATATTCCAGGAGGAAGAGCTTCTTATCCAAGCACAGTATTAATGAATGCAATTCCTGCACAAGTAGCAGGAGTAGAAGAAATAACAATGGTTACACCTGCAAATTCAAATGGAGAAATAAATCCTGTAGTTTTGGCGGCAGCATATCTTACAGGAATTAAAAATGTAATTCGAATAGGAGGAGCTCAAGCTATTGCGGCATTAGCCTATGGAACCGAAACAATAAACAAAGTTGATGTAATAACTGGGCCTGGCAATCTTTATGTAACACTTGCAAAGAAAGCAGTATATGGTCAAGTTGGAATTGATTCTTTAGCAGGCCCTAGTGAGGTTCTAATAATTGCTGATGAAACTGCAAAATCAGAGCAAATAGCAGCTGATCTTCTTGCTCAATCAGAGCATGATCCATTAGCAGCAAGTTTATTGTTAACTACAGACAATAAACTTGCTGAAGAACTTCCTTCTGAGATAGAGAAGCAGCTCAAGAATCATCCAAGAGAAGATATTTGCAGAGCTTCTCTTCATGACTGGGGACTAATAGTTATTTGTAACGACATGCAAACATGCATTTCTCTAAGCGATGAATTTGCACCTGAGCATTTGGAATTGCTTGTGAAAAATCCAAATTCACTTCTAGAAAAAATCAATAACGTAGGTGCAATATTTATAGGAGAATGGTCACCAGAAGCAACAGGGGACTATCTAGCTGGACCAAATCATACGCTCCCGACATCTGGATCTGCAAGGTATAGCGGGGCATTAAGTGTAGAAACATTTATGAAAAACACTTCATTGATTGAATTCACAGAATCAGCCTTGAGAAATACTAGTGATGCAATTAGAGAACTAGCCAAAAGCGAAGGACTGCATAGTCATTCAGAATCAGTAAGGATAAGAACTACTAAATAGAAAGAATTAGAACGCTAAAGACTTCTTACAGAAGCGACTCCATCAATAATATCTCCAACCAATACCTCATCGACGAGGTTAACAAAAAGGCCATTTTCTAAAACTCCAGGTATATTATTAATCTCTGCTTCTAATCTTTCAGGGTCTTTAATTCCCCCCTCAATTTTCACATCTAAAACCAGATTCCCCTGATCAGTTACAACCGGCCCAGCTTTTTTTTGTGCCATTCTTAAATAAGCTGATCCACCCATTTCTTTAAGATTATTTTGCACTTGAGTCCATGCAGAAGGTAGAACTTCTACTGGAAGTAGAAAGTCTAGATTGAGTGTCTCAACAATTTTGCTGGAATCTACTACTACCACAAAACGTTTAGCCAAACTTGCTACTAATTTTTCTTGAACATGACAAGCTCCTCCACCTTTAATCAATTGAAAGGATGGATCAACTTCATCAGCCCCGTCAATTGCTAAATCAATATGACTAATCCCACTGAGACTAGTCAAAGGGATCCCTAATTCAGAAGCCAATACTTCTCCTTGAAAAGAAGTTGGTACACCAACAATCCCTTTCAATTCACCAGACGAAATTTTTGAACCCAAAGCCTTGATCATCAAGGCAGCTGTTGATCCTGACCCAAGCCCAAGAATCATTCCATCTTTGATTTGTTTTACAGCAGCTTCAGCAACAGCTAGCTTCATTTGATTCTGAAGGTCAGACATCTGGCATCAATAATTGGCGAGACCGTAGCAAGCTTTTCAACTAAATCCTGGCAATGCTTCAGGTTTTATTGAAAGACTCATCTCTGTTCTATCTCTCATGACCTTGATCAAAAAAGGAGTGCCGATCTCTGCATGATCAACCTGCTCAAGCAAAGTTTGCGGATCCAATATTGGGATTGAACCAGCAGCAATCACAAGATCCCCTCGTCTCAACCCAGCTCTCTCAGCTGGACTATTTGGCACTACTGATTGAACCAAAGCACCAGAACGTTCTGGCAGTTCTACAAGTGCATTTGGATCACGATTATGTTCTTTCGCCAAACGTGGCGTAAGGGATATGAGCTGAACACCTAGGTATGGATGAATGACTTCTCCATCTTGAAGCAATTGTTCAGATACATTTCGAGCAAGATTTATAGGAATAGCAAAGCCAAGTCCAGCTCCAGGTCCTGACCTAACTAAGGTATTTATCCCGACTACTTCCCCATAACTATTAACAAGAGGTCCCCCAGAATTACCCGGATTAATAGCAGCATCAGTTTGAATAAGATCCAAACGTTTATCAGAGAAACCAAGGCTACTTATATTTCTATGCAAACTACTAACTATCCCAAGAGTGACTGTCCTCTCAAGTCCATAAGGGGTTCCTAATGCTATAGCCCAATCCCCTACTTCAAGCGCCTCAGAATCTCCCA
>QCFZ01000039.1 GCA_003278255.1 Prochlorococcus sp. AG-363-O15
AAAAAAATCTGTTGGGACTTCAACTAAAAATTCAAAGAAAAAAACTACCCCTGAATTGTCAAAAAAATCAAAATCCACTAGTAGTAGTAGCAACTACTGCTAGTGAAGATTTACTTGCTACCAATAAAATAAAACCAGATGCAGCACTAAGTGCTTCAGCTACGGATAGTGACTTAGAAGCAAGAAATAAAGCACTAGCAAGCATAAAAATTGGACCTAAAGGCGTATATACAGAAGACTCTATTCGTGTATACCTTCAGGAAATTGGTCGAATACGTCTATTAAGGCCAGATGAAGAAATTGAACTTGCTCGTAAAATTGCCGATTTGCTTCATCTTGAAGAGCTAGCAGCCCAATTCGAAACTGACAATAATCATTACCCCAGCAATAAAGAATGGGCTGGACTTGTAGGTATGACAAATATCAAATTCCGACGTCGATTAATGCTGGGTAGACGAGCTAAAGAAAAAATGGTTCAGTCAAATCTACGTCTAGTAGTTTCAATTGCAAAAAAATATATGAATCGTGGTCTATCTTTCCAAGATCTTATTCAAGAAGGAAGTCTTGGTCTTATTCGTGCAGCTGAGAAATTTGACCATGAAAAAGGATATAAATTCTCAACATATGCAACCTGGTGGATCAGACAGGCAATAACAAGGGCAATAGCAGATCAAAGTCGCACAATTCGTCTTCCTGTTCATTTATATGAAACTATTTCAAGAATAAAGAAAACAACAAAAGTGCTAAGTCAAGAGTTTGGAAGGAAACCAACAGAAGAGGAAATAGCTGAAAGTATGGAAATGACAATTGAAAAACTACGCTTCATTGCTAAAAGTGCACAACTACCAATATCCCTAGAAACACCAATAGGAAAAGAAGAAGATTCACGTCTAGGCGATTTCATCGAAGCAGATATCGAGAACCCAGAACAAGATGTAGCTAAGAACCTACTTAGGGAGGATTTAGAAGGAGTTTTAGCAACTCTTAGCCCAAGGGAAAGAGATGTATTACGACTTCGTTATGGCCTAGATGATGGAAGAATGAAGACTCTTGAAGAAATTGGACAAATCTTTGATGTAACAAGAGAGCGAATTAGACAGATCGAGGCAAAAGCATTAAGAAAACTTCGCCATCCAAATCGCAACGGTGTTTTAAAAGAATACATAAAATAAAAGAACGAATTATTTAGATTCAATTTGCAGCTAATTTAACAAGTCAAGAATAATCAATCAAAGTGATTTAATTGTATGGTCATAGGAAGTTATCTGAAAAATTTTCCTGAGGCGATTTATCTAAAATTATAGCTGTCATATCTAATCTATTCGTTACTCCAAAACTGCTGCTATAACTTCAGTTTATAAAGTTTCTATTCAACGAAATTACCCTGTTTTAAATACAATTTAGGAACCTTCCTAAACAATTTTCTAGAAAATTCAGCAATGAAGTCGTAATTGCCCCTAATATTGAGCTTCAGAAAGCTTTCGTATTGAGGCCTCGAAAGCCATCCCAAACAAGTCAAAGAAATAAAACTTTGTTCAGGATGGGTAAATATGGACAGGTTGGCTGATTAATCTGAATGAATACTAAGAATTTCAAATGGCTCTAGACCAACTGCGCATCGCCTCTCGCCGAAGCCAGCTGGCAATGGTCCAGACCAACTGGGTGCAAAAGGAGCTACAAGATGCCCACCCAAACCTAGCCATATCAATAGAAGCAATGGCTACCCAAGGGGACAAAATCTTGGATGTGGCTTTGGCTAAAATTGGAGACAAAGGTCTTTTCACAAAAGAATTAGAAGCCCAAATGCTTGTAGGAAGAGCAGAGATAGCAGTTCATTCCTTAAAAGATCTACCTACCAATCTTCCTGAAGGCCTAACACTTGGATGCATCACCAAGAGAGAAAATCCAGCGGACGCATTAGTTGTTAATGCTAAAAATGCTGACCATCAATTGGAGACTCTGCCTCCTGGATCTGTAGTAGGAACAAGCTCATTAAGACGACTCGCACAACTTAGACACCATTTCCCTCACCTTGTCTTCAAAGATGTGAGAGGGAATGTAATTACTAGACTTGAAAAGCTTGACTCAGGTGCATACGATTGTTTAATTCTTGCTGCGGCTGGACTAGCAAGACTAGGCTTTAGCAATAGGATTCACCAGATAATTCCAAGTTC
>QCFZ01000040.1 GCA_003278255.1 Prochlorococcus sp. AG-363-O15
ACATTGACGAGTTGATGTCTATGAGTGATATCGATGGAGTCCTTGTAGGTGGTGCATCATTAAACCCTGAAAGCTTTGCAAGAATTGCCAATTACCGATCTCTCTAAAGGTCCATGGCCTAATCAATGGCTTGAAAAAACATTGGTTATGGGTGTTATTAACATTACCCCAGACTCATTTAGCGATGGCGGACTTTTTCTAGACGCAGAAAAAGCGCTGCAACAAGCGCAATCTCACCTGGAAGCAGGGGCTGATGTCCTTGATATTGGAGCTCAAAGTACACGTCCTGGTGCTTCATCTATTAGTACAGAAGAAGAATTAAATAGATTAATTCCAGCTCTAAAAGCTATTCGTAGATCTTTTCCTAAAGTGATTATCTCTGTCGATACTTTTTTGTCTGGTGTTGCTGAAGCTGCCTTAAAGGAAGGAGCTGATTGGATTAATGATGTTAGTGGAGGAAGCCATGATGTGAATATTTTAAGTGTCATTTCTGATGCTCAATGTCCCTATGTAATCATGCATAGCCGAGGAAATAGTAAAACCATGAACCAATTAGCTAATTACAAAGATATTTATAAAGAACTTTATAATGAATTGTTGATAAAGACAGAAACTGCCATTCAAAAAGGTGTTTCTTCTAGTCAAATAATATGGGACCCTGGTTTGGGGTTTGCTAAAAATACAGAACATAATCTAATTATATTGCGAAGGTTAAAGGATTTATGCAAGAGTAAATTTCCAATTTTAGTTGGACCATCACGAAAAAGATTTATAGGTGATGTTCTTAAGGAACCTAATATGAATGAAAGAATATGGGGTACATCAGCTGTTGTGTGCAAATGTGTTGAGACAAAAGTAGCTCTTGTTAGAGTGCATGATGTTGGGCCTATCTACAAAACAATTTCCATGGCAAATAAGCTTTGGTTATAGTAATTATATCCTTAATTTCTTTTATTCTGATTCTGTGTTAACTCCTTCTATCCTGTCTTCTACTTCTTGATAAAGCTCTTTAAGTTGTTCGATATTTTCATCAGATGTTTCCCAGTATCCACGTCCATTTACTTCTAATAATGTACCTACAATTCTTCTGAAACTATGAGGGTTTAGTTCCATAAGACGTTTTCTCATTTCGGGATCATTTATAAATGTCTCATTTGACTCTTCATAAACAAAGTTATCTACTTGGCCACTAGTAGCACTCCATCCAAGAGTGTAATTGAGACGATTTGATACTTCTCTAACACCTTCATATCCGGAATTAAGCATACCTTCATACCATTTTGGATTTAGCAACTTTGTGCGTGAATCCAATCTAATGGTTTCACTTAATGACCTAACTTGAGCATTTGCAGTAGTTGTATCTGCTATAAAACTACTTGGTGCTTTGCCATCATCCCTGAGATTCTTTATGAGATTTGTTGGATCTGAGTCGAAATAATGACTTACATCTGTTAATGATATTTCTGCAGAATCTAAATTTTGAAAAGTGACGTCAGCGGTTTTCATTACAGATTCAAATACTTGTCTTTTTTGATTCATTTCACCAGGATTGTCAGCATTAAATGCAAATGTCTTACGAGATAAGTACATTTCTTGTAGTTCTCCCTCTTCTTCCCATGTTGAATTCTCAACTGCTAAGTTGACATTTGAGCTATAACTTCCACTTGCATTAGAAAATACCCTACAGGCTGCATCTCTAATATTTGTACCTTCTTCTTTAGCTTGTTCTAATGCATGTTTTCGTACAAAATTTTGGTCAATTGGCTCCTCAGCTTCAGCAGCCATTTTTACTCCTTGATCTATTAGTGCCATTTGATTTATAAATAAATCACGAAAAACTCCTGAACAATTAACCACAACATCAATTCTTGGACGTTTTAGTTCATCAAGGGGTATGAGTTCGAGTTTATTAACTCGACCTACTGAATCTGGCTTTGGTCTTACACCAATGAACCAGAGGATTTGGGCCAGAGATTCTCCATAGGTTTTGATATTGTCAGTACCCCAAAGAACACAGGCGATTGTTTCAGGCCAAGTACCTTGTTCTTCACGCTGTCGCTCAATTAATTTATCTACAACACCTTTTGCTGCAGCTACTGCTGCA
>QCFZ01000041.1 GCA_003278255.1 Prochlorococcus sp. AG-363-O15
TAGTATTTATGGGTATGGGAGAACCTCTTTTAAATATTCAACAAGTTTTATTAGCAATCAGATGTTTGAATGATGATCTAGGAATTGGTCAGCGTCGCATCACCATAAGTACAGTAGGGATCCCTAATGCATTGCCAAAACTGGCTGAATCTGCTCTTGAAACCCTAGGTCGTGCACAATTTACTCTTGCTGTAAGTTTGCATGCCTCAAATCAGAAATTAAGGGAAACTCTTATTCCCTCGTCTATAACTTATCCAATTCAATCTTTATTAGAAGACTGCCGAAAATATATTTCTATTACTGGTAGAAGAGTAACTTTTGAGTATATTCTTATTGGTCATGTTAATGATGAACCTAAGCATGCAGAAGAACTTGCTGAAAAGGTTCGGGGATTTCAGAGTCATGTGAATTTAATTGCATATAATCCAATTGAAGAAGAAGAATTCCAGCGTCCAATAATCACATTCTCTTTAAGACCACGAAGCCAATCACTCTTCCCTTCAATAGCCGCTTCTGTTAACACCCGTGTTGTTTCTTGGAATGAAGCTGCTGAAATAAAGCTATCTGTATTCAATGAAGCTTTTGTAATTCCAAGAAGTACAGGAGTAAATTCAGCAGGAGCCCCACCTGTAACAGCCATAGCCTGATTCGTATCTTCAACTTGACGAAGCTCAATTAATTCCCCAGGCAACAAAGTTGTATCTCCAGCGTCCTCAATTCTCACTTTGCTAGTCATTTGGCGAACTATTACCTCAATATGCTTGTCATCAATTGACACGCCTTGAGACTTATAGACATTCTGCACTTCATTAACCAAACGATGTTGAAGCTTTGCGATTGCTTCCTGAGCAGCCTCCATTAATGGCTTTCTATCCCTTAAATCAGAGAAGAAGCAATCCAACAATTCATGAGGATTTACTGGCCCATCAGTAAGTAATTCTCCTGCAGAAACCTGCTGAGAATTACTTACCATGACATTCCTTCCAAGAAGTATTGGATATTCACCAATAGCATCATCTGACTCAATAACAGTGACAGTTATTGATTCATCATCTTCCTCTTGTTTTATATCTACAATTCCAGGTTTCCTACAAAGTACAGCTGACTCACGGGGACGACGAGCTTCTAGCAATTCTTCAATTCTTGGGAGTCCCTGAACAATATCTCCAGTCTTTTGACGTTCAAATACCAACAAAGCTAAACCATCACCTCGTTGCACCAAATCACCATCACGCACATGTAAAACAGAGTCTGGTGAAACCATATAAGGCCTGCCTAAGCGAAGAGTTACCCCTTTACTATCTACAGATTCAATCTCACCACAACAATTTATTTTCTCTCCTTCAGCCACCAAATCACCATCTACAACCCTTTGGCCAACTTCAACTATAGGTTTTCCTTTAGTTGAAACAGTAGTTGTATCTTCTTGCCTTTCAACTATTAATCGTCTTACAGGATCACCTTCATGAACTTCAGGCAATTGTGCAATACCTTCTTGCTTACATAGGATCTGGGTAGTTGCAACTACATCGCCAGATTTGACAATCTGACCGTCCTCAATTTGTAATTCAGTATGAGTAGAGCCATGACTTGAATCGGACATAGTATCTCTACGCACCAAAATGCTCTCAAGGATTACTAAACTCAACCTTTCAATTGTTTTTGCACGCTTATCTTTAACGGCTTCTACATCAACAGTCATTTGAGGGGTTGTCTCAAATGTCTCCAAGCTCAACTGTGTTTTAAGTAACTCAACTCCCTCAACAGATTTAATTAACTCACCATCTTTAAAGGCAAGTCTCTGAGTTGCTTTTAAACCTAGAGAAGGACCCTTAGGCTGTTTTACATGTGAAAGTTCTGGTAATTGAGCTTCATTAGGGATGGTGTATTCCTCAACAGGTCTAAGTAAAAGTCCTGTCCCTTCTGGAGTGTCAACAGTCTGAACAAATACCATTGTTTCAGACTTAATACCCTTAGCAATCGTTTCTCCTGGATTAACCATTTGGCCATCGCCTTTAAAACGTTCTAATGCCTTATTTTCACTACATAGATGAAAACTT